>NZ_JBIUBV010000021.1:0-110637 GCF_044548405.1 Streptomyces sp. NPDC052040 | reverse complement strand
CCGCACCGACAAGCTGGCGATCGCCTACCAGGCCGCACTCCACCTCGCGGGCATCCTCATCTGGACCCGGCGCTGACCAAAGAGACAGAACCTAGCCGAGGAGTACCTGGTCACCAAGGACCGACGGCCCGTTTCGCGCGAGCAGGCACAGGCGCTCGCCGACCGGCTGTGGCTGGAAAGGGTCGCGGAGCGGGCCGCCTGGCAGGGTGAGACCGACTCCGAGCGGCTCACTCGCGCGTTCACGGCCCTGCGGGCGGCCGGTGTCACCGCCCGCGAGAACCTCACCTGCTGCCGCAGCTGCGGTGAGTCCGAGATCGGCGGGGAGGGCGGCCCCGGCGCCCGCGGCTTCGTCTACTTCCACGCCAGTGCACCGACTCCGCCGCGTCCGGCCGCGGACTGACGCTCCTCCACGGCGGCTTCGACGGCTCACCCGGGACCACCGCGGCCGTCGGCCATGAGGTCGTGGCCGCTCTCGCATCGGTCGGCCTCCCCACCGAGTGGGACGGCGACCCCGGCCACGCCATCACCGTCACCCCCCTGGACTGGCGCCGCCGCCTGGTCGGTTGGGGACCAGCGACCGGGGCGGGGACTGCGGGCGCGGGGAGTGGAGGGCGCGGGGAGTGGAGGGCGCGGGGAGTGGAGGGCGCGGGGAGTGGAGGGCGCGGGTGCGGGCCCCTTACAGGCTCCAGGCCCATCACAGGCTCCACTGCCGCAGTTCCCGTGCGATGTCGTCCACCGAGGCCGCGCCGCTCTTGACCAGTCGGGCCAGGTCGCGGACCTGTTCCGGGGAGGTGACGACCTTGACTCCGCTGGCGACGAGGTAGGCGTAGGCGACCGCGGAGGCGAACAGCGCGTTGGAGCGCTCCAGGGCCGGTATGTGGAGCAGGAGTTGGAGCAGGGCGGCGGCGCGGGTGTGCGGGGTGTCGTAGACGGGGAGGCCGAAGATCTCCGCCTCGTGCCGGCTGACCGCGGCGACCAGTGCTCCCCAGTCGGTGACCTGGGGGTCTCCGGGTGTCTTCTGTTCGGCGACCATCAGCAGCCAGGCGAGGTCGATTCTGAGGTGGCTCAACGGCTCAGTGGCGACCTTCGCTCCGGACCTCCCGCGGGCCCCCGGGCCGCCCGTCGGGGGCGGAGCCGAACTCCTCGGCGAAGACGGACTCGTACTGCTTCATGAAGTCGGCGGCGGCCTCGACGAAGGTGTGGCCGACCTCGCCGGTGTCCTGGCGGACCAGTTCCTCGATATAGCGATTGACGCTCATACCGCGCTCCAGGGCCCGTTCGCGGGCGGCACGGGCGGTGCCCTCGTCCACTCTCACGTTCAGCTGGGTCTTGGCCATGTCTCGACGCTAGCGCCGTGTCGCTAGCACCGGCAAGGGGGCGCGGGGTCGCACGCGAGGCAGGGCGGGCGCCCCCCGTGAGCCGGTGCCCCGGGCACGGGCGCCCGGCCTCCCTGGTCGGAGCCGCCCGAGTCGCCGGGGCCGACGGAATCGCCGGAGAAAGCAGACCCGGCCACCCGAGGGGATACCGGGTGTGCCGTGCGTCACACTACGCTCGTGCGGGACAGGACGGGACGGGCGAAGGCGCCGGGACGTCCACGACCGAGGAGGCGGCCTTGTCCACTGCTGCTGCGGAGCGCTCCCCGGGCCGCGGGGGTGCGGACGGCACCGCCGCCCGGGCCCGGGGGCTGACGAAGGCGTACGGCTCGGGCGAGACGACGGTGCTCGCCCTCGACTCGGTCGATGTGGACATCGCCCGGGGCCGCTTCACCGCGGTCATGGGCCCCTCGGGCTCCGGGAAGTCGACCCTGATGCACTGCCTGGCGGGGCTCGACACCGTCTCGGCGGGTCAGGTGTGGCTCGGCGACACCGAGATCACGGGGTTGAGGGACCGCGAGCTGACCAGGCTGCGCCGGGACCGGGTGGGCTTCATGTTCCAGTCCTTCAATCTGATCCCGACGCTGAGCGCGGCGGAGAACATCACGCTGCCGATGGACATCGCGGGCCGCAAGCCCGACCGGGAGTGGCTGGACCGGGTGATCGACACCCTCGGGCTGCGCGACCGCCTGGCGCACCGGCCCGCGCAGCTCTCCGGCGGCCAGCAGCAGCGGGTCGCCTGCGCCCGGGCGCTCGCCTCCCGCCCGGAGCTGATCTTCGCGGACGAACCGACGGGCAACCTGGACTCGCGGGCGGGCCTGGAGGTGCTGGGCTTTCTGCGGGAGGCGGTCGACGAACTGGGTCAGACCGTCGTCATGGTGACGCACGACCCGGGCGCGGCGGCCCACTCCGACCTGGTGCTGTTCCTGGCCGACGGGCGGATCGTGGACCGGATGGAGCGACCCACGGCGGAAGCGGTGCTGGAACGCCTGCGTCTCTTCGCGGGCGGGCCCCGCCCGGAGCCCGCCCCCGGTGCGGTCCCGGCGGGCGCGGACGACACGGGTCTGCGCGAGGGCTGAGGCTGCCGTGCTGAAGGCGACACTGCGCAGTTTTCTGGCGCACAAGGGGCGGCTGGCGCTCTCGGCCCTGGCCGTGGTGCTGTCCGTGGCGTTCGTGGCGGGAAGCCTGATCTTCTCGGACACGGTCCGCCGTACGTTCGACCAGCTGTTCGCCTCCACAGCGGCCGATGTGACCGTGAGCCCCCGGCAGGACCTGTCCTCGCCGATCGCGTCCGGAGCCGTCCCGACCCTGCCCGCCTCGCTCGCCGGGCGGATCTCCCGGGTCGACGGGGTCGCCGCGGCCCATGTGGACGTGGCCGTCCGGAACATCACGGTGGTGGACCGCCACAACCAGCCGGTGGGCCCGACCAGCGGCGCGCCCACACTCGCCGAGAACTGGTACGTCACCGGACGCACCCCCGTGAAGCTGGCCTCGGGGCACGCTCCGCACGGCCCCGGCGAGGCACTGATCGACGCGGACACGGCGCGGCACAAGCGGGTGCGGATCGGCGACCCGCTGCGTGTGCTCGCCCCGCCCGGCTCCTTCACGGTCCGGGTGGCCGGGATCGCCGCCTTCACCACCACCAATCCGGGATCCGCCCTGGTCTTCCTGGACACCCCGACCGCCCAGACCCGGCTGCTGGGCCGCCCCGGCACGGCCACCGCCATCTCCGTCGACGCGGCGCCCGGTGTGACCGACGCCCAGCTCAAGCAGCGGATCGCGGCCGCGCTGCACTCCCCCTCCGGCGGCCCCGCGCCCTACGAGCTGCGGACGGCGGGCGAGCAGGCGAAGTCCGACACCGACCGGCTCGGCACGTTCCTCGCCGTGATCAAGTACGTGATGCTGGGATTTGCCGGGATCGCCGTACTCGTCGGTGTGTTCCTCATCGTCAACACGTTCTCGATGCTCATCGCGCAGCGCACCCGGGAACTGGGGCTGCTGCGGGCGCTGGGCGCCGACCGGCGGCAGGTGCGCCGGTCGGTGCTGACGGAGGCGGTGCTGCTGGGCCTGGTGTCCTCGACGCTCGGCCTTGCCGCGGGGATCGGGCTCGCGGCGGGGCTGATCCGGCTGATGGGCGCCTTCGGCATGAACCTGAAGTCCACGGAGATGGTGATCGGCCCGGCGACACCGCTCGCGGCCTATGCCGTCGGGGTCGGGGTCACCTTCGTCGCCGCGTATCTCCCGGCCCGGCGGGCCGCCGCCGTCTCCCCCATGGCCGCTCTCGTGGACGCCGAGGTCGCCGGTGCGGGGCGGCCGCTGAGGGTCCGCGCGGCGGCGGGCACGGCCGTCGGCACGCTCGGCCTGGCCGCGCTGGGCGGCTGTGCGGGATCGGACCGCACCGCGACCGCCACCGCCCTGCTCGGTCTGGGAGTGGTCCTCACCCTCGTCGCCACCGTGATCGCGGGCCCGCTGCTGGTGCGTCCCGTGATCCGGGTGCTGGGCGGGGCCTTCCCCGCACTGTTCGGCTCCGTGGGGCGGATGGGGCAGCGCAACGCCCTGCGCAACCCGCGCCGTACCGGTGCCACCGCCTCCGCCCTGATGGTCGGCATCGCCCTCGTCACCGGGATGTCGGTGGCGAGCGCCTCCCTGTCGAAGTCGTTCGACCAGCAGATCGACAAGACCCTGGGCGCCGACTTCGTGGTGCAGAACGCCAACTTCCAGCCCTTCCCCGCGGAGATCACCGACCGGGTCCGGGCGACGGACGGCGCGGGGCTGGTGGTGCGTCAGCGGCTCACCGCCGTGGCGGTGCGGCTGCCGGACGGGAAGACCGTCCGGACCACGGCCGGGGGCTACGACCCCGGCCTGGACGCCGTGGCCCACATCAACTACGTCCGCGGAGACACCGCCTCCGCGCTCGCGGCCGGTGCCATGGCCATGGACGCGACCTTCGCCCGGGAGCACGGGGTGCGGGTGGGCGGGGCGCTTCCGGTCCGCTTCCCGGACGGCAGCGGGGCGGACCTGAGGGTCGGCGCGCTCACCGACCAGGGCACCTCGGGCGGATTCGGCACGGAGGGCGGACTCTTCTTCGGGATGGCCGCCTTCGAGAAGCACGTGCCCGGCGCGCAGGACTCCGCGCTGTATGTGAACGCCGCCTCCGGCACACCCAAGGACCTGCTCAGATCGCGTCTGGACCGGACGCTCGGCCCCTACCCCCAGGTCCAGGTCCGGGACCAGGCCGACTACAAGAAGCTCGTCCACGACCAGATCGCGGTGCTGCTCTACCTGGTCTCGGCGCTGCTCGGGCTTGCGATCGTCATCGCCGTGCTGGGAGTGGTCAACACCCTGGCGCTCTCGGTGGTGGAGCGCACCCGGGAGATCGGGCTGCTACGGGCCATCGGGCTGTCCCGGCGGCAGCTGCGCCGGATGATCCGGCTGGAGTCGGTGGTGATCGCCGTGTTCGGGGCGGTCCTCGGGCTGGCGCTGGGGCTGGTGTGGGGGCTGTGCGTCCAGCGGGTGCTGGCCTTGCAGGGCGTCAAGGCGCTGGCGATCCCCTGGACCGTCGTCGGAGCGGTGGTGGCGGGCTCGGCGGTCGTGGGCGTGGTGGCCGCGCTGCTGCCCGCCCTGCGCGCCTCGCGGATGAATGTGCTGGCGGCGATCGCGCACGAGTGACCCGCACGCATGACCGGGGCACCGTCAAGGCCGGGCGGGCCGGGTCCGGCGTGATGTGATCGCGGGATGAGCGAGCAGCGGATCCGCGAGGCCGGACCCGGGTCCGCGACACCGCCCACCGAGGGACTTTGCCGATCCTTTACCATGGAGGGGATGAACGGTTCCTCCCCGGGGTCAACCCGTCCCACCATGGAGAAGTGTGAGCATCCACCGCCGGGTGAGCCCGGCCGTACCCGCCCCCGCGCGGCCGTCGCGCCCCCCGACGGTCCCGGGACGGAGGTGACCCGATGACCGAGGTCCTCCTCCTGGTGGTGGCGATCCTGCTCTCGCTCGCCTGCGGTGTCTTCGTCGCCGCGGAGTTCTCCCTGACCACCGTCGAGCACAGCGAGCTGGAGCAGGCCGTACGGCGCGGTGAGCGCGGCGCGTCCGGCGCCCGCAGGGCCGTACGCAATCTGACCTTCCAGCTCTCCGGCGCCCAGCTCGGCATCACGGTCACCAATCTGGTGGTCGGCATGCTCTCCGAGCCGTCCATCGCCAAACTGATCGCGGGGCCGCTCGCCTCGCTGGGACTGTCCCCCTCCGTGTCCCGGTCCGTGGCCCTGGTCATCGGCACGGCCCTGTCGACGGTGTTCCTGATGGTGGTCGGCGAGCTGGTGCCCAAGAACTGGGCGATCTCCTCGCCGCTGGCGGTGGCCAAGCGGGTGGGCACCCCGCTGCGCTGGTTCAGCTCCGCCTTCCGCCCCTTCATCACCCATCTCAACGACACGGCCAACCACATGGTCCGCCGCCTCGGCCTGGAACCGGCCGAGGAGCTGGCCTCCGCGCGCAGCCCCCAGGAGCTGGTGGCCCTCGCCCGGCACTCCGCCAAGGCGGGCGCCCTGGAGGCGGACACCGCCGAGCTGTTCGTCCGCACCCTCAATCTCGCCGACCTGAGCGCCGAGAACGTGATGACACCCCGGGTCCAGGTGATCGCCCTGGACCTCCAGGCCACCTGCGAGGACGTGGCCAACGCGACCCGCGCCACGGGCCTGTCCCGCTTCCCCGTCTACCGCGGCAGCCTGGACTCGGTCGTCGGCATCGCCCACATCAAGGACGTCGTGTCGGTGCCCGCCGACGCCCGGCCGCACCGCTCGGTCACGCAGGTGATGCGCGAGCCGCTCTTCGCCCCGGAGTCGCTGACCGTCGACCGGCTGCTCGACCGGCTCTCCGGCAAGAACACCATGGCCGTCGTCATCGACGAGTACGGCGGCACCGCCGGGGTCGCCACCCTGGAGGACATCGTCGAGGAGGTCGTCGGTGAGGTGCGGGACGAGCACGACCCGCACGAGACGCCCGACCTGGCCCCGGCGGGCACGGACACCGCCGGGCGCGCGCTGTACTCGGCGGACGGCTCGGCCCGCATGGACCAGCTCGCCCGGGTCGGACTGCGGGTGCCGGACGGCCCGTACGAGACGGTCGCCGGGCTGATCGCCGCGGAACTGGGCCGCATACCGGCCGAGGGCGACAGCGTCGAGGTGGCCGGATGGCGCCTCGACGTGGTGGACGCGACGGGACGCCGGGCCGCCCGGGTGCTGCTGCACGCCCCGGCCGCCGGACGGGAGGAGGAGCGATGACCCTGGTCCAGCTGCTGATCGGCCTGCTGACGCTGGTCGCGAACGCCTTCTTCGTGGGCGCCGAGTTCGCGCTGATCTCCGTGCGGCGCAGCCAGATCGAGCCGCACGCCGAGGCCGGCGACCGGCGGGCCCGGAGCGTGGTGTGGGGTCTGGAGCATGTGTCGGCGCTGCTCGCGGCCGCGCAGCTCGGGATCACCCTGTGCACCCTGGTCCTCGGTGTCGTCGCCGAGCCCGCCATCGAGCATCTGCTCGAACCGCTGTTCCATCTGGTCGGCGTCCCGCCCAGCGCGGGCCGGGTGGTGTCGTTCGTGATCGCGCTGGCCCTGGCGACATATCTGCACATGCTGCTCGGCGAGATGGTGCCGAAGAACGTCGCGCTGGCCGAGCCGGTGCGCCTGGCCCTGCTGCTCGGGCCGCCCCTGGTCGCGCTGGCACGGGCCCTGCGGCCGGTGATCTTCACGGTGAACACCTTCGCCAACGGGCTGCTCGCGCTGCTGCACGTGGAGACCAAGAACGAGGTCACCGCCACCTTCTCGGACGACGAACTGGCGCGGCTGGTCACGGACTCCGGCGAGGCCGGGCTCCTCGACGACCGCGCCCGGGAGCGGCTGCACGACGCGCTGGAACTGGGCCGACGGCCCGTGCGCGATGTGGTGGTGCCGCTGGAGCAGGTGGTGTACGCGCGCCTGGGCATCACTCCGGAGCAGTTGGAGCGCCTCTCGGCCGAGTCCGGGTTCTCGCGGTTCCCGGTGGTGGACGAGGGGCGGAGGATCGCCGGATATCTGCATGTCAAGGACGCCCTGGACGCCTCTCCGCGCCGTGAGCCGTTCCGGCAGCAGGACATGCGGCCCATCGCGCGGGTGCGGGAGAGCACACCGCTGGACGACGTCCTCACGGCGATGCGCGGCAGCCGTACGCATCTGGCGGCGGTCCAGGGCGCCGACGGCCGCCTGGCGGGCCTGGTCACGATGGAGGACGTGCTGCGGGAGCTGTTCGGCAGGCGCCCCTAGACGGGGAAGGGGCGGCCCGACCGACCGGCGGGTATGTCCGCGGGATACCATCGTCGGCGCCATGCAGACGAATCCCACCCACACCAGCCTGGTCGCGGTCGGCGACTCCTTCACCGAGGGCATGTCGGATCTGCTGCCCGACGGCTCCTACCGCGGCTGGGCCGATGTCCTCGCGGCCCGGATGGCCGCCCGCACCCCCGGGTTCCGGTACGCCAATCTGGCGGTGCGCGGCAAGCTGATCGGGCAGATCGTCGAGGAGCAGGTGGAGCTCGCCGCCGCGATGCGGCCCGATGTCATCACCCTGGTCGGCGGTCTCAACGACACCCTGCGGCCCAAGTGCGACATGGACCGGGTGCGGGGTCTGCTGACCGAGGCCGTGGAGCGCCTGGCCCCCGCCTGCACACAGCTCGTCCTGATGCGCAGCCCGGGCCGCCAGGGCCCGGTGCTGGAACGCTTCCGGCCGCGCATGGAGGAGCTGTTCGCCTGTGTCGACGAGCTCGCCGAACGGCACGGCGCCCTGGTGGTCGACCTCTACGGCGCGCCCTCGCTGGCCGATCCGCGGCTGTGGGGCGTGGACCGGCTGCATCTGACGGCCGAGGGACACCGCCGGGTGGCGGAGGCCGTGTGGCAGACACTCGGCTACGAGGCCGAGGACGCCGAGTGGCGTACGCCGCTGCCGCCGGGCGCGCCCCCCGGCTGGCTCGCCCGGCGCACCGCGGACGCCCGCTTCACCCGGCAGTATCTGCTGCCCTGGATAGGGCGGCGGCTGACGGGCCGCTCCTCGGGCGACGGCCGCCCGGCCAAGCGTCCGGAACTGCTCCCGTACGAGGGACCGGTCGGCCGGGCACCGGAGCCCGAGTTCGGGCGCCGCCCCGCCTGACGGCCCTCTCGTAGGTTCCGCCGAACCACCCGGTGGCACCGGCCTGCACAAACCGCCAGTAAACTCGGTGCACGTGACTGCTGCGCCCGCAAAGCCCCGTATCCCGAACGTCCTCGCCGGACGCTACGCCTCCGCCGAGCTCGCCACGCTCTGGTCCCCCGAGCAGAAGGTGAGGCTGGAGCGGCAGCTCTGGCTCGCCGTGCTCCGGGCCCAGCGGGACCTGGGGGTCGAGGTGCCGGACGCGGCCATCGCCGACTACGAGCGGGTGCTCGACCAGGTCGACCTGGCCTCGATCGCCGAGCGCGAGAAGGTCACCCGGCACGATGTGAAGGCGCGGATCGAGGAGTTCAACGCCCTCGCCGGACATGAGCACGTGCACAAGGGCATGACCTCCCGCGATCTGACGGAGAACGTCGAGCAGCTTCAGATCCGGCTCTCCCTGGAGCTGATGCGCGACCGCACGGTGGCCGTGCTGGCGCGCCTCGGAAGGCTCGCGGCCGAGTACGGCGAGCTGGTCATGGCGGGCCGCTCCCACAATGTGGCCGCGCAGGCCACCACCCTCGGGAAGCGCTTCGCGACGGCCGCCGACGAGCTGCTGGTGGCCCACGGCCGGGTCGAGGAACTGCTCGGACGCTACCCGCTGCGCGGCATCAAGGGCCCCGTCGGCACCGCGCAGGACATGCTCGACCTGCTGGGCGGGGACGCGGCGAAGCTCGCGGAGCTGGAGCAGCGGATCGCGGGCCACCTCGGCTTCGGGCAGGCCTTCACCTCGGTCGGCCAGGTCTACCCGCGCTCGCTCGACTACGAGGTGGTCACCGCGCTGGTGCAGCTGGCCGCGGCGCCCTCGTCGCTCGCGAAGACCGTCCGGCTGATGGCCGGGCACGAGCTGGTGACCGAGGGCTTCAAGCCCGGGCAGGTCGGCTCGTCCGCGATGCCGCACAAGATGAACACCCGTTCCTGCGAGCGTGTCAACGGCCTGATGGTCATCCTGCGCGGCTATGCCTCGATGACCGGCGAGCTGGCGGGCGACCAGTGGAACGAGGGCGATGTGTCCTGCTCGGTGGTGCGCCGGGTCGCGCTGCCGGACGCGTTCTTCGCGCTGGACGGCCTGCTGGAGACGTTTCTGACGGTGCTCGACGAGTTCGGCGCCTTCCCCGCCGTGGTGGCGCGTGAACTGGACCGCTATCTGCCGTTCCTCGCCACCACCAAGGTGCTGATGGCGTCGGTGCGGGCGGGCGTCGGCCGGGAGGTGGCCCACGAGGCCATCAAGGAGAACGCGGTGGCCTGCGCGCTCGCGATGCGCGAGCAGGGCGGCGAGCGCAACGAACTGCTGGACCGGCTGGCCGCCGACGAGCGCATTCCGCTGGACCGCGCGCAGCTCGACGCGCTGATGGCGGACAAGCTGTCCTTCACGGGTGCCGCGGCCGACCAGGTCACCGCCGTCGTGGGCCGTATCCAGGAGATCGCCAAGCAGTACCCGGAGGCCGCCGGCTACACCCCGGGGGCGATCCTCTGACCCGGTTCACCCCGGCGGAGCTGGAGGCCGCCCGCGACCGTCTGGTGCCGGACGTGGTCGCGGACGGCCTCGAGGTCCTGTTCTGCGGCATCAACCCGGGTCTGCTGACGGCGGCGAGGGGCCATCACTTCGCCCGCCCCGGCAACCGCTTCTGGCCCGTGCTGCACCGGTCCGGTTTCACCCCGAGGCTGCTGAAGCCGTCGGAGCAGCGGGAGTTGCTCGCGTACGGGCTCGGCATCACCAATGTGGTGGCGCGGGCGACCGCGCGGGCCGACGAGCTGAGCGCCGAGGAGTACCGGGAGGGCGGGCGGATCCTCACGGCCAAGGTGGAGCGGCTGCGGCCCCGGTGGCTGGCGGTGGTAGGGGTGACCGCGTACCGAACGGCCTTCGGTGAGCGGAAGGCGGCCGTGGGCCCGCAGCAGCGGACGATCGGTTCGAGCCGGGTGTGGGTGCTGCCCAACCCCAGTGGTCTGAACGCCCATTGGACGGCGGCCACGATGGCGGAGGAGTTCGCACGGCTGCGGACGGCCGCGGGGGTTCCGGCGGCCGGGGACGTCACGGCGGATCCGACTCCGTGACGACCGCGAGGAGCTGGAACGGCAGCTCCTTGTCCCACTGGGAGACCCCGAGGGCCACCCAGCGGCCCGTCCCGGCCCCCCGCCACAGCTGAAGGTCGGGCACATGACCGCAGAGGGCGGCCCAGGGCTCCTCCACGGCCTCCCCGCCCAGGGTCCGGTCCAGGACGCTGTACAGGCTGAAGACCTGGGGCTGCCCCCAGCGTTCGGTCAGCCGCTCGCCGAGGCCGTCGCGGTCGGCCTCGTACTGTATGCCGGTCTCCTCCCGCCCGGTCCCGTCGTCCTCCCAGAACTCGCCACTCGCCTGTAACACGGCTATGTGATAACCGGGCCCGCTCTCGCCGTGCTCGGTCCTGCCGTGCGCCGCGGGGAACTCCCGGGCGCACAGCAGGTCTATGACGGAGAGACTCCTCGCGATGTCCATGGACCCCAGTAAAGCGGTCACCACTGACAATTGGCGTGGTGTCAGGATGCTCGACGAACCCCGCGGCCCCACCGCCGCCGAACGCCGAGGCCCTCCGCCGCCGAACGCCGCGGGCCGCGCCGCCGGGCGGCCGGGCGCGGGGCCGGGGCCCCTCCCGCCGGGCAGGGCGGCCCGCTCGGATGCCGCCCGCCCCTCGCGGGTGAGCGCGGCGCCGAGTACGATCCGGCCAACACGCGCACGAGCTGGGAGGACGGACGTTGGGGCGGCTGACCGGCGGGGACCCCTCTCTGCTCAGAAGGATCAACTCCACGGTGGTGCTGCATGCGCTGCGCGCCACCGACTGCGCGACCCTCACCGAGATCACCCGGGTCACCGGGCTGTCCCGGCCGACCGTCGAGGGCGTGGTCGAGGGGCTGATCGAGGCCGGGCTCGTGGTGGAGCAGGCCGCCGAGGAGGGTGCCGCCCGACGGCAGGGGCGGCCCGCGCGACGGTTCCGTTTCCGGGCGGAGGCGGGTCATCTGCTGGGCCTGGACGTCGGCGCGCACCGGGTGACCGCCCTGCTCACCGACCTCGACGGCCGGGAGCTGGGCTCGCTGTCCAAGGAGATCTCCGAGGCGGCGTCGGCGGACGAACGCCTGGAGCGGCTGCGGATCACGGTGGCCGAACTGCTGCGCCGCGCCGGTGTGGCCCGTGGTTCGCTGCGTGCGGTGGGGGTGGCCAGCCCCGGGATCGTGGAGGCGGACGGCACCGTCCGCCTGGGCACGGCCCTGCCGGAGTGGACCGGTCTGAAGCTGGGCGAGCGGCTGGGCCGCTCCTTCAAGTGCCCGGTCCTCGTCGAGAACGACGCCAACGCGGCCGCCGTAGCCGAGCACTGGAAGGGCGCCGCCACCGAGTCCGACGATGTGGTGTTCGTGCTGGCGGGGCTGAGTCCCGGCGCGGGCGCGCTGATCGGCGGACGGCTGCACCGCGGCTTCGGCGGGGCGGCCGGAGAGATCGGCGCCCTGCATCTGCTGGGCCGCGAGGCGGCTCCGGAGCGGCTGCTGTCGACCACGGACCGGCCGCTTCAGCCGCTGGACGAGCAGCAGGTCGCCGATGTGTTCGCGCTGGCCCGCGAAGGCGACCTGCGGGCCCGGGCGGCCGTGGACCGCTTCATCCAGCGGCTGGTGCACGATGTGGCGGCGCTCGTCCTCGCCCTGGACCCGGAGCTGGTGGTCGTCGGCGGCTGGGCGGCGGGCCTGGACGGCGTGCTGGAGCCGCTGCGCCGCGAACTGGAGCGCTACTGTCTGCGTCCGCCGAGGGTGACGCTGTCCCGGCTCGGGGAGGCTGCGGTGGCGACCGGGGCGCTGCGGCTGGCGCTGGACCATGTCGAGGAGCAGTTGTTCGCGGTGGACGGCACGGTCACGGCGCGGCACTGATCCGGGTCACGACGGCCGGGCACCGATCCCCGACGCGGTCGGCCACCGGGGCCGGGCCGTCAGGGGGCGTGGGGATCCGGATCGTGGTGGATCTCGACCCGGCCCGAGGCACCGAAGGTCAGCCGACAGGTGTCGGCGCGGTAGGTGGCCACGGACACCGCGGCCGTCCGGCCCCCGGCGTAGTAGCGGGTGGTGACGACGAGGACGGGCGCGCCCGGCAGCCGGTCCAGCTCCCTGGCGTCCTCGGCGCTCGCGGAGCCCAGCTCCACGGCCTGGTCCTGGTACTCCAGCTCCCGGTACTGAAGCTCGCGCAGCACCTCGCGTGCCCCTGCCGCCCCGGAGGGCGCGTCGGTCCCGGACAGGTCGGGCACCGAGGAGCCCGGGACATAGAGCAGTTCCGCGGCGACGGGCTGACTGTGGGTCGTCCGGGAGCGGCGCACCGTGTGCACCTCTTCGTCCCGGGCGGTCTCCAGGAGCCCGGCCACGGCGGCGGGCGGCACGGCCGATGCGCAGTCCAGAGCCTGCCAGGCGTCACCGGCGGCGCCGGGCCACAGATGCTTCTCGGCTCCGACGGCGATCCCCATGCGCGGCGGGGCGACGGTCGTTCCGACGCCGCGGCGGCGCTGGAGCCTGCCTTCCAGTTCGAGTTGTTCCAGTGCCTGGCGGAGCGTGGCACGGGCGACACCGAAGCGGGCCGCGAGGTCGCGTTCGTTGGGCAGGATCTCGCCAACCGAGAACTCCGAGTCGAGTGCCTCGGTGAGTACGGTCTTCAGATGCCAGTACTTGGGTTCCGGCACCGGATCCAGCTGCGTGGTCCCCACCCTGTCCTCCGCAATCGCCGTGGTGCGGCGGCTTTTTAGCGCCCTTGTTTATTAAAGGTTGTTGCACTTGTCTGCGACCATAGGACGGCCTCCCCCCTTGGTCAAGACCAATCCTCGGACCCTTGCGCCGCCCGGACGCACGGCGCCGCGGGGCGTTCACACGGCGTTCGCGCGGCGCGACCTGCACGACACCGGGGAGAACCCTTTGTCCACGTGTATTCACAGACGGCGACGCCGAGTGGGTCTGCTTCCCTGTCCCCTCCCCGCAGGGAGCGCGGTCCGTCTCCCACTCGCGGGCGAGTCGCGGCGAGCCGCTCCTGCGATGTGATCACGGTCGGCCTCCGGGCTCCGGTGCCTCCCCACCCGTTCCGGATCGGTTCTACGACCTGTCGACTGTGGCGCCCGTCCTCAGCGTGCTCTGCGAGGCGCCGGGCATCGGGCGCCCACATAAGGTGGCAGCTCCCCGAGCGGCCTGCTGACCCTGGAGCCGGGGCACCGAGGGCTCGTACGGTCCGTCACCGCCCTGTCGGCCGCCGGGTTCTGGAGCCCGGCCGAACGGCGCCACGCGTTCACACTGCTGCTCGCAATGCGGCGGGACGCCGCCAGGGCGTCCGCACCAAGGGGTTCATCCCCCGGGCCCGCGACCCGCACCTTCCGCGCCACCCAACGGGCGCCGCCGCTGGATGCGACGCCAGCGGGGGCCGGTCGGCCGAGTTCAAGGGCCACCCGTCGCCGCCCTCCGCGGGCTCACGGAGCGGCAGACGTCGGTTCGAGGACACCAACGGCGACACATAGGCCGTTGGCGCCCTGCGGGAATGACGCCGATCGAGACGGCCGGCAGCGCCATCACGGACAGGAGATGGCCGAGTTGACCCGCCATGACGGCTGGCTCCCCGACCACATGGCGGAGCACGGACTCCTCAAGCAGGAAGGCAATCCGGTGCCCTCCGGCACGGATGATGCGCGAGCGCTCCACTCGCACGGCTGCCGCGTCCTCGACGTCGTCCGGCGCCCCATGCACACGTGCGACGTTCCCGAGCAGGCAAGCTGCGTACTCGTAGGTCTGGCCGACGGGCAGCGACGTCAAAAGCGCCTTGGGCCGAGAAGCCGAGCGCCCTCACGCGCTGCCGGTACGCCTGCCGTGACCGCCGCAGCACAACGTCCGGATCAGTCCCGCGCCCACGCTTCAGCGACCGAGGCGAACAGCCCCTCCGGAAGGGCCGGTTGAGGGGCGTCGGGTGCGGTGGACGGCGTACCCTCGATGACCGGACCGCGCACCGGAGTCATCCCCCGGTGCGCGGCGCCGAGGGAGCCGCGGGAGGGGCCGCCCCGACCGGCCCGATCAGTGTGCACCCCTTGCTTCGTCAAAAGAACAACAAAAAGGGGCAGAAGCACACTTTACTCATCGGACACAGAGCGTTTGTGATCACGCAACACCCTTGCTCCACAGTGATTGCATGACTCCTGAGATGTCCGATGTGACGCGTGCCCGGCACGGCCGCCCGGTCCACCACTGGCGGCGGGACCTGGTCGAACTCGCCGCGCTGTTCACCGCGGTCGCGGTGGCCGATGTGACGGCGAACCTGGTCGGGCACGGGCCCGACGGTCCCGCCCTGCTCGGGCTGTCGGCCGTGGCGCTGGTCGCCACGTCCGGCTTCCACACCTGGTGGACACGGCGCCACGGGCACGCGCCCCCGACGAGTGATACCGGCGCCCGGCCGCTCGCCGAGGAGCAGCAGGCCGGGCCCGCCGAGGACGACGCGGCCGCCGGGGCGACCGCGCTGTGGCGCATGCGGACCACGGTGAAGGACGAGCTGGGCACCCTGGCCGCGCTGTGCACGACGCTGGCCCGGATGCGGATCGACATCCTGAGCCTTCAGACCCACCCGCTGGCCGACGGCACGGTCGACGAGTTCCTGGTGCGCGCCCCGGCCGCGCTGGACAGCGGCGCGATCACCCGGGCCGTCGCGCACTCCGGCGGCTCCGAGACCTGGATCGAGCGGGCCGACGCCCACGACCTGGTGGACGCCCCGACCCGGGTCCTGGGCCTGGCCACGCGCACCGCGCTGGACGCGGCCGAACTGCCGCTGGCACTGCGCCAGTTGCTCGGCCGGTGCACCATCCGTTCGCTGCCCGCCGTCTCCCCCTGCTCCGGCCGCCCGGAGGGGGACGCTCCCGTCGAGGGGGCCCTGGAGGACACGGTGATGCGGCTGCGGGCGCCGGAGGGCGGGGTGATCACGGTCGAGCGGCCGTATCTGCCCTTCACCCCCACGGAGTTCGCCCGCGCCCGCGCACTGGTCGAGCTGGACGCCCGGCTGGGCCCGCGCATCCCCCGCGGCCAGGACGTGCTGACCCTGCCCAAGGGCACCGCGATCACCGTACGGCGGGCCGACACCTCGGACCTCGACGCGGCGAAGGAGATGCACGAGCGGTGCTCGGCCCGCACCCTGGGCATGCGCTACCACGGCCCGGTCGGCGACGCGGACCGCTATCTCACCCATCTGCTCAGCCCCCGCTTCGGCCGGACCCTCGCCGTGCAGACGCCGTCCGGACGCGTCGTCGGCCTCGGGCATCTGCTGTGGGACGGCGACGAGACGGAGGTCGCCCTGCTGGTCGAGGACGAGTGGCAGCGGCGCGGCATCGGCGGCGAACTCCTTGGACGGCTGGTCGCGATGGCCGTGGAGGCGGGCTGCGAGAGCGTCTACGCGGTCACGCAGGCGTCCAACACCGGCATGGTCGCCGCGATGCGCGGCCTCGGGCTGCCCCTCGACTACCAGATCGAGGAGGGCACCCTCGTCATCACGGCCCGCCTGCACACCGCCCCGGCCCCCGCGGCCCCGCCCCACGGCCACGCCTACGAGCAGCAGGGCGCCCGGGACTGACGCGCCGGCAGCCGGAGGTATCGAACCGACGGCCGCGGCAGCCCGGCGTACCGGAACGACAGCCGGCGCACCGAACGGCCCGGCGATGAGCGCCGGGCCGTCCGGCCGTCCCGGGACGGCCGGTGCGTGCCCCGGACGGCCTACCGTCCCGCGAGCACCTCCCTGGGCCGGGCCGCCTCGGCCGCGCCCGCTCCCAGGGCCGCGTCCAGGTCGGCCCAGAGGTCCTCGGCGTCCTCCAGACCCACCGACAGCCGCAGCAGCCGGTCGCTCACCCCGGCCCCATGGCGGTCGCTCTCGTCGACGATGCGGTGACTGATGGAGGCCGGGTGCTGGATCAGGGTGTCCACGCTGCCGAGGCTCACCGCGGGGGTGATCAGCCGGACCCCGGCGATCACCGCGTGCGGATCGCCGTGCACCTCGAAGGCGATCATCGCGCCCCCGATCCGCGGATAGTGCACCCGGGCGATCCGCGGATCGGCGGCGAGCCGGCGGACCAGTTCGGCCGCGGTGGCGGACGCGGCCCGGACCCGTACCGGAAGCGTCGACAGACCGCGCAGCAGCAGATATCCGGCGAGCGGGTGCAGCACCCCGCCGGTCGCGAAGCGCACCTGCCGCAGCCGCCGCGCCAGCTCCTCGTCGCAGGCCACCACGCCGCCCATCACATCCCCGTGGCCGCCGAGGTACTTGGTGGCGCTGTGCAGCACCAGCCGGGCGCCCTCCTCGGCGGGCCGTTGCAGCACGGGCGTCGCGAAGGTGTTGTCCGCCAGCAGCGGCACCGAACCGCAGGCGTGCGCGATCGCGCGCAGGTCGACCTCAGCGAGCGTCGGATTGGCCGGGGACTCGACCATGACGAGACCGGTGTCGGGGCGCAGCGCCTCCGCTATGCCCGCCGGATCGGTCCAGGTCACCTCGGAGCCCAGCAGTCCGGCGTTCAGCAGATGGTCGCTGCATCCGTACAGCGGCCGTACGGCCACCACATGGCGCAGCCCGAGGGCGCTCCGGGCCAGCAGGACGGCGCTCAGCGCGGCCATCCCGCTGGCAAAGGCGACCGCGCTCTCGGTGCCCTCCAGACGGGCGAGCGCGGTCTCGAAGCGGCCCACGGTCGGGTTGCCGAGGCGGGCGTAGACGGGCGGCCCGGTCAGCTCCCCGCCGTCGGCCGCGAAGGCGTCGAGGCGAGCCGCCTCGGCCCGGCTGTCCCGGCTGGGGTAGGTGGTGGAGAGGTCGAGGGGCGGGGCGTGCAGCCCCAGGGCGACGAGGTCCTCCCGTCCGGCGTGCACGGCCTCGGTGGCCAGTGCGCGGCGGCCGGGCAGCGGGCCTGCGGGACATCCGTTCTGCGTGCTCTGAGTACGGGAATCCATGGGCCGCAGCCTGAACACCGGGCGGGGTCCCGGCGGCGACTGCCGTGTTACGTTCGAGACATGGCCGAATCTGTCGTACTGGACCCGGTGGATCTCCATCTGCTGCGTCTGTTGCAGAACGACGCCCGGGCGACCTACCGCGACCTGGCGGCGCAGATCGGGGTGGCTCCTTCGACCTGCCTCGACCGGGTGGCCCGGCTGCGCCGCTCTGGAGTGATTCTCGGCCATCAGCTGCGCCTGGACCCGGCGCGGCTCGGACGGGGGCTCCAGGCGTTGCTCTCGGTGCAGGTCAGGCCGCACCGGCGGGAGCTGGTGGGGCCCTTCGTGGAACGCATCCGGGCACTGCCCGAGTCCCGTACGGTCTTTCATCTCACCGGGCCCGACGACTATCTGGTGCTGGTCGCGGTGGCGGACATGGCCGATCTTCAGCGGCTGGTCCTGGACGAGTTCACCTCCCGGCGCGAAGTGGCGCGGGTGGAGACCCGGTTGATCTTCCAGCAGTGGGACTGCGGTCCCCTGCTCCCACCCGGCTCTCCCGTGCCGAAACCCGCTGAGCAGGCCTAAGCCGAGCGCGGAATCCCCGTGACGCGGACCACGTCACCGTATGAGGATGGTCCGCATGTCAGACACCACCAGGAGACTCCTGCCCCGGGAGGTCGCGGACGCCTATGTCGACGACCTCGTCACCCTCGACCCGGTCACCGGCACCTACCTCGGTGTGCGGGACAGCGCGGGCAAGCTGCCCGACACCTCACCCGCGGGCCAGGAGGCACTCGCCGGGCTGGCGCGGGCGACCCTCGCGCGGCTGGACGAGGCGGAGCGCCTGCCCGGCGCGGACCGCGACATCGAGCGCCGCTGCGCGCGGCTGCTCCGCGAGCGGCTGACCGCGGAGCTCGCCGTGCACGAGGCGGACGAGGGTCTGCGGACCGTGGGCAATATGCACACCCCGGTGCACTCGGTGCGTGACGTCTTCACCATCACTCCCACCGCGACGGACGAGGACTGGGCCGCGGTGGTCGAGCGGCTGCGGGCCGTGCCGGCCGCCCTGCGCGGTTACCGCGATTCCCTCGCCCTGGGTCTGGAGCGCAAGCTGTACGGGGGCCCGCGCGCCACCGCCACCTTCGTCGAGCAGCTCTCCGAGTGGTCGGACCTGGACGGCCGGGGCCGGGGCTGGTTCGAGGACTTCGCCTCGCAGGGGCCCGATGTGCTGCGCACGGAGCTGGACGAGTCCGGACGTGCGGCGTCCGCGGCCGTCGTCGAACTGCGCGACTGGCTGCGCGATGTGTACGCCCCGGCGGTAGAGGGCGCACCGGACACGGTGGGCCGCGAGCGCTACGCCCGCTGGGCCCGCTATTTCAACGGCACGGACCTGGACCTCGACGAGGCGTACGCCTACGGCTGGTCCGAGTACCACCGCATCCTCGGCGAGATGAAGCAGGAGGCCGGGAAGGTCCTGCCCGGCGCCGCGACCCCGTGGGTGGCGCTGGCGCACCTCGACGAGCACGGTGCCCATGTCGAGGGCGTCGACGAGACCCGCGACTGGCTCCAGGGTCTGATGGACGAGGCGATCGAGGCACTGGACGGCACCCACTTCGAACTGGCGGAGCGGGTGCGGAAGGTGGAGTCGCGGATCGCGCCGCCCGGCAGTGCCGCCGCTCCGTACTACACCTCGCCGTCCGCGGACTTCTCCCGCCCCGGCCGGACCTGGCTGCCGACGATGGGACAGACCCGGTTCCCGGTGTACGACCTGGTGTCGACCTGGTACCACGAGGGCGTGCCCGGCCATCACCTCCAGCTCGCCCAGTGGGTGCACGTGGCGGAGGACCTCTCGCGCTACCAGGCGACGGTGGGCGGGGTCAGCGCCAATGTGGAGGGCTGGGCGCTGTATGCGGAGCGCCTCATGGACGAGCTGGGCTTCCTGTCGGACCCGGAGCGGCGGCTCGGCTATCTGGACGCGCAGATGATGCGGGCGGTCCGCGTGATCATCGACATCGGGATGCATCTGGAGCTGGAGATCCCGGCGGACTCCCCGTTCCATCCGGGCGAGCGCTGGACGCCGGAGCTGGCGCAGGAGTTCTTCGGCGCGCACAGCAGCCGCCCGGCGGACTTCGTGGAGAGCGAACTGATCCGCTATCTCTCCATGCCCGGCCAGGCGATCGGCTACAAGCTCGGCGAGCGTGCCTGGCTGCTGGGCCGGGAGAACGCCAGGAAGCGCCACGGCGAGGCTTTCGACGCGAAGGCCTGGCACATGGCGGCACTGTCGCAGGGCTCGCTGGGCCTGGACGACCTGGTGGACGAGCTGTCCCGGCTCTGACCGCACCACGCGGCAGGTCCGTCGCCGCCCGGCACGTCTGACGGAGCGATCCCCGGCACACCCGTTGGTGCGCCGGGGATCCCCGTCTCAGCCGGTTCCCCGCTGCCGTACGGCCGATCCCGTCCTGCCCTTGACCAGCTCCAGCTGTGCGTGGATCCGCCGCCGCAGGTCCCCGACATGGCTGACGATGCCCACGCTGCGGTCCCGCTCCCGCAGCGAGTCCAGCACGTCCAGCACCTCGTCCAGGGTCTGGTCGTCGAGGCTGCCGAAGCCCTCGTCGATGAAGAGGGTGTCCAGACGGACCCCGCCCGTCTCGTCGGTGACCACGTCCGCGAGGCCCAGGGCGAGCGCGAGGGAGGCGAAGAAGGTCTCGCCGCCGGAGAGGGTCGCGGTGTCCCGTTCGCGGCCGGTCCAGGCGTCGACGACATGGAGGCCGAGCCCGCTGCGGCCGCGTCCGGAGCGGTCGTCGGAATGGACGAGGGTGTAGCGGTCGGCGGACATCCGCCGCAGCCGTACGGTCGCGGCGGCCGCGACCTGTTCGAGCCGGGCGGCGAGCACATACGACTCCAGGCGCATTCTGCGCTCGTTGTCGGCGGAGGTCCCGGCCGTCAGGGACGCAAGCCGGGCCACCCTGCCGTGCTCCTCGCGCAGCGGCGCGAGCCGCCGCACCGAGGCGGTGGCCCGGGCGGACAGCCGGTCGAGTTCGGCGCAGCGGCGGTTCGCCGCGTCGAGTGCGGAGGCTGCTTCCTGGAGCCGCCGGGCCGCGTCGGCGGCGGTGTGCTCGGCCGCGGCGAGGTCGGCGCGCGGCTGCTGTGCGGCGGCGGCCGTGTCCTCCTCGGCCAGCACCGCGCGTACGGCGGCCTGTTCCTGCTGCCAGGCGTCCAGCCGTCGTTGCAGCTCGCGGTGGGCCGCGTCGTCCAGGAGCGCGGCGGCCGCGGCCGCCGGGGTGTCGAACCCGGCGCGGAAGGCGGCATCGGCGAGGCGCGCGTCCGCCTCCTTGAGCCGCTGGGCGGCGTCCTCGGCCACGCGGGCCGCGTCGGCCGCCCCGGTGAGCAGGGCGGCCCGGCGCTCCAGCTGTGCGGCGCGCGCCGCCACGCTCTCGGCGTCACCCCGGGCGCGCGTCAACTCCTCTTCCAGTGAAGCCCGTTCACGCTCCAGGGTGTCCCGCCGTGAAGCCCGGGCGGCGGCGCGCACGGCGGCGTCCTGACGGGCCGCAGCGCGCCGCTCCCGCTCCTGTCCGGCCCGGCGCAGGTCCTCCTGCGCCGGGTGCAGCCGGGAGGCGCCCTCCCGGGCGGCGGCATAGCGCCGTTCCGTCTCCTGGGCGCGGGAGGCCAGTTCGGCGACCGGTGCGTCACCGGCCTCGGCGGTGGCGGCGGCCAGTGCCTCCCGTACGGAACCCAGGTGCCGTTCGTCCTCGGCGCGTTGCTCCTCGGCCCGGCGGTGGGCGGCGAGGGCGCGCTCCTCGGCCTCCCGGCCGACATGTCCGGCGACCTTGCGCGCGGGCGCGGGGTGGTCCGTCGCTCCGCAGACGGCGCAGGGCTCGCCCTCGGTGAGCCGCCCGGCGAGTTCGGCGGCGATGCCCGTGAGGCGCTGCTCCTTGAGGTCGAGCCAGTGTTCATGGGCCGCGGTCGCGTGCTCCCGGGCGGCGAGTGCGCGGTCCCGGGCGGCGTCGGCCTCCTGGGCCAGCCGGTCCCGCTCGCGGGCCGCGTCCAGCCGCGCGCGGGCGGGTTCGCGCTGCACCGCCAGCTGTTCGGCGCGGGCGGCGTCCTCCTGGGCGGCGTCGATCGCGGCCTGGAGGCCCGCGCGGGTCTCCTCCCACTCGGCGAGCCAGTCCCCGGCGTCCTGGCGGACCGCCTCGTCGGCGCGCTCCTCGCGGTCCAGAGCGGCGCGTTCGGCGGTGATCGCGGCCAGGCGGCGTTCGGCGCGGCGGGCCGACTCCAGACCGCCCAGTTCCTCGGCGGCCCGGCGGGCGGCGGCGGCGAGTCCGGGCGGGCCCGCGTCGCCGTAGGTGTCCGGGAGCAGGCCCCGGGTCTGCGCCTCGGCCGCGGCGGCGCGCCGGTGCCCGGCCTCTGCGGCCTCCCGCAGTTCCAGGGCGGGTGCCACCGCCTCGGCCTTCCGGGAACGCTCCATGCGGGCCAGCGCCTCCCGGTGGGCTTCGGCCCGCTGTTCGAGCTGGGCCGCACGCTCCCGGGCCTCGGCGAACCGGCGCTGGAGCCGGGCCCGTTCGCGTACGGCGCCGAGGGCGCGCTCGGCGGCGGCCCGCGCCGACTCGGCGGCGCTCCGGGCGCAGTCCGCGACGGTCAGCCGCTCACGGGCGGAGCTGCGGGCGACGGCGGCCCAGCCGAGGACCGCGGCGGCCAGGCCCGGGTCGCCCGGCGCGAGGCTCGGCAGGGGCACGGCCTCGCCCGCGGCCTGCTGCATCCGGTGTGCGTCGGCGAGCAGCTCGGCGTCACCCGAGCGCACTTCGGCCTCGGTGGTCCGGCGCCGCTCGGCGAGGCGCTTCTCGACCTCGGCGAAGCGGCGGGTGTCGAAGAGGCGGCCGAGCAGTTTGCCGCGGGCCTCGGCGTCGGCGCGCAGAAAGCGGGCGAAGTCGCCCTGGGGCAGAAGGACGACCTGGCAGAACTGCTCCCGGCTCATCCCGAGCAGTTGGGTGATCTCCTCGCCGATCTCCTGGTGGGAGCGGCTGAGGTCCTTCCAGGCGCCGACGGCGGCGTCGTACTCGCGCAGCCAGGTCTGTGCCTTGTCGGTCGTCGTACCGGTGCCGCGCTTCTTGGGGCGCTCCCACGGCGGCTGCCGGGTGATCTCCAACCGGCGCCCGGCGACGGTGAGTTCGAGCCGGACGCCGGTGCGGGTGCCCGGTGCGGCGTGGTCACTGCGCAGGGTGAGGCCCTGGCCGTTCTGCCGGGCGCCGGGGACGGCGCCGTAGAGCGCGTAGCACACGGCGTCCAGGACCGAGGTCTTGCCCGCTCCGGTGGGTCCGTGCAGCAGGAACAGCCCGGCGGCGGACAGCGCGTCGAAATCCACGCGCTGGGTGTCGCCGAAGGGCCCGAAGGCGGTGATGTCGAGCCGGTGCAGCCTCACAGGGCGCCCTCCGTGTCCCGGGTGTGCGGGGTCATACGGCCTCCCGCACGGTGTCGTCGGCGCGCACCGCGTCGAAGGCGTCGTGCAGCACCGCCCGCTCCCGGTCGTCGGGGCCCGCGCCGCGCACATGGGCCACGAAGTCCTCGGCGATCTGCTGCTCGGAGCGGCCCGCCAGCCTCCGCGCATACGACGCGGCGGGGTCCTCGGGGGCGCGCTCGGGGTCGAAGACCAGGCTGAGGGTGTGCGGGAAGCGCGCGGAGAGCCGGGCCATCGGCTCGGCGGGACGCACCGGGTCGGTGAGCGTCGCCTCCACCCAGGCCTCCTCGTGCACCGCCAGCTCCGGGTCCGCGAGGAGCTCCTCCAGCGCGCCGCGGATCCGGGCGAGCGGGCGCGGCACCGGGCAGTCGACGCGGTCCGCGGTCACCGAGCCGTCGGCGCCGAGGTCGACGAGCCACATGCTCTTGCGGTGACGGGCTTCGGAGAAGGAGTACGGCAGCGGGGAGCCGGAGTAGCGCACCCGTTCGGTGATGGTCTGGCAGCCGTGCAGATGGCCCAGGGCCGCGTAGTCCACCCCGGCGAAGACGGCCGCGGGCACCGCGGCGACCCCGCCGACGGTGATGTCCCGCTCGCTGTCGCTGGGTTCGCCGCCGGTGACGAAGGCATGGGCGAGGACGACGGAGCGGGTGCCGGCCGGGCGGGCGGCGAGGTCGGCGCGCACCCGGTCCATGGCGGCCGCGAGGACCGCCTCGTGGCCCGCTCCGGTCACACAGAACTCGTCCTTGACCAGGGCCGGTTCAAGATAGGGCAGCCCGTAGAAGGCGACGTCCCCTTGGGCGTCCGCAAGCACCACCGGGGTCCCGCAGGCGGCGGGCTCGGTCCGCAGGTGGATGCCCGCGCGGTCGAGGAGGCCCGCCCCGACGCCGAGGCGGCGCGCCGAGTCGTGGTTCCCGGAGATCATCACCGTGGGCACGCCGAGGTCGGCGAGGCGGTGCAGGGCGTCGTCGAACAGCTCGACCGCGGCCAGCGGCGGCACCGCCCGGTCGTAGACGTCCCCCGACACGACCACGGCGTCGGCCTCGCGCTCGCGGACGGTCGCGACGAGGTGGTCGACGAAGGCGGCCTGGGCGTCGAGCATGTTCACCCGGTGGAACGCCCGGCCCAGGTGCCAGTCGGAAGTGTGCAGCAGCCTCATGATCCCCGAGACTAACGGCCGGGTCCGACAGTACGGGCGGCCATGCCCGTTCCGGCCGGCCCCTCGCCCTCCGCCCGTGTCACCGTGTGGTCGACGGACCGTGTGTCCATGTCCCGTGCCCCTCAGCGGCCCGTGTCCGCGTCGCCGTACGCCTCGCCGCCCGGTTCGAAGGCGGCGGTGCCCGCGGTGAGGTCCGCGAGCCAGGCCCGGAAGGCGTCGACCTCGGTGTCGGGCAGGGCGACCTCCAGGGTGACGGCCTCGCCGTAGCGCACGCCGCGCACCTCACGGCCGGTCGCCCTGAGGTCGTTCTGCACCTTGCCCGCACGCTGGTGGTCCACGGTCACCGTGGCGAGCCGGTAGCGGCGGCGGGTGAGGGTGCCGACGGTGTCCAGGGCCTCGCCGACCGCTCCCCCGTAGGCCCTGATCAGTCCGCCCGCGCCGAGCTTCACGCCGCCGTAGTAGCGGGTGACGACGGCGACGACGTACCGCATGTCGCGGCGCAGCAGCATCTGGAGCATGGGGACGCCCGCGGTGCCGCCCGGTTCGCCGTCGTCGCTCGCCTTCTGGACCGCGGCGTCGGCTCCGATGACGTAGGCGTAGCAGTTGTGGGTGGCGGCGGCGTGCTCCCGGCGGACGGCGGCGACGAAGTCCTGCGCCTCCTGCTCGGTGGCGGCCGGGGCGAGGGCGCACAGGAAACGGGAGCGGTTGACCTCGGTCTCGTGCACGCCCGCGCGGGCGACGGTGCGGTACTCGTCCTGCATCACGCCAGCCTATGCGGCCCTCGGACCCGCGCCGTACGCGGGCGGCGAAGGCCCCGCGGGACAGCCGGGGGCAGGGAGGCAGGTGTGCCGTACGTCTCATCCGGTTCGTCCTCGCCGCGGCGCGTCCGGGCCCGAGCGCCCGGGCACACTGCCCTTTGTTGGATACTCGCTGGTCGTTGCCGAGTTCCGGGCCGTCCGGGACCGTGGCCGCAGCAGCGGCCCCCCAGAGCCACCCGAGCACACATCAGGAGAGCGAAGTATGACCGGCACCCAGGTGGAGAGTCCGGACGCCGCCGACCCCGGCCATGGGCCGCCCTCCGCCGCCACGGTCCGCTGGCGGGCCTGGCTTCTGGACGGCCTGAGCGAACGGACCGCCCGGCATCCCGGCCCGCACGCCACCCCGGACGCCGAGCACCAGGGGCACACCTGGTGGCGCGTCATGTGCCTGACGGGCGTGGACTACTTCTCCACCCTCGGCTACCAGCCCGGTATCGCCGCCCTCGCCGCCGGTCTGCTGTCACCGCTCGCGACGCTCGTGCTGATCGCGCTGACCCTGCTCGGCGCCCTCCCCGTCTACCGCCGGGTGGCGCACGAGAGCCCGCACGGCGAGGGCTCGATCGCCATGCTGGAGCGGCTGTTGCCGTGGTGGGCGGGGAAGATCCTGGTGCTGGTGCTCCTGGGCTTCGCGGCCACGGACTTCATGATCACGATGACCCTGTCGGCCGCGGACGCCGCCGCGCACGTCGTGGAGAACCCGTTCGCCCCGCACTGGGCGGACGGCGCCAACACCTGGATCACGCTGTTTCTGCTCGCCGCGCTCGGCGCCGTCTTCCTGAAGGGCTTCAAGGAGGCCATCGGCATCGCGGTGACGCTGGTCGCCACCTATCTGAGCCTCAATCTGGTCGTGCTGGCGGTCGCCGTCTGGGAGGTGCTCAGCCACCCGGTGAAGATCGGCGACTGGACGGACGCCATGACCACCCAGCACTCCTCGCCCCTCGCGATGATCGGGGTGGCGCTGCTGGTCTTCCCCAAGCTGGCGCTCGGCATGTCCGGCTTCGAGACGGGTGTGGCGGTGATGCCGCAGATCAGGGGCGACGCGTCGGACACCTACCGGGACCCGGCCGGGCGGGTGCGCGACACCCGCAAGCTGCTCACCACGGCGGCCGTGATCATGAGCTGCCTGCTGCTGCTGTCGAGCCTGGCGACCACGATCCTGATCCCCCAGAGCGCCTTCAAGAACGGCGGGCCCGCCAACGGGCGCGCGCTGGCGTATCTCGCCCATGAGCACCTGGGCGGCGCCTTCGGCACCGTCTACGACGTGGCGACCATCGCGATCCTCTGGTTCGCGGGCGCCTCCGCCATGGCCGGGCTGCTCAACCTGGTGCCCCGCTATCTGCCGCGCTACGGCATGGCCCCGGAGTGGACGCGGGCCGTCCGCCCGCTGGTCCTGGTCTTCATGGTGGCCGCCGTGCTGATCACCCTGTGGTTCCACGCCGATGTCGACGCCCAGAGCGGCGCGTATGCGACGGGCGTGCTGGTGCTGATGCTCTCCGCGGCCTTCGCCTCCACGGTCGCCGTGCACCGGCGCGGCCACCGGGCCGCTGCCGTGGGCTTCGGGGCGATCACCGCCGTCTTCACCTACACCCTCATCACCAATGTGATCGAGCGCCCCGACGGCCTCAAGATCGCGCTGATCTTCATCCTGGCGATCCTGGTCACCTCGTTCGCCTCCCGGGTGCACCGCGCCTTCGAGCTGCGGGCCGCGACCGTCACCTTCGACGAGGCGGCGACCCGCTTCATCGAGGAGGCGGCCGCGCACGGCCCGCTGCGGCTGATCGCCAACGAGCCCCAGGAGCACAGCCGCCGGGAGTACCGCGCCAAGGAGTACAGCCAGCGCGAGCAGACCCATATCCCGGACGGGCGCCCGGTGCTCTTCCTGGAGGCCTTCGTCCACGACTCCTCGGACTTCACCACCGATCTGACGGTGCACGGCGACGAGAAGTACGGGGTGCGCAGGCTGCGGGTGTCGGGAGCCACCGTGCCCAACACCCTCGCGGCCGTGCTGATGGAGCTGCGCGAGCGCACCGGCGAGGTGCCGCACGCCTACTTCAACTGGACCGAGGGCGCCCCCTTCAGCCATCTGCTGCGCTTCCTGGTGTTCGGCGACGGGGAGGTCGCCCCGGTCACCCGCGAGGTGCTGCGGCGCGCCGAACCCGACCCGGAGCGCCGCCCGCGGGTCCACGTCGGATAGCGGTCAGCCCTTCACACCCCTCGGCACGGTCATCTCCGTCAGGAGGGCCCGGCCGGGGGCGAGGGCCTGCCAGGTGGCGCCGTGGGCGGCGAGCACGGCGATCGCCGCGGTGGGGAACTTGGTGCCGACCCGCTCCAGGGTGTCGTCGAGCCCCTGTCCGGCGAGGGCGAGCACCAGATCGGCGAGTTCCGGGTTGTGTCCGACCAGCAGCAGCGTCTCCACCTCGGCGGCCACCTCGTGGACGACCTCCAGCAGTCCGGGCACATCGGCGGCGTAGAGCCGGGGGTCGAACCGCACGGGCGGCGGGGTGCCCCACTGGGCCGAGGCGAGCTGCCAGGTCTGGCGGGCGCGCAGAGCGGTGGAACACAGCGCGAGGTCGGGCAGGCAGTCGGCCTCGGCGAGGGCGTGGCCGACGGCCGGGGCGTCCCGGCGGCCGCGGGGCGCGAGGGGCCGGTCGTGGTCGTCGACGTCCTCGGGCCAGGCGGACTTGGCGTGCCGCAGGACCACCAGTCTGCGCAGCGGGCCCGTTCCCGCGCGGGTGATCACGCCAGGGTCCCGATCTCGCGGGCGAGGCCCAGTCCGAGCAGGCGGTCGGCGTAGGCGTAGGTCTCGAAGCGTGCCCCCTCGGGCAGGCCGTCGTCGAGCTCCACCCGCTCCAGCACCCTCAGGACGGCCGGTACGTCGAGGTCGTTCTCCCAGGCGGCGCGCAGCTCCTGCCGTACGTCCTCGGGCACGGGCCGCGAAGGGTGGGTCGCCCACCCGGCCACGGCCGCGCGCCAGCGGCCGAGCGTATCGCGCGCCTCGCTCAGGGCGACCGGGTCGAGGGCGAGGGGCCTGCCGCGGGGGCGCCAGAGCAGGGCCAGGCGCAGTGCGGACGGCGAGCAGGGGGCGTCCGCGGTCTCGGCGGGTCCGCCCGCCGGGGCGACCTCGATGCGCGCGCCCTCGGGTGCGGCGTGCTCCGTTCCGACGACATGCAGGGCCCGGCCGGGGCCGGGGCTGTCCGGTTCCGCCGGGCGGATGCCGAGGGCCTGGGCGCGTTCCTGGAGCGCGGCACACGGGGCGGCGACCGTGACCACGGGCATTCCCGCCATCTCCAGGGCGCGGGCCAGCACATCGGCCACGAGCAGCACCCGCAGGGCCGAGGTCCCGGCCCCGGTGACATGGACGTGGACACGGACCAGGCCGGGGCGGACGTCGATGGGCTCGCCGGTGCGGGCGTCGATGATACGGAGCACGGGGCGAGCGTAGGCGGACACGGGGCCCGTGGCGGGGAGGTGGGGCCCGTTCCGGATGCGGGGCGCCGCCCGCGGTACGGCCGTTGGGGGCCGTCCCGGACGGGGAATCCCCCCGTCCGCCCCGCTGTTGCCCCTCAGCAGACGGCGCGGGGTCACCGTGTCGCGCGACCCGAGGGAGACGGCCGTGTACGGCGACTCAGCAACGATCCGCACGATCCTCACCGAGCTGGGCGACACCTGGGCGATCGTCGGCCTGTCCGGGAACGAGGGCCGTGCCGCGTACCGGGTCGCCGAGGTCCTCCAGCGCTACGGCAAGCGGATCGTGCCGGTCCATCCCAAGGCGGAGACGGTCCACGGCGAGCAGGGGTACCCCTCCCTGGACGCGATTCCCTTCCCGGTCGATGTCGTCGACGTCTTCGTCAACAGCGAGCTGGCGGGACCGGTGGCCGATCAGGCCGCCGCGATCGGCGCCCAGGCCGTCTGGTTCCAGCTGGGCGTGATCGACGAGGAGGCGTACGTGCGCACCCGGACGGCCGGTCTGGAGATGGTGATGGACCGCTGCCCGGCCATCGAGATTCCGTCCCTGGGGTGAACGTATGCGCGGGTCAGGCGTGTTCGCGTGCGCCTCGCGGATACCGTTGATACCGACAAGTAACTGGTCAGGCGGCGACGAGGATTCCGCCCCGTCGCCGTCGGCATCGACGAGACGGCAGCCGAACCGGGCGCCGAACTCGCCGGACTCGATGACGCCGTCCCCGCCGAACGCGCGGAGCAGCACAGCACGGTAGTGGCGCCGGGCCTCTCGATGGACGGGCGCCGCCCCACACCGTGCCGACCGGGCAGCGGAAGGCGCCCTCGGTCCGGATCCCCCGGTTCGGGTCCGCCTTCCCCTCCCGGTACCACGCGGTCATGGTTCGCAGTCGGCGGGCGCTGCGTGATGACAGGCGTCCGCCTGCTTCCGTGGAGGTCCTCGCACTGCGGTGACGTCTCCCGGAAACAGCGGCCGGGACCGTCCGGGAGGCACTATGTGGGCCGTGGTCGAGCAGATGGCCGGAGTTGCTCCGCAGCTCTTCCTCTATGTCGTCGCCCTTTTCGTGATCATGATCCTCCTGGCGCTCGTGATCAGTCTGCGCCAGGCGGCGGCGTCGGAGCGTCCGGAGATCATCAGGGCCCTGGCGGATCTGATGGCGTTCTGGAAGAGGAGATGAAACGGCCCCTTGAGTACGCCGGGTAGGCCCCGGCCCCCCTGGGGAGAGGGGGCCGGGGCCCGTCGGCGGTGGTGAGGGTCAGCGGGCCAGCCGCGCCAGCAGCGAGGAGGCCGAGGTGATGCCCAGGGCCGCGGCCACCACCAGCACGCCGAAGTCGAGCGGCAGATGGGAGGGCGTGCCGAGGAGCAGGCCGCGCAGGGCGTCGACCTGGTAGCTCAGGGGGTTGATCCGGCTGACCGTCTGGAGCCAGCCGGGCATGACGGCCACCGGGTAGAGGGCGTTGGAGCCGAAGAAGAGCGGCATGGTGATCGCCTGGCCGATGCCCATCAGCCGGTCGCGGGTGAGGACGATGCCCGCGATGGTCATGGACAGGCAGGAGAAGAAGGCCGAGCCGAGGACGACGGCCACCGCCACACCGAGGAGCTTGAGCGGGTTCCAGGTCAGCGCGACGCCGAGCAGCGCCGCGATCACGACCACCACCAGCGCCTGGATCAGCGCCTTCACCCCGGCGGCGAACGCCTTGCCGGTGATGAGTGCCGTCCGTGGCGTGGGGGTGACCAGCAGCTTCGTCAGGATGCCCGCGTCCCGCTCCCAGATGATCATGATGCCGTAGAAGATGGCGATGAACATCGCGGACTGGGCGATGATGCCGGGCGCGAGATAGTCGAGATACGGGACGTTGCCGGTCGGGATCGCCTTGATACGGGTGAACGTCTCGCCGAAGATCAGCAGCCACAGCGCGGGCTGGACCGCGCGGGTGTACAGCTCGGTGCGGTCGTGGCGCAGCTTCTGCAACTCGACCGCGCACATCGCCACGACCCTGGCGGGCAGCACCTTCCAGCCGGTGCGTGCCCGGGGCGGGGTCAGCAGCAGACCGAGGTCCGGCCGGGCGGTGCGGTCAGCCGACGCGGGACGCGGTGCGGCGGGTGCTTCGGACATCGCGGAAGTCTCCTGACTGGTCGTCGAGGCCGCTGCCGGCGACGTCGCGGAAGACGTCCTCCAGCGTCGGCAGCGGTCCATCGGCGCCGAGCCGCTCGCGCAGACCGTTCCGCAGTTCGGCGGGGGTGCCGAGGGCGCGGATACGGCCGCGGTGCATCAGGGCGACCCGGTCGCAGTACTGGTCGGCCTCGTCCATGTAGTGGGTGGTGACGAGGACGGTCATGCCGGTGGCGGCGCGGACGGCGTTGATGTGCTCCCAGACATTGGTCCGGGCGATCGGGTCGAGGCCGATGGTCGGCTCGTCCAGGATCAGCAGCCGGGGAGCGCTGACCAGCGCCTGGGCCAGCTCCAGCCGCCGGACCATGCCGCCGGAGTACGTCTTCGCCAGCCGGTCGGCCGCGTCGGTCAGGTCGACGGCCGCGAGGGCCTGCTCGACCCGCTGGGCCCGCTCGCGGCGGGAGACATCGAAGACCCGGGCGAACAGGGCCACGTTCTCCCGGCCGGTGAGCCCGGAGTCGGCGGAGAGCTGCTGCGGCACATAGCCCAGCAGTCGCCGCACCGACATGCGCTCACGGGCGGTGTCATGGCCGAAGACATGGACCATGCCCGCCGGGACCGGGAGCAGCGTGGTGATACAGCGGATCGCGGTGGTCTTGCCCGCGCCGTTCGGCCCGAGCAGCCCGAACACCTCACCGTCGCGGACCGCGAGGTCCAGCCCGTCGACCGCGGTGGTCTCCCCGAAGGAGTAGTGGAGTCCCGCGCAGCTGACGGCGTCCACCGCGGGCGCCTCGCCGACCGTCGTCTTGCCCGTCATGTCTCCTCGGCCTCCTCGTGCAGGTTCTCCGCCAGCTTGCGCAGGGCCGGAAGGGCCGCTTCCAGTGCCTTGCGGTCCTCGTCGTCGAGGTGGGCGATCTGACGCCGTACGAGCGCCGCGCGCCGCTCGCGCCAGTCCCGCAGCCGTGCCTCGGCCGCCTCGGTGGGCAGCAGCCGCGCGGCCCGCCGGTCGGCCGGATCCGTCTCGCGGACCAGGTAGCCGTTCCGCACCAGCTGGTTGACCAGCGTGGAGACCGAGTTCCCCGCCAGATACAACTCCTTGGCGGCGTCCGACACACCGATGCCCGGCCGCGCCGTGACCAGGCGCAACAGCTCGACCTCGGCGCCGCGCAGACGCGGGGCGCCGGTCCCCCTGCGCAGCCGTCGGCGGATCAGCCGCTGCACCGCCACCAGGGCGGCGGCCAGCTCGTCGGCGAACTTCTCGGATTCCACACCACGAGATTAGCTCTGTGTCAGAGGTATCGGGGAAAGGGACGGTCAAGAGGGGTGCTGCACGGGATAAAGGTCTTGCGGCGCAGGTCCGCACGGCTGGGCGGCATACGTCCGGGACGGCAGGGGACGACGTACGCCCGCCGTCCCTGCCACGTCCTCTGCCGTTCGCGCGGAGCGCGCCCGCCCGGCCCGCCGCCTCAGTGGTGGTGCGGCTCCTCGCGGTGCACCGGGCCGTGCGGGGCCTCGCAGTGCCCGGAGCCGTCCGCCGGCCGGAGGTCGCCCGGCAGCGCCACCTGGAGGACCCGCTCGGGGGCGTGGTCGACCTGGAGGGTGGTGTGGGTGATGGCGTACTCGTGGTGCAGCACGTCCTCCAGGTCCCGGCGGACCGCGTGGCAGTCGCCGCCGGGCTCCACCAGGATGTGCGCGGACAGCGCGGCCTGACCGGAAGTGATCTGCCAGACGTGCAGGTCGTGGACCTCGACGACCTCGGGCCGGGCGACGAGCCGGTCACCGAGGGCATCGGGGTCGACATCGGCCGGTGCGGCCTCCAGGAAGATGCGGCCCGAGTCCCGCAGCAGCCCGTACCCGGCCTTCGCCATCAGCGCGACGACCACCAGGGTGGCGATGGGGTCGGCGCGTTCGAAGCCGGTCAGCAGGACCACGAGCGCGGCGACGGCGGTGCCGATGAAGGCGAACAGGTCGTTCAGAACATGCTGGTAGGCGCCCTCCACATTGAGGGAGGTGCGGTTGGCCCGGGAGATGCACCAGGCGGCGGCCACGTTCACCAGGATTCCGGCGAGCGCGGTGATCAGCATGGGGCCGCCCGCGACCTCGGACGGGGTGATCAGCCGCCGTACGGCCTCGAAGGCCAGCCAGGCTCCGAGCAGCAGCAGGGTGAGCCCGTTCACCTGGGCGGAGAGGATCTCGGCGCGCTTGAGGCCGTAGGTGTAGCCACCGCGGGCCGGGCGGGCGGCGAGCCGCATCGCGACCAGGGCCAGCACGATGGACGCGGCATCGGTGAGCATATGGGCCGCGTCGGAGATCAGGGCCAGGGACCGCGCGAGGATGCCGACTGTCACCTCGGCCGCCATGAACACGGTGATCAGGGTGAGTGCCGCACCCAGCCAGCGGCGGTCGGCGTCCGCCGACACACCGTGGGAGTGTCCCGCGTGGCCCCCCGGGCCGTGCTCATGACCGTGGTCGCTCATCTGCTCCGCCTTCCCCCGCGCATCGGGTGCCTCACCGCAGTGAAACGCATTGCGGCACTCTGGGGCAAAGGCTGCATCGGTGACCGTTGTCATCTCCGATAGTACGCCTCTGACCTGCATAAACGCCGGAGCGCCGAAGACCGGGCCCAGCCGCCCGGCTCGGCGGTCACTGCGGTCGTTCAGCTGTCGCGGTGATCGCACCGGGCCGTGTAGCGATCGACCAGATCGCGCCATCCCGCCTCCACCCGCTCCAGGGGCATCCCATGGGTGGTGAGCAGATGGTCGACCAGCACCGTCTCCAGATAGCCGAGCAGCAGATGGGCGACCAGCTCGCCGTCCCCGCCCGCGCGGGCCTCGCGGAGCAGCATGCGGACATGGGCGAGCCGGAAGCGGTACGCGGGGGCGGACCGGCGGCGCCCCGGCTCCATGTGGGCCGCCAGATAGAGGTCCCGGTGGGCGTGCTCGTGACGGAGAACGGCGGGGCCGAAGGCGTGCAGCCGCTCCGCCGGGGGCGCCCCGGGACCGAGCGGTGCGGGCCCGGAGAGGAAGGCGGTCTGGAGCCGCTGCTCATGGTGGCTGAGCAGCTCCACGAGCAGACCCGTGCGGTCGCCGAAGCGGCGGAAGACGGTGCCCTTGCCGACCCCGGCCCCGCAGGCGATGTCATCCATGGTCACGTTGGCGATGCCGCGCTCGCCGGCGAGCCGGGCGGCGACCTCCAGCAGCCGGGTGCGGTTGCGGGCGGCGTCCGCGCGCAGCGGGGGCGCCCCGCCCGTCGGCAGCAGGGCGAGGTCCGCGGGGCCTCCCGGGACCTCCGGGTCCCGGGGCACGGAAGAAGGCGCGAACGGCTCGGTCATGGCTCCAGATTAGCGCCCGGGGAAGACAAACGGACCCTGGTCCGTTTACGGTGATGCAGCAAGTGGACCGCAGTCCGGTTAAAGTGGTACAACATTCAACGGATTGAGGTCGCGGTCCGCTTGTGACCCGATCACTCTTACCGATCGTTTCACCCCGGGAGTTTTCACCATGTCCGTACGCATCCTCGCCCTGGTCGGCAGCCTTCGCGCCGGCTCCCACAACCGCCAGCTCGCCGAGGCGGCCGCCAAGCACGCCCCCGAAGGCGTCGAGGTCGTGCTGCACGAAGGCCTGGGCCAGGTGCCCTTCTACAACGAGGACATCGACGTCGAGGGCAGCACCCCGGAGGCCGCCGCCGCGCTGCGCACCGCCGCCGCCCAGGCCGACGCCCTGCTGCTCTTCTCGCCCGAGTACAACGGCACCATGCCGGCCGTCCTGAAGAACGCCATCGACTGGCTGTCCCGCCCCTACGGCTCGGGCGCCCTGACCGGCAAGCCGGTCGCCGTGGTCGGCACCGCCTTCGGCCAGTACGGCGGCGTGTGGGCGCAGGACGACACCCGCAAGGCCGCGGGCATCGCCGGTGCCGCGGTCGTCGAGGAAGCCAAGCTCTCCATCCCCGGCTCCGTGACCCGCTTCGCCGAGACCCACCCGGCGGACGACACCGAGGTCGTCGAGGGCCTGACCAAGGTCATCGAGCAGCTCTCCCAGGCGGCTCCCGCCGCCTGACCCCCCGGGGCGCCGCGCCGGAACACGTCCGCGGCGAAGACGGACGGTGGGTCAGGACCGAAGTGTCCTGACCCACCGTCATGTTCACACCGTTGCGCGGCAGTCGGGGCATTCTCCGGCGGTCCGCCCCTCGGTCGCACCGGCTCCGCACCCCGTCGGCACGCGGATCAAGGGAGTTCGGGACCGGCGTGCCCACGCGACGCACGCACCGCCGTTGCCCGGCTGTCTCCGGGAATACGCCTTCGGTTGCTTTGATCGGGGGATGGACCACATCACGTTCCTCGTGGCCGCCGTGATCGTCACGGCACTGGCCTTCGACTTCACGAACGGATTCCATGACACCGCCAACGCGATGGCGACCTCCATCGCCACCGGCGCCCTCAGGCCGAGAACCGCAGTCCTGATCAGCGGTGTGCTCAACATCGTGGGCGCCTTCCTGTCCACCGAGGTCGCCAGGACCATTTCGGGCGGCATCGTGGACGACACCCTGGTGACCCCGGGAATGATCTTCGCGGGGCTGGTGGGCGCGATCCTGTGGAATCTGGTGACCTGGCTCGTGGGGCTCCCGTCGAGTTCCTCGCACGCGCTGTTCGGCGGCCTGGTCGGCGCCGTCTGGGTCGGCGCCGGCAGTCATGGAGTGCACTTCGACCAGGTGGTCGAGAAGATCCTCGTCCCGGCGTTCGCCTCGCCCGTGGTGGCGGGCCTCGCGGCCTTGCTGGCCACGTATCTCGCGTACCGGATCACCGCCCGGGCCCCCAGGGAGTCGGTGAACCGGAGCTTCCGGCTCGGCCAGATCGCCTCCGCCTCGCTGGTCTCGCTCGCCCACGGCACCAACGACGCCCAGAAGACGATGGGTGTGATCACACTGACGCTGATCTCGGCGGGCGCACTCGGCCATGACGCGGGGCCTCCCGTATGGGTGATCGCGTCGGCCGGTCTGGCCATCGGCCTCGGCACCTATCTGGGCGGCTGGCGGATCATCCGCACCATGGGCAAGGGCCTGACGGACATTCAGTCGCCGCAGGGCTTCGCCGCCGAGGCGGCGTCGACCGCCGTCATCCTGACCTCCGCCCACCTCGGCTTCGCGCTCTCCACCACCCAGGTCTGCTCGGGCGGCATCCTCGGTGCGGGACTCGGCCGCAGGCTCGCCGAGGTGCGCTGGGGCACCGCGGGCCGCATGGTGATCGCCTGGCTGATCACGCTTCCGTCCGCGGCCCTGGTCGGCGGGGTCTCCGCGGGCGTCGTGAAGCACGGCGGAACCGTGGGCACCGTGGTGATCGCCCTGGTCGCCGCCGCCGTGGCCGCCGTCATCGTGGCCGCCTCACGCCGCAACCCGGTCCACGCGAACAATGTGAACGAGACCCACGAGGTCACCATCCGCGCCACCCCGCCCACCCGCGTCGGCAGCGCCGCCTGAGCCAGGGAGATTATGAGCCATGCACCTTGACTGGACCGCCCTCGGCCGGGTCACCGGGGTCAGCATCGGCGCCACCGTCGCCGTGGTCGTCGTCTTCGCGCTCGGAGTCCTCGGCCTGGCCCGGGCCGAGACCGCCCACGAGCGGGACGGCGGCGGCCAGGGCCTTGCCGTCGCTCAGGCCGGGGCCTGCTTCCTGGCCTGTGCGGCCGTGGTCGCGTACGGGATCTATCTGATCGTGCCCCAGTTCCACTGAGGAGCGGGGAGAAGGACGGCTATGACACCTCTGGTGACCGACGGCCTGCGGGTCGACCACACCGACCATGACGACCCCGTACTGCTCGGGCCCGACGGCAGCCCGGTGGACACCTGGCGGGAGAACTACCCCTACGACCACCGGATGGAGCGCAAGGAGTACGAGTGGCACAAACGGCTCCAGCAGATCGAACTGCTGAAGCTCCAGAGCTGGATCAAGGAGACCGGCCGTCGGCTCGTCATAGTCTTCGAGGGACGTGACGCGGCCGGGAAGGGCGGCACGATCAAGCGCTTCACCGAGCACCTCAATCCGCGTGGCGCCCGGGTGGTGGCCCTGGAGAAGCCCACCGAACGCGAGCGCGGCCAGTGGTACTTCCAGCGCTATGTGGAACATCTGCCGACCGCGGGCGAGATCGTCATGTTCGACCGGTCCTGGTACAACCGGGCGGGCGTGGAGCGGGTGATGGGCTTCTGCTCGGACGACGAGTACCGCCGCTTCATGCGCCAGGCGCCGCTGTTCGAGCGGATGCTCGTGGACGACGGCGTGGATCTGGTGAAGTTCTGGTTCTCGGTCTCGCAGGGCGAGCAGCGCACCCGCTTCACGATCCGTCAGGTGGACCCCGTACGGCAGTGGAAGCTCAGCCCGATGGACCTGGCCTCCCTGGACCGCTGGGAGGACTACACCGCCGCCAAGGTCGACATGTTCCGCGCCACGGACACCGGTTACGCCCCCTGGACCGTGGTGAAGAGCAACGACAAGAAGCGGGCGCGCGTCGAGGCCATGCGCAGCGTTCTGGCCCGCTTCGACTACACCGACAAGGACACCGGTGTCGTCGGCACCGCCGATCCCCGCATCGTGGGCGCGGCGGCCACTCTCCTGGAGGCGGGCGAGGACGACAGCGCCCCCTGAGGGGGCCCGGCGGCCTGGGGTCGAGAGGCCCTGGCCCCCGGGAGGCGGTGTCAGCGGTGCGTGGCGGCCAGGGCCGCGCGCGCCGCCGCGCCCAGCGCCGCGTCGTCGCTCTCGTCGCTCGCCCAGGCCACATGGCCGTCGGGCCGGACGAGCGCGGCGCGCACCCCCGCCCATTCGGCGCGCCCGGTGTCCGGCGCCGCCCGGTGGCCGGGCGCGTCCAGGACCGTGCGGCCGGTCAGATCCAGCAGCACATGGCGGCCCGGGCGCAGGAGGCCGAAGAGTCCGCTCCGCCCCTCCACTGGAAGGTCCGGGGCACGCCGTCCGGTCAGCGGGTGGCGCTCGGCGGCCGGGTAGGCCACCGAGAGGCCGGACTGCCGTCGGGCCAGTTCGAGGGAGCACTCCGGCCACCTACGCACCCGAACCGGCCACCCTGCGCTTCGCCGAGGCCATGGTCGGGGCACTGCTGGAGGGCGGCCTGCCGGAGCGCGAGGCCGCCTGGGCCTGCTGGACCGTCCTGTATTTCGTGCTGGGCCTGACCCAGGAGGAGCAGGCGCTGCCGACCGCCGACGGAGAGCGGTTCGAGCGGGCACTCGCCACCGGCGTCCACCCCTCACTCGTCCGCGTCGCGGAGCACCTGGGCGACGCCTCCTTCGACGACCGCTTCCACTACGGCCTCGGCCGCATCCTGCGCTCACTGCGTTGACCCGGGCGGCGAGACCGGCCCCCCGCGGGCCCCGCAGGCGTCGGCCCGGGCGGCCACACCGGCGGTCCGCGGACCGCCGCGGGCGGCGAAGGCGGCGCCTCAGCGCACGGGCGGCACCGAGACCGCCATCACCATCTCCATGGGCACCGCGCCGTCATTGGCGTAGAGGTGCGGGGTGTCGGCCTCGAAGGACGCGCTGGCTCCGGTCGGGACGTCGTACGCCACCCCGTCCACGGTGATGGTCAGCCGGCCCGCGGTGACATGGACGAGTTCCACCGTGCCGACGGGGTGCGGATCGGAGGGGCTGCGCTCCCCCGGCATCAGCCGCCAGTCCCACATCTCCAGCGGGCCGGGGGCCTCGGTGCCCGCGAGGAGGCGGTTGTAGCTGCCCGCCTCGGTGTGCCACAGGCGTACGGCCCGGTCGGCGGGGACGATCCGGACCCGGGGGCCCTGTTCGTAGTCGAGCAGGGTGGTGACGGAGACGCCGAGCGCGTCGCCGACCTTGACGATCGTGCCGATGCTGGGGTTGGTGCGGGCCTGCTCTATCTGGATGAGCATGCCGCGGCTGACTCCGGCGCGGGCGGCGAGGGCGTCCAGGGTGAAGCCGCGCTCGGCACGCCAGCGCTTCACATTGCGTGCCAGCGACTGGGTCAGCAGGTCGAGATCCGACACGTGGGGTCCAAGGGGCTGGGGTGGGCGAACTACGGTGTGGTGCACCTGATTGTTCACCGAACTGTACTGCGGAGCGGCCCGTACCTCCTACGCGAACCCGTCCCCGCCGCGCGCTTCCAGCCGGTCAGGACTCGGCGTCCAGCTCCGCGAGCCGGTCGACGTCCTCCTCGGTCAGCTCGGCCAGTGCTCGCAGCTGATCGGGGGTGACCCCGTCCGGTATCGGCACCGGGGCCGGGGTCCTGAGCGGCGGCTGCCAGCCGTCCTCGGGCGTCCAGCGCCGTACGACACGGGCCGGTGCCCCGGCGACCACCGCATGGTCCGGCACCGTTCCCCGCACCACCGCACCGGCGGCCACCACCACGTTCCGCCCGATCCGCGCACCGGGCAGGATCACCGCGCCGGTCCCGATCCAGCAGCCCGGTCCGATCTCCACCGCCTCCATCCGCGGCCACTGCCTGCCGATGGGCTCGTGCGGGTCGTCGTAGGAGTGGTTGGTGGAGGTGACATAGACATACGGCCCGAAGTAGCAGTCGCTGCCGATGGTGACCGAGGTGTCGGCGATCACATGGCTCCCGCGGCCGAGGACCACACCGTCACCGAGGCGCAGGATGGGGTCGGGGCCGAGGTCGAGACCGGGCATCAGTCCGGCCGTCAGGGTGACCTGTTCGCCGATGATGCAGTGGGAACCGACATGGATCCACGGTTCACCGAAGACGGTGCCCAGCGGGAAGGCCAGCCTGGTGCCCGTTCCCATCGCGCCGAAGCGGAAGCGCCCGGGGTGCTCGGCGGTCACCGAGCCCGCGCGCTGCGCCCAGCCCCAGCCCGCGTGGACGGCGCGCTGCGCCAGGCCGCGGCGCCATGACGAGAACGTGTTCTTGCTCCAGGACACCTGCCCACGGTACTCAGCGAGGGGTCCGTCCAAGAGCCCGTACCGCTGTGATCTTCGCCCCACCGGGTGGCGTACGGTGCCGGGGAACCGACCACGAGGAGACGGCAATGGCGCACAGGGCACTGATCGCGGGCATCGGCGGCAGGGACCCGAAGGTGGACGGGGAGGCCTTTGTGTCCCCCACGTCCGTGGTGATCGGCGATGTCACCCTGCACGCCGGGGCGAGCGTCTGGTACGGCGCGGTGCTGCGCGGCGACGTCGAGCGGATCACCGTCGGGGCGCGCAGCAATGTTCAGGACAACTGCACCCTGCATGCCGACCCGGGCTTCCCGGTGAGCGTCGGCGAGCGGGTCTCCATCGGGCACAACGCCGTGGTGCACGGTGCGACCGTCGAGGACGACAGCCTGATCGGGATGGGCGCCACGGTGCTCAACGGCGCGGTGATCGGCGCAGGCTCCCTGGTCGCCGCCCAGGCGCTGGTGCCGCAGGGCATGGTGGTGCCGCCGGGTTCCCTGGTCGCCGGTGTGCCCGCCAAGGTGCGGCGCGAGCTGACCGCAGAGGAGCGCGAGGGCATCACGCTGAACGGCACCATGTACGCGGAGCTGGCGAAGACCCACCGCGAAGCGCACCGGCAGGACTGACCGGGCCGAGGGGGCGGCGCGCTCAGTCGGCGGCGGGAACCGCCTCCGGCTCGGCCGCCTCCCGCTGCGCGGCCGCCTTCGCGGCCTTGCGCCTGACCACCAGCATCGAGGCAAGGCCGATGAGGACCGCCGCGACCAGCCCCAGCCAGGAGAACTTCTTCAGCCAGGACTCGGCGACGACACCGACGTAGTAGATGACCGCGGTGGTGCCGCCCGCCCAGACCACGCCGCCCAGGAAGTTGGCGGTCAGGAACTTCCAGTAGGGCATCCGCAGCACACCGGCCAGCGGCCCGGCGAAGATCCGCAGCAGGGCGACGAAGCGGCCGAAGAAGACCGCCCACATGCCCCACTTCTCGAAGGACCGCTCGGCCGTCGCGACATGGCTCTCGCCGAAGTGGCGGGGGAACTTCGCGCCGAGCCACGCGAGCAGCGGACGTCCGCCCTTGCGTCCGATGGCGTAGCCGATGGAGTCACCGACCACGGCTCCGACGCTGGCGCAGGCCCCGAGGACCACCGGGTTGATCCCGCCGTGCTGGGAGGAGAGCAGCGCCGCCGACACCAGGACGATCTCGCCCGGTAGCGGCACACCCAGGCTCTCCACCCCGATGACCAGCGCCACCACGGCATAGACCGCGACCGCGGGTACCGTGTCGAGCCATTCCTGGACGTGCAACGTCCCATCCTCCCCGCTTCGCGTCCGCATCGTGACGGGCTCACCCACCCGGACGGGCCCCCAGGCAGGGTACCTGCTCCCCCACCCCGGCCGCCGAGCCCGGCGAGCGCATCAAGCCCCGGCGCTCCCCACCCCCGCCATGGCCGTGCCGCATCCGGGGAGGCGGTGGCAGCGGGCCGGGGAGCGCCGTGGATCGGACGGGTGCGTCAGCTGTTCGGGCGGAGGGTCCAGACCACCGTCATTTCGCCGGTGACCGCGCCGTCCGCGCGCTGGATCGCGATCTCGACGGGGAACTCGGGGCGCTGCCCGGCGTCCAGTTCGGCGACGACCTCGGCGGCCGGGCGGCCGAGGGTGGCGGTCGCGGTGACCGGTCCCATCGCCAGCTTCTTGTAGGCGATCTCGGCGCGGACCGCGAGCGGGACGGCCCGCTGGAGCTGGTCCCCGAACGCGGCCAGCACGATGGCACCGCTCGCCGACTCGCCCAGCGTGAACATCGCTCCGGCGTGCGGGCCGCCGACGTGGTTGTGGTAGTCGCTCTGGTCGGGCAGGGCCACCACGGCCTTCTCCTGGGTGGTCTCCAGGAACTCCAGGTTGAGGGTCCTGGCCATCGGCACCGTGGCGGCGAGCATCTCGCCGATCGACATCTGGTCTGCGCTCATGCGCGTCATGTTACCCACGAGTAGCGACCGGGGGCCAGGGGTGGGCGGTGATCCGATCGCGCGGGACCGAAGAGCGTCTTTGCCGTGCTCAGCCGATGGTGAAGGTGCCCCCGGGCGGCGCGGGGGAGGCTACGGCGTCCTCGTCGTGGACCGGCCGCGCGGCACCGGTGAACGCCCGCAGCGCGTCGCCCTGCTGGACCCTGGCCGGGAACGCGTCCGCGGACACCCGGCGGGCCAGGGCCGCGGTGTCCAGGGGGCGGTGGGCAGCGGCGAGGACGGCGTTGCCGAAGCGCCGGCCGCGCAGCACACCCGGCTCGGCGATCAGCGCCACCTCCTCGAACACCGAGGAGAGCGTGGCAAGTTGGGAGCGGAGGAAGGCAAAGGGAGCGGCATCCGCGAGGTTGACGAGATGGACACCGTCCGCGCGCAGCACCCGCTCTGCGGCCCGGGCGCAGGCGACGGTCGTCAGATGGGCGGGCACCCGGGACCCTCCGAAGACGTCCGCGATCACGATGTCCGCGGAGTCCGGCGGCGCGGCCTCCAGCCAGGCCCGGGCGTCGGCCGTGTGCAGGGTGATACCGGCGTCCCCGGGCAGCGGGAGGTGCTCCACGACGAGGTCCAGCAGAGCGCCGTCGGCGTCGACCACGTGCTGCCGCGAGCCCGGCCGGGTCGCGGTGACATAGCGCGGCAGGGTGAGCGCACCCGCGCCGAGGTGCAGCACATCCAGCGGACGGCCCGGCTCGGCCAGCGTGTCCAGCGCATGTCCGAGCCGTCGGACGTACTCGAACTCCAGATGCGTGGGCGCGTCCAGGTCCACGTACGACTGCGGTGCCCCGTCGACCGTCAGCAGCCAGGCACGCTCGCGGTCCACATCGGGCATCAGCTTGGCGGTCCCGTGGTCCACGGCACGCGTCACGGGTATCGGCTCGGTCACGCAACCATTGTGCCGGGATGCCCGGGGACGGACGGCCCGGGCGGGCCGTTTGTCCCCGGGCATCCCTGCCATGGCCGCCGGTCCGGACATCTCCGGTCACTCCACGGTCGTCACCGTGCCCGCGCCGACGGTCCGCCCGCCCTCGCGGATCGCGAAGCCGAGGCCGGGCTCCAACGGGATCTCCCGGCCCAGTTCCACCGTCATGGTGACCGTGTCGCCGGGCCGGGCGACCGCCGTCCCGCCGAGGTCGACGTCACCGACCACGTCCGCGGTGCGGATGTAGAACTGGGGCCGGTAGCCGGTCGTCACCGGGGTCGTGCGGCCGCCCTCGCGCGCCGACAGCACATACACCTGCGCCGTGAAGCGCCGTCTCGGCACCACGCTGCCGGGCGCCGCCACGATGTGACCGCGCCGGACCGCGTCGCGCGGCACCCCCCGCAGCAGCAGGGCGACATTGTCCCCGGCCTGCGCCTCCGCCATGGGCCTGCCGAAGGTCTCCAGACCCGTGACCACGGTCTCCGTCCCCGCGCCGAGCACCTCGACCCGGTCTCCGACCCGGACCGTGCCGCGCTCGACCGCGCCCGTGACGACGGTGCCGCGCCCGGTGATGGTGAGCACGTTCTCCACCGGCAGCAGGAACGGCGCGTCCACATACCGCTCGGGCATGGGCACATAGGTGTCCACCGCGTCGAGCAGCGCGTCGATCGCCGCGGTCCAACGCGGTTCGCCCGCCAGGGCCTTGAGCCCGGAGACCCTGACCACCGGGACGGAGTCGCCGGGATAGCCCTGCGCGCTCAGCAGCTCGCGGACCTCCAGCTCGACCAGGTCGGTGAGTTCCTCGTCGCCCGCGTCGGCCTTGTTGAGGGCCACCACGATGTGGTCGACCCCCACCTGCCGGGCCAGCAGCACATGTTCGGCGGTCTGCGGCATGATCCCGTCGAGCGCCGACACGACCAGGATCGCCCCGTCGAGCTGGGCGGCCCCGGTGACCATGTTCTTGACGTAGTCGGCGTGGCCGGGCATGTCCACATGCGCGTAGTGCCGGGTGTCCGTCTCGTACTCGACGTGCGCGATGTTGATCGTGATGCCGCGGGCGGCCTCCTCGGGGGCCCGGTCGATGCGGTCGAACGGCACAAAGGTGCCGCTGCCGCGGTCGGCCAGGACCTTGGTGATCGCGGCGGTCAGGGTGGTCTTGCCGTGGTCGACGTGCCCCATCGTGCCGATGTTCAGATGCGGTTTGGTGCGCACATACGCCGTCTTGGGCATGGCTGTACCTCGAAGCCTTGGGTGGTGCCGAGTGATGGCCCCGGCGGCGGGTGACGCGGCCGGGACGGGGACCCCGAGGACTTTCCGACCCTCCCCCTGCGGGGTCCGCCGGACGATCCGGGAAGGGTCAGCTTCGGGCGCCGTCGACGGCGGCCGGGAGGTGCGGCGCGGCAGCCTTCGGCGCAGCCGCGGCGGCGGATGCTGCGAGGAGGAAGGCGTACCGGAACATGTCGTAGAGCATCGTCGACGCGGTCCCCGGTGTCGAACGGTTTTTCCGCCGGGGGAAGTTGGGGCAGTTACCGGTGCGTGCCCGGCGGCGCGGGGCGCCCGCCGTTCCGGAACCTGTGACCTGCGTGAGACGAACCATACGGCGATCACACACATCGGTTGGTTAGGGTCGTCGGATGCCCGACGCCACCCCCCGCTCCGGCGGCACCGCCACGGCGCCTCCCCCGGCTGCCGTGACGGCTCTCGCCGAGACGGTCTCCTCCCCCGCCGCCCGGTCTGCCGTGGTGCCGGGCTCCGCGCCGGTCGGTCTCGGTGGGCTGTGCGCCAGAGTGCTGGTGTCGCCCTGGTCCCGGCTGGTCCTGCTCGTGGTCCTACTGACGGGGGCCGGTGCCGGTGTACTGGCATACCAGCCCCAGAAGCTGCTGACACAGGGCTGGCCTCCGCAGCTCGGGGGTGCCGCGGCGGCCGTCGTCTTCGCGGTGGCGTACGGGCTGTGCACGGTCGCGTTCGTGCCGCGGCCGCTGCTGAATCTGGCGGGGGGCGCGCTGTTCGGCTCGGTGCTGGGCACGGGGACGGCCGCGGCCGGTACGGTGCTGGGGGCCGGGATCGCCTTCGGACTGGGCCGGGTGCTGGGGCAGGACGCCCTGCGCCCGCTGCTGCGGGGCCGCTGGCTGAAGGCGGCGGACGGCCAGCTCAGCCGGCACGGCTTCCGCTCGATGATGGCGGCCCGGCTGTTCCCCGGTGTGCCGTTCTGGGCGGTCAACTACTGTGCCGCGGTGTCCCGGATGCGCTGGGCGCCGTTCCTGCTCGCGACCGCGCTCGGTTCGATCCCCAACACCGCCGCCTACGCCGTCGCGGGCGCCCGCGCCGCGCAGCCGACCTCACCGGCCTTTCTGATCGCGCTGGCCTGCATCACGGTCCCCGCGATGGCCGGTACGGCGGTGGCCTGGCACAAACGCCACCACCTCAGGGACGGCCGCGTCACCGACCTCTCCCAAGAACGCACCTAGACCGCTTCCAGGATCATCGCGTTGGCGAGGCCGCCCGCCTCGCACATCGTCTGGAGGCCGTAGCGCGCGCCCCGTGCCCGGAGTGCGTGCACCAGTGTGGTCGTCAGGCGGGTGCCGCTCGCGCCCAGCGGGTGGCCGATGGCGATGGCGCCGCCGTGGACGTTGACCCTGGCGAGGTCGGCTCCCGTCTCCTGCTGCCAGGCCAGGACGACGCTGGAGAAGGCCTCGTTCACCTCGAAGAGGTCGATCTCGTCGAGGGTCAGCCCCGCCCTGTGCAGCACCTTCTCGGTGGCGGGGACGACTCCGGTGAGCATGAGGAGGGGGTCGGAGCCGGTGACCGCGAAGCTGTGCAGCCGGGCGAGCGGGCGCAGTCCGAGGCGGGCCGCGGTCTCGCCGGTGGTGATGAGCACCGCCGAGGCGCCGTCGTTGACCGGGCTCGCGTTGCCCGCGGTGACGTTCCACTCGATCTGCGGGAAGCGCTCGGCGAAGCCGGGGTCGTAGTAGGCGGGCTTCAGCCCGGCGAGGATCCCGGTGGTGCTGGCGGGCCGCAGGGACTCGTCGCGCGCGAGGCCGTCCAGCGGGGCGGTCTCGGCGTCGAACAGTCCCGCGTCCCAGGCGGCCGCGGCCTTGCGGTGGGAGGACACCGCGAAGGCGTCCATCTGCTCGCGGGTGATCGACCACTTGGCGGCGATCAGCTCGGCGCTGATGCCCTGCGGGACGAGGCCCTCCGGATAGCGCGCGGCGACCCCGGGCCCGAAGGGGTCCTTCCCGGCGGGCACGTTGGACCACATGGGCACCCGGCTCATGGACTCCACACCGCAGGCCACGACCATGTCGTAGGCGCCCGACAGCACGCCCTGGGCGGCGAAGTGCACGGCCTGCTGGGAGGAGCCGCACTGGCGGTCCACGGTGGTCGCGGGCACGGTCTCCGGGAAGCCCGCGGACAGGACGGCGTAGCGGGTGGTGTTCATGGCCTGCTCGCCGACCTGGTCGACGGTGCCTCCGATGACGTCGTCGATGAGCGCCGGGTCCACTCCGGAGCGCTCCACGAGGGCGCGCAGAGTGTGCGCGAGCAGTTCCACGGGATGAGTCCGGGCGAGGGCGCCATCGGGCCTGCCCTTGCCCACGGGGGTCCGTACGGCTTCCACGATCACGGCGTCGCGCATGGTGGGCCTCCTTGCCCGGGCGCCTCAGCGGCGTTACCGGTGAGTAGGAAATCTGGACCCACCATAACTCCGGGAGTTTGAAAAACAAACCCTCACCTAGACTGGACCCATGGCCGCCTCCGGAGATCCGCGCCCCTGCTCCATCGCCGACACCCTGGCCCTGGTCGGGGAGAAGTACTCGCTGCTGGTGCTGCGCGAGGTCTTTCTCGGCAATGGGCGCTTCGACCAGCTCGTACGCAATATCGGAGCCCCGCGCGACGTCCTCGCCGCCCGGCTGAAGCGCCTGGTCGAGGGCGGGGTCCTGACGAAGCGGAAGTACAGCGAGCGTCCGCAGCGCTTCGAGTACCGGGCGACGGCGGCGGGCCTGGAGCTGGAGGGGGTCCTGATGACCCTCATGGCGTGGGGCGACCGCCACCTCCGGGAGGACGGCGACCGCCCCATGGTGATCGAGCACGACTGCGGCCACCGGCTGACCCCGCGCGTCGTCTGCTCCGCCTGCGGCGAGGAGGCGGGACACAGCCGCCTGACGGCGCACCCCCAGGCGCCGGGCTGGACCGTTTCCGGGCCGGTCGCCCCAAGCGGAGGTAAAGCCCCGGTGATGGGATCGTCATCCCGGAGCGTTACGCTGCCGTCCGACACCTGATCGCCGGCCGCCGCACGGCATGCCGCGAACCGGTGTGCCCGACGCCGCTTCCACGATCAGCGCTTGGACCCGATCACTCCATGTCTTGGCTTGAATCCCTCGTCCTCGGACTCGTCCAGGGGCTGACCGAGTTCCTCCCCGTCTCCTCCAGTGCCCATCTGCGGCTGACCGCGGCCTTCGCGGGCTGGACGGACCCCGGAGCGGCCTTCACCGCGATCACCCAGATCGGCACGGAGGCCGCTGTGCTGATCTACTTCCGCAAGGACATCGCGAACATCCTGTCCGCCTGGTTCCGCTCGTTGTTCGACAAGCGGATGCGGCAGGACCACGACGCCCGGACGGGCTGGCTGGTGATCATCGGGTCCCTTCCGATCGGTGTGCTCGGGGTGACCCTGAAGGACCAGATCGAGGGGCCGTTCCGCGATCTGCGGATCACGGCGACCATGCTGATCGTGATGGGGGTGATCCTCGGCTTCGCGGACCGGCTGGCGGCGCGCGACGAGGCCGGAGGCAGGCACCGGCTGCCCAAGCAGCGCAAGGCGCTCACCGATCTCAACGTCAAGGACGGCCTGGTCTTCGGCATCTGCCAGGCGATGGCCCTGATCCCCGGCGTCTCCCGCTCCGGCGCCACGATCAGCGGCGGCCTCTTCCTCGGCTACCGGCGCGAGGCCGCCGCGCGCTACTCGTTCCTGCTCGCCATTCCGGCCGTGCTGGCGTCCGGCGTGTTCGAACTGAAGGACGCGGCGGAGTCGGGGCATGTGAGCTGGGGGCCGACGCTGTTCGCGACGGTCATCGCGTTCGCGTCCGGCTATGCCGTGATCGCCTGGTTCATGAAGTGGATCTCCAACAAGAGCTTCATGCCGTTCGTCTGGTACCGGATCGCGCTGGGGATCGTCATCATCGCCCTGGTGGGCGCGGGCGTACTGAGCCCGCACGCGGCGGAGTCGGCGGGCTCCTGAGCACCGGCAGGACCCCGGGGACCAGCCGTACCTCCGGGGATCAGCCGTCGCTCCCGGGGATCACCCGTGAGCCCGGGACTCAGCCGCGCCCCCCGGGGATCACCCGTGACTCCCGGCCTCAGCCGGACTTCCGGGCCACTCCGCCGTAGAAACCGATCTCGGCGGAGCCGCTCGGCACCGGGGTGTCCGGGCGCCAGAAGGGGACCTGCGCCAGGCCCGGCTCGATCAGGTCGAAGCCGTCGAAGAAGCGCTCGATCTCGGACCGGGACCGCAGGTTCAGGGTGGCGCTGGCCTTGCGGTAGACGAGCTTGGCCGCGCTGCGGTCGGCGAAGTCGTCCGTGGCGTGGGAGAGCACCAGGAAGCTCCCGGTCGGCAGTGCGTCACGCAGGGCCGCGACGGTCCGGCCGGGCTGCTCCGCGTCGGTGAGGAAGTGGAGTACGGCTACCAGGAGCAGGGCGACCGGCTGACCGAAGTCGATGACCCGGCGGACGTCGGGGTGGTCCAGGATGGCGTCCGGCTCGCGCAGGTCGGCGAGCACGATGCTGGTCGCGCCGTCGCGGCTGAGCAGCGCGTCGGCGTGCGCCTTGACGATGGGATCGTTGTCGACGTAGACGACCCGTACGTCCGGGGCCGCCTCATGGGCGATCTCGTGGACGTTGGGCGAGGTCGGCAGGCCGGTGCCGATGTCCAGGATCTGCCGGACGCCGCCGTGCACGACATGGCGGACCGCGCGTTGCAGGAAAGCGCGATTGGCCCGAAGTCCGGGCCGCGCCTCGGGTGCCGCGGCGGCGAGTTCGTCGCCCGCCCGCTGGTCCACCTCGTAGTTGTTCTTGCCCCCCAGCAGATAGTCGTAGATCCGCGCGGGATGCGGCCTGCTGGTGTCGATCTCCTCGGCGCGGAAGCCGCCCTGTTTCACGCTGCACTCCTCTCGGCGGCCGCCACGGCCCCACCCGTGACCGGCCGGCCCCAGCTTCCCACACCAACTCCGCTTCCTGCGCCCCCAGTTGCGCCCCCGAACCGGGGCGTGGGCACCGCCCCGCACCCCCTCCCCGACCTGTCAACTCCCCTCCGCTGAACGGATCGTGACCAACCACATATCGTTTGCGCAGTCACGCGGTGGCGCGCTGTCACCGCTTACCCCTAGGCTTGTCCGCATGTCCCCCGATTCCCGACGCCCTGGTTCCGTGCGGTCTGCCGACGACTTAAACGAGCGGATCCGCGCCCTGTGGACGCGCACGGGCGGCTCACTGTCGCCCCAGGAGCGCGCGGAGTACGAGCTGCTGGTCGTGGAATGGGCCGCGGCGATACGCGGCGCGGTCATCGAGGCGGCCTGAGCGGACCGGGACCCGCGGACGCACAACGGCAGCCTGTCGACGCGACACGCCGATGATGCGCCCGATCGGCCCTTCAGGATCACACGTGGAACATGTCCGATATGACAGTTATGAGGGGCTGTCAGTACGTTCATCGCAGATCGGCTGCCCGGCCGACGCCTCTGCGACAGAGAGAAGTGACATGCCCACGCGCACCTTCGCCGTGACCGCCGCCGGAGTGGCAGCAGCGGTCCTGGCTACCACCGGCATCACCTACGCCTCGTCCGTCGAGTCCACCGAGGCGGCCCCGCCCGCGAAGCACGTGGTGGCCAAGAAGGCCGCGCACCTCACCCGTCCGGCCAAGAAGGCCCCCACGGCACAGCATGCCGCCCCGGCGGCCCCCGTCGGCGCGGCCCGCGGCGGCGGCAACGAAGGACGCGGTGGGCGGGACGAGGGCGGTGCGGAGAAGGGCCGCGACCACGGGGGCGGCCACGGCGGCGGCCACCATGGGCCGGGCTGGATCCACTTCAACGAGCGCACGTACTCCGCCGCCGCGGAGGGCTGCATCACCGCGGCGAGCGGTCCGGGGTCCACCAGCTTCAGCATCGACAACGACAGCGACAAGTACGTCGAGGTGTACCGCGGTTTCACCTGTGACAACGGCTCTCCGGTCGCCACCGTCGGGCCACACGGCAGCACCTTCGGCGTCGTGCCCAGCACCTCCAACCAGGGCGACCCCTTCCGCGGCGACGGCTTCTTCCCCGGAGGCATGTTCGACGACGGTGTGGTGGGCAGCTTCCGGGTGGTCTGCCGCGACGACGCCTGGTGAGACGACGCCTGGGGACCTGACACGCGTGGTCCCGTCCCGGGGGCCCCATGCCCTCTGTCGTAGATCGTCGGCGGCGCGCACACTGGAGGCATGCACCGGGGAGGAATACGCCGTACGAGGACGCCCCACGACTGGCTCGCCTCCCGCTGGTGGCGCGGCGCCGCCGCGGTGCTCGCGGGCGCACTGCCGGTGTTCGCCTTCCCCGCGCCGTCCTGGTGGTGGTTCGCCTACGTCGCGCTGGTCCCCTGGCTTCTGCTGACCCGCACCGCGCCGACCGCGCGGCGGGCCGCGTACGACGGCTGGCTCGGCGGCTTCGGCTTCATGACCGCGGTCCACCACTGGCTGATACCGAGCCTGAACGTCTTCACCTTTGTCATCGCGGCCCTGCTCGGGGCCCTGTGGGCACCCTGGGGCGTGCTGGTGCGGTGCTTCCTGGGCGGGGTGCCCTCGGCGCGGCGGCTGGGTGCCGCCCTGCTCGTACTCCCCTCCGGCTGGCTGGTGGTCGAACTCGTCCGCTCCTGGCAGGGGCTCGGCGGCCCCTGGGGGCTGCTCGGTTCGAGCCAGTGGCAGGTGGCTCCCGCGCTGCGGCTGGCCTCGGTGGGCGGGGTGTGGCTGCTGAGCTTCCTCGTCGTGGGCGTCAATGTCGCCGTGGCGATGCTGGTGGCGGTGCGGTCGTCGCGCATCCCGGCCGTGGCCGGACTCGTGGTGACGGCTGCGGCGGCCTCGGCGGCCTGGACCTGGGCGCCGCGCCCGGACACCGACGGACGGGTGCGGATCGCCGTCGTCCAGCCGGGAATCGTGGACGGCGCGGACAGCGGCGACCGGCGGTTCGACCGCGAGGAGCAGCTCACCCGGCGTCTCGCCGGGCAGGACGTGGACCTGGTCGTCTGGGGTGAGAGCAGTGTCGGTTTCGACCTCGCGCGGCGGCCCGATCTGGCGGACCGGATCGCCGCGTTGTCGCGGCTGGTGAAGGCCGATGTCCTGGTCAATGTCGACGCCCGCCGCTCCGACCGGCCCGGCATCTACAAGAGTTCCGTGCTCATCGGCCCGGGCGGCCCGACGGGCGACCGCTACGACAAGATGCGGCTGGTGCCGTTCGGCGAGTACATACCCGCGCGGTCGCTGCTGGGCTGGGCCACCTCCGTCGGCAAGGCGGCCCCCGAGGACCGCAGGCGCGGTACCGAACAGGTGATCATGAACGTGGGCCGTGGGCTGCGGGTGGGCCCGATGGTCTGCTTCGAATCCGCGTTCCCGGACATGAGCCGCCATCTCGCCGAGAACGGCGCCGGGCTGCTGCTCGCGCAGTCCTCGACCTCGACGTTCCAGCACAGCTGGGCACCGGAGCAGCATGCCTCGCTGGCCGCGCTGCGCGCCGCGGAGACCGGCCGCCCGATGGTGCACGCCACCCTGACCGGCGTCTCCGCCGTCTACGGCCCGAGCGGTGAGCGCGTGGGCTCCTGGCTGGGCACCGGTGAGAGCACCTCGGCGGTCTACGAGGTCCCGCTCGCCCACGGTCTCACCCTCTACGACCGCTACGGCGACTGGACGGTGCACGGGTCGCTGCTGGTGATCGCCGCGCTGGGGGCGACGGAGGGCGTCCGGGCGCTCAGAGCACGACGGGGCGCTCCTGCACCGCGGCCACCACGCGCTCGCACAGTTCATGGGTCGCCAGTGCGTCACGGGCGCTGAGCACCCGGCCCGCGCGTACGGCGTCGAGAAAGGCGAGCACGGCCTGCTCGGTGCCGCGCTGCCGGGCCACCGGCACCCAGTCCCCGCGGCGTCGCACGGTCGGCTGGCCCTTGTGGTCGACGACCTCGGCGAGGTTGAGGACCTGGCGCTTGGTGTCCTGCCCCGAGACCTCGAGGATCTCCTCGGCCGAGCCGCTGAGCCGGTTCATCACGCCGATCGCGGTGAATCCGTCGCCGGCCAGCTGAAGCACCACATGATGCAGCAGACCGTCCTGGAGGCGGCCCCGCACCGTCACGTCGTCGACCGGTCCCGGGACCAGGAACCGCAGGGTGTCGGCGACATGGATGAAGTCGTCGAGGATCATGCTGCGGGGCTCCTCGGGCAGCCCCACCCGGTTCTTCTGCATCAGGATCAGCTCGCGCGGGTGGTCGAGGCACTGCGCGTAGCAGGGTGCGTAGCGCCGGTTGAAGCCCACCGCCAGGCCGACGCTCCGCTCCTCCGCGAGCCGCACCAGCCGCTCGGAGTCGGCGAGGTCGAAGGCGAGGGGCTTGTCCACATAGGTGGGCACACCCGCCTCCAGGAGCCGGGTGACGATCTCGGGGTGGGCGAGGGTGGGCGCGTGCACGAACGCCGCGTCGAGGTTCTGCTCCAGGAGCGCGTCCAGCCCGACGTGCCGCTGCGTCCGCGGCAGATGGAGGCTGTCGGCGACCCGGTGCAGGGTGGCGGGGGTGCGGGTCTGGAGGTGCAGTTCGACCCCCGGCTGTGTCGCCAGCACCGGCAGATATGCCTTTTGCGCGATGTCACCGAGTCCGATGCAGCCGACCTTCACGGGGTGTCTCCTGGGATTGCCTGCGAACACGTCGAGTTGCCTGCGGGCAGGGGGAATTGCCCGCGGACACTCCGCCGGAAGCATACGACCGCGGGGCCGGGCGACGGCCGGGCACCGCCCCCGGCCCCGCGGAAATGGCTCGCGGTGGCCGACGGGAGTGCAGCAGAATGCGGGCATGACCGACGAGCGCTCCGCCCCCGCCCAGAACGCCGGTGAACGAGCCATGCTAGAAGGCTGGCTCGACTACCATCGCCGCACCCTCGCCTGGAAGTGCGAGGGGCTCAGCGACGCACAGCTGAGAACCGCCGCGGTGGAGCCCTCCGCCCTGTCCCTGCTGGGACTTGTGCGGCACATGGCGGACGTGGAGCGCAGCTGGTTCCGCAGGGTGCTCGTCGGTGACGACGCGGGACCGATCTATTACAGCGACGACGACCGGGACGGCGAGTTCCACCTCACCGAGCACGACACCTGGCAGGCGGCGTACGACACCTGGCAGGGCGAGATCGCGATCGCCCGGCGCCACGCCGCCGGATTCGGCCTGGACGACCTCTCCCGGGGGCGGAGCCGCTTCACCGACGAGCCCTTCAACCTGCGCTGGATCTACACCCACATGATCGAGGAGTACGCCCGCCACAACGGGCACGCCGATCTGCTCCGCGAGCGGCTCGACGGGGCCACCGGGGAGTGAGGTCACCCGTGCGGGGCATCCTGCCGCGATCCCGGTTCCACAGCGCGCCGGAGCGAGCAGAGTTGCCCGGGTGCATCGAACGACGACGGCAGCGCTCCTGATCGCCCTGTCCGCTTCGGCGCTCTCCGGGTGTGTGAGCGTCCAGCGGCCGTCCGCCCCGCCTCCGCCGCGGGCGCCCGCCCGGTCCTCGGTGCCGCGGGCCGACGGCGGCGCGGTGCAGGCCCCGGCGCGGGAGGCGCTGGGGAGGGTCGGTCCCTCCGGTCCTCCGTCGGCGGGGAGGGTCGGTCCCTCCGGTCCTCCGTCGGCCCCGGACACCGGCGGACGGGGCCTGCCCGGCGCGGCACCCGCTGCCCCGCGCACGAGCGACCCCCGCACGACCGCCCCGCACCCTCGCCCCCCGGCCCCGCACCGCACCACCGGGCGGCCGCATGACGGGCACCGGGGTGAGACGCCGCCGAGTGCGCCCAAGGCGCTGCCGCGGTATCCGGATGTGTGCGCGCTCGGCCGGGGCTATGGAGGGTGGCGACCGGGCAGCCCGGAGTCGGCCATCTGCGACAGCACCTACGGGCGGTGAACGAACCCCGCTGAGCGAGGCCTCGGGTCAGGACCGCCGTCGGGGCGGGCCCAGAGTCTCCCCGCCCGGCCCCCTGGGGGGTCCCGGCTCCGGAGTGCTGCCGGTCGGCGGGTCCGCGGCGAGCCGCAGCTCCAGGCGGGCGATGGCCGTTCTGATGCCCTTGCCGTAGCCGTCGTCGCCGAGGGTTCCGGCGGCCCGGCGGGCACTGCTCAGATGGGAGTACGCGGCTTCGGAGCGGCCGAGTTTCACATAGTCCGCGGCCAGGTTCAGATGGAGGGAGGGGAAGAACGCACGGACGGCGAGCACCCCGTCGTGCCCGGCCGGACGCTCGTCGCTGAGTTCCTCGGCGGCCGACAGCGCCCTGAGGTCCCAGGCGAGCTCGTCCTCCGGGTTGTCCTGGGTGTCCGCCAGATAGTGCGCCACCGTGCAGCGGTGCAGCGGATCGCCGTCCTCGCCGATCTCGGCCCACAGCCCCAGGAAGCGGTCGCGGGCCTCCTCGCGGTCGCCGCCGTGGTGCAGGATGACGACCTGACCGATCCGGCTCATCACGGGGTCCGGCGCTGCCTGCCCCTGTCGCTCCGCCACCGCGTCCTCCACGCTCGTCGCCCGTCCTCATGACGCTAGCCCTCCCCGTCGGCAATCACGCTCAGGCGGCTCCGCAGGACGCTGGGCCAAGCCGGTGACGACGCGGGAGAAGCGGTGGCGGGGCGGGTCCCGGAGCGCTGCCGGGCCCGCCCCGCCCGGGCTCGGCCGAGGCCCGGGATCCCGCCCCGCCCGGGCTCAGCCCAGGTCCGGGATCGTCCAGTCGATGGGCTCGTGGCCCTGCCGGGCCACCGCCTCGTTGATCTGGGTGAAGGGGCGCGAGCCGAAGAACTTCTTCGCCGACAGCGGCGAGGGGTGCGCGCCCTTGACGACGGTGTGCCGCTGCTCGTCGATGAGCGGCAGCTTCTTCTGCGCGTAGTTGCCCCACAGCACGAACACCGCCGGGTCCGGCCGCCCGGCCACCGCGCGGATGACCGCGTCGGTGAACTTCTCCCAGCCCTTGCCCTTGTGCGAGTTCGCCTCCCCGGCCCGCACGGTGAGCACCGCGTTCAGCAGCAGCACGCCCTGCTCGGCCCACGGCATCAGATAGCCGTTGTCCGGGATCGGCGTGCCCAGCTCCGCCTGCATCTCCTTGTAGATGTTCCGCAGCGAGGGCGGGGTCTTCACCCCGGGGCGCACCGAGAAGCACAGGCCGTGTCCCTGGCCCTCGCCGTGGTACGGATCCTGGCCGAGGACGAGGACCTTCACCTTGTCGTACGGAGTGGCGTCGAGGGCGGCGAAGACCTCCTCGCGCGGAGGGTAGACGGGCCCCTTGGCCCGCTCCTCCTCGACGAACTCCGTCAGCTCCTTGAAGTAGGGCTGTTGCAGCTCCTCGCCCAGAACGCCCCGCCAGGACTCCGGCAGCATGGCGATGTCGGTCACGTCAACTTCCTCCGATGTGCGGTCACTTCCAGGTCACGAACCTACAGGCGACCACTGACAACGGGGGCCCGGCCCTGCCCGGGGGCCGTTCTACCAGCTGGTTTTCCGGGACAGCTGCCACATCATCATGATCGTCGAGGGGTCCAGCGCCTGTTCCCCGCCCGCGATGTCGTCGCTGGCGGCGATGTACTGCTTGCCCTGCCACAGCGGCAGCAGCCGGGCGTCGTCGACGAGGATCTGCTGAGCCTGCTGGAACTGCCCGACCACTTTCGCGCGGTCGCTCTCGCGCCGGGACCGCGGCAGCAGTACCCCGGTGATCCTCGGCGCGGGGTAGGGCGTGCCGAGCGCGTTCTGTTCGCCCACGAAGGGTGCGATGAAGTTCTCGGCGTCCGGGAAGTCGGGGAACCAGCCGCGTCCGAACACCGGGTACTCGCCCTTGCGGTAGCCCTCCTCGTAGGTCTTCCAGGGGCGGCTTTCGAGGGTGACGGTGAACAGACCCGAGCCCTCCAGCTGTCGCTTCAGCTCCCGGAACTCCGGGGCGGTCTCGGAGCCGTAGCGGTCGGTGGTGTACCAGAGGGTGAGGGGGACCCGGCCGGTGATGCCCGCGTGCCTCAGGATGGTGCGCGCCTTGGCGGCGCTGGGGTCCCCGTAGTCGTCGAAGAAGCCCGTGGTGTGTCCGGTGAGGCCCTTGGGCACCATCGAGTACAGCGGGTCCACGGTGTCCTTGTACACCGTGTGGGCGATGGCCGGGCGGTCGACGATCTGGGCGACGGCGCGGCGCACGGCGAGCCGACCCGCCCAGGGGTCCTTAGGGTTGAAGACCAGATAGCTGATCTCGGTGCCCACTCCCTCGATCAGCTGGAGCGATCTGCCGGACGTCCTGTTCTGGAGGGAGACGATGTCGGAGGCGGCCAGCCCCCGGTAGGTGACGTCGATGCGCTTCTTGCGCAGCGCGGAGACCATCTCGCCCGAGTCCTGGAAGTAGCGGATGGTGACCGCGTCGTTGTGCGGTTCGGCGAAGCCCTGGTAGCGGGTGTTGCGGACGAGTTCGGCCCGCTCGCCCTCCTGGTAGGACGTGAGGGTGTAGGGGCCGGAGCCGAGGACCTTGCCGTCCTTGCGCGGTGAGCGGGCCGGGTAGGCGTCGGGGTCGACGATCGACAGGGCGGGGGTGGCCAGGACGAAGGGGAAGGTGGCGTCGGGTCTGCCGAGGTGGAAGACGATCTCCCGGTCGCCCCGCGTGGTGACCCGGTCGAGGCTGCCCAGCAGGCCCGCGGGGCCGCCCGGCAGGCCGATCGCGCGGATCCGGTCGACGGAGTACTTCACGGCGCGCGCATCCAGCGGTCTGCCGTCGGAGAAGGTCAGACCCTTGCGCAGCACGCAGTGGTAGACCAGGTTCGTCCCGTCGGTGAAGGAGCAGAAGTCCGCGGCGTCCGGGCCGGGCACCGAGGCGCCGGTCGGATAGCTCAGCAGGGTCTGGTAGACGTTGCGGAACAGCTCCCAGGAACCGTCCCAGGAGGCGGCGGGATCCAGGGTGCTGGGGGCGCTGGTGGTGCCCACGACGATCGGCGCGTGGTCGGCGGAGGAATCCGAGGGGAGCGCGCCGCAGCCGACCGCCAGGAAGAGGGACGCGATCGCCGCCGGCCCACGCAGACAACGGTTCCGGTTGAACACGCGCACACTCCTCGATCAGCCGTACCAGGGGTCGGCGCCAGACCCTACCGCAGCCCCGGCCGCCGGGACCGGGTTCGCGAAGGGCTGTGATCAGCGCGTATGTGACGACGTTGTCATCCGTCTGTGTGTCTCGTGTACGGCGGTGCGGGCGCCCATTGTGTCAACGGGCGCCCGCTGCGGGGCTCGCCGTGTCAGACCCCGGCGTTGAGGAACATGCCGCCGTCGACGACGAGCGTCTGACCGGTGATCCAGTCGGACTGGCCCGACGTCAGGAAGGCTGCGGTACCACCGATGTCCGCGGGCACCCCGAGGCGGCCGAGCGGGTAGGCCGCGGCGGCCTCCTCCTCCCGGCCCTCGTACAGGGCCTGCGCGAACTTCGTCTTCACCACGGCCGGGGCGATGGCGTTGACCCGCACCAGGGGCGCGTACTCGTGCGCCAGCTGCATGGTCAGATTGATCATGGCGGCCTTGCTGATGCCGTAGGCCCCTATGAACGGCGAGGCGGAAAGGCCCGCCACCGAAGCGATGTTGACGATCGCGCCGCCGTTGTCCTTCTGCCAGGCGTGCCAGGTCCGCTGGGCCAGGCCGAGCGCCGAGACCACATTGGTCTCGAACACCTTGCGGGCCACATTCAGGTCGAGGTCGGCGATCGGTCCGAAGACCGGGTTGGTTCCGGCGTTGTTGACCAGGAAGTCGACCCGGCCGAAGGCTTCCATGGTGCGTTCCACGGCGATCGCCTGGTGGTTCTCGTCGTGCGCCTTGCCTGCGACGCCGATGACCCGGTCGGCGCCGAGCCGTTCGACGGCCTCCTTGAGCGGCTCCTCGGAGCGTCCGGTGATGCAGACCCGGTCGCCGCGGGCGACGAACGCCTCGGCGACGCCGTAGCCGATACCGCGGCTGGCGCCCGTGATCAGGGCGACCTTGCCGGAGAGCGGGGGCAGTTCGGTCATGTCCGTGTTCTCCCGGCCCTAGTCGAGCGGCCCGCCGGCCACGTACAGCACCTGTCCGGAGACGAAGCCCGCCGCCTCGCCGGTGAAGAAGGCGATCGCGTTGGCGATGTCCTCGGGCTCGCCGACGCGGTGCACCGGGATCTGGGTGGCGGCCGCAGCCTTGAAGTCCTCGAAGCCCATGCCGACCCGCTCCGCGGTGGTCTTGGTCATCTCGGTGGCGATGAAGCCGGGGGCGACGGCGTTGGCGGTGACGCCGAACTTGCCCAGTTCCTTGGCCAGGGTCTTGGTGAAGCCCTGGAGACCGGCCTTGGCGGCGGAGTAGTTGACCTGGCCGCGGTTGCCGAGCGCGGAGGAGGAGGAGAGGTTGACGATCCGGCCGAAGCCGGCGTCGACCATGTGCTTCTGGCAGGCCCGCGACATCAGGAAGGCGCCGCGCAGATGCACGTTCATGACGGTGTCCCAGTCCGAGACGCTCATCTTGAACAGCAGGTTGTCGCGGAGCACGCCTGCGTTGTTGACGAGGATCGTCGGCGCGCCCAGCTCCTCGGCGATCCGGGCCACGGCCGCCTCGACCTGCGCCTCGTCCGAGACGTCGCAGCCGACGGCGATGGCCTTGCCGCCCGCGGAGGTGATCTTCTCCACGGTGTCCTTGCACGCGGCCTCGTCGAGGTCGATCACCGCGACGGCGCGGCCCTCGGCGGCCAGTCGTACGGCGGTGGCGGCGCCGATGCCGCGCGCGCCGCCGGTCACGACGGCGACCCGCTGCTCAGTGGTGGACATTGCTGGTTCTCCTCGCCCTTGGAAAGCCTGGAACACCTTGGGAACGTCTGCGGCTCCCGCGGTCCGCCCCGCTGGTGAGCGACCGCTTAGTACCTTCAGCAGACGTGACGCTAGAAGCCCTGGCACCCGGTGTCAACGCCACACCGGGTGCGTGTGATCCATTACCTCACCAGGAGGTCCAGCAACCGTTCGGTCTCGGCCGCCGGGTCGGCGGTCAGCCCGGTGTGGACGGGGCCGGGTTGGACGACCGTCGAGCGGGGCGCGATCAGCCAGCGGAAGCGGCGCCCGGCGTCGTCGCCCTCCGCCTGTCCGGCCGCCGCGCCGCCCGCGCACACGCTCTCGACGGCGCCGAGCGCCGCGCGCACCCCGGCCAGGTCCGCGGCGGGGTCCAGCGCCAGCAGCCGAGCCTCGTCCAGGTGGGTCCGGGCGGCGACGAAGGACTTGGCGCGGCAGTAGACCAGGACACCCGCGTTGATGCACTCCCCGCGTTCGACGCGCGGCACGACCCGCACCACCGCGTACTCGAAGACATGGCGTGCGCCCACTTCTCCCCCGTTCACTTCGTCCCCCCGAGGGACCCGAGGCCCTGGATGCGTTCATGGATACCGGCGGCGCGGGCGAGCAGCGGCCGGGCGTAGGCGCGGCGCAGCGCGTCCGGGGTGCCGAAGCCGGGCTCGCCGGTGAGCCACTCGTCGGGGATCTGCGCGGTCACCTCGGTCAGCAGCTCCTCGGTGACCAGGGGCGCCAGCGCGGCGGCGGCGCCCGCGACATCGGGCGCGAAGGCGGCCAGGGCGTGGTCGGAGGCGTCGTAGGGCCGGGCGGAAGAGGTCTCGGAGCCGGGCCAGTTGTGGTGCCAGATCATGGTGGCGCCGTGGTCGATGAGCCACAGCTCCCCCTGCCGGATCAGCAGGTTGGGATTGCGCCAGGAGCGGTCGACATTTCCCACCAGCGCGTCGAACCAGACGATCCGCCCGGCCTCCTCCGGCTCGGCCGGGAAGGCCAGCGGGTCGTAGCCGAGGGCGCCGCTGAGGAAGTCCATGCCGAGGTTGAGGCCGCCGCTCGACTTGAGCAGTTCCTGCACCTCCGGGTCGGGCTCGCCGAGGCCGAGCACCGGATCGAGGCCGACCGTCACCAGCCGGGGCACCCGGAAGCCCAGACGGCGGGCGAGTTCACCGCAGACGACCTCGGCGACGAGGGTCTTGCGGCCCTGTCCCGCGCCGGTGAACTTCAGGACGTACATGCCGAGGTCGTCGGCCTCGACGAGCCCCGGCAGGGAACCGCCCTCCCGCAGGGGCGTGATGTAGCGGGTTGCGGTGACCCCATTCAACATGTCCCAGGCCATCCGTATCTTCAGCCTTGCAACGCAAGATCAACCGTGGAGGGGTGTGAAGGGAGCATAGTAACCGAGGGTGATCGCGCACGAGGAGTGCCCGGAACCCGGCAGGGAACGTGACGGCCGACCGCGCGCTCAGCGCTCCGCGTTGCGGCCGTCCGGACCGGCGGCGGACAGACGCTCCACGCCCGCGACGGCCGTGTCCAGCGCCAGGTCGAAGATGCGGTCGGCCTCGGGGCCCGGAGCCGGGGGCCCGTCACCGCCGCGCGGTTCGAGACCGGTCCACTGGCTCAGCGAGCCGTTGAGTTCGGCGGTGAGTACGCCGATGACGACGGCGCACAACAGCGCCGCCGCCCGCGGGATCTCCGGCCGCGGTACCCCCGCGGCAGCCAGGATCGCGGTGAGCCCGGTCCAGAAGGGGTCTTCGGGCTGGATGAAGTCCGGCTGTCCGAACGAGTAGGTCATCAGCTTCGGATGACGGTGCGCCAGGGTCCTGAAGTCCGCGGCGAGCAGCCGGAGGCGCTGCTGCCAGGGCGCGTCCTCGGGTGCCTCGGTGCGGAACCGGGCGCCGACGGTCCGCGCCACGCCGTGCAGCAGTGCCTCCTTGTTCGGCACGTGGTGGTACAGCGACATCGGGTTGGCGTCCAGCGCGGCCGCGAGTCTGCGCATGGTGAGCGCCTCGACCCCGTCCGCGTCGATGAGCCGGAGGGCGGCGGCACAGATCCCGCCCTCGGACAGGGGCACATCCCTCTTCCTGGTCCCCCGCGGGGCGCGCCTCACCTTTTCCATACGCCGTACGGTACCAGGCTCGCACCGCGCGCAACAGTGCACTCCGCCGCAGGTCGACCGCCTTCCGGACCTCGGATCACCCAGGTTGCAAGGAGCTTTCCATACGCCGTACGGTAACAATTCCATACAGCGTATGTTTCCTGCTGCGCCGCGGCATCGGCCGACGCCCATGCCCGCCGTTGCCCGCCCCTGCCCGCCCTGCCCGGCCCGAAGGAGCACGTCATGACCACACCCCCCACCCGCGATCCGCGCAGCACCCTGCCCCCCGGCGGCATCCCGGCCCTCGGCCACCCGCCGCGGATCCCCGACACCCACCCCGTCGCGTACTTCGGCGAACTCTCCGAACAGTTCCCCGAGGGCATCTTCAGCGTGGACATCGCCGGGCAGCAGAACGTCTTCGTCTACGACCCCGATCTGGTCACCGAGGTGTGCGACGAGACCCGCTTCGGCAAGCCGATCCTGGCGCCGCTGACCCATGTCCGCGACTGCACGGGGGCGGGCCTGTTCACGGCCGGTGACGAGGAGGAGGTCTGGGGCATGGCACACCGGATCCTCATGCCGGCCTTCGGCCAGCGGGCCATGAAGGGCTACTTCGGGCAGATGCTGGAGGTCGCCCAGAACCTGGTGGGCAAGTGGGAGGGCGAGCAGGGGCGGCCGGTGAACATCACCGACGACTGCACCCGGCTCACCCTGGACACCATCGCCCTGTCGGGCTTCGGCCACCGGTTCGACTCCTTCGCCGCGGGGGAACTCCATCCTTTTCTCCAGGCGTTGCTGGAGGCGCTGGTGGAATCCATGCGGCGCACCCAGGAGCTGCCGTCGACGACCGCGGAGCGCGGGGACGACGACCGGCGGTACCGCGCGAACATCCGCCTGATGCGGGATCTGGTCGAGCGGGTGATCGCGGAGCGCCGCCGGGGAAGGAGCGGCGGCGAGGACGATCTGCTGGGGCTGATGCTCCGGGCCACCGACCCGGAGACGGGCAGGCCCCTGGACGACGAGAACGTCCGCGACCAGGTGGTCACCTTTCTGATCGCCGGTCACGAGACCACCAGCGGCCTGCTGTCCTTCGCCGTGTACTCGCTGATGCGCAACCCGCATGTGCTGGCCCGGGCATACGCCGAGGTCGACCGGATGCTGCCGGGCGACACCGTGCCCGACTACGACACCCTCATGAAGCTGGACGTCATTCCGCGGATCCTGGAGGAGACCCTGCGTCTGTGGGCCCCCATTCCGCAGATCATGAAGGCGCCGCTGGAGGACACCGTCATCGGCGGCCGCTACGAGCTGAAGCGGGGCACCAAGACGAACCTGCTGATGGGCCCGCTGCACACGCACCCCGCGGCATGGGACCGCCCGCACGAGTTCGACATCGACCGCTGGCTGCCGGAGAACCGGGCCCGCCACCACGCGCACGCCTACAAGCCCTTCGGCAACGGCCGACGCGCCTGTATCGGACGCCAGTTCGCCCTTACCGAGGCCCGTCTGGCTCTCGCCCTGATCCTTCAGAAGTTCCGGTTCTCCGACACCGCCGACTACCGGATGGACGTACGGGAGGCGCTGACGCGCAAGCCCGGCGACTTCGAACTGGTCGTGCGCCGCCGCCAGGAGCATGAGCGGACGGTCTTCGCCCCCGCCGAGACGGGGACAGAGCCCGATGCCGACAGCACCGGGCAGCGGGCCGCGGTCAGCGGCGCAGGGGTGCCCCTGACCGTCGCCCACGGCTCCAGCCTGGGTTCCTGCGAGGACCTCGCCCGCGCGATCGCCGACCGCGGTGAGCGCTCCGGGTTCGACACCACCCTGATGAGCCTGGACGAGCTGGGCGACGGCCTGCCCGCCGAGGGACTCCTCGTCGTCGTCGCCGCCAGCTACAACGGCAGGGCGCCCGACAACGCGCGGCGGTTCGACGACCTGCTCACCACCGGGCTGCCCGAGGGCTCCTTGCAGCGTGTGCGGTTCGCGCTGCTGGGCGCAGGCAACAGCCAGTGGGTGACGACCTATCAGGCCTTTCCCCTGCGCATCGAGGAGGGCCTGCTGGGCGCCGGTGCCACCCCGGTGGTCGGGCGCGGCACCGCCGACGCCGCCGGTGACTTCGACGGCATGGCCACCCGCTGGACGGACACCCTGTGGGCGGGCCTGGCCGAGGAGTACGCGGCCGACACCTCCGACGACGGGGAGCCCCGCTACCAAGTGCGGCTGCTGACCGAGGCGGAGGTGCGGCCCGGGATCGTCTCCGAGCAGGCGTATCCGCTGACCGTGGTGGCCAACGAGGAACTCGTGGGCGATCCGGCCGGGCTGTGGGACTTCGGCATCGAACCGCCACGCCCGTCCGCGAAGTCGCTGACCCTCCGGCTCCCGGAGGGTGTCACCTACGGCACCGGCAACCACCTCGCCCTCTTCGCCAAGAACGAGCGGCCGTTGGTGGACCGCGCGCTCGGGCGGTTCGGTCTCGCGCGCGACCAGGTGCTCCGGCTCGACCGGCCCGGCGGGGGCAGGACACACCTTCCGGTCGGCACCCCCCTCACCGCCGGGCTGCTGTTCACCGAGTTTCTGGAACTCCAGGACGTGGCCACCCGGTCCCAGATACGGACCCTGGCCGAGCACACCCGGTGTCCCTGGACCAGGCCGCAGCTCCAGGCGTTCACGGCCGACACCGAGGAGGCCGAGGAGCGCTACCGGACGGAGATCCTCGGCAGGCGGGTCTCCGTGCTGTGCCTGCTGGAACGCTTCCCGGCGGTCGAACTGCCCCTCGCGCGCTTCCTGGAGACGACGGGGCCCATCCGGCCCCGCTTCTACTCCGCCTCCTCCAGCCCGCTGGCCGACCCGCGCCAGGTGCGCCTGACCGTCGGCCTCCTGGAAGGGCCCGCGCTGTCCGGCGACGGACAGTACCGCGGCGTGTGCTCTTCCTACCTCGCGGGCCTTGCGCCCGGAGACGTGGTCTTCGGCTATGTCCGGGTGCCCTCCCCGGCGTTCGCGCCCCCGGCCGACCCCGGCACACCGCTGATCCTCATCGGCCCCGGCACCGGCATCGCCCCGCTGCGGGGCTTCCTGGAAGAACGCGCCCGACAGCACGGGAACGGCACCGCCGTCGGACTGTCCCAGGTCTTCGTCGGCTGTCGGCACCCGGAGCACGACTACTTCTACCGCCAGGAGATGCGGGACTGGGAGCAGGCCGCCATCGCCCGGGTCCACACCGCCTTCTCGGCGGTCCCGGGCCACCCCACCCGGTTCGTCCAGGACGCCGTCACCGCCGCCTCCGCCACCGTGTGGGAGGCGCTGGAGAACGGCGCGTACGTCTATGTCTGCGGCGACGGCCGCCGGATGGCGCCCGCCGTGCGCAAGGCCCTTGTCGCGGTCCACCGCCGCCACACCGGCAGCGACGACGCAACCGCTCAGCAGTGGCTCGCACAGCTCGAAGCCGATGAGCGCTACCAGCAGGACGTCTTCGCCTGACACGGCCGTCAGCAGCCGCCGTTCACTGGGCGGCGCGGGGTTGCCGCGCCACCCCGTGGGTGGACCGTTGCCGCCCGGCCCGCCATCGAGCCTGCACGGCAGTCCCGGAACCGGGCCAGGAACCGCGCCCCGATGAGCAGTTGACGGGACGGGGGGCCGTTCACCTGCCGGGATGCCGTGGCGCGTGACACCGGGGCGGGACGGGAGGAGGCGGTGCGCGCGGCGGGCAGCGGACCGCCCCGGCGCGGCCGTGGGGCGAGCGCCGGGAAAACAGATCTTCAAGCCGCGGACCGGAGCACCCAGGAGAGGGATACTGGGCACGGGTGGCCTGACGCGAGTGGGGTGGACATGTCGCGTTGGAACGAAGTACCGGACTCTCTCGACGAGCCGGGGCGGCAGCTGGTGATCCAGCTGCGCCGACTCAAGGACCGCAGTGGTCTGAGCCTGATGTCGTTGCAGTCCAGGACCGGTTGCAGCAGGTCCTCCTGGAAGCGCTATCTCAACGGGCAGGCGCTGCCGCCGCGGCAGGCGGTGAAGGAGCTGGCGCGGGCGGCGAACGTGGAACCGACCCAGCTGCTGGTCCTGCACGACGTGGCCGGGGAGTCCTGGCGGAGAGCCGCCGAGGAACCGGCGGCCGCGGACGGAACGGCGCCGGGCGGCCCCCTGCGGAGGGGGCCGAGGGGCCTGCGCCGGGCGGTGCCGGTCGGTGTCTTCGCGGCCGCGGTCCTCGGCGCGCTGCTCATCGGTCTGCTGGTCGTGGCGCCCTGGATGGACGACGAGAGCGGCGGATCGGGCCCGGTGGGGGCGGCACACACGATGGCCGATCCGTCCGGGCAGAGCTTCGCCTACGCACCCGGCAGGACCTACCCCTGCACGGTCAGAAGGGAGAAGGGACTGCTCTACGCGGGCTACAGCAGCACCCGCAGCGCCGTTCTCTCCCAGTCCGGCTGGGAGGTCGTGGAGGCCCAGTGCCTGCTGCGCCACCGGGGCTTCGATCCGGGCGGCGCGGACGGTGTCTACGGGGAGAACACCACCCGGGCCGTGAAGCGGCTCCAGCAGCGGGCGGGCCTTCCCGCCGACGGCATCGTGGGCCCCCACACCTGGCAGGTGCTGCGGGGATGAGCGGGCCCCAGCCGGGTGCGGGCGCGCCCGCATGCGCCCGGCTGGCCGGGGAGTTGCGCGGCCTCCGGGCACGGACCGGCCTGAGTCTGGCTGAGCTGGCCGCGCGCAGCCCGTACAGCACGTCCTCCTGGGAGCGTTACCTGAGCGGCAGGCAACTCCCGCCGCGCGAGGCCGTCGTGGCCCTGTGCACGCTGGCGGCCGAGCCACCGGAACGTCTGACGGCGCTGTGGGAGCCGGCCGACCTGGAGGGGACCGGCCGCGCCCGGAGCGCGACACGCCCCGCGTCTCCCCTGTCGGCGGCACGGCCCGGCACCGGTGACGTCCGCGACCGCACCCCGCCCGACGGGGCGGACACCCCGCACCGCACCTGGGCGCTCATCGCCGCCGCCTGCGCGGCAGGTGTCCTGGCAGCAGTGGGGGGCGTCGCCGCGTGGGCCCATGAAGCCACCGGGGATCCCGTCGTACGGGCCACCAGCACGGCACCGCCCGCCCCCGGCTGCACGGCTGAGGACCCCGGCCTCATGGGCCGCGGCACGCCCGGAGAAGCCCGGGCGCTCGGCCCGGCGCAGCGCACGTCCACCGGTGCACGGCCGGAGATCCGGTACAACCCGCGGTGCGCCGCCGCCTGGGCCCGGCTGTGGCACGCCCGCATCGGGGACGCCCTCGACATCGCGGCCCCCGGCGGGGGACCCCAACGCGCCGCCGTCGCCGACAGGTACGTGCTTCGAACCGGCGGGCGGTGCGCGCGGGGAGTGCTTCCGCCGGTGACCGCGCGGGGGACACAGGTCAGCCGTCGGGCACGAAACCGCTGAGCCCCCTCCGGGCGGAGGGGGCTCAGCGGTTCGTACGGGTTGTCGGCCCGGGGAGGCTACGACCGGCAGATCACGTACACCACCGTGTTGTCGCCGCCGCCCGTCGCGCTCGAAAGCTGGGACTGGAACCCGGTGGGGGGCGAGCCGACCGGGCGGGAGCCACCGGGCAGTGCCGCGAGCCGCCCATTCGCCGTGGTGACGTCGTAGGCACCGCCGCCCGTGGCGAACGTGCCCGCCGGACAGACGACCGTGTTGAACACACCGGCGGCCTGCGGTCCGGCGAGGGTGTTGGACACCACGACGCTCTGGGATCCGTTCGCACCGCTGGTCCCCTGTGATCCCTGAGACCCGGTGGAGCCCTGCGGACCGGCCGTCCCCTGCACTCCCTGGGAGCCCTGGGCACCGGTCGTACCCTGTGCCCCATTGGCGCCCTGAGCGCCCGCGGCTCCCTGGGAGCCCGTCGCACCCTGGGAGCCCGTCGCACCCTGGGTACCGGTCGCACCCTGGGTGCCCTGCGAGCCCTGGAAGCCCTGGGTGCCCTGGGTGCCGGTCGTGCCCTGGGCACCCGTGGAGCCCTGCGGCCCGTTGCCCCCCTGGGCGCCGACCGCTCCCTGGACACCCTGGGAGCCCTGAGAACCGGTGGCGCCCTGCGTACCCGCGGCTCCCTGGGAGCCCGTCGCACCCTGGACGCCGGATGTGCCCTGGAAGCCCTGCGGGCCGTTGACGCCCGTCGCGCCCTGGAAGCCCTGCGTCCCCTGGGTGCCCGCGGCGCCCTGGGTCCCGGCCACGCCCTGAACACCCTGGGAGCCCTGGGAACCCGTGGAGCCCTGGGTGCCGGTCGCGCCCTGGGTACCCATCGCGCCCTGGGAGCCCTGCGGGCCGGTACCGCCCTGGCTGCCCGAGATGCCCTGGAAGCCCTGGGCCCCCTGCACACCCGTGTCACCCGTGAGACCCGTGGCGCCCTGCGCACCTGTCCCACCCTGGGCACCGGTCGTGCCCTGGAAGCCCTGCGACCCCTGGTTACCGTCCGAGCCCTGCGCGCCCGTGGCACCCGTCGCGCCCGTCCCGCCCTGGGCACCCGTGGTGCCCTGGAAGCCCTGCGACCAGGGCACTCGCGACCGACAGAAGACCGACGGTCTTGAGGCGAGCCCTGCGAAGTGAAGTCCTCATGCGCGAAATTCTCCTGTACCATAATTAGGAAAAATGCCGAGCTGGAGTGTTCATATACGGAACACAATCGCACCGTTCCGCCATGAAATGTCAATATCGAGGCATGGCGGGATTCGTGCGAACACCACCGATATGCGTCCCCCGAATGTCACCCAGCCAGCCCGCTTCCCCGTGGTCAGCCCGGTTCAGTGCTACTTTCAGAGCCGCACCCGGCCGCCCGGATTAGCAGCCAGCAACAAATCCGTGACCATCACAAAAAGCCATCATCGCGCTATTTGCCGCGCATTCCGCGGCACGGCTCCCCAGCCGCTTTCAACCGTACGGTCAGACGTATTCCGGAGGCCGGCAGGAATTCTCCCGGTCCGGGCCGGACCCGTCGGCGCCCCCGTACTGCCCCAGCGGGGCCCCGGCGGCGGCCGGACGCCGTACGACGCACCCGGTGTCCCTCTGACAGCGGAACGACGGCCGTGTCTGACGCCCGCCTGATCCCCGAACGGTCAAGTTCTCGGCACCATCTGAACAGCGACTGTCCACAGGCCGTACCACCCAGCAGTTCCAGGCAATTCCGTGGAAGGGAAAGTCAGCATGACCAGCGAATCGCTCCACCCCGTCTCGGGACCGGGCCGCCGCACGATGGTGGCGGCGGTCGGCGCGACGGGACTCGCCGTCGCGCTGACCGCGTGCGGGGGATCGAAGGACACCTCCTCCCGTGCCACCGGCACACCGATGGACCCCGCCGCCACCGGCGGAAGCAGCAGCACACCCTCCGGCGACGGCAGTACGGGCGGCGACAGCGCCGTGAGCGGTTCCGGCGGCACGGTCCTGGCCAAGACCTCGGACATCCCCGAGGGCGGCGGCAAGGTCTTCAGCGAGCAGGGCGTGGTGGTCACCCAGCCGTCCGCGGGCACCTTCAAGGCGTTCTCGTCCAAGTGCACCCACCAGGGCTGCGCCGTGAAGGACGTGTCGGACGGCATGATCATCTGCCCGTGCCACGACAGCGAGTTCTCCGCGACCGACGGCAGCGTGCAGAAAGGTCCGGCGCGGCAGGCGCTCCCCGCCGCGAAGATCATGGTGTCCGGGAGCGACATCAAGCTCGTCTGACCGGCCGCCCGCTTCAGTCCCGCGTCCCGCGGCGCCGGGGGTCGAGGGCGGCCAGCACCTCGTCCGTGGTCGCGACCGTGGCGACCAGAGCGAGGGTGTTGCGGACCATCGCAAGGGTGTAGTCGGGAGGCACCCCGGCGATGGCGTCCGTGGGCACCACCACGGTGTAGCCGCGGTTGACGGCGTCGAAGACCGTGTTGGGGACGGCCACATTGGCCGAGACCCCGGCGACGATCAGGGTGCGGCAGCCGAGGTTGCGCAGCAGCGTGTCCACCTCGGTGCCGGTCAGCGGCGACAGCCCGTGCAGTCTGCGTACGACGAAGTCCTCCTCCGCCACCTCGATCGGCGGCGCGACACGGACCGCCGTGGTGCCGGAGAGCTGTCGCACCGGGAGCCGCTCGGCCGCGCGGAAGAGGCGGGCGTTGCGGTTCGCGCCCCGGCCGTCGGGGCGACGCTCGGCGATCGCGTGGATCACCTGGACCCCGCCCCGGTGGGCGGCCTCGACCAGCAGGGCCACCCGGGTCAGCATGCCCGAGGAGCGCGCCTGCCGGGCCAGTTCGGGCAGCGCGCCGTCCGGGCCCACGACACCCTGCTGGCACTCGACGGTGAGCAGGACCGTGCTCTGCGGGTCGAGGAGTGCGCTGAGCTGTTCGTACGACGGCATGGCTCCCCCGGGCGTCGGCGGTCGGGCGGGCGAGGGTAGCGGCGGGCGCGGGCGAACGGAAGAAGGACGGCTCTTGCAGGCAGGCCGGGGACGTCCCATTCTTTTCTGACGTGATGTCAGAGGATCTCTCTGGCACGACGTGGGAGAAGAAGAGGGGGACCGTATGGCGGCCGACACTCAGCGCCGGGGCCGGAAGATCATGATGACGCCCGTCGAACTGGACGCGTTTCTCGCCGCCCAGCGCACCTGCCGGGTGGCGACCGTCTCGGCCGACGGCACTCCGCATGTGAGTGCCCTGTGGTTCGCCTGGGACGGCGCCTCACTGTGGCTGTACTCCGTGGTGCGCAGCAGGCGCTGGACCGATCTGCGGCGCAATCCGCGGGTCGCGGTGGTGGTGGACACGGGCGAGGAGTACGAGCAGCTGAGAGGCGCCGAGCTGTCCGGCACGATGGATTTCGTGGGCGAGAGCCCCCGCACCGGGGAGCTGCACGCCGAACTGGACCTGCCCGAGACCCTGTTCGCCCGCAAGTACTTCGGGCTGGAGGAGATGCCGTACGACGGCCGCCACGCCTGGCTGCGCCTGACCCCGGCGAAGGTCGTCTCCTGGGACTTCCGCAAGCTGGGGGTGGAGCGGGCCGCCTGAAGGGCCCTCGGTGCCGGGTTCGCCTCTCGGGTCGGGGGCCGGCCCCGGAGCGGCGGTGGGAAGCGGAACGCCGCGGCTGAGCGGAACCGGCCCCGCTCTCAGACGCCCTCCACGGCCTCCTGGACCGCGGCACCGGATGCCTGCCCGGTCCGGAGTGCGCCCTTGCGGCGCGGGAGCAGCAGCGGGGTGGCCAGCAGGAGGACCCCGGCGCCCGCGATCGCGGCACGGGGGCCGACGGCGGCGGCAAGCAGGCCCCACCCGGCGGTCATGGCCGCGATCGAGGCGCTACTGCTCACCGACCAGGAGGACAGGGTGCGGGCCAGTCGGTCCGGGGCGGTGTGCTCCATCCGGTAGGTGGCCAGAAGGGGGTTGAACACCCCGCAGCAGGTCACCAGGCCGAACTGGAGGACGATGACCAGGGCGATCCCGGGGACGCCGGGCGGCACGAACGCCAGCCCGACCGACCAGCAGGCGCGCAGCACCCCGGAGGTCAGGAGCACCCGGTGCTGCCCGTACCGCGCCGCCAGCGGGCGCGCCAGGCGGGAGCCGACGAAACCGCCGACGCAGGGGGCCGCGAACGCCAGGCCGTACTGCCAGGGTGCGAGGCCGAGGCGGCCCAGCAGGAGGACGGCGAGCAGGGGTTCGGAGGCCATGATCAGGCCGTTGACCGCGAGGGTGTTGAAGAACAGCGGGCGCAGCAGGGGGTGGGCGAGGATGTGCCGCCATCCCGCGAGCAGATCCCCCGCGCGCAGCCGCGGTGTGCCGGTGCCGGGAGGGTGCGGTTCCGTTCCGCCGACGGCGCGGAGGCCCAGCGCCGAGAGCAGATAGCTGGCCGCGTCGGCGACCACGGTGGCGACCGGTCCGAACAGCCCGATCGCCGCTCCGCCGAGCGGTGGCCCGATCACGGTCGCGCTCCAGGTCGTGGATTCGAAGCGGCTGTTGGCCACGAGCAGGTCCGCCGGTTCCACCAGCGACTTCAGATAGGCGCCGCAGGCCGCCTTGAAGGTGATGTCGGCCGCGGCGGTGACCACGGAGACGACGAGGAGCTGGGCGAAGCCGAGGCGTCCGAACGCGAAGGCGGCGGGCACGCTCAGCAGCACCGCGCACCGGGTCAGATCCGCGGCGATCATGACCGGCCGCTTGCGGCGGAACTCCATCCAGGGGCCGAGCGGCACCGCGAGCACGGCCCCCACGGCCCGCCCCGCCGCCGCCAGCGCGGCCACCTGGGCCGGACCGGAGTGCAGCACCAGGACCGCGATCAGGGGGAACGCGCCGAACCCGAGCCCGGTGCCGTACGCGCTGACCGCGTACGCCCCCCAGAGCCACCCGAAGCGCCGCCCGAGCGCCCGCCCACCCGCCATTGCCCTGTGCACCCCGCGACCGAATCCGTACCGTCCTGCTGCCGACCCCGGCATCCAAGCGAGTCGTGCGCACCGGATCAAACAACCGATCGGCCTCGACCTACAACCACCGGTTGTGTCGTTAGTATGCGCGACGTGGATCTGGACGCCGTACGCACCTTCGTGGCCGCCGCCGACGCGGGGCGGTTCCAGGACGCCGCGGCCGAGCTGTCGATCACCCAGCAGGCCGTCTCCAAGCGTGTCGCCGCGCTGGAGAGGAAGCTGGGCGTACGGCTGTTCACGCGCACCGCGCGGGGAGCGGTCCCGTCCGCCGACGGCCAGGCGTTCCTGCCGCACGCCCGCGCCCTGCTGCGCGCCGAGGAGCGGGCGCTCGCCTCCATCGGTCCCGGCCGCCGCGCGCTGCGGGTGGATGTGATCGGCCGACGGCTCGGGCCCGCCGCCGTGCTGCGCGACTTCCACCGGGCCCACCCCGGGGCGGACCTCGACGTGGTGACCTTCCCGGACGCCGACACGGCCGTGGACGCCGTGCGCTCCGGCACCGTGGACGCGTCCTTCCGCGCCGTCACCATGCCCGGCCGACGGCTGCCGGGCGAGGTGGGCGCCGTCCGGGCCTTCGACGAACCGGTGCAGCTGCTCACCGGACCGTCCCACCCGCTGGCCGCCGCCCGCGCGGTCACCCCCGCCGAGCTGGCCGGGCACCGCCTCTGGATGCCGGGGCTCGTCACCGGCACCGAGTCGGCCGCCTACTACGACGCCCTGGCCGCCGCGTTCGGACTCACCATCGAGATCACCGGCCCCGACTTCGGCGCCGAACCCCTGCTGGACGCCCTCGCCGGGTCAGCGTCCCTGGCCACCTTCGTCGGCGACCGCACCCGGCTGGTCTGGCCCGTCGACCACGATCTGCGCCGTATCCCGCTGCGCGATCCGGAGCCGGTCTACCCGCACTCACTGCTGTGGCACCGCGCCAACCCCCACCCGGCACTCACCGCACTCCGCGCCCACCTCCACTCCGCGCACCCCGCCCGCACGGACACCGGGACCTGGGTACCTGCCTGGGCCCGGTGACCGGGACACGGCAGCGACGGTGAACGCACCTTCCGGATCCGGATCCGGCCGCTAGACGTAGCTGCGCGCCGGACCCGGGCCGCGCGCCGAGGCGACCGCGTCCGCCAGGGGGCCGGTCTCGTCCTCCGTCAGCCCCGAGACGGTGATCCGGATGCCCGGTGGCGCGCTCATCCGGTAGCGGGCGCCGGGGGCGACGGCCCAGCCCGCGTGCAGCAGCCTCGCCACCACGGCGGTCTCGTCCGGCACCGGAACCCATACGTTCATACCGCTGACCCCATGAGCCTCCACCCCGCGTGCCGCCAGCGCGGTGAGCAGCCCGTCGCGGCGTCTTCCGTACGCCGCCGCGACCGCCCCCGCGTCCACCGCGCCGTCGGACCACAGCCGCACCAGGGCCCGCTGGAGGAGGCGGCTCACCCAGCCGGGCCCCAGCCGCTGCCGCCCCCGGACCCGGTCCACGGTGACGCCGTCGCCGGTGAGCACGGCGAGTCGCAGATCGGGGCCGTACGCCTTGGCGGCCGAGCGGACGAAGGCCCAGTGCCGGGTGACCCCGGCGAGCGAGTGCAGGGGCACATCGACGATCCCGTGGCCGTGGTCGTCCTCGATCAGCAGGGTCCCGGGATGATCGCTCAGCACCGCGCGCAGGGCGTGCGCCCGCGCGGCGCTCACCGCGGCGCCGGTCGGGTTCTGCGCGCGGTCCGTGACGATGAGCGCCCGCGCCCCGGCGCGCAGCGCGTCGCGCAGACCGTCCGGGAGCGGTCCCTCGTCGTCGACGGGGACGGGGGCCGTGCGCAGCCCGAGCGCGGGGACCAGGTCGAGGGTCCTGCCCCAGCCCGGGTCCTCGACGGCGACCGTGTCCCCGGGCCTGAGATGGGCGGTGAGCACCCGTTCCACGGCGTCCAGGGATCCGGAGACCACGGCGAGCGGTCCGTCGGGGACTCCGTCGGCGTGGAGCGCGGCCCGGGCCAGGCGGGCGAGTTCCGGGTCCACGGCGACATCTCCGTAGAGGACCGGCGCCCGGTCGCCCCGGGCCGCGGCGGCCGCGAACGCCCGCTCCAGCGAGGGCAGCAGCGCGGGGTCGGGGTTGCCGTGCGACACATCGCGCACCCCGTCGGGCACCTCCACATGGATGTGGTCCCGGCCCGTCGTGGCCGGAACGGACCGCACCCGGCTGCCCCGGCGCCCCGCGGTCTCGATGACCCCGCGCTCACGCAGCACCCGGTACGCGGCGGCGACGGTGTTGGGATTCACCCCCAGCTCGTCCGCCAACTTCCGCAGCGGCGGGAGCAGTTGCCCCGGCTCCAGCCCTCCGGCGCCCACCGCGCGCTCGATGCCGGCCGCGATCTCTGCTGCACCCCGGCCTTCGATCAGATATTCTCCTAGCACAAACACCATTATGCACTAGTGCAATCAGGAGCACCCATGCGAGGGACCGGGCAGCCGACGCCAGCACGCGCCGATCACGCGGACTACCCGCCGACCGACCGCACCGTCCCCACCCGCTCCGCGGAGCGGGCCTCCTACGACCGGGAGTTGGTGCACGCGATCCTCGACGAGGGATACGTCTGCCATCTCGGCTTCGTCCGCGACGGCGCGCCCGTGGTGCTGCCCACGCTGTACGGGCGGGTCGGCGAGCGGCTCTATGTCCACGGCTCGACGGGGTCGCGCCCGCTGCGCATGTCGGGCGGGAGCGACGAGGGGCTCAGGGTCTGTCTCACGGTGACGCATGTGGACGGTCTGGTCCTGGCCCGCTCGGCCTTCCACCACTCGGTCAACTACCGGTCGGTGGTGGTGCACGGCATCGCCCGCCAGGTGACCGACCCCGAGGAGCGGCGCACCGCCCTGGACGCCCTGGTCGACCATGTGGTGCCGGGCCGCTCGGCGGACTCCCGCCCGGCCAACAAGAAGGAGCTGGCCGCCACCGCCGTGATCAGGCTCGACCTGGACGAGGTCTCCGCCAAGGTGCGCACGGGCGGAGTGGACGACGAGCCCGAGGACCTCGCGCTTGCGCACTGGGCGGGTGTGGTCCCGGTCCACAGGACGTACGGCGCCCCGCAGCCCGACGGGGACCTCCCGCCCGGCGTCGCGCTGCCGGACTATCTGACGGCGCTGTGATGCTGATCCACCCCTGGGACGCACCCCGCGAGGACGCCGAGTGGCACACCTGGTCCGTTGACTGCACTAACTCCTTGATCGGTTCGACGGGGGTGCTGCGTCTCGGGAGAGTTCCGGTGTGCATGAAGCTCCTTCGATTCATCGAGACCTGATTGACGGGCGGGCTCAACTGCCCCGCGTGGGTGCGGTGGTGGCGGGTATGACGCCGTCATTGCCGTGGTACGTCGTGGATGCCGCTGACCGGGAGATCCAGCCGGTCAGCAGCTATCTGCGGGACCTGACGCTCGGCGACGTCAGTCCGCTCACCTGCCGCAGCTATGGCTACGACTTGCTGCGCTGGTACCGGGTGCTCTGGGCCCTGGACGTCGGCTGGGAACAGGCCACGGAGGCAGAGGTCGCCGCGCTCGTGGGGTGGCTCCGCTGCGCCCGGAACCCCCAGCGGAAGCGTCGGCCGGGAAGCCTCCCGGCCGGGTCGGTCAACCCGCAGACCGGGAAACCGACGCTGCGGCCGGGGTATGCGCCGGCGACGATCGCCCACAACCTGTCGGCGGTCTACGGCTTCTACTCCTTTCACCAGCCCTTCGGCCGTGGTCCAGCGGTCAATCCCGTGCCGGAGAACCGGGCTCGCCGGGCGGCGTTGGCTCACCGGTCGCCGATCGAGGCCCGTGCCCAGCACCGTCGTGGCCGTCTGCGGCCGAAGGTTCCGCTCCGGCAGCCGCGGGCGATGCCCGATCAGCAGTGGGACAAGTTGTTCGCGCAGATGAACTGCGCCCGGGATCGCGCCCTGTTGTCCTGCTACATCTCGTCGGGGGCACGGGCCTCGGAACTGCTCGGCGTCCAGCTCGGGGATGTCGAGTGGCAGAAGGGCCAGCTCTGGGTGATCTCCAAGGGCACACGCGCCCGGCAGCCCGTTCCGCTCTCCCCGGAGTCCCTCGCTCACCTGGCCTGCTACCTCGACGAGGCCGGTCTGCCAGAGACTGACACGCCGCTTTGGCGAACCCGGCGAGGCGATCCACGGCCCTTGACCTACTGGGCAGCCCGCCGCGTCATCCAGCGCGCCGACGAGAGAATCGGAGCGAGCTGGACGCTGCATGACCTGCGGCACACCGCCGCCACCCGGCTCGCTCGCGACCCGAAGCTGACGCTGGTGGAAGTTCAGTCGATCCTGCGCCACGCGCATATCACCACCACCAGCCTCTACACCGCGGTCCGCCTGGACGACCTGGTCGACAAGCTCGCCGAGCACTACGCCCGGCCCGTCCAGCCGGTGACATGGCCGCAGCAGTACGCCGCCGACGACATCGAGGCGGTGTTCGGTGCCGGGAAGTAAGGTCGGCGACAGCCTGCGCACGAAGGGCGACACCACCAGCCGAGTACGGCGGCACGATCCCGACACTCAGGTGCCGGTCGGCCAGTTCACACCGACCGCGATCAAGCCCGCGCCGCCTCCGGCGCCCCGCAGACCGCCCCGCTCGCTGGGCGAGCTGGGCAGCGCGCCGGTGAACGAAGTCGCTGCCGTCAGCGCCCGCCACTTCGCCGCCCGGCCTGGTGTCGAGTGGAGCCATCGCCGGGACATGACCGACTTCCTGCTGCAGCTCGAACGATTCCCCGGGGCCACCTGGCAGGAGCGCTGGGAGGCGTCCGGGTTCGATGAGGGCGGTCGGCCCATCAGTGACCTCGGTGGCGACGATGCACGAGCCCGCAACCGGGTCAATGCGGGAGGGGGCCGCGCCTTTGCGATGCGGCTGATCCGCCCCACGCTGCTGGGCTTCCGCTCCAACCGCTTCTACAACTACCCGGCCTGGTTCCGCAGCGTCGCCGACGACCCCCTGCTGGAGGAGTTCTGCCGACGCGTGGAGGAAATGTCGGTCTCCAAGAACAGCAAGAACACGGCGAAGTTCGATCTGTGCTGCGCGCTGACCGTCTTCGGCATCGACCTGGCGGACCTGACCCCCGAGGCCCTGCTGCACTACGCGGTCGAATGCCGCTCCCACGGCCTGGCCGACTCCCGACCGCGCTCGGGCACCTTCGCTGCCACGCTGGCCTGGCCTGTCCTCCACGACATGGGTGTGTTCCCGGCGTCCGCACCGCGCACCCTGCGGGCCGCAGTGACCCGCGGGCAGTTGACCATCGAGGAGATCGTCGACCGACACCAGCTGCGCAACCGCGCTGTCCGTGACCTGCTGGTGGACTACCTCCAGCGACGCTGCGTGGGAATCGACTACTCCTCGGTGCGAGGAATCGCCAGCAACCTGGTCAAGAACTTCTGGAAGATCATCGAGGACATCAACCCCGGTCAGGCCGATCTGCGGCTGAGCGAGGAGACTTTCACTGCTTGGAAAGAGCGGCTGCTGGTTCTGCCCAACGGCAAGCCGCGCCTCGATGTTGACAGCCCCCTGCTCGCAGTCCGCTCCCTCTACCTGGACATGCAGTCCTGGGCGATCTCCGAACCGGAACGCTGGTCCCAGTGGGTCGCCCCCTGCCCGATCCGCGACAACGACCTGCGCTGGTTCCACCTGCGCCGTCGGCGTCTGCAGGAACGCATGGCCAACCGCACCCGCGACCGCCAGCCGCTGCTGCCGGTCCTGAGCAGGCACGTCAACGACTCCTGGCAACAGGCTCGTGCACTGCTCGAAGCCGCCGAGTCGGTTACTCCCGGCGAGGAATTCACCCACGACGGAGACACCTGGCTGAAGGTCGCCCACACTCAAAACCGCCACCAAGGGCCGGTGCGAGCCGTCAACCGCACCACTGGCGAGTTGGTACGCGTCTCGCACCGGGAGAACCTGGCCTTCTGGCAGTGGGCCGTTGTTGAGACGCTTCGGCTGGCCGGCCTGCGCGCCGAGGAACTGGCCGAACTCACCCACCTCAGCGTCCGCCAATACCAGCGGCCCAGCGGCGAGGTCGTCGCACTGCTCGTGATCACACCCTCGAAAACCGACCGCGAGCGCGTCATCCCGATGTCCGCCGAGCTGTTCCACGTGATCGCCCAGATCATCCGGCGCCACCGCGATGTCCACGGCACCGTTCCCATCTGTGCTCGCTACGACCTGAACGAGAAGGTGTGGAGCGAGGACATGCCGTTCCTGTTCCAGACTCGGCACAGCGGCAGCCAGCGCGGCATGTCGTCCACCACCGTCTGGCGAGTCATCCGCCGCGCCTGCGAGGAACTCGCCGTCACTCGCCCCGAGTTCGAAAACGTGAAGTTCGCGCCCCACGACTTCCGTCGGCTCTTCGCCACCGAGCTGGTCAACAACGGCCTGCCGATCCACATCGGGGCCGCTCTGCTCGGGCATCTCGACATCCGAACCACGCGTGGCTACGTCGCTGTCTTCGAAGAAGACGTCATCACCCACTACCAGCAGTTCCTCGCGCAGCGCCGGTCCGTGCGCCCGGCGGAGGAGTACCGCGAACCCACCGCCGAGGAGTGGTCCGACTTCCAAGACCACTTCGACAAGCGGCGCGTCGAACTCGGCTCCTGCGGACGCCCCTACGGGACGCCCTGCGCCCACGAACACGCCTGCTTCTCTGAACTAAGGTCCAGCCTCTGAGTGAGGGACCGACGCTCGCATTCCGTTCATGGCGAGGTGCCCATTTCGCTTCCGCGGCGGTCTGCTGTCAGCCCCTCTTGTTATCGTCCCCGCCGTGACTTCAGCCGATCATGTACTCGACCTGATCCGGAGCAATCCGGATGTTTCCAACCTCCTTGAAGGCGTCCTCGACTTCGACATCTCGCGCGGTGATCACGGGGAGAACATCCGCCTGTCCTCGGGCGCTCCGCTGAAGGGTTTCGCTGGTGATGCTGCTGGTGGGACGTACTTCCTGTGCGGCGAACCCGGCGGCCGACAGCCCGTGGTGTATGCCAGCTCCGAGGGGCAGGCCGGCCTGATAGCTGACGACCTGACAGCGGCCTTGGAGATCATCATTGGTCTTCCCTGCTGGCACGACTGCCTGAAGTTCTCGGGTGGGGGCGATGTGGAGGCCATGCAGATTGCGGCAGGGCACCTAGAACGGGACCTTGCGGAGTACGAGCCCGACATTGATGAGCATCGCGCCCGTCTGGCCGACGCCTTGTCTCTCGACTTGACGTCCACAGCAGAACTGGTCTCAAAGCTCCGAGAAGCGGTTGCGAGAACCGAGCCCGATCATGTGCTGCTCGGCGACGAAGGGGAGGGCGACGCCTATGAGTCGCTGTTCGGAACCTTCCTGCCGAACGACAATCCGGGCTGGCGCTGACCAGCAACGTCATGCATCGCCTCAGCCCTTCTCATCGGTCGGTCCTGGCCAGGTGATGGTGTCAGAGACGATGCGGCTGAGGTCTGGCATGCCCAGGTGGATGGTGGGTCGGCTGTCGAGCTGGGCGAGTTTGGCCTCTGCGCCAGCGAGGCTGACCTTGAGCCCCTCAACCTCCCCGAGCCAGCCTTCGCGCTCGGCTTCGGCGATACGGGCGATGAGGTTGTCGTGGATCTCGGCAAGCCGTTCCCGCTGGGCCGGATCTGGTCGGAGGAGCGAGCATCTGACACAAGCGTGCTCATGGACGCAGGGGGATCCGAAGGCGCGTGCGCAGGTGCCGAGGGACACCTTCCGCTTCTCGAAGTGGGCGAGGAAGGCGTCCCACTCCTCCTCTGTCGGGATCCGGTACTCCTCGCCGGGACGGGAGGCCCGTCGGCGGGCGATGAACGCCCGGTGGGCCTCGATCGTCTCGGCAGGGTAGACCGCCTTGTATCCGATCGTGGTGTCGATGCTCTTGTGACCGCAGATGACCTGGGCAATGTGTGGGGGCAGTCCGTTCATGATGGCGTCGGTGACGAAGATCCTTCGAAAGTCGTGGGGAGAGAAGGACAGTGCCTCACCTTCGGCGTTGGTCAGCCCCGTCGCGGCCAGCGCATTGATCAGCAGTTTGCGGATCGCGGTCGGCGTGAAAGCGCGGTGCTCGGAGCCGATGCCGCGCTGGAACAGCAGCGGCATCGGCGGGTTCCAGACCTTCTCGCGGACGTCATAAGCGGCCACCAGCGGAACCATCCCGCCGGGGCCGCGCAGTCGACTGATGATGGCGCTGAGGACGTCGGCGAGTTCCGGGCTGACCAACAGGAGTCGCTCGGTGTCGGTCTTGGACGGAGCGATCTGCAGCAGCGGGACGACCTCGCCGGTGACTGGGAGCCGGTACTGGGTGACGCTGTGGTGCGTAAGTTCCAGGAGTTCCTCGTTGCGAACGCCGGTCAGACGCAGGACCTCGATCGCGGCGAAGGCCCAGAAGGCTTCCTCTTCTTCATAGGACAGGTTCCGTCGGCGCCCGCTGGAGGTCTCTTCGGCCCACGTGAGGTGGCCTGCGGCCTTCGGAGCGATGGCTCTGCGCAGGGCCCCGCCGGTGCCGGGGATCAGTTCTCCGGACTCGGTGTCTCCCGCCGCCTGGAGCAGGCCGGCGGCTTCACGGCGCCGCCGGTCGGTGGTGCCGACCAAGATTGGAAGGACGGGAAGCCGCTCGCGGGTGCGCTGATCCATCCGGGCTTTGCGTCTCTTGCGTTCCTTTGCCTTGTGGATCTCGTCGTCGCTGATCGGACAGGGCACGGCCCATGTCCCCCAGCGGGCCGGTTCCTCGGCCGCCCATTGCGCGATGTCGAGGTAGAACGCTCGGACGCGCATGAGTTCGTCCTTGGCGTTGAGTCGCGGGCTGGAGACCTCGACGCTCTTGCCGTCGGGGCCAACGACGTTGCGCTTCTTGACTTTCAGGTCGTTCTTCCAGGCGCGAGCCACCGCCGGGGGCAGCCGCAGTGAGTCGATTCCCGGCGCCAGAGCTTCGATCCGGGCCCAGAACAGGCCCGCGAGCGTGCGCGAGATCGCGTCCAGGCTGGCGAAGTCCAGCGATGGTTGGCGCTCGCGCAGATAGTCCACGATCACGTCGCGTACCGGTTGGCACCGGATCCGGTAGCGGTCCACCAACTCTTCGATGCTCAACTGGCCCAGAGCGAGCCCGAAGGCACGAATCGTGGCCGGGGCATCCTCGGGGAAGATGCCCATGGCCCGCAGCCGCAGGTAGAAGTCGACCTTCTTCTGCCCGCCGCGGGCGTGCACCCGGCGCTGGGTATCGACGAGCTCCACGCAGTCGCCGACGGTGATGTCGCCGATCCGTCCGCCCTTGCAGGCCAGCAGAGTGGCGATCCGCGTCGCGGCGATCTGCGCATCCTTGCGCGAGCTCGCTGGCCCGGCGGCGGCCAGCTGGTGCAGGCGCGCGAATCCGTCCGGGTCTCGAACCTCGGCCATCACAGAGGCGAGATACCGGTGCGTGCGGGTGAGCATCCACGGCAGAGCAGGACGGACGACGTCTCCGCAGATCAGCATGAGCAGCCCAGAGGTCAGGTCTTCCCGGTCATGCGACGGTGAGGGCCCGCGCTCGCTCAACCACCGCTGTGGGAGCTCCACCCAGGCGGCTCCGCACAAGTCCTCGGCCCCCGTAGCCATCCAGCGCTGCTGCCACGTATCCCCGGGCTGGCTCGACAGCCAGTGCAGCAGCTTGGTCACCCCACGGCGGCGTCCGGCTCGGGTGCCGTTCGCCGCAGGGAGGAACGGCGGCGCCGTCAGGCGTCGCAGCGTCTCCTCAGACGACTGCGCGGTCTGGGACCACCACCGTTCCGCGGTCCGGGCCGGGAACTGCTCCCGCAGCCGGCTGTTCCGCGCCTGTGCCTGCTCCGCGGTCGCGTTCGTGATCTCCAACGTCTTGCGCGTCGCGTGCTTGACGACGGCCGTCATGACGAGCGCCCGAACAGGACGTCCAGCGCCGCCGGGTCGTAGCCCGGTGCCGGCGGCGGAGGCGCCGGCTGGACGTTCTCGCGGGTCTGACGTGCGTGGTGCGCCAGCACGCCGGCCACGACCTCGTCCTTGTGCGGCGTCAGATATACCTCCGTGGCAGACAGGTGAGCGTGTCCGAGCACCCACTGCACGTCGGACAGCGTCAACTTCGGGTCGCGCACCATGCGGGCGGCCGCGCTGTGCCGCAGGTCATGAAGGGTCCAGTCGGCGCCGAGCGAGGCGTTGACGCGCTCGAACATCCGGTGGGCACCGTGATAGGTCAGGGGTCGGATCGGGTATTGCCGTGTCCACCACACCGGCTGGGTGCGGCCTCGCGCGACCTGGCCTTGTACCTCCTGCTGGTAGAGGCGCAACCATACGAATGCGTCCGCCGACGCCGGCACCTGCTGGACCGCCCGCGAGCCCTTGCGCACCACGCTGATCAACTGCTGGCCAGGGTCGACATCGCGCTGACGCATGCCGATCAGTTCCGAAGCCCGCACCCCGGTGGAGATCCAGAAGGCGACCAAGGCCCGGTCGCGGTTGGAGGGCAGCGCCGCGAACAGCTTTTTGAACCATGCCTCCGGAATCGATCGCGGGATCCGCCGCGGCAGGCTCGGCCGGTAGCGGCCCACCCGCTCGGGCCTCCAGCCGTCCATCGGATTGTGGTGCGCGTGAGCCCGCCCAGAGCGGCGGGACAGATCCAGCGGGAACGGGTTGAGCAGCGGGCCGGTCCCCGCATCGCGGTGCACATCGTAGAACCGGCGCAGGACTGTCTCGCTGTGCACGACGGTGGCCGGAGCGTACCCGGATCCGGTCGACGGCTTCCCGGTCACCGGGTTCGCAGCACCGGCTCCCCGTACCGCTCGTGGGCCCTGGGCCTTGATTTTCCTGGGTTTGACGGTCTCTTGGATCCAGCAGCTGAAGTCCCGGGCCTCCCGACGGGTCGCCCGGTCCCAGGAAACGTCCACGGCCTGCAGGAACCGCCACCACCGCAAAAGATCCATCCCGTAGGAACGAACCGTTGACGGCGCTTTCCCCGCGGCCAGCAACTCCTGGAAATAGACGGCGACTGCCTCGACGGCCGCTCCGTCGGGATCGATCAGCCGGTACGGCTCGTACCGGTTGCCGGTCTCCATCAGCCGACCCCACCGGGGAACCACCAGGGCCGCCAAATCTCGTCGGGGAGCATCGTTCATCACGACCGGTGACCGTAGTGCTCGATGACTCCATCCGCCCACTGAACTGGGCAATCTCTAGGGTTCGTTCAGTCAACGGGGCATCCGCTGCCCGATGCTCAGCATCAACCCGAAGATGCTGCCCCGCCTCGACGAACTGGAGGAGGACCTCGTCGCCCGCCGCAAACGCGCTGTCGAGGAGGACTGGCGAGGTGAGATCGAAGGACTCGACCTCACCCTCACCTTCCTGCGGAGCAAGCGCGAGCAAGCCCGTCGGTTCCAGCGAAGCAATCCGGTCTCGCTCGGGATGCCTGTGATTCCTCATCAGAATCCCCAGGTCACAGACGTGTAATCAGCAGTGCGGACACCAGAAGCGCGGTCTGGTGCAGGGCCTGATCGGTCAGATACATGCCGTTCATCCCGGCCGCCTTCAGCTCCGCGAAGCCCTTGGAGCCGATGTGCTCCAGAAGCCAGCGGACCGGCCACCGGCGATCGAAGAAGGCGTGCGTGACCACCGAGACGGCGAGCCCCGCCGCCAGGCCGGTCCAGGACATCTGAAGCGGAAGGACGGCCCACACCAGGGCCAGCATCGCGGCCATCACCAGGTGGTACTGGGCGACGTGCCTCAGGCACGCACCCCAGCCCCGCCGCGGGCTCACGCCGTCGGCGATCTCAATCGTCGACGGCGCCGCCTTGCCCGCCGCCTGGTGGTCGGTCTGCCCGATCACGTGATCAGCGAGATTGTGAGCGACAGAGAGCACCGCCCACGCCGTCCCGAACGTCGCCAGCGTCGCAACCTGATCGATGGAGGTCATCAGAAACCACCTGCGAATGCGAGGCTGCGACCAGTAGCGTCTGCGGAATGCGCCGCTTTGTGCTCGACTCCAACGCCATCGACCCGATAGCTGACAGCCCGGGTGCCTACGAGGCCACCAGGTCCGCGATCGACGACGGCAAGATCGAACTTCTGATCACGCACGTCAACATCGACGAGCTCGCAGCAATCCCGGACCTGGATCGCCGCTCGTTCCTGCTCTTGCTCCTTTGTGACCTCGGCACCCTTGTCCCCACTGGCGCGGCTGCTCTGGACTACTCGCGACTGGACTTCTGCCGCTTCCACGACGACGTGGAAGTCACCGAGGCGCTGCGGTCCGGCAACATCGACCACACCCGCGACGCTCTGATCGCTGTCACGGCGGACTTCGAAAAGTGCGCACTCGTCACGAACGAGAAGCGCCTCACCAATCGATCGCGAGACCGCGGGATCGAAGTCCTCACTACACGCGACCTGCTTGCTGAGATCGGGTTCCAGATGCCCTAACCGCCCAGCCTGAGTCCAGGACATGGTGCAGAGAAGGCTGGCCGCCCACGACTTCGGGCAGCTCGCCGTCAACGGACTCCCGGGCGAGCCGCCGTACGTCCAGCCGCTGCACTTCGCCTACGACGCGGCGGCCGGCGAGGCGGTCGGTCATCTGGCCCGGCCGAACCCGCTCTGGGCGGCCCTGGAAACCGACCCCGATGTGCTGCTGAGTGTGGTCGACGACTATGTGTACGTCCCGGGCCCCTGGCAGGCGCCCCCCGGTGTTCCCGCCGAACACGGGACGCCCACCAGCTTCTACGCGGCGGTCCAGCTCAGATGCACCGCCCATGTCGTGGACGGCCCCGAGGAGAAGGCGGACCTGCTCAACCGCCAACTCGGCCATTTCCAGCCGGAAGGGGGGTCGGCCCGCGCGGCGGCGGGCGAGGACCCGTACGGCCGGATGCTGGCGGGCATCCGCGGTCTACGGCTCGAAGTGACGGGCGTCCGGGCGAAGTTCAAGTACGCGGGGAGCAAGGCGGATCCGGTGCGGGAGCGCATCGCGGAGGGGCTGGCGGAGCGGGGCGGCCCGGGGGACGCGGCGGCCCGCGAGCACCTGCTGCGCAGAGGCGGAGCCTGAGCCCCCGACTCCTGGGGCCCGCCACCGGCACGGGCCCGCCACTGAGCGGGGCTCCGGCTCCGGTGCGCATCCTGCCGCCCGGATGCCGCCGTCCGACCCCGCCGCCACTCCTTCCGCCTCTCCGCCTCTCCGTCTCTCCGCCTCCGTCACACGGTGACCGCGTCCCCTTCCGGCGTCCGCGTCCCCCGCGCCTCGGTCAGCGCGAGACCCGCGACCGAGCCGAGCATCAGCGCGGTGCCCGCCGCGGTCGCCGCCGTGAGGTGCTCGCCGAGCAGGGCGACGGCGAGTACCGCCGCGCTGACCGGCTCCAGCAGCATCACCACGGACACCGTGGCGGACCGTACGACGGCGGCGCCCGCGAAGTAGAGGGCGTAGGCCAGGGCCGTGGGAACCGCCGCGATGTAGGCGACCAGCCAGCCGAGGCGCACCGCGTCGGCGGTGTGCGGCACCAGCCCCTCGGCCAGCGCGAACGGCAGCAGGACCAGGGCGGTGACCGTGAACGCGCCCACCGTGGTGCCCGACGCGTCGGCAGCACCGTCGCGGCCCCACCGGCGGGTGAGCAGCGTCATCGCCGAGTAGGCGGCCGCCGAGACGAGCGCGAGCAGCACACCCCATGGGCGTACGGTCGCTTCGCCGCTGCCGAGGACCAGCACACCGAGCCCCGCGAGCGCTCCGACGACGGCGGTCGCGCCGCCCCGGCCGAGCCGCTCCCCCAGGGTCAGCCGGGCGCCGAGCGCGATGAGCACGGGCCCGGCGCCGAGGGTGACGACGGTCGCCACGGCAAGGCCGGTGGCAGAGACCGCCGCGAAGTAGGCGGTCTGGAAGACGGCGAGCCCGAGACCGGTCGCGGTGGCCCGCAGCGCCCTCGGCCCCAGCGGCCCCGGCGCGGCGGGGCGGGAGCGCGGGCGCAGCGGGCGGACGGCGAGCAGCAGTACGAGCCCGGCCGCGCAGCGCCAGAAGGAGAGGGCGACGGGGCCCAGGTCGCTGGTCCGGTAGACCAGTGAGGCGGCCGCGCCCGCGGTGCCCCAGGCGACACCGGCGACGATCAGATAGAGCAGGCCTCGCCCGACGGGCAGGCCGGAGGTTGCCTTCGGCATGTTGTGGTCTCCGCAGATGCAAAAGAAGTTCGGAAGGGCCCGGTCGGTCGGGCCGTGGACTTCATCTGCGGGCAGCACCGTTCCGCCCGGCGGTGTGCCGGGCGTGGATTCCGGGGCCCGCCGTCAGGCGGCCGGGGGCGGAAGAACGAGTGCGTCCGAATGCATGACCCGTACCCTAGGCGGCCGTACCGCGGGCCGACAACTCCCTTTCCGCGCCCCCGCTCGCCACCGGTTCCGCCCGTCCCTCGGCGGGTGCCGAGGACTGGGCGATGAACGCCCCGACCAGCACGACCGCCCCACCGGCCAGCTGCGGCGCCGAGAGGTGCTCGCCGAGCAGCACCCAGGCGAGGACGGTGGCGACGATCGCCTCCAGGCAGGCCACGACCCCGGCCACCTGGGGCGAGAGCCGCCGCACGGACCGCACCCCGGTGACATAGGCGAGGACGGTGGCGATCAGCACGATCCAGGCCAGCAGCAGGGCGGCCGGGACCGGGGTGCCGTCCAGGTCCGCGTCGGCGGCCAGGACGGACCAGTCCAGGGTCCAGGGGCGGGCGACGGCGGTCAGGACCACGGCCCCGACGAGCAGCCCGTGCGCGATGACCCCGAGCGGGTCGGGGGCTTCCCGGCCCGCCGTGCCGCCCTGGTCGGCGAGGACGAAGTAGCCGACCTGGCAGCAGGCCGCACCGAGCGCGAGCAGTACTCCGACGGGGTCGAAGCGAAGCCCCGACCACGCCTGGACGACGCAGGCGAGACCGCCGACCGCGAGCACCACGCCGATCGCCGCGGCGCGGGTGACGGGCCGCCGCTGCACCAGGCGCACCCAGCCGAGGACCAGCGCGGGTGCGAGGTACTCGATCAGCAGGGCGACTCCGACGGGGATACGGGAGAGCGCGGCGAAGTAGCAGGCCTGGACACCGGCCACGGCGAGCAGCCCGAAGCCGACGAGCAGGGCGGGCCGCTCCCGCAGCAGCGCACGGTGGCGCACGGCGAGCGGCAGCGCCACCAGGGCGGCGCCCACGACCCGCAGCCACACCACATGGAGCGGGTCAAGGCCTGCCTCGATCAGCGGCTTGGCCGCGACACCCGACCCCCCGAAGGCGACCGCGGACACCAGGGCGAGCCCCAGCCCGGCGCCCCGGCCGCGGTCTGCCCGCGCCCTCTGAGACGTATGCATCGGCACAGAATGGCAGGCGGCGACATGAGCGTCACCCCTGATTGCACCTGTCCCTGAAACGTCTCAGGGAGTGGACGCGCCGCCGCCGGACCCGGGCCGACGGCCGCCCCCGGGGCTACGCGAGAGGCTGCCCCCGGTCCGCCACCCGCGGCGCCGGGAATACCTCCGGCAGCACTTCGCCCCCCGCACCCGCCAAGGCACTGTCCCCCGCACTCGGCAACGCACCGTCCCCGGCACCCGGCAGCGCAGCGTCCCCCACACCCGGGAGCGCGTCCCCCGCCTCCGCGAACCCCGCGTCGTACTCCCCCGTCACGCCCCGATCCGCTCCCCCGTCGTGCCCGCGATCCGCTCCCCCAGACTCAGGACGTCGACGCCCGCGCGGCCGAGGACCTCGACGGCCCGGGACCCGGAGTCCATCAGGATCGCCGCGAGCAGGTCCAGGCCCCGGACATGTGCGGCGCCCCGCCGGGCCGCACGGCCGCGGGCCGCGTTCAGGGCACCGGCCGCGGCCGGGGACCAGCGCTCCGGTTCGCCGAACACCGGCAGGGCGCCGGAGTCCTCCACCGTGCCCTGCCAGCGCAGGCCGTAGCCGATGGACCGCTGGACCAGATAGCCGAGCAGGCGCGCGGTCTGCGGTCCGTCGAACACGGCCCGCACCTCGGGGTCCGACTCCAGGAGCGTGTGCAGCACATGCGCCGTGTCGGTCTGCCGGTCGCCGTCCCGTACCGCTCTTCTGCGGGCAGCCGCGACCACCGCTGCCAGTTCGGCGGTGAGCCGGACATCGGGAACCGGGGGTGGGGCGCCGGACTCCGCGACCGGCCGCCGGGAAGGACAGGGTGGCACAACTCCTACCTCATCAGCCCCGGTGGACCGGGGCATCCCCGGCGGGGGCCATCTTCGCATCCGACACAGGGTGGGGACGGTTGACCGACTTCTCCTCCTTACGGATGAGATCGGGCCGTTTCCCCCGGCGCGCCACGCGTCCCCCGCCCGAACGCAGGGGGCGCACCGCGCCCTTACCTCCGACCGCGCCCCAACTCCCGACCGCGCCTGGAGAATTCGACCTCCCGGGGCTACTCTCCGCGGCACCGCAGCTGCGCCCACCGCAGCAGCCGACGCCAAGGGGTAGTCGCATGGCCGCAGTCAGCGTGGAAGGTTATGTCGGGGCGCCCACCGGGAAGGTGTGGGCCCGGCTCGTCGACTGGCCCGCGTACGGCGAGTGGAACGCGACCCACACCGGCTTCCCGAACGGCGGCCCGTCGGCCCTGGAGGTGGGCGGGACCTTCGAGGAGAACATGAAGCTGATGGGCTTCCCCGCCGAGGTCGCCTGGACCATCGAGGAGTTGGAACCCGGCCGCCTCCTGGCCATTCGCGGAAAGGGTCCGATGGCCGTGACCGTGGCCACCCGCTACACACTGACACCGGACGGCGAGGGCACCTCGGTACGTATCGACGGCGAGTTCACCGGAGCTGCGGTCTCACTCATGGCGGCCAGGCTGAAGGACTCGGCCACGACGGCACTGCACGAGTCACTGCGCCGCCTCGGCACGCTGGCCTACTGAGTCACGCCGACCCCACCTCGATGCGGCACGCGCAGAGCCACCCGGCAGGCGAGCACACGCACAGGCACCCTGGCCGCCGGGCCCCGGGCGGCCGAGCGCACGCACACCCACCCGGCCGCCCGCGCGCACACGCAAATGCACCGGCGCCCGCGCCCAGCCAGCGGCGCCCGGCGCCCGAAGACCGCCGGGCGCCTCCCCGGGCCGCGGCCCGCGGCCCGCCCCCCGTCAGCTTTCGTCGGCGAGGATCAGATACAGCTTCTTGCGGGCCTCGTTGATGATCGCGAGGGCCTTCTCGCGCTGCTCCTTGCTGCCGGTCTTCCAGACCTGGCCGAAGGCCTCCATCAGACCGAATCCGGCCTGCCGGATCTCGTGCAGCGCCTCCCAGTCGACACCGCGCGAGGCCTCCTCCCAGGGAGCCTCCGGGCCGTCCTCGGCCGCGGTACGACCCGCCTCGGTAAGCGAGAAGAGCTTCTTGCCGCCCTCACTCTCGCTGGCGATCAGCCCCTCGTCCTCCAGCAGCTGAAGGGTCGGGTAGACCGACCCCGGGCTGGGCTTCCACGCCCCGCCGCTGCGCTCGGCGATCTCCTGGATCATCTCGTAGCCGTGCATGGGCCGATCCTTGAGGAGGGCCAGGATCGAGGCCCGTACATCGCCTCGCCGTGCCCTGCCCCGCGGTCCGCCCCGCCCCCGCCCGCCCCAGGGGCCGCCCGGCCCGAAGAACCCGGGCCCGCCGAAACCGGGGCCGCCGGGACCCCCATGACCACCCGGCCCGAAGGGCCCAAAGGCCTCACGCCGCTCCCCGCGGGACCTCCGGCCACCGCCGTGGTGTCCGTGCCGTTCGAATCCGTAGTCCTCTCCACGGGTACGCATCGCCATCACTCCATTCCATCGTCGATCTGTCGCGATGCGTCAACGATATATCGGTACTATCGGCATGGCAACCCCCGGACTTCCCTGCGGTCCCGATACGGCGCCACGGACTGACGGGGCCAAAGGTCATCGCGCCGACCCCGGGGCGAGTCATCCGCCCGTGGCGTCCTCAGCGGCCTCCCGGCGCAGCAGGTCGCCAGGCTGACACTCGAGCACCTCGCAGAGCGCGGCGAGCGTCGAGAAGCGCACCGCCTTGGCGCGGCCGTTCTTGAGTACCGCCAGATTGGCGGGGGTGATCCCCATCCGGGCCGCGAGTTCGCCCACGGACGTTTTGCGCCTGGCCGGCATCACGTCGATGTCGACGGCGATCGGCATCAGACGACCTCGTCCAACTCGGCCTGCATCCGCGTCGCTTCGCCGTCGCGCGCGACGGCTTGGGCGAGCAGCATCCGCAACACGAGCACCATGAGCGCGACCCCGAGGATGGCCACGCCCACGCCGCCCACGATGACGGTGACGCCCGGGTCGGCCCGCTGACCCGGCGCATTGACGACCGTCACCGCGAACCACAACAAGGCGGCCGCCACGATGGCGCCGATGACGACGTCCACATACCGGAAGGCGGCGTGGGAGAACACGGTTCCGCGGCGCACCATGGCCACCAGCCGCCATACGCAGACCAGGGCCCTCCGGGCCGACACCATGCCCAGGATCGTGATCACGCGCAGCGCGGACTGCGGGAGCGACCCGCCCTCCGGGTCGCTCCCGCTGACCAGGGCGGCCGCCACCGAGCCCTCACCCAGGCGGGCTCCGGCGGGCGGAGTCCGCGAGGCGTTCGGCGAAAGCTTCGACGAGGCCGCGGAGTTCAGCCGGGCGTTCGATGACGAAGGGGCGGTCCAGCGAGGCGAGTACGGCGGGCAGCCAGTCGAGTCGTTCCGCGCGCAGTTCGACACGGGACCAGCGCTCCGCCTCCGGGTCCGCGCCGCCCGGGGAGGGCAGTTCCGACACGATCGCGACGCTGGCGGGGAGCCGGGTGTGGATCTGCTCGGCCGTCCCCTGGATGCGCAGGGTCACCTCATGCCGGTACGGAACCGTGGCGAGCCCCGTCAGGACGCGCTGCGCCGGGTCGATTCCCGGGGGCGGTTCGAAGGAGCCGGACAGGGTCCGCACGCCGGAGATGCGGTCCAGTCTGAAGGTGCGGTCCTCACCTGCCGAGAGATCCGCGGCTGTCACGTACCACCTGCCCGCGTGGGCGACGACCCCGTACGGGTGCAGGGTGCGTTCGCTGCGGCGGCCGTCACCGGCGGTGTAGCGGATCGAGACCGGCCGGTGGTGGTGCACCGCGTCGGCCATCGGCAGCAGGACCGCGGGTTCCGGGACGGCCGCCGGTCTCTCCGGCGGATCCGTGAAGGCGAGTGAGCCGAGCAGGGCGTCGAGCCTGCGGCGCAGCCGTTCGGGCAGCACTCGCCGGATCTTGGCCGCCGCCGTCTCACTCGCCGTGTCCGTGCCCGCCGTCAGGCCCGAGCGCCGACCGGCGACCAGGCCCAGCAGCACGGCGAGCGCCTCGTCGTCGGTCAGCATCAGCGGGGGCAGGCGGTATCCGGGGGCGAGCCGATAGCCCCCGTAGCGGCCGCGTACCGACTCGACCGGCACATCGAGGTCGATGAGCTGCTGCGCATAGCGCCGCACGGTGCGTTCGTCGACGTCGAGCCGGTCGGCGAGTTCGGACACGGTCCGGATGCCACCCGACTGAAGAAGCTCCAGAAGGGTGAGGACGCGGGCAAGGGGGCGGGCCATGTCCGTCATTCTCCCGCGGATACCGGACCGGTTCCGCCCGGTATTGGTCGTAGCGTGCAGTCACTGGCACCGACCAACCGGAGGAGAATCCCCATGCAGTTCGTCTCGGTCCGCATCATCACGGGCGACATGGCCCGCCTTGTCGACTTCTACGAGCGCGTCACCGGTATGTCCGCGGTCTGGGCGAACGAGGACTTCGCCGAGTTGCGGGCCGCCTCGGCCACCCTCGCGATCGGCAGCACCCGCACCGTCCCGCTGTTTGCGCCCGGCTCCGCCCACCCGGCCGACAACCGCAGTGCCATCCTCGAATTCCTCGTGGACGACGTGGACAGCGTGTACAAGAACCTCAGCGGCTTCGTGGAGGACTTCGTCAACGAGCCGACCACGATGCCCTGGGGGAACCGCGCGCTCCTGTTCCGCGACCCCGATGGCAACCTCGTCAACTTCTTCACCCCGGTCACCCCGGCCGCCATCGAGAAGTTCGCCCGCTGAGCACAGCGCCACGATCGGGTGATGCTGCGATCCCTCGGTGCGCACCCGGAGTGTTGCGGCAACGCCTTCGCCATCGACCACGACCAGTGCGTGGGCGGCGAAAACTTCCTGGCACGACATCACCTTCCCGAACCGTCCCCCGAAGGTCGTCGCCATCCAGATCGCGTGATCCCTCGGATCGTGTGATTGCTCGGATCCTGTGATTCCTGCGGCAGCCGGACCGGCATCCGGGTGTTCGCGGCGGCCGCCGGACGGGGGCCGCCCGCGCAGCAGACCACGAACCCCGTATTGGCCTTGGCCGAGTCCCTTTCACGGGGTCTAGCGTCGGCCCATGCGGATTCGAATCGTCGACGCCTTCACCGACCGTCCCTTCGCCGGCAACCCGGCCGGTGTCCTCCTCCTCGACACGTTCCCCGAGGACGACTGGCTCCAGAACGTGGCGCGCGAGGTCAACCACGCCGAGACCGCCTTCGCCCACCGTCTGCCCAACGGCGGCGAGGCGGACTGGGCGCTGCGCTGGTTCACCCCGGCCACCGAGGTCGCGCTGTGCGGCCATGCGACCCTGGCCACGGCCCATGTGCTGCACACCACGGGCGCCCACCGGGGTCCCGTCCGCTTCTCCACCCTCGGCGGCGTGCTGAGCGCCGTACCGCACGAGGACGGGTCCATCACCCTGGACTTCCCCACCGCCCCGCTCACCCGGGCCGAGATCCCCGGGGGCCTGAGCGAGTCGCTCGGGGCCGAGCCGCTGACGGCGTTCGACACCGGCCCGGACGTCGGGGATCTGCTGGTCGAACTCGCCGACGAGAAGACCGTCCTGGGGCTCGCTCCCGATCACCGAGCGCTGGGCCGCCACTCCGCACGCGGCATCATCGCGACCGCCCGTGCCGAGGATCCCGCCCGGGGCTACGACTTCGTCTCGCGCTGCTTCTTCCCGAACGTGGGCATCGACGAGGACCCGGTCACCGGCAGCGCCCACACCGCCCTGGCCCCCTACTGGTCCGAGCGTCTCGGCCGTCCGGACCTCGTCGGGCTCCAGGCCTCGGCCCGCTCCGGCCGGATCCGCACCGCACTCCGCGGCGACCGCACCCGGCTCACCGGCCGCGCGGTCACCGTCATCGAGGGCGAACTGCTCGGCTGACACCAAGGCGGACACGCCAGGGGGCGTACGGCAGTTCCGTACGCCCCCTCTCCCGTCCCGCGCGCCTATGCGGTGGGCAGCCAGCCCACCTTGCCCGCGAGCAGCGCATATCCGACGAACGCCCCGATGTCGAGCAGGGAATGGGCGACCACCAGCGGTCCGACCCGGCCCCAGCGCCGGTACAGAAAGACGAAGACCACGCCCATCGCCATATTGCCCAGGAAGCCGCCGATGCCCTGGTAGAGGTGGTACGAACCGCGCAGCACCGCGCTGGCCACCAGGGCCGTACCGGCGGTCCAGCCCAGCCGGTCCAGTCGGCGCAGCAGATAGCCGACCACGATGACCTCTTCCAGGACCGCGTTCTGCACCGCCGACAGAACGAGGACCGGAAACCTCCACCAGACATCGGGCAGCGCCTCCGGCACCACCGTGAGATTGGCGCCGAAGCCGCGGGCCGCGAGGTAGAACGCGATGCCGGTGGAGCCGATCACCGCGGCGATCACCGCGCCGCGCCCGAGGTCCGGCCACGGCCGGGTACGGTCGAAGCCGAGGGTGCGCAGCGACGCGCCCTCGCGCATCAGGAAGTGCGCGACGAGCGCGACCGGCACGAGCGCCGTGGTGATGCCGAAGAGCTGCCAGGCCAGATCGAGCCAGGGACGGCCGGGCGCGGCCGAGGCGTTGAGGGTGGCCGCCTGGTCCTTGAGCCCGCCCGCCCTGGTGACCGAGCCGACAAAGCTGATCAGCGCGGACACGGCACTGGCGCCGAGTGACAGCGCCAGCACCAGCAGCGTTTCATCACGGAGAATCCGCCGCGTCGGCCGCTCCGCCGGATAGGAATCGGCCACCGACCCTGCCTCCACCTGCACTCCCGCCTCCTGTTGCGCCATGGGCGATTCCGCCGCGTACCATCTTCGCCCCGTCAGGGTCTCGAAAGAAGTTGCGAAGATCGTGCGCGACAGGCCGCGGGGGCGGCACGCCGTACGGAGCACGGACACCGTACGGGACGCACCGCCCCCTCTGTCCTACGGCTGCCTCGCGGCACGGGCTCAAAAGAAGTCGGAGGAAACTACGGCAGGTGCCGCTCAGCCCAGCGGCACCGGCTCCGGTAACCCGACCGGCCAGGTGTGCACCGGCTCGCCCACATGCATCAGCCGGCCGTACCGCTGCGTGGTCGCGGCCAGGGCGGCGTCCCGGTCGAGGCCCTGCTCCAGGGCCCGGTGGAAGGTGGCCGCCTGCCAGGTCGCGCCGTTGGCCCTCAGCCGGCACCGCTCCTCGATCACCCCGAGGTAGAGGTCCCGGTCGGCCCGTTCGACACCCCAGGCGTCGAGCCCCGCCTCGGCCAGCGGCAGCAGCTCGTCGCGCACCAGGTCCACGGCGTCCAGCTCGACGACCCCGCCGTAGCGGCCGCGGCGCGGCCAGCGCAGCCGTGCGTCGATGCCGTAGCGGCAGGCGTTGTCGAAGTTGGCGGCGGCGTCCTCGAACGGCAGTCGGGTCCACACCGGCCGCGCGTCCTCGGCGAGGGCGCGGACGACGCCGTAGTAGAAGGCCGCGTTGGCCACCACGTCGACGACGGTGGGTCCGGCGGGCAGTACCCGGTTCTCCACCCGCAGATGCGGGACGCCGTCGGCGACTCCGTACACCGGCCGGTTCCAGCGGTACACCGTGCCGTTGTGCAGGACGAGTTCGGCGAGCTTGGGGGTGCCGCCCCGGTCGAGGACGCCGAGCGGGTCCTCCTCGTCGCAGATCGGCAGCAGCGCCGGGAAGTAGCGCAGATTCTCCTCGAACAGTTCGTAGGCGGAGCTGATCCAGCGCTCCCCGAACCAGGTGCGCGGCCGTACTCCCTGTGCCTGGAGTTCGGGCGGCCGGGTGTCTGTGGACTGCTGGAACAGCGGCGGCCGGGACTCCCGCCACAGTTCGCGGCCGAAGAGGAAGGGCGAGTTGGCACCGAGGGCGATCTGCACCCCGGCGACCGCCTGTGCCGCGTTCCAGACGTCGGCGAAGCGCCCGGGGGTCACCTGGAGGTGCAGCTGCACGGAGGTGCAGGCGGCCTCGGGCGCGATCGAGCGCGAGGTGCACACGAGCCGCTCGACCCCGTCGATGTCGAGGGTGAAGTCCTCGCCCCTGGCGGCCACGATCTGGTCGTTGAGCAGGGTGTAGCGGTCGACCTCGGAAAGGTTGGACGAGACCAGGTCGTCGCGGCCGAGCGTCGGCAGAATGCCGATCATCACAATCCCGGCGTCCACCTCGTTCGCTTTCCGGTGGGCATAGGCGAGCGAGGTGCGCAACTCCTCCGCAAGCCGGTCGAATACCCGGCCGCCCAGCCGGTGCGGAGCTATGTTGACCTCCAGGTTGAACATGGCGAGTTCTGTTTGGAAGTCCCTGCTGGCGATCCTTTCCAGTACTTGTCCATTCATCATCTTCGGCATGCCGTCCGGTCCGGCGAGATTCAATTCGATCTCCAGACCCATGAGGTTCTTCGGGCGATCGAACCTCTCCTCCTCCAGCAGCCGCGCAAGTCCCGTCAGACACTGCCTGAGCTTGTCGCGGTAGCGCTGCCGATCGGACAGGTCGAATGCCCCTGCCGCGACCTTCTCTCCCATCGAGTACGTCCTTCCTGAGATGGGCAGGCCGACGTCCGGCGCTGCTGTCCTGGGTCACGGTGGATGATGCCCCGGCAACGCGATCGATAACGTCCCCGTCCCGGGTCGCCACCCGCTAGGCTGGTGTGGACAGGGCTCCAGGCACATTCCGGGGGCACGCGGCCCGGCGCAATTTCAAGGCGCAACCTCCTGGTAAAAAACGTCGGCGAGAATCAGCCGACCGTTACGGGGAGGTAATGCGAGGTGGCGGCCGGTGGACGCACTCGATATCGGGACGAATCCCGCCGGTAAGGCGTCCGGATATCCCCTTGTCCGTCATGCGCGGGACGACTAGACGAAACATTGCATGAACATGTGTCGTATAAACTTTCCGCACGTGGGCAGAGAGTTGGCGCACGGTGCTGAGCCCTGTCGTCACAGCGCCTCCATTCGTACGGGCACAGTTTCCCCGCACCTCTGACCCCAGAGCTGACAGCGACGTCCGCCCGCCCCTTGCCGCCCCGCCCCCCGCGTCACTGTGCCTGTCGAATGAGAGGCGACCCACCATGCTGCTGCATGTCCCCCCGGCACCCGCGCCCGCTCTCCGTTCCGTCCTCATGGCACTCGGTTCCCCCACCGCGGTCCAGGAGGCTCGTACCCCCTCCCTGCGGGCCGCCGAGGGGCCCACCACCCCCGATCTCCCGCTGCCCGTGCACGTACTGGACCGGATCACCCCCGCGGACGCCTGGGCCACCCGGCTCGCGGGGTGGCGCTTCCTCATCCGCTGCCAGGACCGCCATGTGGCCGCGGCCGAGACCATGCTGACCCCCGACGGGTGGGCGTTCTCGCACTTCTTCGAAGGGCCCTACATCGCCGCCACCGAACGCGCGCTGCGCCAGGCGGAGGCGGCGGCCCAGCCGTACCAGGCCCGGCTGCTGTCCGTGCCGCAGCTGTACATGCTCACCCTGTGGCTCCACGGCGACTGCTCGGCCGACGGCGCTTCGGGCTCCCTGGCCGCGACCGACCTCCTGGTCCCGCTCGCCCCGGCCCCGCCCGGTATCGCGGCCCACCGCCCGCACCGCGTCGCCGACCTCCTGCCGGTGCTCACCCTGCGGATGGCCCCGGCGCCCCTGCTCGGCACCCCCGCATAGGACGGCACCCCCACCCGCAGAAGACGGGCCCCGCGGCCCAGGACCGGCGCCGCGGGGCCCGTCTCCGTGTGCGCGTCAGGCACCTTCACTCCCCCGCCCGCTCGTCCGGGCGCCACCCTGCTCGTACGAGGGATCAGCCCCGGTCCGACCTGCATGGACTAGCCCCATCCGGCCATGGCAAACCATCCGAAGTGACCGGGGAGTTGAGCCGAACCGCCCGCCCGGGTGACGCGTCATGAACCTGTGAGGACCGGTACCGCGAAATGCCTGCGGATTGACTTCCGTGGGGCAACACTGGGTCCGGAAGACATCGCCAACGGGGGGCGGCATGAACGATTCGACAAGCCGCAGGACAGACACGACAGCCATTCCAGCCATCACGTCAGAGCGAAAGACGGCATCCACCATGTGCCAGCACCAGCCACCGTGCCCGACCGCCGAATCCGCCGACCGGGAATCCGCCCGCCTCGTGGCGCACCACCCGGAACAGGGGTGGAGCCTGCTGTGCAACGGCGTGCTGCTCTTCGAGGACACCGGTGAGCTTCTGCCCGACGGGCAGATCATCGCCCCGCACCGCCCGCTGGCGATGACCGCCGCCTGAGCGGCACGCCCGGGGCGGACACCGCTCCGCGCGGCGAGGGGCGCACGCCGCCCCCGGAACAGCAGGGGCCGGCCGGAGACAACACGCTCCGCACCGGCCCCGACGCATACCCCCTGCCGACTACTCCTCGTAGGCGTCCAGCGGCGGGCAGGAGCAGACCAGGTTGCGGTCGCCGAAGGCCTGGTCGATCCGGCGCACCGGCGGCCAGTACTTGTCGGCGGCCGACACACCGGCCGGGAAGACGGCCTCCTGACGGGAGTACGCGTGCTCCCAGGCCCCGCCGAGCGCCTCGGCGGTGTGCGGGGCACCCCGCAGCGGGTTGTCCTCGGCGGGCCACTCGCCCGAACCGACCTTCTCGATCTCGGCGCGGATGGCGATCATCGCCTCGCAGAACCGGTCGAGCTCGATGAGGTCCTCGGACTCGGTGGGCTCGATCATCAGCGTGCCGGCCACCGGGAACGACATGGTCGGCGCGTGGAAGCCGTAGTCGATCAGGCGCTTGGCCACGTCGTCGACGCTCACGCCGGTCGCCTTGGTCAGCGGGCGCAGGTCGATGATGCACTCGTGCGCGACCAGACCGCCCGGGCCGGTGTAGAGCACCGGGTAGTGCGGCTCCAGGCGCTTGGCGACGTAGTTCGCGGAGAGGACCGCGATCTGCGTGGCCCGCTTGAGGCCCTCGCCGCCCATGAGCCGCACATACGCCCAGGAGATCGGCAGGATGCCCGCGGAGCCCCAGGGGGCGGCCGAGATGGGTCCGACGCCCGTCTCGGGACCGGCAGCGGGCTGGAGCGGGTGGTTCGGCAGATACGGGGCGAGATGCGCCCGCACCCCGACCGGGCCGACACCGGGGCCGCCGCCGCCGTGCGGGATGCAGAACGTCTTGTGCAGGTTGAGGTGCGAGACGTCGCCGCCGAAGTGGCCCGGCTTGGCCAGGCCGACCAGGGCGTTGAGGTTGGCGCCGTCCACGTACACCTGGCCGCCCGCCTCGTGCACCGCGGCGCAGATGTCGGCGACGTGCTCCTCGAACACACCGTGCGTGGACGGGTACGTGATCATCAGGACGGCCAGCTCGTCACGGTACTGCTCGATCTTGGCACGCAGGTCCTGGACGTCGATCTCACCGTCGTCCGCGGTCTTCACGACCACGACCTTCATCCCGGCCATGACGGCGCTGGCGGCGTTGGTGCCGTGCGCCGAGGAGGGGATCAGGCACACGGTGCGCTGGTCGTCGCCGTTGGCGCGGTGGTAGCCGCGCACCGCGAGCAGACCGGCCAGTTCGCCCTGCGATCCCGCGTTGGGCTGGAGCGAGACCTTGTCGTAGCCGGTGACCTCGGCGAGCCGCTGCTCCAGCTCGCCGATGAGCGTGAGGTAGCCCTGGACCTGCTCGGCGGGCGCGAAGGGGTGCAGCTGCCCGAACTCGGGCCAGGTGACCGGCTCCATCTCGGTGGTCGCGTTGAGCTTCATGGTGCAGGAGCCCAGCGGGATCATGCCCCGGTCGAGCGCGTAGTCCCGGTCGGCCAGGCGGCGCAGATAGCGCAGCATCGCGGTCTCGGAACGGTGCTGGTGGAAGACCGGGTGGGTGAGGTACTCGTCGGAGCGCAGCAGCGTCCCCGGCAGCGCGTCCCCGGTCGTGGCGTCCAGCGCCGCGACATCGCCCTCGACGCCGAACGCGGCCCAGACGGCGCCCAGCTGAGCCCGCCCGGTCGTCTCGTCACAGGCGATCGACACCTGGTCGGCGTCGACCAGGTGCAGGTTCACACCGCGCTCCCGGGCGGCGGTGACGATCTCCGCGGCCCGCCCCGGCACCCGCACGGTCAGCGTGTCGAAGTAGGAGCCGTGGACGACCTCGACCCCGCCCGCGGTGAGCCCCGCGGCCAGGATCGCGGCGTACCGGTGGGTGCGCCGGGCGACGGTCCGCAGGCCCTCGGGGCCGTGGTAGACGGCGTACATCCCGGCCATCACGGCGAGCAGCACCTGAGCGGTGCAGATGTTGCTGGTCGCCTTCTCCCGGCGGATGTGCTGCTCCCGCGTCTGGAGCGCCAGCCGGTACGCCTTGTTGCCGTCCGCGTCCACGGAGACACCGACGAGCCGTCCGGGCAGGCTGCGGGCGAACTTCTCGTGCACCGCCATGTATCCGGCGTGCGGTCCGCCGAAGCCCATCGGCACACCGAAGCGCTGGGTGGTGCCGACCGCGATGTCCGCGCCCAGCTCACCGGGGGAGGTCAGCAGCGTGAGGGCGAGCAGGTCGGCCGCGACGGTGACCAGGGCGCCCCGCGCGTGGGCCTGCTCGATGACGGGCCGGATGTCGCGTACGGCACCGGAGGCGCCCGGGTACTGGACCAGGACGCCGTTGATGTCCCGCTCGGCGAGCTCGGCCGGGATGCCGTCGCTGAGGTCGGCGACGACGACCTCGACGCCCGTGGGTTCGGCGCGGGTCCGGATCACCGCGATGGTCTGCGGCAGCGCGTCCGCGTCGACCAGGAAGAGACCCTTCTTGTTCTTGCCCATGCGCAGCGACAGGGCCATCGCCTCGGCGGCGGCCGTGCCCTCGTCGAGCAGGGAGGCACCCGAGGTCGGCAGGCCGGTGAGGTCGGCGACCATGGTCTGGAAGTTGAGCAGCGCCTCTAGGCGGCCCTGCGAGATCTCCGGCTGGTACGGGGTGTACGCGGTGTACCAGGCGGGGTTCTCCATGACGTTGCGCAGGATCACCGTGGGCGTGAAGGTGCCGTAGTACCCGAGGCCGATCATGGAGTCGAGGACCTGGTTGCGGTCGGCCAGCGAGCGCAGCTCGGCCAGCACCTCGGGCTCGGTGCGCGCGCCCGGCAGATCCAGGGCGTCGGCGTTCTTGATCACGTCCGGCACCGCTGCGGCCGTCAGTTCGTCGAGCGAGCCGTAGCCGACCTGCGCGAGCATCTTGGCCCGCGCCTCCTGGTCGGGCCCGATGTGGCGCAGCTCGAAGGGTGTTCCCTGTTCGAGCTCGGAGAGCGGAATGCGGTGGGCGGTCATTGCGGAGGCCTCCTGGTCTGACGCGACCTTCGAGGGGCACCCCGGCACGGGTACCCCGACGGCCTCCCCCTCTGTCATCTCGACCTGAGAGCTTCACCGGTCCGCCCGAAGGCGGTCCGGTTTTCACCGTCGGTGAGAGCGGGAGCCATCGACACCCGCTCTGCTTTCCAGAGTGACCTCGTCCGTGCGGTACGTGGGCCTGAGAGATTCCGGGGAGGGTTTGCTCCTTCGGCGCCCCCGGATCGCTCCGGAGGACTCTCCCGCACAGGGTCGACAGCCGATTGCCAGATTACCAGCGGGCGCAAGGAGGCTGCCTTCGAGTGGCCGCAGTGCTGAATGTGCTCTTTTGTGGTGCTGACGGATGTGTTGCGACCAGTTGGAGGGACCGTGCAGACCGATATCGATCCGCGGAATCTGATAGGCCGCAAGGCGTTCGACCGCAATGGCGTCAAGATCGGCACGATCGACGAGGTCTATCTCGACGACGCGACCGGGGTGCCGGAGTGGGCGGCCATCCGCACGGGTCTGTTCAGCCGGGACGCCTTCGTACCGCTGGAACCCAGCCGGCTGGTCGAGGGCGCGCTCTATGTGCCCTTCGAACGTTCGCTGATCAAGGAGGCACCCGACTTCGGCGTCGGCCGCCACCTCTCCCCCGAGCAGGAACTCCAGCTCTATCACCACTACGGCCTGGACGTGGCCCCGCCGCCCGCGGCACCGGACCGCGACTTCGGGCGGCTCGCGGAGCCCGACGGGAGCTGAGCCCCTCATCCCCCGCTGCCCGCCGCCGACCGCTCCTCGGCGGCCGCCACCAGGGGCAGCGGATCCGCCGCCGCCAGCCCGGGGTCGTCGACACGGAAGGTGCGCACCCGCCCCGGCTCCGAGTCGGGGGTCTCGAACCGTATCGTCACCCTGCCCAGACCGCTGCCCTGCACCCACCCCGGCCCGTAGTCGGTGTGCCGCACGTCCTGCCCCGCCCGCCAGACCGGCCCGGCCGCCGCGGGGGGCTCCTCCCGCACGGGCTCGACCGCCGCGTCCGGCTCCTGGTGCTCCTCGGCCGGAGCCGCCCCGGCCGCCAGATGCGCCTGGGCGAACAGGTCCTCCTGGGTGTAGTCGGCGAGCCCGGTGACACCGACGCCGAGCAGCCGGACCCCACCGGTGGTGTCAACCGAGTCCAGCAGCCGGGCGGCGGCCTCGCGCACCACCGACGGGTCGTCCGTGGGTCCGCGCAGGGTCTCGGACCGGGTCAGGGTGGAGAAGTCGTACCGGCGCACCTTCAGCACGATGGTCCGGCCCGACAGGCCCGCGTCCCGCAGCCGCCGCACACACCGGTCCGCGAGCCGCTGCACCTCGGTGCCGACCCGGACCCGGTCGTGGATGTCGATGTCGTAGGTGTCCTCCACCGACACCGACTTGGCCCCGCGCTCCGCCACCACCGGCCGCTCGTCCCGGGCGAGGGCCATGGTGTACAGCGCCTGCCCATGGGCCTTGCCGAGCAGCCTGACCAGCTCGTCCTCACCGGCTTCGGCGATCTCGCCGACCGTGGTGATCCCGGCCCGCCGCAGATGGTCCCCGGTGGCGGGCCCGACGCCCGGCAGGGTGCGCACCGTGAGCGGGGCGAGCAGTGCCCGCTCGGTGCCCGGCCGGATCAGCACCAGGCCGTCCGGCTTGGCCTGCTCGGAGGCGATCTTGGCGAGCATCTTGGAAGCGGCCAGGCCCACCGAGCCGGTCAATCCCGTGACCGAGCGGATGTCCGCGCGCAGGGCGACGCCCACGAGCCGCGCGGACTCCTCGTCCCGGGCGGCTCCCCCGGCCTCCAGGTCCACGAAGGCCTCATCGAGGCTGAGCGGCTCCACCAGCGGTGACAGGGCCCTCAGCAGCGCCATGACCTGCTCGCTGATGCCCCGGTAGAAGCCGAAGCGCGGTGTCAGACAGGCGGCGTTGGGCGCGAGCCGGCGTGCCTGGGCCATCGGCATCGCGGAGTGGACGCCAAAGACACGTGCCTCGTAGGACGCCGTCGCCACCACCCCGCGCGGCCCGAGCCCGCCCACGATGACGGCCTTCCCGCGCAGGCTCGGCTTGGCCGCCTGCTCCGCCGAGGCGTAGAAGGCATCCATGTCGAGATGCAGGATGGTGGGCGCGGTTCTCACATCTCTGATGCTGCCCTACGCCAATGACAATGCGACCGGACGCCGCCCCGTGTCTCAGACGGCCCGGTTGCGCCGCCGGGCCAGCTCGTCCGTCGGGTTGTGGCCGACGATGGTCTCGCCGGTGTCCACCCGCTCCCCGTGCAGCTGCGACAGCGCGCTCTCCACGTCCCGCCATACGACGCCCACGGCGATGCCGAAGATGCCCTGGCCGCCCTGGAGCAGTTCGTGCACCTCCCCGGGCGAGGTGCACTCGTAGACCGTCGCGCCGTCGCTCATCAGCGTCATCCGCTCCAGGTCGCTGAAGCCGCGCTCCCTGAGGTGCTGGACCGCGCTGCGGATGTTCTGGAGGGACACCCCGGTGTCGAGGAAACGCTTCACGATCTTGAGGACGACGACGTCCCGGAAGCTGTACAGCCGCTGCGTCCCCGACCCGTAGGCGGGCCGCACACTGGGCTCGACCAGGCCCGTCCGCGCCCAGTAGTCCAGCTGGCGGTAGGTGATGCCCGCGGCGGCGCACGCCGTGGGGCCCCGGTAGCCGAGCTGCTCGGACTCCGGTTCCGCGTCGGCGGTCACGGGCGTCGGCCCAGTGGTGGAGGCGGCCGTGGGGCCGTGCTGGGGATACCCCCCGCTCGCGCGGAGTCGAGAGCCTGGGGGAGGGTACGGACCGCTTTCTCCCAGACTGTGTCCGGGAGCCCCCCCTGCGGTACCGCCGCCGCTGCTTCTCACGCCGACCTCCGTCCTTGACCTGCCTTCTCGACGGTAGGCAGTCACCAGGGGTGCGTCAACGATCGCCACACTCGGCACGCCGAGTGATAATCACCCTAGGAGTGGTTTCCCGTGCCCCACCGCGGGGAAAGGCTAGCCGAATGCTTCGGCGACGGACGGTGAGACGTCGTACACGCCATCGACCGGAGCGTCGGCATGGAGTCTCGCCCCCTGATCGCACCGCACAGCCCGAGTGCCCATGCGTCCCGTCCGGGACACCTCACTGGTTGCTCGTACCGAAGTCCTCCGGAGAGATCTGGTCGAGGAACTCGCGGAACTTCTCGACCTCGTCCTCCTGCTCGTCCGGGATCGCGATCCCCGCGTCGTCCAGCACCCCGTCACTGCCGTAGATCGGCGTCCCGGTGCGCAGCGCCAGCGCTATGGCATCGGAGGGGCGGGCACTGACCTCGACGCCGCTGGCGAAGACCAGCTCGGCGTAGAAGACGCCTTCCCGCAGATCCGTGATGCGCACTTCGGTGAGCTCCTGGCCGACGGCCTCCAGCACATCCTTGAACAGGTCGTGCGTCAGCGGTCTTGCGGGGGCCATGCCCTGCTGGGCGAACGCGATCGCCGTCGCCTCCCCGGGGCCGATCCAGATGGGGAGGTAGCGGTCGCCTCCCACTTCGCGCAGGAGCACGATCGGCTGGTTGGAGGGCATCTCGACCCGGACACCTACGACATCGAGCTCGTTCACACAGTAACCCTAGGCCGTGGTCGGGACGTTTGGGTAGTCGGGCACAGAAGGGCGGGCCGATCCGCCGACGGCGAACGCCCCGCGTCAGGGCAGTCGCACACCCAGCGCGGACTGCACCAGTGCCGCGTGCAGCTTCACCGCGAGCCCGGCCAGCTCCTTGGTACGGGCTTCGGCGTGCGCCCTCGTCTGCGGGTTGCGGTGGCGGCGCAGCGGGGCCACCACCTGGTCCACCAGGCCCGCCTCGCGGTCCGCGGCGGCCTTCATCACCCGCAGATGGCGCGGTTCGATGCCATGGCGTCCCAGTTCGGCCAGCAGAGTGGCCACCGTGACGGCCTCGGCGTCGTACATCCCCTCCATCAGCGGCGTGACCAGGCCGTACGCCTCCCAGTCCGCCAGCTGCTCGGCACGGATCCCGGCAGCCGTCATCAGGTCCTCACGGCCGATCCGCGCCGCGGGGGCCACCTCCGCATCGCCGAGCAGGCTCCCCAGCGCCTCCCCGTCGCCGCCCTCACGGGGACGGCCCAGGGAGGGCACCCGCACCTCCTCACCCCGCTCCAGGGCGTCCAGGTACTCGCGGATGACCTTCAGCGGAAGATAGTGGTCCCGCTGCATCCTCAGCACCTGGCCGAGGCGCTCCACATCGTGCGGGCTGAACTTGCGGTACCCGGAGGGGGTGCGCTGCGGCTCGATGAGCCCCTCGGACTCCAGGAAACGGATCTTGGAGACGGTGACTTCGGGAAATTCCTCGCGCAGCACGTTCAGCACGGTGCCGATGCTCATCAGCCCGCTGCCCGCGGCGGCGGTGCCGCTGTCGGCACCGCCGCTCGGTGTGTGAAGCATGGGACCTTCCCTGGGTTCCCCCCGGACCGGGTCCGGGGGAGGGTCAGATGCCCCGCTGGTTGGCGTAGAAGACCAGCCGGTACTTGCCGATCTGCACCTCGTCGCCGTTGTGGAGCAGGACCTGGTCGATGCGCTCACGGTTGACGTAGGTGCCGTTGAGGCTGCCGACGTCGGCCACCGAGAACGAGCCGTCCGGGCCGCGGCGGAACTCCACATGGCGGCGCGACACCGTCACATCGTCCAGGAAGATGTCACTCTGCGGATGACGCCCCGCCGTGGTCAGATCGCTGTCCAGCAGGAAGCGGCTGCCCGAGTTGGGACCGCGGCGCACCACCAGCAGCGCCGAGCCGAACGGCAGCGCGTCGACCGCCGCCTGCGCCTCCGGGGAGAGCGTGGGCACCGCCGTCTGGCCGGTCACCTCCGCGTCGTACGCCTCCAGTCCGGAGATGGAGATCGTGGACGTGGTCTCGGACGCGCGCTCCGGGACCGCCCCGGGCCGCAGCGGCGCGCCGCAGTTGGAGCAGAAGCGGCTGTTCTCCGCGTTGCGGTGGCCGCACCTCGTACACACCAGGGCCGACATGTCCCCGAAACCTATGGGCCCGGACGCGCCAGGGTCAACAGACGGCGCGCCCTGACCTCCGGAAATGCCACCACCCGGACCAGCGACCTGGTCCCGGAAGAGCGGGCGCTGGCTCTCCGCGTCTTGCGGCTGTGCGCGATGGCGGGGCGCATTGTCGCTGCCCTCTCGCGCGCTCTTGCCGAACAACTTCGCAAACAACTTCACGGGCGATTCCCCTTGACCGAAACAGACCCGCCCGTGGGGCAGGACGAACCCTGATTGCATACACCGGCCGACCCGGACATCCTCACAACGTCCGTATCCACCAGACAGTTTCCACCACGCACCACCCAATCGGTGCGTCGACCCCCCGCAACCTGATGCCCTCGGCGGATGGGCTCCATGCACCCCCGGTTCACTGGGAGGACGACCGAGCGTAGTCAGGCTGCTTCGCCGCTCGCAAGGCGTCGACGACGATCTTCGTCGATCGCTCCACGGTGACCGTGGCCTGCTCCTTCTCCAGGGTCTGCACCACGCCTCCGGGGATGTTGAGCGCCGGTTCGAGGTCCTGCGGCTTGCCGATGACCTTGAAACGATAGGGCTGGGTGATCTTGTTCCCGTCGACGCTCACGCTCTTCCCGGAGTCCGACAGATAGGTGCCGGCGACGACGCGTACGCCGTTCACCTCTATGGCCTCCGCACCGGCCGCGCGCAGCTCCTGGATCGAGTCGAGCAGCATGTCCGCCTGGACCGTTCCCTTCGTGTCGCCGATGGTCATCGTGATCCCGGGCCCCTGTGCCGCCACGGTGCCCGCGAGAATGCCGAGTTGCTTCTCCTTCTCGGCGGTCTGCTTGCGGGCCTCCGCGGCACGGTTCGAGCTGTTCTCCAGCTCGGCCCGCTGATCCACGAGACCCTGCTTCTCGTCCTGAAGACGCTGGGTGCGGTTGTCCAGTTCATCGAGGATGCGGACAAGATCTTCCTGGCGCGCGCCGCGCAGGGCGCTCCCCCCGTCGCTGTTCGAGGCGACCTGTACGGCCAGGCCGAATCCCAGGCCGAACAGCAGCAGGGCGACGATGAGTTGGGCCCGGCTGACCCGCGGCGGCCACAGCCCCTGCACCAGGCGCTGACGGCCGGTCGGCGCGGCCCCGGAATCTTCGGCTCCGCCGGGTGCCTGTGCGGTCGCGGGGGCCGCGGCGGGCACCTCCCGCGGGAGTTCCCGGCGCAGCCGGTGCTCGGGATCCGCCTCGCCCTCGGGGGCCCGCTCGTGCCGGGGTCCCTCGTCTCCGGGGCTCGGCTGGTGCCGGGGTCCCTTGGCGTGTCCGGGGTGGTGCCGGTGGCCGGGACCCACCTCGGGGGCGGGGCCCCGCTCGGGACCGGGGCTCTGTTCGGGGCCCGGGCCCTGCTCGGGCCTGGGGTCCTGCTCGGGCCGCGGGTCCTGCCCGGGCCCAGGGGTGCCGTCCTCGTTGCTCATCGGCCTCACGCCCGGAACACGTGCCGGCGGATCGCCGCGGCGTTGGAGAAGATACGGATGCCGAGGACGACCACCACACCGGTCGACAGCTGCGCGCCCACGCCCAGCTTGTCCCCGAGGAAGACGATCAGGGCCGCCACCACCACGTTCGACAGGAACGACACGACGAAGACCTTGTCGTCGAAGATGCCGTCGAGCATGGCCCGGAGGCCGCCGAACACGGCGTCCAGCGCCGCCACGACGGCGATCGGGAGATAAGGCTCGACGACGGCCGGAACCTCGGGCCGGACCAGCAGGCCCGCCACGACTCCGACGACGAGGCCCAGTACGGCGATCACGATGTGCCCTTCCCTGTGCTCTGTTGTGCTGTACGTACGATCACACTCGGTGCGGCGGGCAGCCGGACATCGGCCTCGGTGGAAATGGCCGTCCGGATCCCGTAGTTCTCCTGAAGCGCGTGCAGATACAGGCCGTCGGCGCTGTTCTGGAAGCTGGTGCTCAGCCGCTGGCCGTCCCCCACGGCGAGCACCGTGTACGGCGGCACCAGCGGTCTGTTGTCGACCAGTATCGCGTCACCCGCGGCCCGGATCGCCGACAGGGCGGTCAGCCGCTGCCCGTTGATCGAGACCGCTTCGGCGCCCGACTCCCACAGCCCGTTGACGACACGCTGCATGTCGCGGTCACGGACACGCCCCGTGTCGGAGAAACCGGAGGTCTCTCGAGGGTTGCCGTCACCACCGGTGGTGGCTTCCTTCGCGTCGTTGACGACGAGCTTCACTCCCGGGCCGTGCACGGCGACCGCACCCGACAGGATGTCCACGAGGTCGTTCCCGTGTCCGTCACCCTTGAGGGCCTCGCGCTGCCGCGCGCCGACGTCGTCGCGCAGATCGTCGACCTTGGCCTCGAGCTTGTCCGCGGCCGCGGTCTCCCCCTGGATGCGGTCGATCAGCTCCTGGCGCTCCTTGGCCACCGTCGGGGCCGCTATCCGGGCCTGCGCCGCGCCCACGGTCACCACCAGCGCGGCGAGCACCAGCCCTGCGGCCAGCCCCAGCTTGGCCCGCACGGTCCTGGGCATGCCACCGGCGCCCTCGGCCTTCTTCCGGGCGGCTGCCTCGGCGTATCCGTCGTCGAGGCTGTGGTCCATGACGTTGGTGAGCAACGACATGGACGCGTCCGGACGCCGGGGGCGCGTCGGTGTGCTCCGAACGGGGGGCGGCTGCGGCATGCCGCACATCGTCGCACGTCGTGCGCTATACCTCCGAATGGCCCCACCGGCGTGCCGGACAGGCCCCCTTGGGGACACACGTCCGGCACGCACGCCTGGGAGTGCTCTACCGGCCGGCGCTGTCCACGACCGCCGACCATTCGTCCAGCAGGGCCTGCGCGGAGGCGTCGTCGGGACCCTCGGCCCAGAGATGGGTGACCGCCTCGGCCGGGTCGGGCAGCACCAGGACCCACCGGCCGTCCGCCTCCACGACCCGCACACCGTCGGTGGTGTCCACGAAGCGGTCTCCGGCCGCCTCCACGACGCGGCGCATCACGAGCCCCTTGACCGCCCACGGGGTCGCGAGATCACGCTTGAGGACGTGCGCCCGCGGAATCCGCGCATCGATCTGGCTCAGGGTGAGCTGTGTGCGCGCCACCAGCCCGATCAGCCGTACGAAGGCGGCCGCCCCGTCGAAGACGCTGCTGAACTCCGGCACGATGAAGCCGCCGCGCCCGTCCCCGCCGAAGATGGTCGACTCGTCCCGGCCCACGCGTGTCAGGTCGTCGGGCGAGGTGGTGGTCCACTCCACCTGCGTCCCGTGGTAGGCCGCCACCTGCTCGGCGATCCTGGTGGTCGTCACCGGCAGCGCGACCCGCCCGCTGCGCCGCTCGGCCGCCACCAGGTCGAGCAGGACCAGCAGGGCCCGGTCGTCCTCGACGATCCGCCCCTTCTCGTCGACGAGCGACAGCCGCTCGCCCACGGGGTCGAACCGCACGCCGAAGGCCGCACGCGACGACGCCACGATCTCACCGAGCCGCACCAGCCCCGCCCGCCGTGTCTCGACCGACTCGGTGGGCCGCGCCTCGTCGAGCCCGGGGTTGATCGTCAGCGAGTCCACACCCAGCTTGCCGAGCAGGCTGGGCAGCACGAGACCCGCACTGCCGTTCGATGCATCCACGACGACCTTGAGACCCGACTCGGCGATCCCCGAGGTGTCGACACTGCGCAGCAGCGAACCGGTGTACGAGTCGAAGACACTGGACGGGAAGTACAGGTCGCCGATCTCCCCGGGGAACGCCCGTCGGTACTCCTGACGGGCGAACACCCGGTCCAGCTTCCGCTGACCGCCCTGCGAGAGGTCTGCGCCCTGTTCGTCGAAGAACATGATGTCGACGGAGTCCGGCACACCGGGAGAAGTTCTGATCATGATGCCGCCGGCGCTGCCCCGGGCGGTCTGCTGCCGGGCGACGGGCAACGGTACGTTCTCCAGGTCGCGTACGTCGATGGCGCTCGCCTGGAGGGCCGAGATGACCGCACGCTTCAGCGCACGCGCACCGCGGGAGTGGTCGCGGGCCGTGGTGACCGTGGACCCCTTCTTCAGCGTGGTCGCATAGGCGCCGGCCAGCCGCACGGCCAGCTCCGGGGTGATCTCCACATTCAGGATGCCGGACACGCCGCGGGCACCGAACAGGTGCGCCTGGCTCCGCGACTCCCAGATGACCGAGGTGTTGACGAACGCACCGGCCTCGATCGTCTTGAAGGGGTAGACGCGGACATTGCCCTGCACGATCGACTCTTCACCGATGAGGCATTCGTCGCCGATCACGGCGCCGTCCTCGATCCGCGCGGCGCGCATGATGTCGGTGTTCTTGCCGACCACACAGCCCCGGAGATTGCTGTGCTGGCCGATGTACACGTTGTCGTGGACCACGGCCTTGTGCAGAAAGGCACCGCTCTTGACGACGACATTCGAGCCGACGACGGTGTGCTCCCTGATTTCTGCCCCGGCCTCGACCTTGGCGTAGTCACCGATGTAGAGCGGCCCGCGCAGCACGGCATCAGGATGCACCTCGGCGCCCTCGGCGACCCAGACGCCGGGAGAGATCTCGAAGCCGTCGATCTCGACGTCGACCTTGCCTTCCAGGACGTCGGCCTGTGCCTTCACATAGCTCTCGTGGGTACCGACGTCCTCCCAGTAGCCTTCGGCGACATAGCCGTAGACCGGCTTGCCTTCCTTCATCAGCTGCGGAAAGACATCGCCGGACCAGTCGACGGGGACATCGGGGTCCACGTAGTCGAAGACCTCGGGCTCCATGACGTAGATGCCCGTGTTCACGGTGTCGGAGAAGACCTGGCCCCAGGTCGGCTTTTCGAGGAAGCGCTCGACCTTGCCCTCTTCGTCGACGATCGTGATGCCGAATTCCAGCGGGTTGGGCACCCGGGTCAGGCAGACGGTGACCAGAGCGCCCTTTTCCTTGTGGAAGTTGATCAGGTCGGTGAGGTCGAAGTCGGTCAGGGCATCACCGGAGATGACGAGGAACGCGTCGTCCTTGAGTGCTTCCTCTGCGTTCTTGACGCTTCCGGCGGTACCGAGTGGCTTCTCCTCGTTGGCATAGGTGAGCTCCATTCCGAGCTCCTCGCCGTCACCGAAGTAGTTCTTGACCAGCGAGGCCAGGAATTGAACGGTGACTACGGTTTCGTTGAGCCCATGCCTTTTGAGCAGCCGCAGCACATGCTCCATGATCGGCCGGTTGACGACCGGCAGGAGCGGCTTGGGCATGCTCGAGGTCATCGGGCGAAGACGCGTGCCTTCGCCCCCGGCCATAACGACGGCCTTCATGTCGGAAGCGTCCTCCTCTAAGAGACGACGGTCCAGCCGACTTCACCCGTCTAGATTGTCCCGCAGTTTCCCGACGCAGGCCATCGATCCACTGGGGCCGCCTATCGGCGAGCTCAATCGGCCACGGCATCCGCTCGGACAAGGCGGCGGACTTGGACCACGTAGAGAACTCCTGCCCACCAGTACAGGGTTGTACCCCATCCGGCGAACGCCCATCCGAAAATAGCAGCGAGTGACGCGATCCAACCACTGCCGTCACTGAGAAGCAGCAGCGGGAAGGCGTACATCAGGTTGAAGGTGGCGGCCTTGCCCAGGAAGTTCACCTGGGGTGGCGGATAGCCGTGCCGCCTGAGGATGCCCACCATCACCAGCAGGATCAGCTCGCGGGCCACGAGGAGGCCGGTCAGCCACAGGGGCAGGATCTCTCGCCAGGTGAGGCCGACCAGTGTCGAGGCGATGTAGAGCCGGTCGGCCGCGGGGTCGAGGAGTCGGCCTAGGCTGCTGATCTGGTTCCAGCGCCGGGCGAGCTTGCCGTCGAGGTAGTCGCTGACTCCGCTGAGCACGAGCACCAGCAGCGCCCAGCCGTCGCTCTTGGGCCCGCCGAACTCCGGCCTGAGGATCAACCACAGGAAGATGGGCACGCCGACGAGACGGGCCATACTGAGGATGTTCGGGATGGTGAGGACCCGGTCGGTCTGAACACGGGTCTCCTGGACCTCCACCCGGGGGCCTCCTGCGGAAACGAGCCAACGATGCCCCCTGACCTTACCCGCACCCTCACCTTCCACGTGCAGGGGGTCCGGACATGGCTCTTGAACGCAGAAAACCCCCGTGCCTGAGGGCACGGGGGTTTCCCACACAATTAGTTCGGCGGCGTCCTACTCTCCCACAGGGTCCCCCCTGCAGTACCATCGGCGCTGTAAGGCTTAGCTTCCGGGTTCGGAATGTAACCGGGCGTTT
>NZ_JBIUBV010000020.1:0-111963 GCF_044548405.1 Streptomyces sp. NPDC052040 | reverse complement strand
CTCAAGGAACGGACGCTTCCTTTGTACTCACCCGAGAGACTCTCTCAGGCTTTCCTCCGGGCGCTTCCCTTCGGTGTTTCCGACTCTATCAGATCCTTTTCGATCCGATTCCCTGTCGGCGGGATTTGCCTTGGGCTTCGGGCTTTCGCCCCCGGCCTTTCGACATTCACTACGTTAGCCGATTCTCGCCGGGACTCATAATCGAGGTCCGAGAGTTTGAATTCGGGCATGCGAGCATGCCGAATTCGCCCTCTGCGAGAGGTGACGTGAGTAGTGGGTTGGCCGCCTCCGGCTGCTGGCTGAACGCCATACCCGGTCAAGCGGCTCGGGCTACATTACGCATCCCCCAGGGCCGCGTCAACTTCGGCGACGACGGGGCGTATGGGCCCGATAGGGGCTCACCGTGGGGTCGTTGGCGATCCAGAAGCGCCAGGGGTGCACGGCACCGTCTCCGGAGACTCCGGTGCGCGGACCGCTCCGCACCTGGTCGGAGGGGACCGGGGTGCCCGTCAGTATGCGCAGGGGGGTCTCCCCCGGTGCGCAGGCGTCCGTGCCGTCGAGTGCGCGGTCCACGTCCAGCGCCGTCGCCAGACGTGCCGGGCCTTTGGCCAGTTCCTTGTCATGACGAGCCGAGAGCCTGCGGGTGCGGGCCGACTCGGCGCCCTCGGTGATCTCCCCGGCGCGCAGCAGCACCGCACTGGCACTCCCCTCCGGGCCGCACACCAGGTTCATGCAGTGCCACATGCCATAGGTGAAGTAGACGTACACATGGCCGGGCGGGCCGAACATCACGTCATTGCGGGGGGTGCGGCCGCGATAGGCGTGGGAACCGGGGTCGTTGGGGCCGTCGTAGGCCTCGACCTCGGTCAGGCGCAGTTCGATCGGGCCGTCCGGGGTGGTGCGGACGAGGATGCGGCCCAGCAGGTCGGGGGCGACCTCCAGCACGGGCCGGTCGAAGAAGTTCCTGGGCAGGGGCGTACGGTCAGGGGTCGCGATCACGGCGTACGAGCGTAGTCCAGGCGGGTGCGTACCAAGGGGTGGTCAAAAGTCCCCGCCCTTGGAAGGGTGAGGGCACGGAACCGGCCCGGGGCCGGATCGCGTGTAGCGGGATCAAGGTTCCACGTACGCGTGCACGATGCGGGACGGCGGATCGTATGCCGTCCGGGAGGGAAGTTTCATGGGGTTCAAGCGACTGCTCGCGAGCCTGGGGGCCGGCGGGGCGTCGGTGGAGACGGTGCTCGCCGAGGTCAATGTCGTACCGGGCGGCGTGGTCCAGGGTGAGGTGCGGATCCAGGGCGGTTCGGTGAACCAGTCGGTCGAGGGTCTGAACGTGGGGCTCCAGGCCAAGGTCGAGGTCGAGGGGCACGACGACACCGAGTACAAGCAGGACATCGAGTTCACCAAGGTGCGTCTCGGCGGTGCCTTCGAGCTCCAGGCCGGTGCCGTGCACGTGGTGCCGTTCGGTCTTGAGATCCCCTGGGAGACCCCGGTCACCATGATCGACGGGCAGGCGCTGCGCGGGATGCACATCGGGGTGACGACGGAGCTGGAGATCGCGCGTGCCGTGGACTCCGGGGATCTGGACCCGGTCCATGTGCATCCGCTGCCGGCCCAGAAGGCCATCCTGGACGCCTTCATCCAGCTGGGCTTCCGCTTCAAGAACGCGGACATGGAGCGCGGTGTGATCCGGGGGACGCGGCAGCGGCTGCCGTTCTACCAGGAGATCGAGTTCTTCCCGCCGTCGCAGTACCGCGGTCTGAACCAGGTGGAGCTGAGCTTCGTCGCGGACGAGCGGGAGATGGACGTCGTCCTGGAGATGGACAAGAAGCCGGGGCTGTTCAGCGAGGGCAGCGACTCCTACCGCGCCTTCACGGTGGGTCTGCACGACTACCGGACCACGGACTGGCCCGGTTATCTCCACCAGTGGCTGTCGGAGGTCGGCAGCAAGCGCAGCTGGTTCTAGGGCCTGTCTGACAATTCCCGTCTGGCCCACGACGTCATGCACGCACTCTCGCCGCAGGCCCGCCCTTCGGGCGACGACGCGAATTGTCAGACAGGCCCTAGGCTCTGCACGGGAACCTGATGATCCACTGATTGGGAGGTACCGAGGTGACCGAGCCGAAGAGGCGGCCCCTGCCCCATGACTTCCATCCGCCCGTGCCGTCGTTCACGGTGACGAGTGAGGATGTCGAGCCGGGGGCCACGCTCAAGGACGCTCAGGTCCACGCGGCCGGGAATGTGTCGCCGCACCTGCGCTGGGAGGGCTTCCCGCCGGAGACCAAGAGCTTCGCCGTGACCTGCTACGACCCGGACGCCCCGACGGGCAGCGGGTTCTGGCACTGGGTGCTGTTCGACATCCCGGCGTCGGTCACCGAGCTGCCCGCGGGCGCGGGCGGCGGACAGTTCGAGGGGCTGCCCGCGGGGGCGGTGCATGCGCGCAACGACTACGGGTCGAAGGACTTCGGTGGTGCCGCACCGCCGCCCGGGGACGGGCCGCACCGGTACGTGTTCACCGTGTACGCCGTCGACCAGGAGAAGCTGGGTCCGGACGCGGACGCCTCTCCCGCGGTGGTCGGCTTCAATCTGCGGTTCCACACGCTGGGGCGCGCACAGCTCATCGGTGAGTACGAGGTCCCGGCCGAGGGCTGATGCCCCCGATTGAAGCCTGACGTTCATTGAACGTTTGCCCGCCTCCGGTCCTGGAAGTGATCGGAGGCGGGCATTTTTTATTGCGTTGTCCATCTCGGCGCGCCCGTCCAGAGTTGATCCAAGCCCGCCAGGGAGTGGGCAGGTGCACACGGGAGGTGGGCTGGATGCGTGACACGCTGGTGCTGAACGCGAGCTTCGAGCCGCTGTCGACGGTGACACTGAACCGAGCTGTCGTTCTGGTGCTCCAGGACAAGGCCGTCGTCGAACAGGCCCACCCCGAGCTGCGGATGCGGGGTGCCGATGTCGATATACCGGCGCCCCGTGTCATTCGGCTCTGCCGCTATGTGAGGGTGCCGTTCCGAAGACAAGCGCCGTGGTCGAGGCGGGGTGTGCTGGTCCGGGACCGGCACAGATGCGCCTACTGCGGGCGCCGGGCGACGACTGTGGACCATGTGGTGCCGCGGTCGCACGGCGGCGCCGACAGCTGGCTGAACACGGTGGCGTCCTGTGCCGAGGACAACCACCGCAAGGCGAACCGGACCCCGGAGCAGGCGGGGATGCCGCTGCTGCGGCAGCCGTTCGAGCCGACGCCCGCGGACGCGATGCTGCTGGCGCTGGGACACGACGAGCTCGAGCCGCTGCCGGAGTGGCTGGGACAGCCTGCCGCCTAGCCGGCCCGTACGGCCGTGGGGCCCGCCTCCCGAAGGAGGCGGGCCCCACGGCCGTAGGGGCGCTGTGCGGTCAGTCGATGGGGGGCCGTTCGCGGCGCTCGGTCGCGGTGCCGGAGGAGGCGCCGCCATTGCCCGAACCGCCGCCCAGCGAACCGAAGTTGCCCATGGCGCCGGAGAGGCCCTTCAGGGCGTCGCCGATCTCGCTGGGGACGATCCAGAGCTTGTTGGCGTCGCCCTCGGCGATCTTCGGGAGCATCTGGAGGTACTGGTAGGAGAGCAGCTTCTGGTCCGGGTCGCCCGCGTGGATGGCCTCGAAGACCGTACGCACGGCCTGGGCCTCGCCCTCGGCGCGCAGGGCCGCGGCCTTGGCCTCACCCTCGGCGCGCAGGATCTGGGACTGCTTCTCACCCTCGGCGGTGAGGATGGCGGCCTGTCGCGTGCCTTCCGCGGTGAGGATCGCGGCGCGCTTGTCACGGTCGGCACGCATCTGCTTCTCCATCGAGTCCTGGATGGAGGTCGGGGGCTCGATCGCCTTCAGCTCCACGCGGTTGACGCGGATGCCCCACTTGCCGGTGGCCTCGTCGAGGACGCCGCGCAGTGCCGCGTTGATCTCCTCGCGGGAGGTCAGGGTGCGCTCCAGGTCCATGCCGCCGATGATGTTGCGGAGCGTGGTGACGGTGAGCTGCTCGATGGCCTGGATGTAGCTGGCGACCTCGTAGGTCGCGGCCCGGGCGTCGGTCACCTGGTAGTAGATGACGGTGTCGATGTTGACGACCAGGTTGTCCTGGGTGATCACCGGCTGCGGCGGGAACGGGACGACCTGCTCGCGCAGGTCGATGCGGTTGCGGATGGAGTCTATGAACGGGACCACGATGTTGAGGCCCGCGTTCAGGGTGCGTGTGTAGCGGCCGAAGCGCTCGACGATGGCCGCGCTCGCCTGGGGGATGACCTGGATCGTCTTGATCAGGGCGATGAAGACCAACACCACCAGAATGATCAGGACGATGATGATCGGTTCCATCGTGAGTCCCCGTACCCTTCTCCGCCTCGGCGCCTGTGGAAGATCTTATGGTTGTTGAAGATCTTGCTGGTCGAGTCTGACAGACCGTCGCGTCCCTCGTGGTCCGTTCGGCCGACTTACGTCCTACAAGGTCACATCACAATCGCCGTGGCTCCGTCGATGTCCACGACATCCACTTCCTCGCCCGGCTCATAGGTGAGCCCGCCGTTGAGGGAGCGCGCCGACCAGACCTCTCCGGCGAGCTTGATGCGGCCGCCGTTGCCGTCGACGCGCTCCAGGACGAGGGCCTGCCTGCCCTTCAACGCGTCGATTCCGGTGGCGAGTTCGGGCCGCTGGGAGCGGTGGCGCGCGGCGATGGGCCGGACCACGGCGATGAGCGCGACGGAGACAAGGGCGAAGACGGCCACCTGGGGGACGGCGTCGCCGCCGAGGGCGGCGACCACGGCGGCCGCGACGGCGCCCACGGCGAGCATGCCCAGCTCCGGCATCGCGGTGATCACCAGCCCGATGCCGAGCCCGGCCGCGCCGACCAGCCACCACACCCATGCGTCGATGTCCACATGGTCATGGTAGAGCCGGGGTCCGGTCGCGGACAGGGCGCCGTCGGGGAGCACAAAGGCCCCTCGGGGGCGTCCGGGGTCAGGACAGGGGCAGACCGCGGGCGGTCCAGCGCTCACCGGCCTGCTCCACCACCAGGGGGAGGCCGAAGCAGCGGGAGAGGTTGCGCGAGGTCAGCTCCAGCTCCAGCGGACCGGCGGCGAGCACCTTGCCCTGCCGGATCATCAGGACATGGGTGAAGCCGGGGGCGATCTCCTCGACATGGTGGGTGACCATGATCATGGAGGGGGCGATGGGGTCCTGGGCGAGGCGGCCGAGGCGGCGTACGAGGTCCTCGCGGCCGCCGAGGTCGAGGCCGGCCGCGGGCTCGTCGAGGAGCAGCAGTTCCGGGTCGGACATCAGGGCGCGGGCGATGAGGGTCCGCTTGCGCTCACCCTCGGAGAGGGTGCCGAACTTCCGGTCCAGGTAGTCGCTCATGCCCAGGCGGTCGAGGAAAGCGCGGGCGCGCTGCTCGTCGATGTCCTCGTACTCCTCCTGCCAGCCGGCCGTCATGCCGTAGGCGGCGGTCAGCACGGTCTGGAGGACCGTCTGCCGCTTGGGGAGCTTCTCGGTCATGGCGATACCGGCGACGCCGATGCGGGGGCGCAGCTCGAAGACGTCGGTGCCGGGCCTGCCGAGGGTCTCGCCGAGGATGGTGGCGGTGCCCGCGGTCGGGTAGAGGTAGCTGGAGGCGACGTTCAGAAGAGTGGTCTTCCCGGCGCCGTTGGGGCCGAGGATGACCCAGCGCTCGCCCTCCTTGACCGACCAGGAGACCTCGTCCACGAGAGCCCGGCCCTCGCGGACCACGGATACGTCTTCCAGCTCCAGAACATCGCTCATGGGCGCGTTGTCTCCCCTTGCAGTGTGGCCGGTGTCGGCTCTCGCGTACGCCTGTGGGCGTGGTCCGCCACGCCGGTGGGCGGGGCCCCCATGAAATCTACGCCACTGGTTGCCCGGTCGATTCCATAGGTCCGGTCCGTAGGGTGGGGGCATGCTCTCGGAACCACGCTCAGGTCGGCTGGCCGCTTGGGGAAATGCCCTGTTGGCCGGATTTGTCTCGCCGGATGATGCCGCCTCCGCCATTGCCGGGGAGGACGCGGTGCACCGGGTGGAGGGTCTGCCGGACGAGTCGGCGCCCGTCGGTCTCACCTTCGCGCTGGGCCGGCTGCGCAGGCTCGGGGTGGTGGGGCTGCGGGTGGCGCTGCCCGCGCCGGGGCATCCGCTGGGCCTGAGCGGCCCTCCGGAGTTCAACGCGCGGGCGCTGGAGGCCGAGGAGGCGGTGGTGTGCCACGGGGCCGCCTTCGGGCTGGTGCCGGAGGTCTTCGAGGCGGGTCCGGACGGCGATGTGCATGCCGAGGTGGTCTGGCACTGTCTGCCGGTGCGGGAGGCTCCCCCGGCCGATGTGCCCTCGCTCGGAGAGGCCGAACGGGAGCTGGCGGAGGCGCTGCGCGAGGCGACGGAGGTGCTGTCCCGGCTGGATGTGACGGGGTCGGGACCGGTGGCGGAGGCGGCGATCGACGCCTACCGGGCGCGGGCGGAGCGGGGACGGGAGGTGCTGGCTCCGGGGTATCCGCCGCGGGCGGTGCGGGTGCTGGAGCTGGCGCAGCGGGTGGGGCTGCTGATCTCGGTCGCGTACGAGGAGGGGCACGGGGGTGCGGTGAGCGCCTCGGAGATGGGGGCCCGCGCCGAGGCGCTGCGGCCGGTGGAGCGGACCGCGCGACGGGCGCAGGTGGCGGCGTACAACTCCATGGTGGAGCAGCGGGAGATGCGGTGACCGGTCAGTACGTCGCCCATCGGCCCGTCGCCCATCGGTTTGTCGGGGGACGGGCCGCCTCCCGGGAGTGCGGCCCGGGAGGCGGACCGGCGGGCGCCGTGCCCTCAGCCGCCTGACCCCTCAGCTGTCTGGCTCGTCAGCTGTCTGGCTCCTCAGCCGCCCGGGCCCTGAGGGCCCGGAGTGCCCCAGCGGCCGGAGCCCCCCCCCGTGGTCGGAGCCCCCGTGGCCAAGGGCCCCAGTGATCGAGGACCCTCGGTGGTGGAGGGGCCGCCGCGGTCGGGTCCTCAGTGGTTGAGGCCGAGGTTGCCGAAGGCCGGGTTCAGGGCGCCGATCACGTTCACCGTGTTGCCCACCGCGTTCACGGGGACGTGGACCGGGGCCTGGATGACGTTGCCCGAGACGACGCCCGGGGAGCCCGCGGCCTTGCCGAGCGCGTGCGCCCCGCCCTCGCTGGCGGAGGCGAGTCCGGCGCTGGCGGCGATCAGACCGCCGGCCACCATGGTCACCGCTGCGGCCTTCTTCAGGTTCTTCACTTCCAGGTCCTCCTTGCGATCACTGCGGCAGGTCCGCAGCACGCCTGGAGAACGCCCGGGGCGGGGCGGGGGATGCGCCATCCGGGGGACATACACCCGACGGTATGAATCTCATCCTGGAGGGAGACGTTCCGGTTCGCCCGGTGGCCCGGGCCGGGCGGTTCAGCCGGTCGCGCCGTGGCGGACGGCCCACAGCGCGGCCTGGGTGCGGTCCGCCAGGTCCAGCTTCATCAGGATGTTGGAGACATGGGTCTTCACGGTCTTCTCGGAGAGCACCAGCGCCCGGGCGATCTCCCGGTTGGAGCGGCCGTCGGCGATCAGGCCCAGCACCTCCCGCTCCCGCTCGGTGAGCGAACCGCCCCTGCCCTGCCCGGAGTTGGCCTCTTCCTGGGAGAGCAGCACACCGGCGACCTCCGGCTGGAGCAGGATGTGTCCCGCGTGGACGGACCGGATGGCCCCGGCGAGGGCGTCGGGGTCCACGTCCTTGTACACATAGCCCGCGGCTCCCGCGCGCAGGGCCGGGACCACCGTGCGCTGCTCGGTGAAGCTGGTGACGATCAGCACCCGCGCGGGATGGTCGAGTTCGCGGAGTCTGCGGAGCGCGTCGACCCCGTCCATCCCCGGCATCTTGACGTCCATGAGGATCACGTCGGGGGCCAGCTCCTGGGCGAGGGCGACGCCCTCGGCGCCGTCGGAGGCCTCTCCGACGACCTCGATGTCGTCCTGCACCTCCAGGAAGGTGCGCAGACCGCGGCGGACGACCTGGTGGTCGTCGACGAGCAGCACCTTGATCGCATCAGCCACCAGGGACCTCCATTTCGATGGTGGTGCCCTTGCCGGGCGCCGATTCCACGGTCAGCGTGCCGCCGACCCCGCTCGCCCGGTCGCGCATGGAGACCAGGCCCAGATGGCGCCCGGCCCGGCGCACGCTCCGGGGTTCGAATCCGCCCCCGTCGTCCATGACCCGCAGGACGGCTCCCGGACCGCGCTTCTCCAGGGTGACCTCGACCCGTTCGGCACCGGAGTGCCGCAGGGCGTTGTGCAGTGCCTCCTGGGCGACGCGCAGCAGCGCCTCCTCCTGGGCGGCGGGCAGGGCGCGCACGCCCCGGCCGGTGAAGGTGACGCGTGCGGTGTGGGCGCGGTCGAGGACCTGGACCTGGGCGCGCAGGGTGTGGACGAGGCCGTCCTCGTCGAGGGCGGCGGGGCGCAGTTCGACGACGGCGGCGCGCAGTTCGTCGGCGGCCTCGGCGGCGAGCGCTGCCACCTGGTGCAGCTCGCCCTTGGCGCGCCGGGGGTCGCGGTCGACCAGGGCGGCCGCCGCCTGGGCGGTGAGCCGCAGGGAGAAGAGCTTCTGGCTGACCGAGTCGTGCAGTTCATGGGCCAGCCGGGAGCGTTCCTCGGCGATGGTCAGCTCTCTGCTGCGCTCGTAGAGGCGGGCGTTGGTGAGGGCGATCGCGGCGTGCTGGGCGAGGATCGACAGCAGTTCCTCGTCGTCCTCGGTGAAGCCGCAGCCGCCCTGGGGCCGTGGGCACCTCTTGTTGGCGAGGAAGAGCGCTCCGATGATCTCGTCGCCGTCGCGGATGGGCAGACCGAGGAAGTCGGACATGTCGGGGTGGGCGTCGGGCCAGCCCTCGAAGCGCGGGTCCCGGCGGACGTCGGCCAGCCGCTCGGGCTTCGCCTCGTGCAGCATCGCGGCCAGGATGCCGTGCTGGCGGGGCAGTGGGCCGATGGCCTTCCACTGCTCCTCGGTGACACCGTCCACCACGAACTGGGCGAAGCCGCCATGGTCGTCCGGGACGCCCAGGGCCGCGTACTCCGCGTCGAGCAGCTCGCGGGCGGAGGCGACGATCGTCTTGAGGACATCGCGCACCTCCAGGTGTCTGCTCATGGCCAGCAGCGCGGAACTCACCGCGTACAGGCCCGACCGGGGTCCATGGCTCATGGCCTCACCGTACCGGCGAGGTGTGACGGTGCGTATCCGACCGGCGGCCGCGCCCCTCTGGGTCGCTGGGCCTAAGGCCAAGGGCCCCGCCCGTCTGCGGCCTGCGTCCGAGGCGGCCCGGGGGGCGCCGTTCCTACGGTGAGGCGGTCGCCGATCTCCGGCGGCGAGGGACGTACGGGGAGAAGGGAGAGCCGCCATGCCGGTTGCGATCATCACGGGGGCTTCGAAGGGGCTGGGGAGGGCGCTGGCCGCGGCCCTGGCGAAGCGCGGCTGGGACCTGGTGCTGGACGCCAGGACCGCTCCGCTGCTCCAGGACGCGGCGCGGGCCCTGTCGGCGCACGGGACGCGGGTGGCGGCGCTGCCGGGCGATGTCACGGACGCGGGGCACCGGGCCGGTCTGGTGGCGGCGGCGCGCGGGCTGGGCGGCGTGGACCTGCTGGTGCACAACGCGAGTGCGCTGGGCGCGGAGCCCCTGGTGCCGCTCGCGGAGCTGGGGCTCGACGGGCTGCGGCGGGTGCTGGAGGTGAACGCCGTGGCCGCGCTCGGGCTGGTGCAGGAGGCGCTGCCGCTGCTGCGGGCCTCGACGGCGGGGGCGGTGATCGCCGTCACGTCGGACGCGGCGGCCGGGGCGTATGCGACCTGGGGCGGCTACGGCGCCTCCAAGGCGGCGCTCGACCTGGTGGCGGCGGTGCTCGGGGTGGAGGAGCCGGGGCTGCGGGTGTGGGCGGTCGACCCGGGGGACATGGCCACGGACCTGTATGCGGCGGCGGTGCCCGGCGATCCGGCCCCGCGGCCCGCGCCGGAGCTCGTGGTGCCCGGTTTCCTGCGGCTGCTGGACGAGCGTCCGGCGAGCGGGCGTTTCGGTGCGCAGGTCCTGGTGGCGGAGCGGTGAGCGCGGCGCGGGTGCCGCTGGACAGCGGTGTGTCCGGGCTGCGGGTGCCCGGGGAACTGGCGGCGCGGGTGCCGGTGGAGCAGCGCGGACCCGGCCTCGACCGGGACTCCGTGCGGCTGCTGGTCTCACGCGGGTCCGAGGTGGCGCACCACACGTTCCGGGAGCTGCCGGGGCTGCTGCGGGCCGGGGACGTGCTGGTCGTCAACACCTCTCCGACGCTGGCGGCCGCGGTGGACGGCACGGCCGGGGGCGCGCGGGTGGTGGTGCACTTCTCCACCCGCGGTGACGACGGGCGCTGGGCGGTCGAGCTGCGCGAGCCGGACGGGCGGGGGACGACGCGTCCGCCGGGGCCGGGGGCGCGCGGCGGGTCCGCGGGGCGGGAGGTGCGGCTGCCGGGAGGCGCCCGGCTGGTGCTGGAGGAGCCGCTGTCGCCGGAGGGGGACCGGTTGTGGTGGTCCCGGCCGTCTGACCCGGACGTGCCGGGGCTGCTGGCCCGGCACGGGCGTCCGATTCGCTACTCCTACACGGAGCGGGACCAGCCGTTGTCGGCGTATCGGACGGTGTTCGCGCTGCCGTACGGCGACGGGGCGGGCAGTGCCGAGATGCCGAGCGCGGCGCGTCCCTTCACCGCGCGCATGGTGGCGGAGCTGGTGAGCCGGGGGGTGCAGTTCGCCCCGGTGACGCTGCACACCGGGGTGGCGTCGGCGGAGGCGGGCGAGCCGCCGTACCCGGAGCGTTTCGCGGTGCCGGAGGCGTCGGCGCGGCTGATCAATGCGGCGCGGTCGCGGCGTGCCGGTGGCCGAGTGCCGCCGGGGAGGGCCGGGAGCGGGGAACGGGCGGACGGCGGGGACGGGCCGGGCGGCCGGGTGATCGCGGTCGGTACGACGGCCGTGCGGGCGGTGGAGTCGGCGGCGGGCGCCGACGGTGTCGTACGGGCGCGGGAGGGCTGGACCGGCCTGGTGGTGACGCCGGAGCGGGGGGTGCGGGTGGTCGAGGGGCTGCTGACCGGGCTGCACGAGCCCGGGGCGTCGCATCTGCTGATGCTGGAGGCCGTCGCGGGCCGGGCCGCCGTCCGCCGTGGCTACGAGGAGGCGCTGGCCGGGCTCTACCTGTGGCACGAGTTCGGCGACGCCCACCTCCTCCTGCCGGAGGAGACGGCTCACACAGAGCATTGCTCCAGCAACTATTGGTGAGATGCGGGCTGTCGGGATGTGAGGCCGCGCATAGGAGCCACATCACGTACGAAGGGATATAGGAGATATAAAGGCCCGCGATGAACGGGGCAGACGCTCCAGTCTGTCCCGTTTTGCCCGTCCTCTTTCCACTATCCCAGGTCGTACGTCACACCTTTGCCAGGGGTTTTTGCGCCCGCTAAGAATTGCTCACGTCGCTCGGCGCCGTGGGCATGACCCGCGGCGCTTGTGCTGGAACACCTGTCCTTCCGCCGGCACCAGAGCGGCCTCCGAGCTACACAAAGAGGTCCCTCACCATGCCCAAGATCACCACCACTCTTCGTGCCCGTAGTCGTGACCTGACCAAGACCCACAAGCTGTCCGCCGCCGGTGTGGCGGCCCTCGGCTGCTGCGTCCTCGCGGTCACCGCGGCGCCCAGCGAGGCACAGAGCCCGGCCCACGCGGCCCCCGCCGCCGCGTCCGCCCCGGTGGCGCTGGGCAACAAGCCGGCCAAGGAGATCAAGGTCGCGGTCACCGACCAGAAGGCGGCCCAGTCGCTGAAGGCCGAGGCCGTCGCCGCCCAGCAGAAGAGCGTCAACGAGGCCGCGGTCAAGAAGGCCGTCCAGCAGCGTTCGGCCCAGCAGGCCGCCAACCGTTCCGCCGAGCGCCCGCAGGCCGCTCCCGCCCCGCGTGCCTACGCCAACAACCTCGACGGCTGGATCCGCGAGTCGCTCGACATCATGGCCAAGAAGGGCATCCCGGGCTCGTACAACGGCCTGTACCGCAACATCATGCGGGAGTCCTCGGGCAACCCGATGGCGATCAACAACTGGGACATCAACGCCCAGAACGGCATCCCGTCCAAGGGTCTGCTCCAGGTGATCCCGCCGACCTTCAGCACGTACCACGTCGCGGGCACGTCCTGGAACATCTACGACCCGGTCGCCAACATCACCGCGGCCTGCAACTACGCCGCGCACCGCTACGGCTCGATGGACAACGTCAACAGCGCGTACTGAGGTCGGCGCGGACCTCTTCTCGCCTGGAGCGAACGCAAGGGCGGCACCCCTCGGGGTGCCGCCCTTCCGCGCGTCCGGGGACGGCTACTTCCGCATGACCTCGGGCTCGTGGCGGCGCAGGAAGCGGGCCACCAGGAAGCCGCAGAGCACCCCGAGCACGACCAGGGCGGCCATGTCCAGGCTCCAGGCCGCCGCCGTGTGGTTCCACAGCGGGTCGGTGCTGGTCGGGTCGTCCGTGTTGGGGGCGATGTTGTTGAAGTCCAGCGTGGTGCCGGCGGCCGCGACCGCCCAGCGGGACGGCATCAGATACGAGACCTGGTTGACGCCCATCGTGCCGTTCAGCGTGAACAGACAGCCGGTGAACACGACCTGGACGATCGCGAACATCACCAGGAGCGGCATCGTCTTCTCGGCGGTCTTCACCAGCGAGGAGATGACCAGGCCGACCATCATCGAGGTGAAGCCGAGCGCCATGACCGGCAGGCACAGCTCGAACAGCGTGGCGTGGCCGAGAATCAGGCCCCGGTCGGGGATCTCCCGGCTGGAGAAGCCGATCAGGCCCACCATCAGGCCCTGGAGCACGGTGATCACACCGAGGACGACCACCTTGGACATCAGATATGCCGAGCGGGACAGGCCGGTGGCCCGCTCCCGTTCGTAGATGACCCGTTCCTTGATCAGCTCGCGGACCGAGTTGGCGGCGCCCGCGAAGCAGGCGCCGACCGCGAGGATCAGCAGGACCGTGGTGGCCGTGCCGTTCGGGACGTGCAGGCCGGTCGTGCGGTTGACCGCCTTGTTGACCAGCAGGCCCTTGTCGCTGTCGATCAGCAGGCTGACCGCGCCGAGCACCGCGGGCAGGATCACCGTCAGCGCCAGGAAGCCCTTGTCGGAGACGATGACCGCGACATAGCGCCGGACCAGGGTGGCCAGCTGGGAGAACCAGCCCTGCGGTTTGATCGGCCTGATCGCCTGCGGCGGGGAGACGTCCACCGGCTGCGGGGCCACGGCGTCGATGTCCGCCGCGTACAACTGGTAGTGCTGGGAGCCCTTCCAGCGTCCCGCCCAGTCGTAGTCGCGGTAGTTCTCGAAGGCGGAGAAGACATCGGCCCAGGACGCGTAGCCGAAGAAGTTGAGCGCCTCCTCCGGCGGCCCGAAGTAGGCGACGGCCCCGCCGGGTGCCATCACCAGGAGCTTGTCGCACCGGGCCAGTTCGGCCACGGAGTGGGTGACGACGAGCACCGTGCGGCCGTCGTCGGCGAGGCCCCGCAGCAGCTGCATCACATCGCGGTCCATGCCCGGGTCCAGGCCGGAGGTCGGCTCGTCCAGGAAGATCAGCGAGGGCTTGGTGAGCAGTTCCAGGGCCACCGAGACCCGCTTGCGCTGGCCACCGGAGAGGGAGGTGACCTTCTTCTCCTTGTGGATGTCGAGCTTCAGCTCGCGCAGCACCTCGTCGATCCGGGCCTCGCGCTCGGCACCCGTGGTGTCGGCAGGGAAGCGCAGCTTGGCCGCGTACTTCAGGGCCTTCCTGACGGTCAGTTCCTTGTGCAGGATGTCGTCCTGCGGAACCAGGCCGATGCGCTGGCGCAGCTCGGCGAACTGCTTGTAGAGGTTGCGGTTGTCGTAGAGGACGTCGCCCTGGTCTGCGGGGCGGTAGCCGGTCAGCGCCTTCAGCAGGGTCGACTTTCCGGAGCCGGACGGGCCGATGACCGCGATCAGCGACTTCTCCGGGACACCGAAGGAGACGTCCTTGAGGATCTGCTTGCCGCCGTCGACGGTGACGGTCAGATGGCGGGCGGAGAAGGAGACGTCGCCGGTGTCGACGAACTCCTCCAGCCGGTCGCCCACCAGGCGGAACGTCGAGTGGCCCACGCCCACGATGTCGTTCGGCCCGAGCAGCGCCGAGCCGCCCTTGCCGATGGGCATGCCGTTGACGAAGGTGCCGTTGTGCGAGCCCAGATCGCGGATCTCGCAGCGGCCGTCGGGCGTGGCGTGGAACTCGGCGTGATTCCGCGAGACCTGGAGGTCGGAGACGACGAGATCGTTCTCCAGCGCGCGGCCGATGCGCATCACCCGGCCGAGGGCGAGCTGGTGGAAGGTGGTCGGGCTGCGGTCGCCGTGGACCGGGCGGGCCTCCGCGTCATCGCCCGGGCCCTGCTGCGGGATCCGGGCGGCCGGTGCGGGGGGCGTCGTCCCCGGGCTCTGGGCGGGCACCCGCTGCGGAGCCTCCGGCCGAGGGGCCTGCTGCCCGGCTGCCCCGGCTGCCCGGTCGGCCCCGGCGCCCCGGGCCGCGTACGGCTGCTGCCCGGGTGCGCCCTGCGGGACCCCCGCCGGGGCCGCCGCGCCGGACAGCTTCAGGTCCGGACCGTCGGTGGCGTTGCCCAGGTGCACGGTCGTGCTCGCGCCGACCTCCAGCCGTTGCATCCGGCTGCCCTCGACGAAGGTGCCGTTGGTGCTCCCCCGGTCCTCCAGGACCCAACTGCTGCCGTTCCAGCCGATCGTGGCGTGGCGCCAGGAGACCCTGCCGTCCTCCAGCACGATGTCGCCCTGCGGATCGCGGCCGACGGCGTACGACCTGGACCCGTCGAGCGTCCAGGTGCGTCCATTGAATTCCACTACGAGTTCAGGCACTCCATGCCCCACTGAGTTGTCCCCCGGAATACCCCCGTCACGGGGAGTGTAGGGATGTCGAACATCGGGAGGAACTATTTCAGGCTCGGCACTCTGACCGAAAGTCGGGCCTTGCGACGGGCGCGAACGGGTGCCTGGACGCGCGCCGTTGACGGAGGCGAAACCCGGCCGGAGAGTGGTAATCCGACGCGAGGCGGACATCCGCGGCTCGTTGCCGCGGCGCGGACCGGGGGACCGGCGATGGGCTATGAGGCCGTGGACGACCGCAGGGGACTGCCCTGGACGGATGTGCTGCTGTCCGCGATCGCCTCGGTGAGCTGGGCGTTGACCGGGATGGCGGGCACGGCGGCGCTGGGTCTGCATCTGCTCCGGGCGGATGCGGTGGCCTCGCTCGGGCCGCTGACCGCGGCCGTGGTGGGCTGGGGGCGAACGGGTCGGTCAGCTCGTCCGGGGAGGTGTCCGCCTTCGATCTGAAGGGGGCCGAGGCGACCACTGCCGTCGAGATCACGCCACTGGGCGTGGGCCTGGTGGGTGCGCTGCTGCTCTCCTGGTGCTTCCTGCGGTCGCTGCGCACCGCCCCAGGGACGGTCACCGTCTCCGAACTCCTCGTCCGGGCGGGCGCGGTGGTGGGGCTGTTCGTGGCGGTACTGGGCGGCCTCGCCTGGGCGGGCCACGATGTCGTCACCCTCGACGTCGGCTCGCCCGGACTCGCCGGGCTCGACCGGCTCCCGGGCGGCGGCGGGGGCCCGGGACCGGGGGACCTCGGCGGGCTGCTGTCGGGCCGGATCGGGGGCCTGGTGCGGGCCAGGGCCTCGGTGGGATTCGGCGTCGACACGGTGCCCACCCTGCTAGGGGCTTTCGTTTGGATCGGGCCGAGTCAGGGAGCGGGGTCTGGTGCCGTGCATCGCAAGGCGGAGGAGGGCGTCATGGCGGAGCCATGGCAACCGACGACAACGCCGCGAGGCGCGGTGCCAGACCCCGCGAGCCCGGCATGATCCACACGAGGAGGCCCTAGGAGCGCGCTCTGGGCGGCCGGAGTCCTTCTCGTCGCGCTGCTCGCATCCCGGCGCGCCCCCCTGCCGCCGGGCTGGGAGGCCGTGCACCGGGTGGTGCGCCCTGCCGTCTCGGCCCTGGTGACGGTGGCGCTGGTGGCGGTGGCCGCAGGTCTCGCGGCGGCGGTCTGGGCGGCGGTCCGCGACGCGCATCCGGCGCGGATCGCGGGGGCCGCGCTGCTCGGCGCGCCCAACGGGGTGTGGCTGGGCGTCCCGCTCGGCCTCTTCGTGCCCTGGGACGGCAGGGCCACGGGCCGCTGGCGGCCCTGCTGCCGGATCCGCTGGACCGGCTGCTCGCCGGGCAGCCGGGGCGGCCGGTGACGCTGGGGCGGCTGGCCGCGCTGGACGGCAGGGTGTGGCTGCTGGCGGTCGCCGCGGCGCTGCTGATGCTCGTCGCCGGGGTGCTGACGGCGGCACGTACGCCGCCGGTACGGGCCGGGGGTGCCGCGGATGTGCCGGGTGTAAGGGCCCCGGGTCCCCTCCGCTTCGCAGGGCAGTGCGCGCTGCGGCTCGGGGCCGCGACGGCGGTCGCACTGGCGCTGCTGGTGCGGCTGACGGAGGTGTCGGGGGACGCCGGGCTGTCGGTGTTCGGATTCGACGCGTTCGGCGCGGGGGTCGTGCTGGACGGGCATCCGGGCACGGCGCTGCTGCTGGGGGCGGTGTGGGGCGCGGGGGCCGGGGCGGCCGGGGCCCTGCTGGCCTGGCCGTGCGGGGCGGCGGGAAGCCGGGCGGCGCCCCTGGCACGGGGTGACAGGGTGCCGGGGTCGCCGCCCACTCCCCCGCGCCCGACTTCCCTGCCCGGACCGCCGTGCCCGGCACCGCGGTCCGGCCCCTCGTGCCCGGCACCGCGGCCCGGTCCCTACGCTCCGAGCAGGCCCTACCGTCCGCCGAACCCGGATACCAATCCGTATCTGCGGCTGCCGGAGGAGTTCCGGGGACCGGAGGGGGCGCGGGAGCCGGAGGAGTTCCGGGGACCGGAGGGGGCGCGGGAGCCGGAGGACGCGCGGGAACCGGAGGGGGCGTCGGTACCGGAGGACGCGCGGGAACCGGAGGGGGCGTCGGTACCGGAGGGGGCGCGGGTACCGGAGGAGTTCCGGGGACCGGAGGGGTCCCGAGGGCCGGAGGGGTCCCGGGAACCGGAAGAGTCCCGGGAACCGGAGGACGCGCGGGGACCGGAGCACGCGCGGGGACCGGAGGACGCGCGGCCGGGAGCGACCGGCCGCAGCCCGCGGTCCGCGTCTGGCGAGGTGAACGACGCGCCCACGGTGATCGGGCCGCTGGAGTCGCCGCACCGGGGGCACGGGCGGGCCGGGCCGCCGACGCGGGGGCGGCCCGCCCCCGGAGATCCCCCGCCGGGCCGTCCTCGGGAGACCCCGCCGCCCTCGGGTCCTGGGCTGCCCCCGCCACCACCCGGGGACCCGGGGCCTCCACCACCGCCCCGGTTTCCACCGTCGCCGCCGATTCCGCCGGGGCGGCACGAACGGCACGGGGACCGTGACTGATGACGGACCGACAGGGGCACCCGGGTGGGCCGCAACGCCAGTCCGCCGAGGTGCCGCGCGGCGCGCGGACCGCTGCACCGCCGTGTCATACCGTCGCCGTCGGTCAAACCCTTCGTCACCCGACCGCCATCCACTGTTCCGTGTCCGGTGGACGGACCGGGCACGCGGGAGGCACTGGGTGCCGGATACGGTGGAAACACCATGAGCGCTTCGCAGACCACCGACGCCCCCACGCTCCTTGTCAAGATCTTCGGCAAGGACCGGCCCGGCCTGACGGCCGGGCTGTTCGACACTCTGGCCGCGTACGGCGTCGACGTCGTCGACATCGAGCAGGTCGTCACCCGGGGCCGGATGGTGCTCTGCGCCCTGGTGACGATGCCCCCGTCCGGGCTGGAAGGGGATCTGCGGGCGACCGTCCACAGCTGGGCGGAGTCCATGAAGATGCAGGCGGAGATCATCTCCGGGACCGGCGACAACCGTCCGCGCGGTCTGGGCCGGTCCCTGGTCACCGTGCTCGGCCATCCGCTCACCGCCGAGTCGACGGCCGCCATCACCGCCCGTATCGCCGAAACCGGCGGCAACATCGACCGTGTCTTCCGGCTCGCGAAGTACCCCGTCACGGCCGTCGAGTTCGCCGTGTCCGGCGTGGAGACCGAACCGCTGCGCACCGCGCTGGTGACCGACGCCGCGGCACTCGGCGTCGACATCGCCGTGGTCGCGGCGGGTCTGCACCGGCGGGCCCAGCGTCTGGTCGTCATGGACGTGGACTCGACGCTCATCCAGGACGAGGTCATCGAGCTGTTCGCGGCGCACGCGGGCTGCGAGGCCGAGGTGGCCGGGGTGACGGCGGCCGCGATGCGCGGCGAGCTGGACTTCGAGCAGTCGCTGCACGCGCGGGTGGCCCTGCTGAAGGGGCTGGACGCGTCGGTGGTCGACAAGGTGCGCACCGAGGTGCGGCTCACCCCGGGCGCGCGCACGCTGATCCGTACGCTGAAACGACTCGGCTTCCAGGTGGGGGTCGTCTCCGGCGGCTTCACCCAGGTGACGGACGACCTCAGGGAGCGGCTCGGCCTGGACTTCGCGCAGGCCAACACGCTGGAGATCGTCGACGGGAAGCTGACCGGCCGGGTCGTCGGCGAGATCGTGGACCGGGCGGGCAAGGCGCGGCTGCTGCGCCGGTTCGCCGCGGAGGCGGGTGTGCCGCTGGCGCAGACCGTGGCGATCGGGGACGGGGCCAACGATCTCGACATGCTGAACGCGGCCGGGCTGGGCGTCGCCTTCAATGCCAAGCCGGTGGTCCGCGAGGCCGCGCACACCGCGGTGAACTTCCCCTTCCTGGACACCGTCCTGTATCTGCTCGGTGTCACCCGGGAAGAGGTCGAGGCGGCGGACATACACGACGACGTGCTCTGAGGCCTCCCCGGGGCCCGGCGCCGTCACCGGTGCCGGACCCCGCCGCCGTACGGGGGTCTACTCGCTCGGCGTCCAGTAGTCGGCCAGGGTGGCCGTGCCCGGTTCCAGGGACTTCCAGGAGCCGTCGAAGGAGAGCACGGCGAAGGCGGCGGCGGGGAAGCCGCGCCGCTCCAGCCGTTCGCGGGCCTCGGCCTCGGCCGATCCGGAGAGCACCTCGGTGAGGCCGTGGATGCCCGGATTGTGGCCGATCAGCACCACGTTCCGGACGTCGTCCGGCGTCTCGTTGAGCAGCGCGATCAGCTCGCCGGGCGAGGCGTCGTAGATCCGCTCCTCGTATGCGGTTTTCGGCCGGTGCGGAAGCTCCTGGACCGCGAGCTTCCAGGTCTCGCGGGTGCGCGTCGCGGTGGAGCAGAGGGCCAGGTCGAAGGGGATGCCGGTGTCGGCCAGCTTGCGGCCGGCGACGGGCGCGTCCTTGCGGCCCCGGTCTGCGAGAGGGCGCTCGTGGTCGGCCACCTGCGGCCAGTCGGCCTTCGCATGCCGGAGGAGGACAATCCTGCGGGGTTCTGCGGAGCTCATGGGTCCCAGCTTTGCATGAAACAGGCCAGGGAGCGCAGGGAGTTGACCATGGAGAAGATCCATCCGCGTCCGGACACCCGACCGAATCTCCCCCGGACGGGGGGCGCGATGCCGTCACCGGGCAGCCGAGCCGGATCATCGCGGGTGGTGGGTCATCGTCTGCTGGATCCGCTGGACGACATGGCCGAGCGCGGGGTCGCCGCCCGCCCGCGCGTCCACCGGATGGGACATCAGCGCCAGCAGCACCACGAAGGCCACCGTCGGCAGCGCGAGGGCCCACCAGGGCAGCCTCGTGTCCATCCCGCCCGGGGTCGCCGGGTGGGGCCGGGGGTGCGCAGGGGCCGGCATGGCTGCCTCCGTGGGTCTTCGGACGGTCCGCGGTCCGCCTTCGGGCGGCCACATCTCGACGTTAGGGATCCGGCGGCGCTGGGCCCATCCGGTGATCCACCCACTTGTCCCTGACACTCACCCCCTAGGGGATGCGGGGGACAGCCCCACCCCGGTACGGCCGGGGACCTCCCGTCAGGGGGAGGCGATGGTGGCGATCACGGCGATGATCACGAAAATGGCGAAGAACGTGCCGAAGACAAGCAGCATCTTCTTCTGGCCGTTCTGGGGATTCGGGTCGAGGACGGGCATACGGTCAGTTTCGCACCCCTCCCCCGCCCTGCCCCCGGCGGGGTCACCGCCGGGGCGGACCGCACCCACCTGTCCGGGGAGCACTCCGCCGTCCCGCCGGGACCGCGCTCAGCGCCCCGCCTCGTCCTCCACGGTCCGGTCGCGGCCCGCCAGGACGCCCACCGCGACCTGCGGGACCATCAGAGCCGCCATCAGGGCGAGCGGCAGTCCCCAGCCGCCGCTGTGCTGGTAGAGCACGCCGACCAGCAGCGGTCCCGGGATCGAGAGCAGATAGCCGGTGCTCTGGGCGAAGGCCGACAGCTTGGCCACGCCCGCGCCGGTCCGTGCCCGCATGCCCACCATGGTCAGGGCCAGCGGGAAGGCGCAGTTGGAGACGCCGAGCAGCAGCGCCCAGGCCCAGGCACCGGCCGCCGGGGCCCAGTACAGACCGGCGTACCCGGCCAGACCGCAGACGCCGAGCACCACCACGATGGGTCCCTGGTGCGGGAGCCGGGTGGCCAGCCGGGGGATGACGAAGGCGAGGGGCACGCCCATGGCCATGGTGACGGCGAGCAGCACTCCGGCCGTACTCGCGGACACCCCGGCGTCCCGGAAGATCTGCGCCATCCAGCCCATCGTGATGTAGGCGGCCGTGGCCTGGAGGCCGAAGAACACGGCCAGGGCCCAGGCGGTACGGCTCCGGGTGATCCGCAGTCCGTCGGCCTCCTCCCCGCCGGACGCGACCCGGCTGGACCCGCTCCCACGAGACCCCGCCGCCCCGCCGGGCGCCGCCACTCCACCGGACCCGTCCCCGCCGGTACCGGCGGCCAGGGCGCCCGGCGCGGCCTCGGAAGGGGCCCGCCGCCCCCGTACGAACGGAATCCACGGCAGCACGGCCGTCGCCGACAGTGCGGCCCAGACGGCGAGGCCCAGCTGCCAGCTGCCGCCCAGCGCGTCGGTCATCGGGACCGATATCGCCGCCGCGGCCGCGGTGCCGAGGGCCAGCGCCATCGAGTACAGGCCGGTCATCGGGCCCACCCGGTCCGGGAACCAGCGCTTGACGATCACCGGCATCAGGACGTTGCTGACGGCGACGCCCATCAGGGCGAGGGCGCTCGCGGCCAGGAAGCCCGCGGTGCTCCCGGCGTAGGGGCGGATCAGGAGTCCGGCGGTGATCGCCGCCATTCCGGCGCAGACCACGGCGGGCGGGCCGAAGCGGCGGGCCAGCCGGGGTGCCATGACACCGAAGACGGCGAAGCACAGCGGAGGGACGGAGGTCAGCAGTCCGGCGAGGCTGCCGCTCATGCCGAGACCGTCGCGCACCTCTTCGAGGAGGGCGCCGAGGCTGGTGATGGCGGGCCGCAGGTTGAGCGCGGTGAGGACGATGCCGACGACCAGCACCCGCGCGGTCCACGCGCGGGGGCCGGACGCAGCGCCCCCGGGCCTCGTCGCCGCGCCGCCGGGGGCGGGCGCGGAGTCCCGCAGTGCCGTGGAGGTGGGTGTCGGTGCGGACGTGGCCGTCCCGGTCTCGTCGGTTGCCATACCGCTCATCATAGAATGATGGGATGAATTGTTGTCCACTTCGGTTTCGTTACGCTCCGGATCCTCCGGCCCCTCGCCCGGGCCCGCACGAAGGACCGTCATGCCGCTGAGCCACCCCCGCCGATCCGCGCTGTCCGAACAGGTCATCGCCGAACTGCGGAGCCAGATCACCTCGGGCGAATGGCCGGTGGGCTCCCGCATCCCGACCGAGCCCGAGCTGGTCGACCAGCTCGGGGTCGCCCGGAACACGGTCCGCGAGGCCGTGCGCGCGCTCGCGCACAACGGTCTGCTGGACATCCGCCAGGGTTCGGGCACCTATGTCGCGGCGACCAGTGAGCTGGCGGGCGTGATGCACCGGCGGTTCGCGGACGCCGATCCCGGCCATATCGCCGAGCTGCGCTCCACCCTGGAGTCGGGGGCGGCCCGGCTGGCCGCCGAGCGGCGCACCGAGCGCGATCTCAAGCAGCTGGACGCGCTGCTGCTGCGCCGCGAGGAGGCCTGGGAGTCCGGAGACGCCGAGGCCTTCGTGACCATCGACGCCACCTTCCATCTGGCCGTGGTGGCCGCCTCCCACAACGACGTCATGCAGGCGATGTACGCGGACCTGGGCGAGGTGCTCCGGGACTGGCTGCGCGAGGACGTCGGCAAGGAGCTGACGCCGGAGACCTATATGGACCACACGCGGCTGGTGGACGCGATCCGCGCGGGTGACGCACCGGCGGCGGCAGCCGCGGCGGCGAGCTATCCCTTCGAGTGCCGTCCGGGCCGCTCCCGCAGCCGGGAGTCCTGAGAACGGGCGATGCCCCGCTTCCCCGCGCTCTTGCGGGAAACGGGGCATCGGCCGCGTAGGCCACCCGGTCGGGCCAGGGCCCGTGGGGCGACGGCTCAGGCGCCGATGGCGTGCAGACCGCCGTCCACGTGGATGATCTCGCCGGTGGTCTTCGGGAACCAGTCGCTCAGCAGGGCGACGATGCCGCGGCCGGCGGGCTCCGGGTCCTTCAGGTCCCACTCCAGCGGGGCGCGGCTGTCCCAGACGGCGGCCAGCTCGCTGAAGCCGGGGATGGACTTGGCGGCCATGGAGCCGATGGGGCCCGCGGAGACCAGGTTGCAGCGGATGTTCTGCTTGCCCAGGTCGCGCGCCATGTAGCGGCTGGTGGCCTCCAGGGCGGCCTTGGCCGGGCCCATCCAGTCGTACTGCGGCCAGGCGTACTGGGCGTCGAAGGTGAGACCGACGACCGAGCCGCCGTTCTGCATCAGCGGCAGGCAGGCCATGGTCAGCGACTTCAGGGAGTACGCCGAGACATGCATGGCGGTGGCCACGGACTCGAACGGGGTGTTGAGGAAGTTGCCGCCGAGGGCGTCCTGGGGGGCGAAGCCGATGGAGTGCACGACGCCGTCGAGACCGCCCAGCTCCTCGCCGACGATGTCGGCCAGGCGCCCGAGGTGCTCGTCGTTGGTGACGTCCAGCTCGATGACCTTGGTGGGCTTGGGGAGCTTCTTGGCGATGCGCTCGGTCAGCGTGGGCCGCGGGAAGGCGGTCAGGATGATCTCGGCGCCCTGCTCCTGGGCCAGCTTCGCGGCGTGGAAGGCGATGGAGGACTCCATCAGCACACCGGTGATCAGGACGCGCTTGCCCTCGAGAATTCCGCTCATGGTGATCAGTGACCCATTCCCAGTCCGCCGTCAACGGGGATGACGGCTCCAGTGATGTACGAGGCGTCGTCCGAGGCGAGGAACCTCACCGCGGCGGCCACCTCCTCGACCTGCGCGTACCGGCCGAGCGGCACCTGCGCCACGATGTTCGCGCGCTGCTCGTCGGTGAGCGCCTTGGTCATGTCGGTGTCGACGAAGCCGGGGGCGACGACATTGAAGGTGATGTTGCGGGAGCCCAGCTCGCGGGCGAGGGAGCGCGCGAAGCCCACCAGGGCGGCCTTGGAGGCGGCGTAGTTCGCCTGCCCCGCGGACCCGAGCAGCCCCACGACCGAGGAGACGAGGACGACACGGCCCTTCTTGGCGCGCAGCATGCCGCGGTTGGCGCGCTTGACGACGCGGAAGGTGCCGGTGAGGTTGGTGTCGACGACCGAGGTGAAGTCCTCCTCGGACATGCGCATCAGGAGCTGGTCCTTGGTGATGCCGGCGTTGGCGACGAGGATCTCGACCGGGCCGTGCTCGGCCTCGATCTCCTTGTAGGCCTGCTCCACCTGCTCGGTGTCGGTGATGTCGCACTTGACCGCGAGGAAGCCGGCCGGCGGCTCACCCGAGCGGTATGTGATCGCGACCTTGTCTCCGGCGTCGGCGAACGCGCGGGCGATGGCGAGGCCGATGCCCCGGTTGCCCCCAGTGACGAGAACCGAGCGGCTCAACGGATCACCCTTTCGATAACGGTCTGCACCCCTGTTGGACAGGCGCCTTCATCGAAAACCTATCGGTCCGGCCCGCCGCGCGGACAATCGGGCACCGACAGTGGCGCCGGGGAGTCGCTGTCGGATCCCTACAGAATCGATCGCCGTGGAGTGGGCGGGGAGCGAACGGGGACGGCCGCGGGGAGCGCGCCGGGACGGCCGTCGGAGGAAGTCGGAGGCGACGGCCCGGTCGCCGGGCGGCGGATGTGGTCCCCGCGGTCGTCCGCACGACATGATCGGATCCGACAGCCTCCGGCGGGGTCCGCGTGGCCCGACAAGGGTCCTGAAGGCTCCGCCGGGGGCCGACAGGCTCCGACAGCAGGGAGATCCCGTGCCGCATTCCATCGACGAAGCCTTCACGGCGCTGCCGCTGCGGGCCCTGGCCGACGCCGCGCTGGCCCGCGCACGGTCGCTGGGGGCCGCGCACGCGGACTTCCGCTTCGAGCGGGTGCGCAGCGCCGCTCTACGGTTGCGGGACGGCCGGCCCGCGGGGTCCTCGGACACCACGGACCTGGGGTACGCGGTACGGGTCGTGCACGGTGGGACCTGGGGTTTCGCCTCGGGTGTGGATCTGACGCAGGACGCCGCCGCCAAGGTCGCCTCGCAGGCCGTGGCGATGGCGAAGCTGTCCGCGCAGGTGATCCGGGCGGCCGGGTCCGAGGAGCGGGTGGAGCTGGCCGACGAGCCCGTGCACGCGGAGCGGACCTGGGTGTCGTCGTACGGGATCGATCCCTTCTCCGTGCCCGCCGAGGAGAAGACGGGGCTGCTGGCCGAGTGGAGCGCGCGGCTGCTCGGGGCGCGTGGCATCGACCACGCGGACGCCTCGCTGCTGACGGTCCACGAGAACAAGTTCTACGCCGACACCGCGGGGACCGTGACGACCCAGCAGCGGGTCCGGCTGCATCCGCAGCTCACCGCGGTCTCGGTCGACGAGTCCACCGGCGAGTTCGACTCGATGCGGACCCTGGCGCCGCCCGTGGGCCGAGGCTGGGAGTATCTGACGGGCACCGGCTGGGACTGGGACGCGGAGCTGGAGCGGATGCCCGAGCTGCTCGCGGAGAAGATGCGCGCGCCCGGCGTGGAGCCGGGGGTGTACGACCTGGTGGTCGACCCGTCGAACCTCTGGCTGACCATTCACGAGTCCATCGGGCACGCCACCGAGCTGGACCGGGCGCTGGGCTACGAGGCCGCGTACGCGGGCACCTCCTTCGCCACCTTCGACCGGCTGGGCACCCTGCGCTACGGCTCCGGGCTGATGAACGTCACGGGCGACCGCACCGCCGAGCACGGCCTCGCGACGATCGGCTACGACGACGAGGGCGTCGAGGCCCAGTCCTGGGACCTGGTGCGGGACGGCACCCTGGTCGGCTACCAGCTGGACCGGCGCATGGCCCGGCTGACCGGCTTCGAGCGGTCCAACGGCTGCGCCTACGCCGACTCCCCCGGGCATGTCCCCGTGCAGCGCATGGCCAATGTGTCGCTCCTGCCGGATCCGGCCGGGCTGTCCACCGAGGACCTGATCGGGGGCGTGGAGCGCGGCATCTATGTCGTCGGGGACCGCTCCTGGTCGATCGACATGCAGCGCTACAACTTCCAGTTTACGGGTCAGAGGGCATACATGATTCGGAACGGCCGCCTTGCGGGGCAGGTCAAAGACTTTGCATATCAGGGGGTCACCCCCGAGTTCTGGGGCTCCATGGACGCTGTCGGCGGCCCCCGGACCTACGTACTAGGAGGGGCCTTCAACTGTGGAAAGGCCCAGCCTGGGCAAGTCGCCTCCGTGTCGCACGGGTGCCCCTCAGCAATGTTTCGGAGTGTGAACATTCTGAATACTGCGAAGGAGTCCGGCCGTACCTGACGGGGCAGTCGTTCCGGCGCAAAGTCTGCACCAGGTCGACACGCGATCACAGTGATCCGCCTATGCCACGTCGTCCCAGTCCTGTACGTCGTCCTCGGAGGGGGTCAGCGAGGGCGGGACGATCAGACCTTTGAAGGGCTCCAGCTTCAGCCCCAGACGGTTGTGCATGGTCCGGGCGCCCCGGTCCATTGCCCGGCGGACGAGGTGCCCGTAGACCAACTCTGTCGTCCTGGTGGTCCGGTGCCCGACCCACGCCGCGATCTCGAAGAGCGGGATATCGGCGTGGATCGCTTCGGAGACGAAGAAGTGCCGGAAGCTCTTCGGGGTGTACTGAGGGGTCCCCGCCAGCTTGGCCGCCGCCTTGAACTGATCCAGGAACCAGTCATAGGACGGGTGGCGATCGTTCAGCCGAGGCGACTCGAAGAACCAGCCCCGGTCTCCCCAGGTCCCGAACGCGTCGATGTGATCGTTGAACATCTCGTTGATCGATTCAGGCACTGGCGTACGCCTCGCCTGATCGAATGTCCGGTGCTTCGTACCCCGTTTCACTCCGCGTCGATAGCCGGAGATCTCCTGACAGCCGTACGCCGAGACCTGGTGATCCACGACCAGGATGCTGCGCTCCCAGTCCATGGCTTCGTCAGCCAGGGCCAGAGACTCCCCCGGCCGCGTCCCACAACCCGCCATGGCCCAGAAACCGGCCCGGATGAGCTTTGGTGCTTCCGCAATGATCCCGAGCACCTCCTCCATGGTCGGGATATCGGCGTCGGTCACCGGCGTGAGTTGCTGCCCCGAAGTCCTTCGAGGGTTTGCCTTCTTGCACGGATTACGGCCGATGATCTCTGCCGCCACCGCGTAATTGAAGACCGACGAGAGGACGTTCCTACGCCCGTTGATGGGCTCATGACGTGGTCTTCTGCGATTCCGGCAGCGACCAGGGCCGCACCGACGGTGCAGCCGGAGCCGGCATAACGCCAGTTCGAGTCCGTGACGACGGCAGGACTGTCGGCCGGCTCCGTATCGCCGCGCCGGTACTCGGCCCGTTCCTCACGCAGGGCCGTGTACGTGGTGGAGTAGCGGCGGGATTTGGTGAGGATGTGACCCCGGTAGTCGAGCGTGTGAGCCCAGGAGCGCAACCGGAGGTGTTCCAGTTCCGGCAGGCCGCCCAGGCGCCAGCACGTAGCCATCAAGTCCCGCGCCGGTTTCGGCCGTTCCCTTGGAGACGTACTTGGCCACGTAGGCAGCGACCGCGTCATCGGTAGGTCCCTCGTCGTTGGCGAAGGGCCAGATCGGCCGTACAGCCAACTGTTTGCCGAGAAGGAGTTCGGTTCCGTAGACGTCGGACTCCGGGACGCGCACGTTCGCCGATGCGGCGGCCGTGTGTGCGGCGTCGGCGAGCACTTCGGCCGTGGCCCAGCCGGGGGAGGGGTCGCCTGGACCGGCCGGACCATCCAGGCGTACCACCCCGTGGAAGTGGATGGCTGCACGCTTCTGGTACTCGGCGACCTTGGCGAAGGACACCACCAGGTGCTCACGGAGCTTCGAGCGCGGGATGCCTGCGGCCGAGGCGAGGTGCCGCCGTACGGCCGTGGTGAAACGGTCCCACAGGCGTCCGGGGTACGCGTGCCACAGCACATGCGTCACGTGGTCGTAGCAGTCCGGCCACAGCGGACCCCCCAACACCGGGTCATCCTCTGTGTGCACCAGGCCGCAGCCGACCGGACGTCCGTGTTCGCACTCTCCGGCGTCCCGGCGCGGTCGGCATCGCTCACCATCGAGGAAGCGATGGACCGACCCGAATCGCCCCACGGCAGCTCCAGCCCAAAATCCTCTACGGTCGGCGGCGTGCCCACAGCGCGCCACACGCCCAGACGCCGGAAAGGCCCGTCCATGCGCCGCAGGGAGGCGCACAGACGGGGCAGCCGACTCGCTGAGCCTTGATTCGCCGTCCTCAGCGATCCGGGGTCATTCGTCCCCTGTCACACGGACATGATCGGACACAACACGGCCATCCGGCGCCGCCTCGACATGCGCAGGTGACGCCATCAGATGCGCCGCCACTTTCTGCACCACGTCAGCGTTCCACGTTCCCATAGCCACCATCGGACGCCCGTCCGGCGCCACACGTGGAGCCAGCCAGCCAAGATCCCTCCTCGGAATCCCGATCGCCAGCAATGCCTGGAACAGCGCCCCATGCGCGTCAGCAGCAGCTCGCTTGCTGCTCCTGTAGATCTCCATCGGGATCACTGCCCCGCCCCTTTCGATGCGCAGGCGGTGTGCCAGTAGGCCACGATCGGAGACGAGTCCCGGCGAGCCAGCATCCCCCGGCGGCAGCTCTCAAGACTCTTGATCAGCTTCCCGCACGACGGGCACGTCTCACCGCTCGGAGCGTAGGTCGTGTACTCCCACTGACGCGCGTCGGCATCAACCGTGGTCGTGCGCTCACGGACAACTGTCTCTGCTGCTCTACCTTGGGCGGTCATGCATATGACGCTACGTAACGGAAGGAACACACCTCAATGGCACTTTGATGAGGGGCCAGCCCGAAGTGCCACACCGAGTCACACCGGTACGCCGATCGCGTCAGCCAGGTCCCTCATCTCCGGCGTGAGGGTGCGCCGACGCGCGATCACTCGGCCGAAGATGTCCCGCGCATAGCGTTGGTTGGGCAGCCACTGTGGAGCGTCCGCGCGGATGCCCTGCAAGACCTCAACCGCCTTCGCGTAGTCACGCGAGCGGGCATGCGCCTCCGCCACGTCCAGAAGGTGGCGATTGCGGTTGTTGGAGGTGGGCCGCATACCGCTGGTCGGGATGCGCTTCGAGAGCTTGAGCACCAGATCAGGCTTGTCGACGATCATGGCATTCTCGGCCCGCTTCAGAGCCACCGTGACCGGCCCGAACGCCTGCAAGAAGTCGTCGCGCGGGGCGAACTCCCGCCCCATCGCGACCGCCGCCGAGTTGGCGTAGCGCAACGCGTCCTCCGCTTCCCCGGGCCGGTTGTCCCGGATCGCAGCAGCGGAGGCCCGCAGCAGCAGCCAGCCCCAGGCGCTCAGCTCCACCGGGGTCGCCCGCGAAATGCGAGGCTCGACATCATCCGCCCACCGAGTTGCCAGCTCTCGCGCCTCAGCGAGCCGACCGCGCCGCAGCAAGAGCCAGCACCGCGTGCTCACCGTGGCCGCCGCCTGTAGCCGATCGGACGACTCTTCCAGTGACCGGGACAGTGCGATGTCGGCCGCCTGGAACTGTCGAGTCTGTGTGAGCAGCCAGCCTGTGAGCTGCGAGAGCCGGACGCGTACGGCCCGCCCGTCCGGGCTGCTCTCGGCGATCAGATCAGCGTCCCGCAGCAGAGGCGGAAGGATCACACTCAGCTCTGCGAAGCGATCACCGGAGAAGAGCGGCAGGGCTGATTCCAGCGCGTCCCGCACACCGCCCACGGTCGGCTCTTCCGTCGGACCGTCCGCCCGTACCGGAGCGACGAGGGCACGCCGGACCCCCTCCCAGCAATCATCGGCGCCGGGTGCCGCCTCTCGCTCGTCCTCATGGTCCGCAATGAGGCTCGTTGTCGGGACCCTCAGGACCTGTGCCAGATGACGCGCAGTCTCCAGGCGTGTGTCAGCCCGTTCCCCTTGTTCGAGTTTCCGGATCAAGGACAGGGACACGCCGGACTCGCTCGCGAGCTGACGCTGAGTCAAACCGCGCCGCTTGCGTACGCCCTGAAGCCGCTTGCCAATGTCGGCACTCATACTTCGAGCGTACGGGGCCCGCCGTCCGTCCGGGCAGCCTTCACCGCTCGTCACTCCCACAGGCTGCCTTGTCGTGCGGCTGGAGAGTCTGAGGTCAGGGCGACATCCGCATCCCCAGTCCGGAGCACCGATGGCTAGCCTCTGATCCGATCTGGAGCCAGCCTCCGGGACCCGCGCCAGGCAGCCCCGAAGCGGGTCCCGGAGGTCGACACCAGGTCATCACCTGATCCCGTACAGTCCGGTTTCACCCCGTATGAAAAGGGATTGAGAGCAGACCGTGAATGATCGCCTGACCTGCACAAACGCCGATCAGAGAGGTATGCCCCCTGATCCTGCGGTGAACTTCCAGTTCACCGGGCAGCGGTTCTTCCGGATCGAGAACGGGCGGATCGCGGGCCAGCTGCGCGATGTCGCGTACCAGGCGACGACCACGGACTTCTGGGGTTCCATGACGGCCGTCGGCGGTCCGGGGGCCTATGTCCTCGGCGGCGCCTTCAACTGCGGCAAGGCACAGCCGGGGCAGGTCGCCGCGGTCTCGCACGGCTGCCCCTCGGTCCTGTTCCGCGGGGTCACCGTTCTCAACACCACGCAGGAGGCCGGCCGATGAGCGCCCGTACGAACAAGCCGCACGAGATCGTCGAGCGCGCCCTCGCGATGTCCCGCGCGGACGGCTGCGTGGTCCTCGCCGACGAGCACTCCACGGCCAATCTCCGCTGGGCGGGCAACGCGCTGACCACGAACGGGGTCACCCGCGGGCGCACCCTCACCGTGGTGGCGGCCGTGGACGGGGCCGAGGGCACGGCCTCCGGGGTGGTCTCCCGCTCGGCGGTCACCGCCGGTGAGCTGGAGTCGCTGGTGCGGGCCGCGGAGGCAGCGGCGCGTGCCGCGGGTCCCGCCGAGGACGCCCGGCCGCTGGTGACGGGGGTGCCGGAGTCCCCGGACTTCGCGGATCCGCCGGCCGAGACCTCGTCCTCGGTGTTCGCGGACTTCGCGCCCGCGCTCGGCGAGTCCTTCGCCCGGGCGCGGGCGGGCGGCCGCGAGCTGTACGGCTTCGCCAACCACGAGCTGGTCTCGACCTATGTGGGCACCTCGGCCGGGCTGCGGCTGCGCCACGACCAGCCGAGCGGCACGCTGGAGCTGAACGCCAAGTCCCCGGACCGGACGCGGTCGGCCTGGGCGGGGCAGTCGACCCGGGACTTCAAGGACGTGGACCCGGCGGCCATGGACGCCGAGCTGGCGCGGCGGCTGGGCTGGGCGGAGCGCAGGGTCGCGCTGCCCGCGGGCCGCTACGAGACCCTGCTGCCGCCCACCGCGGTCGCGGATCTGCTGATCTACCAGATGTGGTCGGCGGCGGCCCGGGACGCGGCCGAGGGCCGCACGGTCTTCAGCCGACCCGGCGGCGGTACCCGCGTGGGCGAGCGGCTGGCCGGGCTGCCGCTGACCCTGCGCAGCGATCCGCACGCCCCCGGTCTGGAGACCGCGCCCTTTGTGATCGCGCACTCCTCCGGTGACGACGCGTCGGTGTTCGACAACGGGCTGCCGCTGACGGCCACGGAGTGGATCGCCGACGGGGAGCTGAAGCGGCTGACGACCACCCGGCACAGCGCGGCCCTGACCGGTCTTCCGCTCGCTCCCCCGGTCGGGAACCTGATCCTGGACGGCGGCGCCGACCGCTCCCTGGAGGAGATGGTCGCGGGGACCCGGCGGGGGCTGCTGCTGACCTGCCTCTGGTACATCCGCGAGGTCGACCCGGCGACGCTGCTGCTCACCGGCCTGACCCGGGACGGGGTGTATCTGGTGGAGGACGGCGAGGTCACCGGGGAGGTCAACAACTTCCGCTTCAACGAGTCCCCGGTCGGTGTGCTGGGCCGGGCGGTGGAGGCCGGGCGCACGGAAAAGACGCTGCCGCGGGAGTGGAGCGACTGGTTCACTAGAGCGGCGATGCCCGCGCTGCGGGTGCCGGACTTCAATATGAGCTCTGTCAGCCAGGGCGTATAACCTCGTAGCCGGTGGTCGTTCGACCGCCGCTGGGTCGTTCAAGGAGATACGAGAACCGTGACGGACATCGTCGACGAGCTGAAGTGGCGCGGGCTCATGGCCCTCTCCACGGACGAGGACGCATTGCGCAAGGCGTTCGCGGACGGTCCCGTCACGTTCTATTGCGGCTTCGACCCGACAGCGCCCAGCCTGCACCTCGGGAATCTGGTGCAGATCCTGACGATGCGCCGGATCCAGCTGGCGGGCAACCGCCCGCTGGGCCTGGTCGGCGGGGCCACGGGCCTGATCGGCGACCCGAAGCCGACGGCGGAGCGCACGCTCAACGACCCCGAGGTGGTGGCGGCCTGGGTGGCGCGGCTGCGCGGCCAGATCGAGCGGTTCCTCGACTTCGAGGGGCCGCACGCCGCGACCATGGTCAACAACCTGGACTGGACCCAGGGCCTGTCGGCCATCGGCTTCCTGCGGGACATCGGCAAGCACTTCCGGGTCAACAAGATGATCTCGAAGGAGGCCGTCTCGCGGCGGCTGCACTCGGACGCGGGCATCAGCTACACCGAGTTCAGCTACCAGATCCTCCAGGGCATGGACTTCCTGGAGCTGTACCGCAGGTACGGGTGCACGCTCCAGACCGGCGGCAGCGACCAGTGGGGCAATCTGACGGCGGGCGCCGACCTGATCCACAAGGTGGAGCCGCACGCCGGGGTGCACGCGCTGGCCACCCCGCTGATCACCAAGGCCGACGGCACCAAGTTCGGCAAGACGGAGTCCGGCACGGTCTGGCTGGACCCCGAGCTGACCACCCCGTACGCCTTCTACCAGTTCTGGCTGAACGCCGACGACCGGGACGTCTCCAAGTTCCTGCGTATCTTCAGCTTCCGCTCCCGTGCGGAGATCGAGGAGCTGGAGCAGCAGACGGAGGAGCGTCCGCAGGCCCGTGCCGCACAGCGCGCGCTCGCCGAGGAGCTGACCACGCTGGTGCACGGCGCCGACCAGACGGCCGCCGTGATCGCCGCGTCCAAGGCGCTCTTCGGCCAGGGCGAGCTGAATGACCTGGACGCCGGGACGCTGGCCGCGGCCCTGTCCGAGGTGCCGCATGTGCGGGTCGCCGAGCTCCAGCCGGTGGTGGACCTGTTCGCCGAGGTGGGCCTGGTGGCGAGCAAGTCGGCCGCGCGTCGCACGGTGAAGGAGGGCGGCGCCTACGTGAACAACGCGAAGGTCACCGCCGAGGACGCGGTGCCCGCCCGGGAGGATCTGCTGCACGGGCGCTGGCTGGTGCTGCGCCGCGGCAAGAAGAATCTGGCAGCGGTCGAGGTCACGGGCGACTGAGCGGTCCCGCCGCCCGCGGGACGGGCGTTCCCGCCGCCCGTTGGGCGGGCGCGCGGGCGTACGGCAGTGAAGCAGGGGGCGTTCCCGTCGAGGGGGCGCCCCCTGGCCGTCGGAACCGGGCTCCCGCCCGGGTCAGACTCTCGCCCGGTCCCTGCCTCGTGTCGACATGTAGATCATCTCGCCCAGGAAGACCAGCACGACCGCGGCGGCCAGCTGGAGGCCGTGGCGGCCCCAGTCGATGCCCCGGGTCTCCGCGATCCCGATGGAGCGGGCGATGGCGTTGCCGACGATGCCGCCGATCATGCCCATGATGGTGGTCAGCCAGAGCGGGCTGTGCTGCTTGCCCGGCAGGATGAGCTTGGCCAGCAGCCCCAGAATGAATCCGACGATGATCGCCCACAACCAGCCCATGGCTGCCTCCTCGTACGGCTCGACGCGAGCGGTACGCCCAGTCTCGGGCGGTCCGCCATACGGCGCACGTCGGGTGCATCCGTACGCGCGAGTCCCCTCCGGATGCGCCCCCGGCGGGGACGGCCCCGGTCTCGGCGCGGGCGCGGGTGCGGCGTAACGTGGTGGGTGTTCGGGCTCGGCCCCTGACCGGGTAGGTATCAGGTACGGGCCGGGGAGAGTCCGAGTCAGGCGGGTGGTGGTGTGTGATGCGCAAGCGGCACAGCGGGGAGCAGGCCCAGGTGTTCCGGATCACCGGCGCCCGGCAGGGCCTCGCGGACGATGTGCGCGGCAGGCAGCGGCGCTATGTCATTTCCATGAGCATCCGCACGGTGTCGGTGATCCTGGCCGCCACCCTGTGGAACGTGGAGCGGCCGGTCGCGATCGTCGCACTGGTCCTCGGAGGGGTCCTGCCCTATGTCGCGGTGGTCATCGCGAACGCGGGCCGGGAGAACGCGCCGTCCCTGCCGTCGTCCTTCCTCCATGTGCCGGTGCGCCCGATGATCACACCGCCCGCCACGGAGGAGCGAACGGATTCGGTCCCCCGGGACGGGGCGGCCAACACCCCCTCGGGGGCCCGGGAGGAACCGCGCGAACGGGCCTGAGCAGGCCGGGTGCGGGAGGCGGAATACGGCCCGTCGTGAACCTCAGGAAAAGCTCAGGACAATCATGTTGTTCCGGTGCCGGGCGCCGGGTTACCCGTGACATACTTCGTACGCGCTCCGCATCCCCCGTCGGAGCGAAAGACCGACGCCGGGCAGCTCCCCCCGTGGCTGCTCGGCGTCGCCTTTTGGCACCCCCGTACTGAATCGTGTCGACCGGACATCGACCGGGCATACGGAGACCGGCTCGTGGAGTGCGGGCGGATGCGCGCTAGGGTCGGGCCTGTGATGCTCCCCGACCCCGATGCACCGATCTGCTCCGCCAAGGGCTGCCGCGCCGCCGCCGTGTGGGTGCTCGCCTGGAACAACCCGAAGCTGCACACTCCCGAGCGCCGCAAGACCTGGCTGGCATGCGAGGAGCACCGTGAGCATCTGTCCCAGTTCCTGAGTGTGCGGGGCTTCCTCAAGGACGTCGTGACGCTGGCGGAGTGGGAGTCCACCGCACCGGGGCCGTCGGCGGGCTGACCGCGGCGGGGCCCGGCGGGCGGTGGGGCTCAGCCGCCGATCGCGGACATCGGCCGCTCCGGTTGCAGGAACGAGGGGTCGTCCAGTCCCGAGCCCGCCTTCTTGCCCCACATCGCGTGCCGCCAGATCCGGGCGATCTCCTCGTCGGGCGCCCCGGAGCGCAGCGCCCCGCGCAGATCGGTCTCCTCGGTGGCGAACAGGCAGGTGCGTATCTGTCCGTCGGCCGTCAGCCGGGTGCGGTCGCAGGCGGCGCAGAAGGGGCGGGTGACCGAGGCGATCACACCGACGCGGTGCGGGCCGCCGTCGACGAGCCAGCGCTCGGCCGGGGCGGAGCCCCGCTCCCCCGCGTCCTCGGGGGTCAGCTCGAAGCGGGTGCGCAGCGAGGCGAGGATGTCCGCGGCGGTGACCATGCCCTCGCGCTTCCAGCCGTGCTGGGCGTCCAGGGGCATCTGTTCGATGAAGCGCAGCTCGTAGCCGTGGTGGACCGCCCAGTCGAGGAGGTCGGGGGCCTCGTCCTCGTTGAGCCCCGGCATCAGCACGGTGTTGACCTTGACGGGGGTGAGGTCCGCGTCGTGCGCGGCGCGGAGGCCGTCGAGGACGTCGTGGTGGCGGTCCCGGCGGGTGAGTGTCTTGAAGACGTCGGGGCGCAGGGTGTCCAGGGAGACGTTCACCCGGTCCAGGCCCGCCGCCTTCAGGGCAGTGGCCGTGCGCCGGAGGCCGATCCCGTTGGTGGTCAGGGACAGCTGGGGCCGGGGGGTGAGGGCGGCGGCCCGCTCCACGATGCCGACCAGTCCGGGGCGCAGCAGCGGCTCGCCCCCGGTGAAGCGGACCTCCTCGATACCGAGGGAGGTGACCGCGATGCCGATCAGGCGGACAATCTCGTCGTCCGTCAGCAGATCGGGTTTGGCGAGCCAGCTCAGGCCCTCCTCGGGCATGCAGTAGGCGCAGCGCAGATTGCACCGGTCGGTCAGCGAGACTCTCAGGTCGGTGGCCACCCGGCCGTAGGTGTCGATGAGCACGTGGGCCCCCTCCCTCGTCGCGGATCACTGTTCCGTCATCTGCGAGCCTACGTGACGGCACCGACAGCGGCAGCGGCCCGATCCCACGAGGTGTGCGGCGGCCGCGTCGTAGCTCCCTACGATCCGTGCGGCGCGGCCGCCGCGGGGGGTCAGTGGGCTCCGGTGCCGGTGAGGGACCGCACCTCCAGTTCCGCGTACTTGCCGGGGTCCGGCTGTTCCCGGGACAGGAGGGTGCCGAGCCAGCCCAGCAGGAACCCGGCCGGGATGGAGATGATGCCGGGGTTCTCCAGCGGGAACCACTGGAAGTCGGCGTGCGGGAACATCGAGGTCGCCCGTCCGGAGACCACCGGTGAGAACAGCACCAGGCCGACGGCGGTCACCAGGCGGCCGTAGATCGACCACAGGGCGCCCGCGGTGGTGAAGCGCTTCCAGAAGAGGCTGTAGAGGAGCGTGGGCAGGTTGGCCGAGGCGGCGACCGCGAAGGCGAGGGCGACCAGGCCCGCGACGTTCAGGTCCCGGGCGAGGGCGCCGAGGGCGATGGAGACGGCGCCGATGGCGACCGTCGCCCAGCGGGCCGCCGCCATCTCCTGCTTCTCGTCGGCCTGTCCCTTCTTGATGACGTTGGCGTAGATGTCGTGGGCGAAGGACGAGGAGGAGGCGAGGGTCAGTCCCGCGACCACCGCGAGGATGGTGGCGAAGGCGACCGCCGAGATGGAGGCGAGCAGGATCGCGCCCCAGTCGGAGTCGGTGCCTCCCAGGTGCAGGGCGAGCAGGGGGGCCGCCGTGTTGCCCGCCTTGTTGGAGGCGGTGATCTCGTCCGGCTTGATCAGGGCGGCGGCGCCGAAGCCGAGGGCGAGGGTCATCAGATAGAAGGCGCCGATGAGGCCGATGGCCCAGTTCACGGACTTCCGGGCGGCCTTGGCGGTGGGCACGGTGTAGAAGCGGATGAGGATGTGGGGCAGGCCCGCGGTGCCGAGGACCAGGGCGATGCCCAGGGAGAGGAAGTCCAGCTTGCTGGTGCCGGTGGCGCCGTACTTCAGTCCGGGCTCCAGGAAGGCCGAGCCCTTGCCGCTGTTGCTCGCGGCCCGGCCGAGCAGGTCCGAGAGGTTGAAGTGGAACTTCAGCAGGACCAGGAAGGTCAGCAGCAGGGCGCCCGCGATCAGCAGGACGGCCTTGACCATCTGCACCCAGGTGGTGCCCTTCATCCCGCCGACGGTGACGTAGACGATCATCAGCAGGCCGACCAGGGCGACGATGCCGACCTTGCCCGCGTCGCTGGTGATGCCGAGGAGCAGGGAGACCAGGACGCCCGCGCCCGCCATCTGGGCCAGCAGATAGAAGATCGACACCACGATGGTGGAGGTCCCGGCCGCGGTGCGGACCGGGCGCTGGCGCATGCGGTGGGCAAGGACGTCGCCCATCGTGTAGCGGCCGGTGTTGCGCAGCGGCTCGGCGACGAGCAGCAGGGCGACCAGCCAGGCGACCAGGAAGCCGATGGAGTACAGGAAGCCGTCGTAGCCGAAGAGGGCGATGGCGCCCGCGATGCCGAGGAAGGAGGCGGCGGACATGTAGTCGCCGGAGACGGCGAGTCCGTTCTGGAAGGCGGTGAACTGACGGCCGCCCGCGTAGAAGTCGGCGGCACTGCGGGTCTGGCGGCCCGCCCACACGGTGATGACCAGGGTGGCCGCGACGAACACCGCGAACAGCGTGATGATCAGCGGCCGGTGCTCGGTCGCCGCGCTGGCGGCCAGCTGGAGGTGCGGGCTCATGCGCCGCCCTCCATCCGGGACTTGATGGCCTCGGCTCTGGGGTCGAGCCGGGTGGCGGCGCGGCGCGCGTACCACCAGGCGATCAGGAAGGTGGTCAGGAACTGGGCGAGGCCGAGCACCAGGGCGACATTGACGTTGCCGAGGAGCTTGGTGCCCATGAAGCCGCCCGCATAGTTCGACAGCAGGACGTAGAGCAGGTACCAGGCGATGAACGCCGCGGTCAGCGGGAAGGCGAACGAGCGGTGGGAGCGGCGCAGTTCGCCGAATTCGGCGCTCTGCTGGACCGCGATGTACGCGTCGGCGGGCGGAAGGCCCCTTCCGGTCTCGGCGGGGGAAGGTGCGTCGGTGGCCACGGTTGTCTCCTCGCGATGGGGCCATGGGCAGCCTGAAGTGACGTGAGTCACATCACTGGGTGCGACGGTAGCGCTCCGGCAAGTGATCCAACAGGGGGCGGCGGAGTCTTCGCACCCCCGCCCGAGGGATGGGCGCGAAATGGGTCCCCGTTCAACCGCCTTGGTCTCCTTTTTACGTGATCGCTCGGAAGTCATTGCCGTCCGCCCCGGGCGGCGGATAGCGTCGCCCTGCACCACCCGTCATGTACCTGCCGGGATGCTGCCGCGTTCCGGCTCGTTCTGTTTCCGGATGATGTGGAGTTTCCATGTCTCATCTGCGCTCCAGACGCCGGCTCGCGCTCGTCGTGCCGCTCGTGCTGTCGCTCACCGCCTCTCTGGGCTTTCTGCCCGGTACCGCCTCGGCCGCCCCTCGCGCCCGTGCCGCGGCCGCCACCGCGGAGGGGCCCGGACTCGCCTATCTGGTCAACACCCGGACGGACCGCCGCACCCTCGCCTCGGTGCGGAAGGCGGTCACCGCGGCCGACGGCACGGTCGTGGCGGCGTACGACCGGATCGGCGTGCTCGTCGCCCACTCCGCGAACCCGGACTTCGCCCGCACCCTGCGCGGCGTCCGCGGGGTGCAGTCCGCGGGCGCGAGCCGGACCGCCCCGCTGACCCCCGCGGGCACCACGGACGAGGGCGCGGCCCAGTACCTGACGAAGGCTCAGGCGTCCCGGATCGCCGGCGCCTCGGCGGCCGCGGGCGAGAGCGAGCCGCTGGAGGCCGACCAGTGGGACCTGCGGGCGATCGGCGCCGACCGGGCCGCGCAGACCAACCCGGGCAGCCGCAGGGTCACGGTCGCCGTCATCGACACCGGGGTCGACGACACCCACCCCGACCTCGCGCCGAACTTCTCCGCCGCGCAGTCCGCGAGCTGTGTCGGCGGCACGGCGGACACCTCCTACGGCGCCTGGCGCCCCGCCACCCCCGAGGCGTACCACGGCACGCATGTCGCGGGTGAGATCGCGGCGGCCCGCAACGGCGTCGGGGTCGCCGGGGTCGCACCGAACGTCAGGGTCTCCGCCGTCAAGGTGGCCGACCCGGTCAGCGGGCTCTTCTACCCGGAGAGCGTCGTCTGCGCGTTCGTCTTCGCCGCCGACCACGGCGTGCAGATCACCAACAACAGCTACTACGTCGACCCCTGGCTCTACAACTGCCTGGACGACCCGGACCAGCGGGCCATCGTCGACGCCCTCGACCGGGCCCAGCGGTACGCCCAGCGCAGGGGCACCCTCAGCATCGCCTCGGCGGGCAACTCCAACCACGACCTGGACTCCCACGCGCTGGTGGACACCTCCAGCCCCGACGACTCCACCCCGGCGACCCGCACGGTCGACCCCCACCGGTGCCTCGATGTGCCGACCCAGCTGCCCGGCGTGGTCACGGTCGCCGCGACCGGAGTCGCGAACGCCAAGTCCTACTACTCCAGTTACGGCGACGGCGTGATCGACGTGGCGGCGCCCGGCGGCGACAAGTACCAGATCCCGGCCACCCCGTCGGGGAACGGCCGCATCCTCTCCACCATGCCGGGCGGTCAGTACGGCTTCCTCCAGGGCACCTCGATGGCCTCGCCGCATGTCGCGGGCGTGGCAGCGCTGCTGAAGTCGGCGCATCCGCGGGCGACCCCCGAGCAGTTGACGGCCCTGCTCCGAGCGCAGGCCGACAACCCGGGCTGCCCGGCCGGGCCCTACGACGGCGACGGCGACGGAGTCGTGGACGCCGTCTGCGCGGGCGGCAAGCACATCAACGGGTTCTACGGCTTCGGCGTGGTCGACGCGCTGCGCGCGGTCAAGTGACCGCCCGGACCGGTCCCCTGGTCGACCGACCGCCCGGACCGTCCTCTTGCACTTCCGCACGGCTCGCAGCCGGAATCGGATACGAACGGGAGTCCTCCACCATGACAGCGCCGCGCACCCGCGCCCGCCGCCTGCTCGCCGTCCCGCTCGGGACGGCCATGGCCTGTGCCCTCGCCCTCCTGCCCCAGGCCACCGCCTCGGCGGCCCCGGCCGCCCCGGTGGCCGCCACGGCCACCACCGCGGACACCACCTCGCTGAGCTATGTCGTGAACATCCGCCCCGGGCGGGACACCTCCGCCCGGGTGAAGCGGGCCATCGCCGACGCGGGCGGCACGATCGTGATCGCCTACGACCGGATCGGCGTGATCGTCGCCCACTCCCCGAACCCGGACTTCGCCCGCACCCTGCGCACGGTCCGCGAGGTGCAGTCGGCGGGGGCCACCCGCAACGCGCCGCTGCCCGCGCAGTCGACCACCGACGTCGGCACCCCGAAGGTGCTCACCGCCCAGGAGGCCGCCCGGGCCAAGGCGGCCGACGGACAGGACCCGCTGGAGCCCCTCCAGTGGGACCTGCCGGCCATCAAGGCGGACAAGGCGCACCAGAAGACGCTGGGCAGCCGCAAGGTCACGGTCGCCGTCATCGACACGGGCGTGGACGACACCCACCCCGACATCGCCCCGAACTTCGACCGCCGGGCGTCCGTCAACTGTGTGTCGGGCAAGCCGGACACGGCCGACGGGGCCTGGCGGCCGGGCACGGGGGAGAGCCCGCACGGTACCCATGTGGCCGGGGAGATCGCGGCCGCCAAGAACGGCGTCGGCATCACCGGTGTCGCGCCCGGCGTCCGGGTCGCCGGGATCAAGGTGGCCACGACCGCGGGCTTCTTCTACACCGAGGCCGTGGTGTGCGGCTTCGTCTGGGCTGCCGAGCACCACGTGGACGTGACCAACAACAGCTATTACACCGACCCCTGGTACTTCAACTGCACCGGCGACCCGGACCAGAAGGCGCTGGTGGACGCCATCACCCGGGCCTCGCGGTACGCGGAGCGCAAGGGCACGGTCAATGTCGCCGCGGCGGGCAACGAGAGCTTCGACCTCGACGCGCGCTCCCTCACCGACCCGGCTTCCCCCAATGACGGCACCCCCGCCGACCGGGTGGTCGACCCGCACCGCTGCTTCGACATCCCGACCCAGCTGCCCGGGGTGGTGACCGTCGCCTCGACCGGTGCGAAGGGCCTGAAGTCCTCCTTCTCCAACTACGGTCTCGGCGTCATCGACGTGGCCGCGCCCGGCGGCGACTCCACCGCCTACCAGACCCCCGCCCCGCCCGCGGTCAGCGGTCTGATCCTCGGCCCGCTGCCCGGCGGCACCTGGGGCTACATGGCGGGCACCTCGATGGCGACCCCGCATGTCGCGGGCGTGGCCGCCCTCATCAAGTCGACGCATCCGCACGCCTCCGCCGCCCTGGTGAAGGCCCTGCTGTACGCCGAGGCCGACGCCACCGCGTGCCCGGATCCCTACGACATCGACGGGGACGGCACGGCCGACGCGGTGTGCAAGGGCTCGGTGGACCGCAACGGGTTCTACGGGTGGGGCGTCGTGAACGCCTGGAAGGCCGTGACCCGCTAGCCGGGCCAACGGCGGTGCACCGGCGGGGGGTTGGGTCGCGGCCCGGCCCCCTTGCCGTGCCGCCCGGTGCACCCGCATAGTGCCTTCATGATCAATACGTTTGGTGCATGGGAGGCGCTGGGCGGGGATCCCGCGCTGGTGGACGGCGTCTCGGCGGTGGTGCGGGAGGGGACGCTGCCGTCGCGGCTGCCCGTGCGGGAGCGGGCGCGGGCCTGCGTCGGGGCCTGTGCGCTGGCCGCGGCCGAATGGGGCGCACGGCGGGCCGGGCTGTCGGCCGTGCCCGGGGTCCGGGTGGACGACGGGGCCGTGGCCGCGGCCTTCCTGAGTGAGCGGCAGCTGCGGGTCGACGGCCGCGCACCGGTCAACTTCGCACCGCTGTCCCGGTTCTGGCGCGGCGCGGACGGCTGGGTGCGGACGCACGCCAACTATCCGCACCACCGTCAGCGGCTGCTCGACGCCCTGGGGCTGGCGGCGGACGCGTCCGTGGAGACCGTGGCCGAGGCGATCGCCGCGCGCCCGGCGGTCGAGGTGGAGGACCTCGTCTACGCGGCCGGGGGGCTCGCGGTGGCGATGCGTACGCCCGGGGAGTGGGCGGCGCATGAGCAGGGGCGCGCGGTGGCAGCGCGTCCGCTGGTGGAGCGCGAGCGGCTCGACAAGGCGCCCGGGCGCCCCCTGGTTCCGCTGGACCGGTCCGCCGGGTCACCGCTGCTGCCCGCCGCCGGGCTGCGGGTGCTGGACCTCACCCGGGTGATCTCGGGCCCGGTGGCCACCCGCACCCTGGCCCTGCTCGGCGCGGACGTACTGCGGATCGACAGCCCGCGGCTGCCGGAACTCCCCGACCAGCACGCCGACCTGGACGCCGGGAAGCGGTCCGCGCTGCTCGACCTGGCGGCGCCCGCCGACCGGCGGACCTTCGAGGAGCTGCTGGCGGAGGCCGATGTGGTCGTCACCGGCTACCGGCCCGGCGCCCTGGACCGGTGGGGGCTCGCCCCGGAGCAGCTGGCCGGGCGACGGCCGGGGCTAGTGGTGGCGCAGGTGTCGGCGTGGGGCGCGTACGGGCCCTGGGGCGGGCGGCGGGGATTCGACAGCCTGGTGCAGGTCGCCACCGGGATCGCGCTGACCGAGGGGTCGGCCGGGCAGCCCGGTGCCCTGCCCGCGCAGGCCCTGGACCACGGCACGGGATATCTGCTGGCCGCGGCGGTCCTCAGGTCCCTCACCGAGCAGACCGAGGAGGGCGGCACCCGGCTCGTACGGCTGGCGCTCGCGCGGACGGCGGCCTGGCTGACGCAGGGCACGGGCCACGGAACCGGGCCGGACGGCCCGGCCGCCGCGTACGACGGACCGGAGCCGTGGCTCGCGGAGCGGGACAGCGGGCTGGGGCGGCTGCGGTACGCCCTGCCGCCGGTGCGTTTCGAGGACGGCCCGTCCGACTGGGCACGGCCGCCCGGCCCCTGGGGCGAGGACACGGCACGCTGGGACAGGCCGTAGACACTGCGGGGGGGCCTGCGGGCACCCACCCGGCCCGGCACGCACCCGGCTCGGCGCGCCGCCGGGCTGGGTCCGGACCGGCGGCGCACGCCCGGCGTGGCTCAGACCGGGCGGCGCACGCCCGGCCCGCCGTGAACCGGCGGCGCGCAGCGGCATGCGTCACCGCACCGGCGCGGTCCGGCCGGGTGCACCCGGACCTGCTCGGAGCCGGTGCGCGTGCCCGGTCCGGCACGGAGCGGGGTGGGTGCACCCGGACCGGCCCGGAGCCGGGTAGGCGCACCCGGTCCGGCTTCGAGCCAGGTGTGTGCCCGGGTGGGGTCAGTCGTGGGTGACCAGGACCTTCAGGGCCGTGCGCTCGTCCATCGCGCGGTAGCCCTCGGGCACGCCCTCGAGGTCGACCGTGCGGTCGAAGACCGGGGAGGGGTCGATGGTGCCGTCGAGGACGTCGGGCAGCAGCTCGGGGATGTAGGAGCGCACCGGCGCGACACCGCCGCGCAGGGCTATGTTCCGGTCGAACATCACGCCGAGATCGAGTCCGGTGCCGCTGCCGTGCGGGACGCCGACGAAGCCGATGGCGCCGCCGTCGCGGGTGATGTTCACGGCGGTCCGCATGGACTGCTCGGTGCCGACGGCCTCGACCACGGCGTGCGCGCCCTGGCCGCGGGTCAGCTCCCGGACTGCCTCCACGGCGGCGTCCCCGCGTTCGGCGACCACCTCGGTGGCGCCGAAGCGGCGGGCGATGTCCGTACGGGCCTGGTGGCGCCCCAGCGCGATGATCCGCTCGGCACCGAGCCGCTTGGCGGCCAGCACGGCGCACAGGCCGACGGCCCCGTCGCCGACCACGGCGACCGTGGCCCCGGGGCGGGCGCCCGCGCCGAGGGCGGCGTGGTGCCCGGTGCCCAGGACGTCGGAGAGCGTCAGCAGCGCGGACAGCAGCCGGTCGTCGGAGGCGGCCTCGCCGGGCAGCCGGACCAGGGTGCCGTCGGCGTGGGGCACGCGCACGGCCTCGCCCTGGCCGCCGTCGTGGCCGACCGTGCCCCAGAAGCCGCCGTGCTCGCAGGAGGTGGTGAGCCCCTCGCGGCAGTAGTCGCAGACGCCGTCGGACCACATGAAGGGCGCGACCACCAGGTCACCGCGGCGGACACCGCTGACCTCGGAGCCGGTCTCCTCCACGAAGCCGAGGAACTCGTGCCCGATCCGCTGCCCCGGCTGCCGGGCCGCCTCACCGCGGTACGCCCACAGGTCGCTGCCGCAGATACAGGACCGCAGTACGCGTACGACCGCGTCCGTGGGCTGCTGCACCACGGGCTCGGGCACGTCCTCCACCCGCATGTCGAAGGGAGCGTGAATGGTGGTGGCGCGCATGGCGAGGATCCTTCTCGTGCGGTCTTCCGGGTGCGCCCGGGGGGGTGGTCGAGCGCACTTCACGGTACGCCGTCGCCGGGTGCGGACCCGCACCCAGGGGGACCTGGTCCCGCGCCCCGCGGTCAGGCCCCCGCGGCGCCCAGCAGTGCCCCCGCCGCGTAGGTGACCCCCATCGCCAGCGCCCCGCCCGCCACGTTCCGCAGCACCGCGCGCCCCGGCGCCGCCGCGCCCAGGCGGGCGCCGGACCAGCCGGTGACGACCAGGGCGGCCAGGACGGACAGGACCGTCACCGGAAGCCGCCGGCCCGCGGGCGGCAGCACGATGGCGAGGAGGGGCAGCAGCGCGCCCACCGTGAAGGCGAGGAAGCTGGCCGCCGCCGCGTGCCAGGGGTTCGTCAGCGCGTCGGGGTCGATGCCCAGCTCCACCTGGGCGTGGGCGCGCAGCGCGTCCCGCTCCGTCAGCTGGACGGCCGCGTCCCGGGCCACCTGCCGCGTCAGACCGCGCCGCTGGAGCAGTTCCGTCAGCTCCGCGAGTTCCGCCTCCGGCTGCTCCGTCAGTTCCCGCCGCTCCAGGGCCAGTGCCGCCCGCTCCGAGTCCCGCTGGGTCGACACGGAGACGTACTCGCCCGCGGCCATCGACATGGACCCGGCGAGCAGACCCGCCAGCCCCGCCGTGAGCAGCGCCGCGCGGTCGGTGGTGGCGCCCGCGACGCCGACGACGAGACCCGCGGTGGACACGATGCCGTCGTTGGCGCCGAGCACCGCGGCCCGCAGCCAGTTCAACCGGGAGCCGAGCGCGCCGTCGTGGGGCTCATGGGCCGGGCCGCCCGCGGGCGGCGTGCCGGGGACCGCATCGTTCACGCCGGGAGGGTCTCATTCGGGCGAGGAGGGAGCGGCGGGCCACGCCGAGGGGCGCCCGGGAGATTCCGATCGGCCGGCGCCGGTACCGGTGCCGGTGACTGCGCGGACGTCCGGCCCCGCGGCGGACGGCGCGTCCCGGCTCCACCCCGGCTCGGGGCCCGGCTTCCGGCTCCTCACGCACGCCGCCGCACACCCGTGTTGGGCAAAACGCCTGGAAACGGACGGAGTTCGGCGCGGTGGGAGTCCTCCCTCGGGGCGGCCGACCGCAGTACCGGGACCGCTTCCCGGCGCGCCGGACGGCACACCCGCGCCACGGGGGCGTGAACTCCGAGGCGCCACAGCGGGGTTGTGCGCACCCCGGCGCGAGGGCCGCGCGGCGCGCGCTCGGCCGGACCGGGCGGGCGGACCGCTGTCGGTCGCGGCCCGTATCCTCAATGACCATGCTCGAAGACCGTACGACCGCAGTGCCCTCCCCCGGGGAATGGCCGGCCGCGTATCCGAAGGGATACGCGGTCGTTGACGTGGAGACCACCGGCCTGGCCCGGGACGACCGGATCGTCTCCGCCGCCGTCTACCGGCTGGACGCGCGCGGCGAGGTCGAGGACCACTGGTACACGATGGTCAACCCGGAGCGGGACCCGGGTCCGGTGTGGATCCACGGGCTGTCGGGCGACATGCTCGAAGGGGCTCCGCTCTTCGGGGACATCGCCGAGGAGTTCGCCTCCCGGCTGGCGGACCGGGTGCTTGTCGCGCACAACGCCGTCTTCGACTGGCAGATGATCGCGCGGGAGTACGCCCGTGCGCGGCGCGAGGCGCCGGTGCGCCAGCGGCTGTGCACCATCGCGCTCTCCAAGGAGCTGGGCCTTCCGCTGGCCAATCACAAGCTGGAGTCGCTGGCGGCGCACTTCGGCGTGGTCCAGCAGCGGGCGCACCACGCGCTCGACGACGCGCGGGTGCTGGCGGAGGCCTTCCGGCCCAGCCTGCGGGCCGCGGCGGCGGGCGGAGTGCGGCTGCCGCTGCTGGAGTGCCTGCCGCTGACCGAGTGGACGGACCGGCCCGCGCCGCTCATCGGACGCCAGCCGGGCGGCCACGGCGGATACCGGTCGGGCAACTGGCGGCCGTCCCGCAAAAGGCCCGTATGCCCCCACCCCAATCCGGGCCGCTACGAAGAGGGCAAACCGCTCAAGCAGGGCATGCGGGTCGCCTTCTCCGGGGACACCTCGGTCGACCGGGAGCTGCTGGAGGACCGGGCGGCCGAGGCCGGGCTCCATGTGGCGACGAGCCTGTCCCGGCTGACCAGCCTGTTGGTCACCAACGATCCGGACTCGGGCACCTCGAAGGTGGTCAAGGCCCGGCAGTACGGCACGCCCGTGCTGGACGAGGCGGCGTTCGGCCAGCTGCTGCGGGACGTCGAACCGGCGTAGCGCACCGCGCCCGCGCCGAGGGCCACCCCCGTGGCGGTGCTCCGCGTCCCGAGTTGTACGGTCGTGGGGTGTACCGCTTCCTGTTGTCCCGGCAATGGGTGATCCTCACCCTTGTCGCCATCGCGCTCGTCCCGACGATGATCGAGCTGGGCTTCTGGCAGCTGCACCGCCATGAGCACAAGGTCGCCCTGAACACGGTCATCGGGGACTCACTGGCGGCCACGCCCGTCCCGGCGGAGTCGCTCACCTCGCCCGGTGCGACGGTCGCACACAAGGACCTCTACCGCCGCGTGACGGCCAAGGGCTCCTTCGACACCGCGCACGAGGTCGTGGTGCGCCGCCGTACCAACGCCGACGGCGAGGTGGGCTACCACGTGCTGACCCCCTTCGTCCTCGACGACGGCAAGGTGCTGCTGGTCAACCGCGGCTGGATCCCGGCGAACGGCGCGCAGACCGCCTTCCCCAGCATCCCCGCGCCCGCCCGGGGCGAGATCACCGTCACGGGACGGCTGATGCCGGACGAGACGACCGCGGAGAGCGGCATCAAGAATGTCCAGGGGCTGCCGGACCGCCAGATCATGCTGATCAGCAGCGGCCAGCAGGCGCTGAGCCTGGGCAAGCAGGTCCTCGGCGGCTATATCGAGCTGACCGCCCCGGCGCCGAAGGGCGGCAGCCCCGAGCTGCTGCCCGACCCCGAGCACAGCGACATCGGCCCGCACATGGCCTACGCGGTCCAGTGGTGGCTGTTCTCGGCGGGCGTCCCCTTCGGCTGGTTCGTCCTGGCCCGCAGGGAGGCCCGCGACCGCGCCGAGGCGGCACGACGGCCCGCCGAGGAACCGGAACCGGCCGCGGTCTGACCTTCCCGTCGGCTGCGGCCGCCGCCCCGGCCGGTAGGCCGACCGGACCACCGCGCCGCCCGTACTGATTCGCCGCGCGGCGCTCCGGGAAACCGCACCCCGTGCATCCCCGGATCGAGGACTACGCGCTCATCGGCGACGAGCAGACCGCCGCCCTGGTCGGCCGCGACGGCTCCGTCGACTGGCTGTGCCTGCCCCGTTTCGACTCGCCCGCCTGCTTCGCGCGGCTGCTCGGCGACGAGGAGAACGGCCACTGGACCATCGCCCCCGAGGGCGCCGGACCGTGCACCCGCCGCGCCTACCGCCACGACACCCTCGTCCTCGACTCCGAGTGGGACACCCCCGACGGCTCGGTCCGCCTCACCGACTTCATGCCGCAGCGGGACCGCGCCCCCGACCTGATCCGGGTGATCGAGGGCCTGGAGGGCAGCGTGACCCTGCGCGGACGGCTCCGGCTCCGCTTCGACTACGGCTCGATCGTGCCGTGGGTGCGCCGGACCGACGGCGACCGGCTGGCCGTCGCGGGGCCCGACGCGGTGTGGCTGCGCAGCCACCCCCAGGTGCGCACCTGGGGAAAGGGCCTCGCCACCCACTCCGAGTTCACCGTCCGCAAGGGCGAGAGGGTCGCGTTCGTGCTCACCTGGCACCCCTCGCACCGGGCACGGCCCCCGCTGATCGACCCGGACGAGGCACTGGCGAACAGCGTCGAGGACTGGCGCGCCTGGGCGGCCCGCTGCCGCTACCGCGGCCCGCACCGGGACATCGTGGTGCGCTCCCTCATCACGCTCAAGGCCCTCACCCACGCACCCACCGGCGGGATCGTCGCCGCCCCCACCACCTCGCTGCCGGAGTGGCCGGGCGGCGAGCGCAACTGGGACTACCGCTACAGCTGGCTGCGTGACTCGACGCTCACCCTGGAGGCGCTGCTGGCGGCCGGGTACCACGAGGAGGCCCAGGCCTGGCGCGACTGGCTGCTGCGCGCGGTGGCGGGCGACCCCGCGGACCTCCAGATCATGTACGGGCTGTCGGGCGAGCGGCGGCTGCCCGAGTACGAGCTGCCGTGGCTGGCCGGTTTCCGGGACTCGGTACCGGTCCGGATCGGCAACGACGCGGTCAGACAGCGCCAGCTGGACGTCTACGGCGAGGTCATCGACTCGCTGTCGCTGGCGCAGCGGGCGGGCCTGCCGGTGCGGCCGCACATGTGGCGGGTGCAGTGCGCGCTGATGGAGTTCCTGCGCACGGCCTGGCGGGAGCCGGACGCGGGACTGTGGGAGGTGCGCGGCGAACTGCGCCACTTCGTGTACTCCAAGGTGATGGCCTGGGTGGCCGCCGACCGGGCGGTCCGCACCCTGGAGTCCGACCCCGCCCTGGAGGGCGATCTGAGCGGCTGGCGGGCGATGCGGGACGAGGTGCACCAGGAGGTGTGCGAGCGCGGCTACGACCCCGGCCGCAACACGTTCACGCAGTACTACGGCTCCCGCGCGCTCGATGCCTCGCTGCTGCTGATCCCCCGGGTGGGCTTTCTGCCGGGCGACGACCCCCGGGTGACCGGCACCATCGACGCGGTGCGCGCGGAGCTGTCGGCCGACGGGCTGCTGCGCCGGTACAGCACGGAGGGCTCCGAGGTGGACCCGCTGCCCGGCAGCGAGGGCGCCTTCCTGGTCTGCTCCTTCTGGCTGGCCCAGGCGCTGCACCACGCGGGCCGCTCGGCGGAGGCCCGGGAGCTGTTCGACCGGCTGGTGGGGCTCTGCAACGACGTCGGTCTGCTCGCCGAGGAGTACGACCCCGGGGCCGGGTGCCAGCTCGGGAACTTCCCCCAGGCGTTCAGCCACCTCGGTCTGGTGGGCACCGCCCTCGCCCTGTACGGGGACCGCACGGCAGGATGGGGGCCATGGATCTTGGACTGAGGGACCGGGTGTACGTCGTCACCGGCGGCACCCGCGGACTGGGCAACGCGGCCGCGCGGGAACTGGTCGCCGACGGGGCGAAGGTGGTCCTCACGGGCCGCGACGCGGACCGGGCCGCGGAGGCGGCGGCCGCGCTGGGCGCCAACGCCGTGGGGGTGGCCGTCGACAACGCCGACCCGGAGGCACCGGCCCGGCTGGTGGCCGCGGCCCGCGAGCACTTCGGCCGCTTCGACGGCATCCTGATCAGCGTCGGCGGTCCCCCGCCCGGCTATCTCACCGACACCACGGACGAGCAGTGGGCGGCCGCCTTCGACTCGGTCTTCCTGGGCGCGGTGCGACTGGCCCGCCGGGCCGCCGAGGAGCTGCGCGAGGGCGGGGTGATCGGTTTTGTGCTGTCCGGTTCCGTGTACGAGCCGATTCCGGGTCTGACCATCTCCAACGGCCTGCGCCCCGGCCTCGCGGGCTTCGCCAAGTCCATCTCGGACGAGCTGGGTCCGCACGGCATCCGGGTCGTCGGGCTGCTTCCGGGGCGGATCGACACCGACCGGGTGCGGGAACTGGACGCCCTCTCGGCCGACCCGGCGGCGACGCGCACGGCCAACGAGACCCGGATCCCACTGCGCCGCTACGGCACTCCGGAGGAGTTCGGCCGCGCCGCGGCGTTTCTGCTGTCACCGGCCGCCTCATACCTGACGGGCATCATGCTGCCGGTGGACGGCGGCTTCCGGCACGGCTTCTGACCTGATTCCGCACCGCCGTGCCCTTCGGCGTGGCGGTGCGGCGGGCACCCCCCGGGGGGTACGGCGTCGTGCCTCAGTCGCCGGTACCGGCCAGGTCTCGCAGTCGGCGGGCCTGTGCGGTGCGCTCCGCGGCGCGCTGCTCCTCGTAGGAACGGTCCTGCGCACCGCGCAGCAGTGCCTTGGTCTCGATGACCGCCTGCCGGTCCGCGGCGAGCAGCGCGGAGGCCAGATCGCGGGCGGCGGCGTCGAGTTCCCCGCGCGGTACGGAGATGTTCGCGAGTCCGGACGCCACGGCCTCCTCGGCCAGGACGAAGCGGCCCGTCGCGCAGATCTCCAGCGCCCGGGCATAGCCGACCAGGCTCACCAGCGGATGGGTGCCGGTGAGGTCCGGGACCAGTCCGAGGCTGGTCTCGCGCATGGCGAACTGCACATCGTCCGCCACCACCCTCAGATCGCAGGCCAGCGCGAGCTGGAACCCCGCGCCGATGGCATGGCCCTGCACCGCGGCGATGGACACGATGTCGTTCCGCCGCCACCAGGTGAAGGCCTCCTGGAACCCGGCGATGCTCGCGTCCAGTTCGGCGTCGCCGCTGCGCGCGAGATCGACGAAGGTCGGTTCGCCGGGAATGCCCTCGGGGGTGAACATCTGGCGGTCGAGTCCGGCCGAGAACGACTTGCCCTCGGCACGCAGCACGACCACGCGCACGGAACCGGGCAGCGCGCGTCCGGCCTCTGCCAGCGCGCGCCACAGAGCCGGGCTCTGCGCATTGCGCTTGTCGGGGTTGGTCAAGGTCACCGTGGCGAGCGTGTCGTCGACGGTGAGCTGTACGCCGTCCTTGTCGAGTACCGGGTCGAGCGAAGCCATGCGGCGCCTCCGAGGGGTGCGGTCAGGCGTGGACGCCCTGCGAGGACATCCACAAGTGACTGCACAGTAACCACCCGGTCGATCACCCGACCGACCGGGTGGCCACCGCGGAAAGCCGATGGGCCGCCCGGCGTCAGGCCGTCGGGGCCTTCTTGCCCCGCGTCGCTCCGCCACGCCCTCGCAGCGTGACGCCCGACTCACTGAGCATCCGGTGCACAAAGCCATACGAGCGGCCGGTTTCCTCGGCCAGCGCCCGGATGCTCGCACCGGAGTCGTACTTCTTCTTCAGGTCTGCCGCGAGCTTGTCGCGCGCGGCGCCGGTCACCCGGCTGCCCTTCTTCAGAGTCTCGGCCACCCGTGCCTCCTCATGGGAAGTGCGCTCTGGTCTCCTCATGATCACCCCTCGGGGGCGGGATGGCCACCCATTCGGCAAGGTCGGTGCCACAAGCTTGTGACGACAGGAGCGCGTCCCCACGAGTGGAATCCGGGGTTCCGCCCGGTCGCATCCGTACGCCCGAACGGGTTCATCCGGGAACTACCAGGTCAGCGATCCACAACGGCCCAGCCCTTGGGACAAAAGGGCTGGGCCGTGATCTGCGGGGAGGACACGCCCTGGTACGAGGAGATCTCACGCAGATGATGGATCACGGATCGGCCGAATGATCCATCCGCGGGGGATCACTGTGCGGCCGGAGTGCGGCCGGGGTGCGGTCGGGCCGGTGCCGGCCGCATGGGCGCGGGGCTCAGGCGAGGGTGACGAGGTCGGCGTAGTCCGCGCCCCAGAGGTCCTCGACACCGTCGGGCAGCAGGATGATCCGCTCCGGCTGGAGCGCCTCGACCGCGCCCTCGTCGTGGGTGACCAGGACGACGGAGCCCTTGTAGGTGCGCAGCGCCCCGAGGATCTCCTCGCGGCTGGCCGGGTCGAGGTTGTTGGTGGGCTCGTCGAGCAGCAGCACGTTCGCGGACGACACCACGAGGGTGGCGAGGGCGAGACGGGTCTTCTCACCGCCGGAGAGCACACCGGCGGGCTTGTCGACGTCGTCACCGGAGAACAGGAAGGAGCCGAGCACCTTGCGGACCTCGACCAGGTCCATGTCGGGTGCGGCGGAGCGCATGTTCTCCAGGACCGTGCGGTCCGGGTCGAGGGTCTCGTGCTCCTGGGCGTAGTAGCCGAGCTTGAGGCCGTGACCGGGGACGACCCCGCCGGTGTCCGGCTGCTCGACACCCGCGAGCAGCCGCAGCAGGGTGGTCTTTCCGGCACCGTTGAGCCCGAGGATCACGACCCGGGAGCCCTTGTCGATGGCCAGGTCGACATCGGTGAAGATCTCCAGCGAGCCGTACGACTTCGACAGGCCCTCCGCCATCAGCGGGGTCTTGCCGCAGGGCGCGGGATCCGGGAAGCGGAGCTTGGCGACCTTGTCGGACTGGCGCACGGCCTCCAGGCCGGAGAGCAGCTTGTCGGCGCGGCGGGCCATGTTCTGCGCGGCGACCGTCTTGGTGGCCTTGGCGCGCATCTTGTCCGCCTGCGCGTTCAGCGCCGCCGCCTTCTTCTCGGCGTTCTGCCGCTCGCGCCTGCGGCGCTTCTCGTCGGCCTCGCGCTGCTGCTGGTAGAGCTTCCAGCCCATGTTGTAGACGTCGATCCCGGCGCGGTTGGCGTCCAGGTAGAAGACCTTGTTGACGACCGTCTCGACCAGGTCGACGTCGTGCGAGATGACGATGAAGCCGCCGCGGTAGGACTTCAGATAGTCGCGGAGCCAGACGATCGAGTCGGCGTCGAGGTGGTTGGTCGGCTCGTCGAGCAGCAGGGTGTCCGCGTCGGAGAACAGGATGCGGGCCAGCTCGATCCGGCGGCGCTGACCGCCGGAGAGGGTGTGCAGCGGCTGGCCGAGCACCCGGTCGGGCAGGTTGAGCGCGGCGGCGATGGTGGCGGCCTCGGCCTCGGCGGCGTACCCGCCCTTGGTGAGGAACTCGGTCTCCTGGCGCTCGTACTGCTTGAGGGCCTTGTCGCGGGTGGCGCCCTGGCCGTTGGCGATGCGCTGCTCGTTCTCGCGCATCTTGCGGATCAGCACGTCGAGGCCGCGGGCGGAGAGGACGCGGTCGCGGGCCAGCACGTCCAGGTCGCCGGTGCGGGGGTCCTGCGGGAGGTAGCCGACCTCGCCGGAGCGGGTGACGGTGCCCGCGGCGGGGATGCCCTCACCGGCGAGGACCTTGGTCAGGGTGGTCTTGCCGGCGCCGTTGCGGCCGACGAGTCCGATGCGGTCGCCCTTGGCGACACGGAAGCTGGCGTTCTCGATGAGGATGCGGGCACCGGCGCGCAGCTCGATACCGGAGGCGGAAATCACGGACAGACTCCTGGACTGGGCCCCTGCTCGAACGGACCCGCACGGAGTCGGGAGCTGGGGGATGGTGGCGGGAAGGGCGGCTGAGGACGTTCCCGCTGTCTAATGCGCGAGGAGAATGGCCATGGGCCCCAGTCTAACGGGGGCCTGCAAGCGCTTTACCCGGCAGGCGGCCGTTCCCCGGTGTGACGGGGACGACCCTCCTGGGCCGTCCGGGCCCGCAGTCGGCGCCGGGGCCGCTGCCAGACTGGGGGCGGGCCGGGTTCCCGGCCGGACTGCGGGAGGGGTGAGCGGAATGGCGGGCATGGGCGTCAGGCGTCCGAGCATCTGTCCGACGCTGCTGTACGCGGACGCCAAGGCCGCGATCAGACAGCTCACGGAGGCGTTCGGCTTCACCGAGCTGTCGGTCTACGAGAGCCACGAGGCCGACGGCGCGGACGGCACGGTGCTCCACGCCGAGCTGGTACTGGGCAACGGGGTGGTGATGCTCGGCTCGAAGGGGCGCGGCGGCCCCTTCGACGAGGCCATGGAGGGGGCGGGCCCGTCCGCGGTGTACGCCGTGGTGGACGACGTCGACGCCCACCACCGGCAGGCCGCGGAGCACGGGGCGGAGATCCTGGTGCCCCCGACGGACCAGGAGTACGGCTCCCGGGAGTATCTGGCCCGCGATGTCGGGGGCAACCTCTGGAGCTTCGGCACCTACGGCCCCGAGACCACCCTCTGAGCGGTCTCAGCTGCCTCCGGTGTGCACCTGGAACGCGGCCCGGCGCAGGGCCTTGGCGAGCGCCGGGTCGGGGTGGGCGGCGGCGAGTGCGACCAGGACCTGCACGGTGCGGGGGTGCCCCACGGCCCGGACCGCTTCGAGGAGCGCGGGCACCGTGGGCTGCACGGCGGACTCCAGATGGCGCACCAGGAGCGGGGCCTCGCCGTGGTCGGCGACGGCGGCCGCGGTGTCGACCCACAGCCAGGTGGCCTCGTCCCGGGTGAGCACCTCATGGGCGTCCTCGGGGTCGGCGCCCTCCTGCTCGGCGAGCCAGATCAGGGCGTAGGGGCGCAGCGCGGTCTCCCCGGCGCCCGCGCGGACCTCGGGCTCGGCGGGCGCCCCGACCACGCGCAGCGCCTCGAAGGCCAGGCCGCGCAGCAGGGCGTCCTCGCCCCGGGCGGCGTCCAGCAGCTCGGTGACGGCGCTGCCGACGGTGCGGGCGGCGAGCCAGGCGCGGTACTCGGCGCGGGCCGCGTTGGGGCGGAGCCCGGCGCAGCCGCGGAGCATGGCCTCCGCGTGCTGCTCGATGTTCCCGGCGGGGCTCTGCGCGGCGACGCAGATCTGCTCCAGCTTGACCCAGACCGCCCAGCTGCCGAGCGGTGTGAGGGTGGCCTGGCCGTCGGCGCAGGTGAGCGCTCCCACCGAGGCGAGCGCCTCCAGGGCCCAGTCGAGCAGCGGGGCGAGCGGGGTGTCCTCGGCGGTGAGGACCGGCGCCCGGACCGTGCCGGGGGCCGCGGGGGTGGCCCGGAGCGGCTCCTCGGCGGCGTGCGGGGCGGCGGGCGGCACGTAGGCGATCTCGCACCGCTCGGTGCGCAGTTCGGTGACCCGCTGGCCGAGCAGGTCGAGCAGCTGGTCGACGGGGACGGGCCCCGCGGACAGCTGGAGGAAGGACAGCACCTGGGGCATGGCCGAGACGACCTCGGCGACGGCGGCGTGCTCGCGGTCGGCGGGCTCGGGGTGGGCCAGGGACCAGGCGTCGAAGAGGGCGACCCAGCCGCGCAGCACCGCGGAGTCGTCGCGGTTCCAGGCGCGCAGCCGCCAGCCGGGGCGGGCGCTGTCGCCGTGCACCTCGACGAGTCCGGCCAGGCGGGCGGTGTCCCAGTCGGCGCGCACCTGAGCGGGGGTCAGGCCGAGGTCGGCGGCGGCCCGTTCGGCGGTCGCCTCGGAGAGGGTGCCCCCGCCGTCGGAGGTCCCGCCGTCGCGGCCCGGCCCGAGACAGGTGTCGGCCCAGCGGGCCACCCGGGCCGCCCCGGCGAGGCGGGCGCGGGCCAGGCGGGCCAGCTCCGCGGGCGGGGGCGTGCCCTCGGGGGGCCGGGGGGCGGGGCGGCGAGAGCGGCCCCGGGCGACCGCTTCGGGGGCGGCGGCCAGTGGCCGCGGGCGGACGAGTCGGAGCCTGGAGTCGCGCGGGGTACGGGACGTCACAGGTGCAGTCTTCCGGTTGACGGTCCGAAAACCCAAACGGAATGTCACGGCGGGCGACAGGGCTGGCCAAGGCACCGGTCGCGGAGAACGGGCTGTGACGACTGCCGGGGGCCCGGGGAAGGCTAAGCGGAAGGAACCGGGGCGGGCCCGGGCGGTACCCCGCGAACGGCCCTCGCGGGGCCGGTGGGCCGCGGTGGGCGGACCTGGCCGTGCGGGGCCCGGGCACGCTCGCGGGCCGGGGGTGACGCGGCGGGGACGGGCTACATCAGCGGGACCAGGAAGCGGCGCAGGGCCTCCTCGTAGGCCGTGGGGTCCGCGTTCCACATGGCACCGTGCGGGGCGCCCCGCACGGTGTGCAGGGTGACCAGGTCCGCGCGGCGCTCCGCGAGACGGCGCGAGGGCCCCCAGGGCGCGACGGTGTCGTCGGGGCCGTGGAGGACGAGGGTGGGCACGGTGAGCCGGTCCGGGTCGACGGGCCCGTGATCGGCGTGGACGCGGTCGCCGTACCGGCCGGTGCGCCCCTGGGCGGCGCGGACGGCCAGCGGCAGCAGCGCGCCGGGGGTGCGGCGGGCCGCGGCGAGGGCGCGCAGGGTGGCTTCCCAGTCCAGCACCGGGGAGTCCAGGACCAGCCCGGAGATCCGCCCGCGCAGCGGGGAGTACACGGCGGTGCGCAGCGCCATGGTGGCGCCGGTGGACCACCCGTGCAGGACGACACGCTCGGCGCCGTGGTGCACGGCGTACCGGATGGCGGCCTCGACGTCCCGCCACTCCGTCTCACCGAGATGGTTCAGGCCGTCCGGGGGGCGCGGCGCCCCGGCGTCGCCGCGGTAGGCGAGGTCGAGCACCGGGAAGCGGTGCCGGTGCAGGAACTCCATGACGTTCATCGGGTGTTCCCGGGTGGCGCCGAGCCCGTGCACGGCGATCACCCAGGTGTCGCGGAAGGCGGGCACGAACCAGGCGGGCAGCGCCCCGAGTTCACCGGGGACCAGGATGTCGCTGTGGTCGAGTCCGAGTGCGGTGCCCGGGTCGCCGATGTGCAGGCCCGGGGTGAGCCAGGCGCGGTCGCCGGGTTCCAGGGTGCCCTGGGTCACCCGCTCCAGGCGGCGTACGACGGTGTCGGGCGCGTGGGGCGCGGAGTCGAGCACCGGGCCGACGACGGCGTGCGAGCCGTCGCCGGAGAGTCCGTAGACGCCGGGCCGCAGGGAGGCGAGGGCGCGGGTCAGGGTGATCCGTCCGGCCGCCGTGGAGTGCACGGTGAGGCGGGGTTCGGTGGGCAGCGGGCGGCCCGAGGGCGCCTTGAGCGCGGCGTTGCTGGCGAAGCGGCCGGCCGCGATACCGGCCGCGCCCGCGGCGATGGCTACGGTGGCGGCCGCGGCCGCCGCTCTCACAGTGCGCACTTGTCCAGTCTCCCGTCGCAGGTCGCCCCCGGCCAGCCGGAGGACCGCGCGGACGCCGTGCCGGGCGCACCGTGGCGCGGTTCCCCCGACCCTGTCCCGGCCGCCGTCCTCCGCGGTGCCGCTACTGCTGCCCGTACCCCCGCAGTCGCTCCTCAGCCTCCGCGAGCTGGGCGCGGCTGAGGAGGGTCGGGGTGAGGCCGGGCATCGACGACGCCGTCAGCCACACCCGGCACATCCACTCCAGCTGCGCGGTGCGGTCGTACGCCTGGGCGAGCGTGGCTCCATGGGCGACCGTGCCGTGGTTCTGGAGGAGGCAGGCGGTGCGGTCGGCCAGGGCGGCGAGCATGTTCCGGGCCAACTCCTCCGTGCCGTAGGTCGCGTAGGGGGCCACCCGGACGGCACCGCCGAGCGCGCCCGCCATGTAGTGGATCGGCGGCAGCTCCGGTACGAGGGTGGAGACGGCCGTGGCGTGGACCGCGTGCGTGTGGACGACGGCCCGCGCCCCGGTCGCACGGTAGACGGCGAGGTGCATCGGCAGCTCGCTGGTCGGCCGCAGGGAGCCCAGCACCTGGCGGCCGTCGAGGCCCACCCCTACGGCGTCGTCGGGCGTCAGCCGGTCGTAGGGCACCCCCGTGGGGGTGACCAGCACGGTGTCGCCGACGCGTACGGAGACATTGCCTGAGGTGCCGACGACCAGTCCGTCGGCCACCGTCCGGCGAGCCGTCGCGACCAGCTCACCCCAGGCCCGCGCCAGCGCATCCGACGCGTCCATCGCGCCCACCGCGTCCAGTGCGCCCGTTTCACCCTTTTCTGCCGATATGCCTGATCTGCTCTCGTGCGCGCCCCGGGTCCCGTATCGCTGCTCCGTCATGCCGCGATCGTCCCAGCCGGATCCCGGCCCGTCAGCGACCGGCCACCTTCGCCGGATCGCCTGCCCCTTATGGGCGATTTGCCGCTTATACTCATCCTCAACACCCCTTCCAAGGACGGCAGTCCGCCGAGTGACCAATGTCTCTTCGGCCGCCCCCGGGTTGGGTCCGAGAGGCCCCCGGAGACCCGGCCGGGAGGGCACCGAGGCCCGCGAAGGCCGAATTTCCGGCTTCGTTCACAACCGGGCCAGATGTCACACTCCCCAAGCGGAGGCAGCGACCTCCGTTTGATAAACCTTCAGGTGGGTCGCAGTTCACCTTCCGTTCATTCAGGTTTCCTACGGTCCACCAGCCACTGACCTCCCACAGAAGCCTGGGTAAATGGAACACATCACGCTCCTCCTCGGAATCGTGATCGTCACCGCTCTCGTGTTCGATTTCACGAACGGTTTCCACGACACTGCCAACGCGATGGCGACCACCATCTCGACCGGCGCCCTGAGGCCCAAGACGGCGGTGGCGATGTCCGCCACGCTGAACCTCGTCGGCGCCTTCCTCTCCGTCGAGGTCGCCAAGACCATTTCCGGCGGCATCATCAACGAGCAGGGCATACGCGTCGAAGTGATCTTCGCGGCCCTGGTGGGCGCCATCCTCTGGAACCTGCTGACCTGGCTTCTCGGTCTGCCGTCCAGCTCCTCCCACGCGCTCTTCGGAGGTCTGATCGGTGCCGCCGTCTCCTCGGCGGGCTGGTCCGCGGTCAACGGTTCGACGGTCGTGACCAAGGTCCTGATCCCCGCGGTCGCCGCCCCGATCGTGGCGGGCCTGGCCTCGATGCTGGCGACGCGCCTGTCGTTCGCCATCGGGAGCCGCGCCGGCGAGAAGGCGACCGCCAAGGGCTACCGCGCCGGGTCGATCGCCTCGGCCGGTCTGGTCTCCCTGGCGCACGGCACCAACGACGCCCAGAAGACGATGGGCATCATCACCCTGGCGCTGGTCACCGGCGGTGTGATCGCCCCCGGCTCGAACCCTCCCGTCTGGGTCATCGTCTCCGCCGGACTGGCCATCGCGCTCGGCACCTACCTGGGCGGCTGGCGCATCATCCGCACCCTGGGCAAGGGCCTGACCGACCTGGCGCCGCAGCAGGGCTTCGCCGCCCAGACCAGCGCGGCGACCGCGATCCTCGCCTCCTCGCACATCGGCTTCTCGCTCTCCACCACCCAGGTCTGCTCCGGTGCCGTCATGGGCGCGGGCCTCGGCCGCAAGGGCGGTGTGGTCCGCTGGTCCACCGCGACCCGGATGCTGGTCGCCTGGGTCATGACGCTCCCGGCCGCCGGTCTGGTCGGCGCGGGCGCCGAGTTCCTCACCAAGCAGGGCACCTGGGGCACGGTCACCACCGGTGTGCTGCTGGTCGCGGGCGCCGGTGTCATCTGGTTCCTGTCCCGCCGCACCCCCGTCACGGTCGACAACGTCAACGATGTCGAGGAGCCCGTCGGCGTCGTCACGGCGGCCATCGCCGCGGTGTCTCCGCCGCCGCCCGCCGCCCAGCTCGCGGCACTTGAGGAGTCGGCCGAGGCGGCCGCCGGTCCCACCGCCCCGAAGGTGACCATCCCGGCCCAGTCCACCGGCTCCTCCGCGAAGCCGGCCCCCTCCGCGACGGTTTAAGGAAGCGCACCCCTCATGAAGATCGACTGGGCAGCACTCGGCTCCGTCTTCGGCGTCAGCCTCGTGATCACCGTGGCCCTGGTGAGCCTGTTCACCCTGGGCGTGGTGGGCCTCACCAAGAAGGAGTCCCCCAAGGGCGGCGGCACCCTCGCGGCCACCGGCGCCTACGCCTGCTTCGCGGCGTGCGCGGCGGCGGTGGCGTACGGGATCTATCTGATCGTCGCCTGACCCGCACCGCACCGTCGCCCCTCCGGGCCCCGGCCGAGCCCCGCAGTGATCCACTGCGGGGCTCGGCCCTGTTGTGGCGCGGGGTGGTGTGGCGCGGGGTGGTGTGACCGTGGTGTGTGGTGACCGTGGTGTGTGGTGACCGTGCGGAATGTGTCCCGGCCTTGGCGGGCCGGGGCAGGGGGCACCCCTGACCGCGGTCGCCCCGGCCGCGGCCGACATGATGACCGGGGTGACCGCGGCCGGTTCCGACGAACCGTGGGATCACCGCGCGCACGGTGACACCGTGCGGCCGCCGTCGGCACGAGGAGCCCGGCTCCTCGCCGCAGCCCCCCACTTCGGAGGAGACCCTGTGACCACCCCGCCGCCCGCCCTGCTCGTCACCGGCCACGGAACCCCGGACGAGGCGACGGCCGAGGCGTTCCGCGACGTCGTGGGCGAACTGGGGCGCCGGTGTCCCGAACTGCCCGTCGCGGGCGGCTTCCTGGACCTGGCGGCGCCGTCGCTCGGTGCGGCGGTGGACGGGCTGGTACGGCAGGGAGTGAGCCGGATCATCGCCGTGCCGCTGCTGCTGGTGTCCACCGGGCGCACCGAGGAGGACCTCGCGGCGGCGCTGGCCCGGGAGACGGAGCGGCACCCGGAGGTCTCGTACCACTGCGGCCGTCCGCCCGGCCCGCACCCGGCGCTGCTGTCGGTGCTGGAGCGGCGGCTCGACGAGGCGCTGGGCGGCCCGGCACGGGCGCCCGGGGACCGGGCGGGGGTGACGGTGCTGCTGGTGGGCCGGGGCTCCGCCGACCCCGAGGCCAACGCCGAGGTGCACCGGGCGGCGCGGCTGCTGTGGGAGGGGCGCGGCTACGCGGGTGTGGAGACGGCGTTCCTGTCGCCCGCGGCACCCGACGTGCCGAGCGGCCTCGACCGTTGTGCCCGGCTGGGCGCGCGGCGGATCGTGGTGCTGCCGTACGTCCTCTTTGGGGGCACCCTGCCGGAGCGGGTGCGACAGCAGGCCGAGGGCTGGGCGGAGGCGCACTCCGAGGTCGAGGTGCGCCCGGCGGACGTGATCGGCCCGGAGCCGGAACTGCTCACCGCGATCGGCGAGCGCTACGCGGAGGCCGTGCGGGGGATCCGCGGCTGAACCGGCGGATCCCCCACGGTCGGCCGCACGCTCCCCGACGGCCAACGGCCCCCGCCCCAGCCACTCCCCCGCCCGTCGAACCGGTCCGGTCGGCCGCGCACTCCCTGACGGCCAACGGCCCCCGCCCCGGCCAATCCCCCCCCGTCGGACCGGTCCGGCCCGCCGCACGCTCCCCGACGACGACGGCCCCCGCCCCAGCCACTCCCCCGCCCGTAGGACCGGTCCGGTCGGCCGGAGCGGGGGTCGGCTGCTGCGGCGGCCGACCCCCGCCGAGGTCAGCCGCGGCGGCAGCGTGCCACGCCCACTGCCCCGCCGCCGGCCACCAGCAGCGCCACGGCCCCGCCGACCACGTACGGCGTCATCGCGCTGCCGCCGGTCTCGGCGAGGTTGGCCTTCTTCGCGGGGGCGCCCTGCGGCTTCAGGTCCTCGGCGGGATGGGCGGCGGCGGAGACGCTGGGGGCGGCCGGTGCGGCGCCGCCCGCGGTGGGCGTGGGGGTGGCGGACGTGCCGCCCGAAGCAGCCGGAGCCCCCGGGGCCTCGCAGGAGACGCCGCCCAGTGTCAGGGACCCCTTCACCTCGGCCACGTTCAGCTTGAGCGGGTTCACGCTCACCGTGAGGCGCAGCGCCGCGGCCGCGGCGGTGCGGGCGGTCGTCCGGGTCGGCGAGATCTCCAGCTTCACGTCCCCGACGCCCGGCACCTTCACCTCCGCGGGGCCGCCCGCGGTCACCCGCACCCTTCTGCCGAGCACCTTCACCGAGCCCAGCAGATTCGCCTCGGCGACCGGCTTCTTCCCGGCCTCGCACAGGGCCTTGGAGGTGACGCCGTCGACCTCGATCAGGGACAGCAGGGGCAGGCCGGGCAGATGGATCCGGGCGTGGGCGAGGCGGGTCGTGCCCTCCGCCCGGTCCGCGGTGACGGTCGCGCGTGCCGAGGCGACGTCCGCGGCCAGGACGGTGAACGGCTGGCCGCCGTCGACGCCGTCGAGGCGGGCCGACAGCGCGGTGCGGTCGGCGCTGCCGGGCGCCTCGACGGCGTTGAGGGAGACGCTGAGCGGGACGTTCAGCGTCTTGTTGAGCAGCGATACATCGAGTCCGGTGCGCAGCACGGCGGCGCTCGCCCGGCCGTGGTTCCCGGTGGCGGCGGCGGAACCGGCGTCCGCGAGCACAAGAGGACCGGCGGCCAGGGCGGTGGTCAGTGCGGCGGTGGCCAGACGGCGGGCGGGCAGGCGGAAAGTGGTGCCGTTCACGGGTGGGACCCCCAGGTAGGACAGGCTTGGGACCCGGAAAGAATCGCGGCACCGATGGCACACCGTCAGCGATACGGCATGACTTCACCCCATCGTGGATGTTTAGCGCACTCTTTCGAAACTGACGGCACGCCTGTTCCCGTAGGCCTCCCCGGCATCCCCCACACCGGGGGCGCATCGGGAGCGCGTACGGCGGTGGCGCCCGGCCGGCTACCCGACGACCCGCCCGTTCAGCACCACGCGCCGCGGCGCGGCCAGGGCCCGGACGTCCGCCCGGGGATCCGTGTCGTAGACCACCAGGTCGGCGGGTGCGCCCTCCTCCAGGCCGGGGCGGCCGAGCCAGCGCCGGGCGCCCCAGGTGGTGGCGGACAGGGCCGCGAGCGGCGGGATGCCCGCGGTGACCAGCTCGGCCACCTCCGCGGCCACCAGCCCGTGCGCCAGCGAACCGCCCGCGTCGGTGCCGACGAAGACGGGGATCCCGGCGTCGTAGGCGGAGCGCACGGTGTCGTAGCGCCGCTCGTGCAGTCGTCGCATATGGTCCGACCAGCGCGGGAACTTGGCCTCCCCGCCCCGGGCGAGCCGCGGGAAGGTCGCGATGTTCACCAGGGTCGGGACGATCGCGACGCCCCGCTCGGCGAACAGCGGGATCGTCTCCTCGGTGAGGCCCGTGGCGTGCTCGACGCAGTCGATGCCCGCCTCGACGAGGTCGCGCAGCGAGTCCTCCGCGAAGCAGTGGGCGGTGACCCGTGCGCCGAGGCGGTGCGCCTCCTCGATCGCCGCCCGCACCGCCCCGCGCGGCCAGCACGCGGTCAGGTCCCCGGCCTCCCGGTCGATCCAGTCGCCCACGAGTTTGACCCAGCCGTCGCCGCGCCGCGCCTCCTGGGCCACATACGCGACCAGGTCCTCGGGCTCGATCTCCCAGGCGTAGTTGCGGATGTAGCGGCGGCTGCGCGCGATATGGCGCCCTGCCCGGATGATCCTCGGCAGGTCCTCCCGGTCGTCGATCCAGCGGGTGTCCGACGGGGAGCCCGCGTCGCGGATCAGCAGGGTGCCCGCGTCGCGGTCGGTCAGCGCCTGCTTCTCGGCGACGTCCGCCGCCACCGGTCCGTGCGCGTCCAGCCCGACATGGCAGTGCGCGTCGACGAGACCGGGCAGCACCCAGCCCTCGACGGTACGGACGTCCCGGGCACCGGAGGGCCGGTCGTAGGAGATCCGGCCGTCGACCGCCCACAGCTCGTCCCGGACCTCCTCCGGCCCGACGAGCACCCTCCCCTTCACGTGCAGCACCGTGTGATCGCTCATGCAGGGCACCCTAGGGCCTCTCGTTCGGATCGTGCCGGGCCGATCCGGGCCGATCCGACGAACGAAAGACCCTAGTGCTCCCGCGGCACACTCCCGCCGGTCCGTTCGGACTCCTCCTCCACCTCGGCCATCGCCGGGTCGAGGAGCCGGGACAGGAAGTGCCGGGTGCGCTCGTGGCGGGGGTTGCCGATGACCTGGTCGGGGGTGCCGTCCTCGACGACCACACCGCCGTCCATGAAGACGACCCGGTCCGCGACCTCCCGGGCGAAGGTCATCTCATGGGTGACGACCATCATCGTCATGCCCTCGTCGGCGAGCATCCGCATCACCGCGAGCACATCGCCGACCAGCTCGGGGTCGAGCGCGGAGGTCGGCTCGTCGAAGAGCATCACCTCGGGGCCCATGGCGAGCGCGCGGGCGATCGCCACCCGCTGCTGCTGGCCGCCGGAGAGGGAGGACGGATAGGCGTCCGCCTTCTCGGCGAGGCCCACGCGCCGCAGGTTCTCGGCGGCGGTGCGCGCGGCCCCCGCCTTGTCCCGCCCGAGGACACGGCGCTGCGGCAGGGTGAGGTTCTCGGTCACCGTGAGGTGCGGGAACAGGTTGAACTGCTGGAACACCATGCCGATACGGCGGCGGGCGGCGTCGATGTCCACATCGGGGTCGGTCAGCTCGGTGCCGCCGACGAAGACCTGGCCCCGGCTGGGCTCCTCCAGGAGGTTCACACAGCGCAGCAGCGTGGACTTGCCGGAGCCCGAGGGGCCGATGACGCAGACCACCTCGCCCCGGCCGACCTCCAGGTCGATACCGCGCAGCACCGCGTTGTCGCCGAAGGACTTGTGCAGGTCCTGGATCCGGATCTCTGGGACAGGGCTCACTTGACGGCCTCCTGTGCCTTGGCCTCCATACGGCGGACGACCAGGCCGAGCGGGATCGTGACCAGCAGGTAGCACAGACCGGCGACCAGGATCGGGGTGGAGTTGGCGGTCTGGCTGGCCAGGTCGCGGCCGAACTTGGACAGTTCGCGCTCCTCCAGGGTGACGCCCAGGAACAGCACCAGCGAGGAGTCCTTGAAGAGCAGGACCAGTTCGTTGGTGAGCGGCGGGAGGATGATCCGGAACGCCTGCGGGACGATGATCGAGACCATGGCCCGGGCGGGCGAGAAGCCCAGCGAGCGCGCGGCCTCCAACTGCCCCTTGGGCACGGCCTGGATGCCCGCGCGGATGGTCTCCGCCATATAGGCGGCGGACACCAGGCCGAGCGCGAGGGCGACCTTGCCGTAGGTGCCGCCGATGATCTCCGTGCCGGGGAAGGCCAGCGGCACGGCGACCCCGACGAAGATGAAGATCAGCAGGGCGGGCAGGCCGCGGAAGATCTCGATGTAGACACCGGCGACCCAACGGTAGGGGCCGACGGGCGACAGCCGCATCAGCGCGACGACCATGCCCAGCACCAGGCCGACGACGAAGCCGGACAGGGTGTAGAGGACGGTGTTCCGCAGCGCCAGCGTGATGACGTCGGGGAACATCTGCCGGGCGATGTCCGCCTGGGCGAACTGGTTCTTCAGCCGCCCCCAGTCCGCCGAGACCGCGAGCGCGATCACGGCGGCGGCGAAGACGGCGTACTGCGCGCCGCGGGAGATCATGCGCCGACGGCGGCGGCTGAGGCCCTTGCGGCGCGAGGCGGCGGATCCGGTCGTGTCCGTGGAATCGGTCATGAGGCCGTGTGCGTGGGGACGGACGGCTTGTACGGGCCGATCCACTGCTCGTACAGCTTCTGGTAGGTGCCGTCGGCCTTGGCGTCGGCGATCGCCTTGTTGACGGCGGCGAGGAGCTTCGTGTTGCCCTTCTTCACCGTGAAGCCGTACTGCTCACCGGTGGTGAGGTTGCCGACCAGCTTGAAGGCGCCCGCGGTGGCCTTGTCCTTGAGCCAGCCCTGGGCCACCGGGTAGTCGATGACGACGCCCTGCACCTGGCCGGTGCGCAGTCCGTTGAGGACGGCGTCGGAGGACTCGAAGGAGATCGGGTCGAAGCCCTGCTTCTTGGCGTAGTCCTCGCCGGTGGTCTGGGCCTGCGTGCCGAGCTTCTTGCCCTTGGCCTTGAGGTCGGCGAGCGAGCCGATGCCGCTCTTGCTGTCGACCAGGACCGCCTGGGTGGCGTCGAAGTACGGGTCGGAGAAGTCGACGTTCTTCTTGCGCTCGGGGGTGATGGTCATGCCCGCCGCGGCCAGGTCGCACTGGCCGGAGTTGAGGAACGCGCCGGTCTTGAAGTTCTCGAACGGCGTGTCGACGATCTGCTGCTTCACCCCGAGGTTCTTGGCGACCAGGTCGACCAGCGCCACGTCGAAGCCCTGCACCTTGCCGTGGATCTCCGACTGGAAGGGCGGGTACGGCAGGTGGGTGCAGGTGGTGAGGCTACCCGCCTTGACCAGGTCGACCCCGCCGACGGCCGACTTTCCGGGGCTGCCGCCGCTGCCGGTCGAGGTGCAGCCGGCCACGAGCACGGCACCCGCCGTCGCGGCGACGGCGGTCAGGATGCGGGCCCGGCGCCCGGGGAGCGTCTTCACGGGGGACCTCTCTGTGGGGGTGTGGGGGGATCTGCGGGTTCTGATTATAAGGAAGAGTTTGAGTCTCTCAAATTATTCCGAGGGCTTCAGGGTCACCCCGCCTAAGAACCAACCGGTCGAAAGGGCGAAACACCCGGCGGATACCCTCGTCCTCGATCACTGCGCGGGCCCTCGCGTGAGCCTCCTCACCACCGGCCCGCACGAGCCGCGCGGTCCTCCTCGTTCCACCCGCACCCGTCCGCGATCCACCCGCGTTCCACCCGCACCCGTCCGTGAACCATCCGCGATCCACCCGCCACCGGAGAGAGCACCGCCGTGACGCACCCCTTCCTGGACCTCCCGCCGCTGAGCGCCGCCCGTTTCGCCTCGATCGAGGACCGGGTGGCGCGGCTCATGTCCACCGAGCAGGACGTCGTGATCATGCAGGGCGAGGCGCTGCTGCCCCTGGAGGGCGCGATCCGCGGGTGCGCCGGGCCCGGCACCACGGCGCTGAACGTGATCACCGGCCCCTACGGGCAGACCTTCGGCAACTGGCTGCGGGACTGCGGGGCGACCGTCCACGACCTGGCCGTGCCGTTCCACACGGCGGTCACGGCGGAGCAGGTCCGCGAGGCGCTCGCCGCGCACCCCGAGACGGACTTCGTGTCGCTGGTGCACGCGGAGGCGGCGACCGGCAACACCAACCCGGTGACGGAGATCGGCGCGGTGGTGCGGGAGCACGGCGCCCTCTTCTATCTGGACGCCGTCGCCTCCATCGGCGCGGAGCCGGTGCTGCCGGACGCCTGGGGCGTGGACCTGTGCGTGATCGGGGCGCAGAAGGCCATGGGCGGCCCCGCGGGGGTCTCCGCGGTGTCGGTCAGCGAGCGGGCCTGGGCCCGGATGGCGGCGAACCCCGGGGCGCCGCGCCGCTCGTATCTGTCGCTCCTGGACTGGAAGGAGCGCTGGATCGACGGCGGCCGTACGACGCTGCTGCACGCCCCGGCGCAGCTGGAGATGCTGGCCCTGGAGGCGTGCGTGGAGCGGATCGAGGCGGCGGGCCTGGACACCGTGATGGCGCGGCACCGGTCGGCCGCGGCGGCCACCCGGGCGGGCGCGTCGGCGCTCGGCGGCGGCCTGGAGCCCTTTGTGACCGAGAGCACGGCGGCGGCACCGGTCGCCACCACGCTGCGGACGCCGTCCGGTGTGATCGCCTCGGAGCTGGTCGCCCGGGCGCTGGCGGCGGAGCCCGCGCTGCCGCTCGCGGCGGGCGGGGGCGCGCTGGCGAAGGAGATGATCCGGGTCAACCACTACGGGCCCGACGCGAGCCGTGAGTCCGTGGCAGCCTGCCTGGCCGCGCTGGCAGCCGCGCTGCGCGCGTCCGGCGTCACAACGGACCCGGAGGCGGCCCACCGGGCGGCCACGGAGGCCTGGCCGGAGAACTGACGGCGGCAGCAGCGCACGGCCGGGGCCGGGGGCATCGCGCAGCGATCCGCCCCCGGCCCTTTTCCATGCCCGTCTTCCCACGTCCTGCCACGCTCGCGCGGGCTTTCCCGTCCCCGGTTCTCATCCCCCCGCGGATGCCCCGGACCCGTGCATCAAACCGCGCTTACCGCTCTTGCATCCGGAATCTTTACGGGTCATTATCGAACGAGCGCGAGGATATATTCCTCCATCCTTCTGCCCGCTATTCCGGGTCCTAAACGCAAAGATTCCGCGAACGTGGGGCGACTCAATTCGAGCACATCTCGTGAAGGTTACATGCATGTGACCGACTCCACAGTGCGCCCATTTTGCACCGGATTTTCCACGCATTTCCGGCGTATCGCCGCCCTGCTCGCATGCCCGCTCGCGCCCGCGCGATAACACATGTGCTGCTCATGCGTAACCCCGTCCGGCGATGCAATTTTCATTTTTGCTGGGTAAGTTCCAACGACATGACCGCCGCACAAGCAGACCTGCAAGCGGAATTCCTGGAAATGCCGGAGGAGCCCCGGATCGACCGTCCGGAGGCAGCGGACGGAGCCGCCCTCTGGCGCATTGCCAGGGACTCCGGAAAGCTCGACCTGAACTCCTCCTACAGCTATCTGCTGTGGTGCCGCGACTTCGCCGGCACCTCGGCCGTGGCGCGCAGTGGACCCGACGGCCGTCCCGTCGGTTTCGTCACCGCCTACCTCCGGCCCGACCGCCCGCGCACCCTGCTGGTGTGGCAGGTGGCCGTCGACGCCGGCCAGCGCGGCCGCGGTCTCGCCGCACGGCTGCTGGACGAGCTGACGGCACGCGTCACGAAGGAGCACGGGGTGACCACCGTCGAGACGACGATCACCCCCGGGAACACCGCCTCCGAGCGCCTCTTCGCCTCGTTCGCGGAGCGCCACGGCGCGGACGTCGAGACGGAGGTCCTGTTCGAGACGGGCCACTTCCCCGACGGACCGCACGACCCCGAGGTGCTCTACCGCATCGGGCCCCTCTCCGTCTGACGACCGCCACCGCCCCGGTCCGCCCACCCGCACTCCCCGGACCACTCCCCCACGCACGAGGAGCGATTTCGCCGTGACCATCACCCAGCCGGACCTCAGCGTCTTCGAGACCCTCGAGTCGGAGGTGCGCAGCTACTGCCGCGGCTGGCCCACCGTCTTCGACCGCGCCCAGGGCAGCCGTATGTACGACGAGGACGGCCATGAGTACCTGGACTTCTTCGCCGGCGCGGGCTCTCTCAACTACGGCCACAACAACCCCGTACTGAAACGGGCGCTGATCGACTACCTGGAGCGGGACGGCGTCACCCACGGACTGGACATGTCCACCGTGGCGAAACGTTCCTTCCTCCAGACGTTCCAGGACCTGGTGCTGCGTCCCCGTGACCTGCCGTACAAGGTCATGTTCCCGGGCCCGACGGGCACCAATGCGGTCGAGTCCGCGCTCAAACTGGCCCGCAAGGTCAAGGGGCGCGAGGCCATCGTGTCCTTCACCAACGCCTTCCACGGGATGTCGCTCGGCTCCCTGGCGGTCACCGGCAACGCCTTCAAGCGGGCCGGCGCCGGGATCCCGCTCGTGCACGGGACGCCCATGCCGTTCGACAACTACCTGGACGGCAAGGTCCCCGACTTCCTGTGGTTCGAACGGCTGCTGGAGGACCAGGGCTCCGGGCTCAACCGGCCCGCCGCAGTGATCGTCGAGTCCGTGCAGGGCGAGGGCGGCATCAACGTCGCCCGGCCCGAGTGGCTGCGGAGCCTGGCCGAGCTGTGCGCCCGCTGGGACATGCTGCTGATCGTCGACGACATCCAGATGGGCTGCGGCCGCACCGGCGCCTTCTTCTCCTTCGAGGAGGCGGGGGTCGTGCCGGACATCGTGACCGTGTCCAAGTCCATCAGCGGCTACGGACTGCCCATGTCGCTCTGCCTGTTCAAGCCCGAGCTGGACGTCTGGGAGCCGGGCGAGCACAACGGCACCTTCCGCGGGAACAACCCCGCGTTCGTCACCGCCACGGCCGCCCTGGAGACCTACTGGGCCGACGGGTCCGCCATGGAGAAGCAGACCCGCACCCGCGGCGAGCAGCTGGAGCAGTGGCTGATCTCGATCACCGAGGAGAACCTCGCCGACATCAAGGAGTACCGCGGCCGCGGCCTGGTGTGGGGCCTGGAGTTCCACGACAAGCAGCGCGCCGGACGGGTCGCCAAGCGCGCCTTCGAACTGGGGCTGCTCGTGGAGACCTCGGGTCCCGAGAGCGAGGTCGTGAAGATGCTGCCCGCCCTGACCATCACCCCGGAGGAGCTGGACGAGGGTCTGAGCATCCTCGCCCGCGCCGTGCGCGAGACCGCCTGAGACCACCTCCGAGTCATCCGAACACCCGCCTGAAGGAGGCATGTTCCACCGTGATCGTCCGTTCGTTCAAGGACATCGAAGGCACCGACCGTCATGTGAAGGCCGCGTCCGGCACCTGGGAGAGCAAACGCATCGTGCTCGCCCGTGAGAAGGTCGGCTTCTCCCTCCACGAGACGATCCTGTACGCGGGCACGGAGACGTCGATGTGGTACGCCAACCACATCGAGGCCGTCGTCTGCGTGGAGGGCGAGGCCGAGCTGACCGACCACGAGACCGGGCTGACCCACACGATCACGCCCGGCACCATGTACCTCCTGGACGGCCATGAGCGGCACACGCTCCTGGTCAAGGAGGACTTCCGCTGCCTCTGCGTCTTCAACCCGCCCGTGACCGGGCGGGAGGACCACGACGAGAACGGCGTCTATCCGCTGCTGACCGAGGAGGTGTGACATGACCACCGCCCCCGCCCGCACCGACCTGTACCCCAGCCGGGGCACCGCGGAGGTGTCCGTCCCCCGTCAGGACCCGGTCGTCTGGGGCGCGCCCGGTACGCCCGGCCCCGTCTCCCTGGCCGACCTCCAGGCCTTTGAGCGCGACGGCTTCCTCGCCGTCGACGAGCTGATCGGCCCGGCCGACGTCGAGGTGTACCGCCGGGAGCTGGAACGGCTGGTGACCGACCCGGAGATCCGCGCCGACGCCCGGTCGATCGTGGAGCCGCAGTCCAAGGAGATCCGGTCCGTCTTCGAGGTCCACAAGATCAGCGAGGTGTTCGCACGGCTGGTCCGTGACGAGCGCGTGGTCGGCCGGGCCCGCCAGATCCTCGGTTCGGACGTCTATGTCCACCAGTCGCGGATCAACGTCAAGCCGGGCTTCGGGGCCAGCGGGTTCTACTGGCACTCCGACTTCGAGACCTGGCACGCCGAGGACGGTCTGCCGAACATGCGGACGGTGTCCGTCTCGATCGCGCTGACCGAGAACCACGACACCAACGGCGGCCTGATGATCATGCCGGGCTCGCACCGGACGTTCCTGGGCTGCGCCGGGGCCACGCCGAAGGACAACTACAAGAAGTCGCTCCAGATGCAGGACGCGGGTACGCCGTCCGACGAGGCGCTGACCCGGATGGCGAGCGAGTACGGCATCAAGCTGTTCACGGGCAAGCCCGGCTCGGCGACCTGGTTCGACTGCAACTGCATGCACGGCTCGGGCGACAACATCACGCCCTACCCGCGCAGCAATGTCTTCATCGTGTTCAACAGCGTGGAGAACACGGCGGTGGAGCCGTTCTCGGCTCCGGTACGCCGCCCCGACTACGTCGGCGCACGGGACTTCACGCCGGTGCGCTGAGCGGACGCCTGGGCCAACCAGGCACGACGGAGCCGCATGCCGGGCCTGTGTGGTGGTGTGGGACTACCCTTCGGGCCGGGCATGCAAGCTCCCGCAACGCAGTGGGACCCGCCATCCTTCCCAGGGTGGCGGGTCCCACTGCGTTGCGGCGGTCACCGGCCCGCCGCGGGGTCATGCGTCCAGGGCGGCCAGCAGGCGGTCGACGTCCTCGGGGGTGTTGTAGAGGTGGAAGGCGGCCCGGAGGTTGCCCGCGCGGTCGGAGGTCTCGATGCCCGCCTCGCTCAACCCGGCCTGGCGGGAGCCGAGTCCGGGCACGGAGACGATCGCCGAGCCCGGGGCGGGGAGCGGCTCATGGCCGAGGCCGCGCAGTCCGGTGCGGAAGCGCTCGGCGAGAGCGAGGTCATGGGCCCGTACGGTGTCCGTGCCGAGTTCCTCCAGGAGTTCGAGGGAGCGGCGGGCACCGGCGTAGGAGAAGAGGGCGGGGCTCTCGTCGAACCGCCGGGCGGAGTGGGCAAGTTCCTCGACGGGGCCGTAGCAGCTGTCCCAGGGGTGCTCGCCCGCGACCCAGCCGGCGAACAGCGGGCTGAGGCCGCCGAGGTCCTCCGGGACGGTCAGGAAGGCCACGCCCCGGGGGCACAGCAGCCATTTGAAGGCGACGGCCGCGACGAAGTCGTAGGCGCTCGCGTCGAGGTCCAGCCAGCCCGCGGCCTGTGAGGCGTCGATATAGGTGCGCGCCCCGTGCGCGAGGGCGGCGGCGCGGATCGCGGGCAGGTCGGCGATCCGGCCGTCCGCCGACTGGGCGGCGCTCACGGCGACCAGCGCCGTGCCGGGCCGCACCGCCTCGGCGATCTGCTCCAGGGGCACGCTGCGCACCTTGAGGTCGCGGCGGACGTGGAAGGGGTTGACCACGGAGCTGAAGTCGCCGTCGGCGGTGAGCACCTCGGCCCCTTCGGGCAGAGCCGCTGCGATCAGTCCGGTGTAGACGGCGACCGAGCCCCCGGCCGCCACCTGGCGGACGGGGACCCGGATGAGCCGGGCGAAGGAGGCGCGGGCGGCCTCGACGTCGGCGAACATGTCGGTCGGCCGCCCGGCGGCCGCCGCCTCCAGCGCGGTGCGCATGGCGTCGACGGTGCGGGCGGGCAGCAGGCCGGTGCTCGCGGTGTTCAGATAGGTGTTCTTCGGGGCGAACTCGGTCCGGACGAGGGTCTCGAGGATCTCCATGGGACCACTCTGCGGCCCGCCGAAGTCACAGTCCATTGCGCATTTCTGCGCGGTACCGCCAAGGAGTGCTTATGGAATGCCCGCGACCTGCCCGTTCACTCAGGTGCGGGGCACCTCGCAGCCGTCCGGACCGCAGGCCTCCGCTCCGCCGTCCTCGATCAGCCGCAGCGGGGAACGCTCGCCCCAGGCCTGCGTCAGCGCCTGAGTGAAGACCTCGGCGGGCTGGGCGCCGGAGACGCCGTAGGCGCGGTCGAGGACGAAGAACGGCACACCGTTCGCCCCCAGCTCGGCGGCTTCCCGCTCGTCGGCGCGCACGGCGTCCGCGTAGGCGGCGGGGTCGGCGAGCACCCGGCGTGCCTCCTCGGTGTCGAGTCCGGCCTCCGCGGCCAGCTCCACCAGCCGCTCGTCGCCCTCGGAGAAGACGGAGCGCTCCTCTGCGAAGTTCGCCCGGTAGAGGATCTGGATCAGCTCGTCCTGGCGGCCCCGCTCCCTGGCGAGGTGCAGCAGCCGGTGCATGTCGAAGGTATTGCCGTGGTCACGCCCGGTGGTGCGGTAGTCCAGGCCCTCGGCGGCGGCCTGGGCGCCCAGGTTGTCCTCCCCGGCCTGGGCCTGCGCCGCGCTCATCCCGTACTTCCCGGACAGCATCGCCAGAACCGGCTGGACGTCGCCCTTGGCACGGTGCGGGTCCAGCTCGAAGGAGCGGTGCACCACCTCGACCTCGTCCCGGTGCGGGAAGGCCCCGAGCGCCTTCTCGAAGCGGGCCTTGCCCACATAGCACCAGGGGCAGGCGATGTCGCTCCAGATCTCGACGCGCATATGTTCGGCTTCTCTCCAGTCCGTACGGGTGCGGAGCACTCCTCCGTCATGTACGTGAACCTTCAAGCGTCCGTTTTCATTCCCTCTCTCCCGCCTCGCCCGGGAGTGCCCGCACGGCGTACCGGAGACAGAGGTGGTGGTCGCCCTCTGCGGGCGGGTCCTCCGGGTCGGGGAGCCAGCCGTGACGGGCGTAGAAGGCCTGGGCGCGCCGGTTGTCCACATGCACGTCCAGGACGGCGGTGTGCCTGCCGTCGGCCGCCCACTGCTCGGCGCAGGCCGCGTGCAGTGCGCTGCCGATGCCGCGCCGCCAGTGATCGGGGTCCACATGGAACTGGAAGAGCTTGACGGTCCCGTCGGGCGCGTCCTCAGGAGGACGGAAGGAAGCCACGGCGACCACACGGCCCGCGGCGGCGACGCACAGCACCTGTCCGTCCGGCCGCCGGACGGCGCTCTCCCAGGCGGCCGTCCAGTCGAAGTCGTCCCGCGGGAGCCCGTCCGGATAGTAGGTCGCCCGGGCGCGTGCGTGCAGCGCGGCGATGGTCCCCACCTCGGCGGGCAGCGCGCTGCGGATCACCGGGCGGCCGGTCGTGCGGTCGGTCGTACGGTCTTCGATCATGACGGGGAGGACGTGAGCGGGGCCGGGGCGGTTCCGGGCGGACGGGACGGTTCCGGGCGGACGGGGCGTCCAGAACCACTCCGGCCGCGGTGGTCCGGGGCGCGGGCGGGTCCGGTCGTCCGCTCAGGAGCCGTCCCGCAGCCCCTGCGGCCAGGAGTCGCGGTAGGCGAGGTGGTCGAAGGTGACCACACAGCCCTCCCCCACCGGTGACTGTGCCATGAATCCCACCAGGGCCGCGCCCGTCTCCTGCGCGTCGCCCAGGGTGAACAGGCGGACGAAGGTCCACCGCTCTCCGTCCCGGGAGGCGTGGAAGGCGAAGGCCCGGCCGGTGCGGCTGATCCGGAGCCACACCGAACTGCCCTCCACGGTGAAGGAGTTGGCTTCGTCGGAGTGCCCGCGCGTCACCACCGTGCAGACCGTGGGCACGTCCGGCGCGTACTCCAGGCAGAGCTTGGCCCAGGCCCGCTCCCCCACCTGCACCCAGAGCACGCCCGCGTCGAAGGACGCGTTGAAACCGACGGTGACCCGGGCGATCAGCTGGAAGTCGCCCTCCGGGGCGCCGAGCAGCCGGGGTGCGTCCGAGGCCGGGTCCAGTCCCTCACCGGTGGGCGGAACGAAACGATCCTCCCGGGCCCCAGCCCAGCCGGTGAGCACCCGGTCCTCGTAGGACCAGTGACCCGGGGGCCCGTAGGTCCGCAACAGGAAGGGGAGTTCGGGAAGTTCGAGGTCCATGCGGCGAGTGTCCCAGCTCCCGGTCCGGGGGCCGGGCCGTCAGCGCTCCCGTCGTCCGCCGTACCGCCGCGGCAGCCCCAGCGGGTTGTCGTCCCGCAGCTCCGGCGGAAGGAGCGCCCCGGGGACGCCCTGGTACGCCACGGGCCGCAGCCATCGCTCGATCGCCGTGCCGCCGACCGAGGTGGAGGTGGAGGTGGTGGCCGGGTAGGGGCCGCCGTGGTGCTGGGCGTGCGCCACCGCCACCCCGGTGGGCCAGCCGTTCACCAGGACGCGGCCCGCCAGCGCGGTCAGCTCCGCCAGGATCGCCGCGCCGCGGCCCTCCCCGGCGGCCTCCCGTTCGGACAGGTGCACGGTCGCCGTGAGGGTGCCGGGCAGGCGGGACAGCACCTGCCCCGCCTGGGCCCCGTCCTCGTAGCGGGCGACCACGGTGACCGGGCCGAAGCACTCCTCGAGCAGCAGGTCGCAGGCGCCCGGGGCGGTCAGGTTCCCGGCCGGGACGGTCAGCACGCCCGGGCTCACCGTGTGCTCGCCGCCCGCGCCCGGCACCACCGGGGACTCCACGCCCGGCAGTGCGGCGCGCTCGGCGGCCCCGGCGAGGAAGGCGTCCCGCATCCGGTGGTCCAGCAGGACCCCGGCCGCCACCCCGCCGACGGCCTCCGCCAGCGACTTCACCAGCCCGTCGCCCGCCGCGCCCGCGGGGACGAGGACCAGACCGGGCTTCACACAGAACTGGCCCGTGCCCAGCGTCATGGAGCCCGCCAGCCCCGCCCCGATCGCCTCGGCGCGTTCGGCGGCCGCCGCCTCGGTGACCAGGACCGGGTTGAGCGAGCCCAGTTCGCCGTGGAAGGGGATCGGCACCGGGCGCGCGGCCGCCGCGTCGAAGAGGGCGCGGCCGCCGCGCACCGAGCCGGTGAACCCGGCCGCCGCGACCAGCGGGTGCCCGATCAGTTCGACACCCGCCCCGAAGCCGTGCACCAGGCCGACGGCGCCCCCGGGGATGCCGTGCTCGGCGGCGGCCTCGCGCAGGGCCGCCGCGACCAGCTCGGACAGGGCGGGGTGATCGGGGTGGGCCTTGACGACCACCGGGCACCCGGCGGCCAGCGCGCTCGCGGTGTCCCCGCCCGCCACCGAGAAGGCGAAGGGGAAGTTGGAGGCGGCGTAGACGGCGACGACGCCCAGGGGCACCTTGTAGCGGCGCAGGTCCGGGACCGGCGGGGTCGCCGTGTCGTCCGGGTGGTCGATGATCACGTCGAGGAAGGCGCCCTCGTCGACGAGGTCCGCGAAGGCCCGCAACTGATAGCAGGTGCGGGCGAGTTCGCCGGTGAGCCGGACCGGGCCCAGCGCGGTCTCCGCGTCGGCGGTGCCGACCAGCCGCTCCCCGGCGGCCTCCAGCCGGGCGGCCGCGGTGCGCAGGAAGGCGGCGCGGACCGTGCGGTCGGCGAGGGCTCCCCGGGCGGCGTGGGCCGCGCGGACGGCGGCGTCCACGTCCCCGGCCGTGGCCTCCGCCGTGACCTGTTCCCGCCGCTTCCCGGTACGGGGGTCGACACTCCAGACTGGTGCTGCTGCCACCGCGGGTCCCTCCAGATGTCGTGCCGCAATCCGTCCGGCGGCCATCGGGAGCGTTCGATATACTGAACGCCGTCTGAGATGGTGAATGTGCTACGTGGAGACTCTATCTCCAGCTACCCGTCGAACGAAGGGGCCAAAGGCGATGCCGGCAGGGGAGACAGGCGGCGGGGCACAGGTCAAGTCCGCGGTACGGACAGTGGAGTTGCTGGAGTACTTCGCCGGGCGCCCCGGGATGCACTCCCTGGCCGCGGTGCAGGAGGCCGTGGGCTATCCGAAGTCCAGCCTGTACATGCTGTTGCGCACGCTGGTGGAGCTGGGCTGGGTGGAGACGGACGCGACCGGCACGCGCTACGGCATCGGCGTACGGGCGCTGCTGGTCGGCACGTCCTACATCGACGGCGACGAGGTGGTGGCGGCGGCCCGCCCCACTCTGGACCGGCTGTCCGACGACACCACGGAGACGATCCATCTGGCCCGGCTGGACGGCACCAATGTGGTGTACCTCGCCACCCGGCAGTCGCAGCACTATCTGCGCCCGTTCACCCGGGTCGGCCGACGGCTCCCCGCCCACTCGACCTCCCTGGGCAAGGCGCTGCTCAGCACCTGCACGGACGAGCAGGTGCGCAAGCTGCTGCCCGAGACGCTCCCCGCGCTGACCGAGCACACCATCACGGACCGGGAGAAGCTGATCGAGGAGCTGCACCAGGTCCGCGAACAGGGTTTCGCCGTCGACCGCGAGGAGAACACCCTCGGCCTGCGGTGCTTCGGGGTCGCCATCCCCTACCGCACCCCGGCCCGCGACGCGATCAGCTGCTCGGTCCCGGTGGCCCGGCTCACCCCCGCCCATGAACAGATGATCAAGGACGCGCTGTTCGACGCCCGGGACCGGCTGACACTGGCGACGCGACGGCTGTGACCCGCCGACCCGACGACTGCGACCCGCCGCCCCGACACCGCCGCCTCCGCCGCTGCGGCTCCCGCGCCGCCGCCCGCTTCATGAGAGCCCGGTGAGAAAACGAGGCGGAAGGGAACGATCCCCGCCGTCCCGCTCGTCTTCCGAGCGGGATGAACAAGACAATCAGACGCGCATCGGTCTTTGCGCTGCTCCTGGTGGTCTCCCTGCTGGTCAGGGCGACCTGGGTTCAGTTCTACGACAGCAAGGCGCTCGCAGACGACAAGAACAACCGGCGGAACGCGATCAGGACCTACGCCGGACCGCTCGGAAACATCATCGTGGGGGGCAGCCCGGTCACGGGCTCGGCGAAGGCCGGCAGCGGCGACCTCGCGTACAAGCGCACCTACACGGACGGCAAGCTGTACGCGGCGGTGACCGGCTATGCCTCGCAGGCCTATGCGCCCACCCAGCTGGAGGGCATCTACCAGGACGTACTGAACGGCACGGACACCCGGCTGAAGACAGCCATGGACACGATCACCAACAAGCGCGCCGATCCGGGCGACGTGGTGACGACCATCGACCCGGGCGTCCAGAAGGCGGCCTACCGGGCGCTCGGCGAGACGAAGGGCGCGGCGGTCGCGATCGACCCCGCCACCGGCCGGATCCTCGGGATGGTGTCGACCCCGTCGTACGACCCCTCGTCGCTGACCGACGCCAACACCGCCGGAACGGCCTGGAAGCGGCTCATCGACGACTCCGACAAGCCGCTCACCAATCGCGCGCTGCGCCAGCCGCTGCCGCCGGGCTCCACCTTCAAGCTGGTCGTCGCGGCGGCCGCGCTGGAGGACGGGCTGTACTCCTCGGTGGATGTGAAGACGGACAGCCCCATCCCCTACCGGCTGCCGGGCTCCACCCATGACCTGCCCAACGAGAACCCGAACGCCCCCTGCACCGACGCCTCGATCCGCCAGGCCCTGCGCTACTCGTGCAACAACGTCTTCGGCAAGATGGCCGTCGACCTCGGCCAGGACAAGGTGCGGGCGATGGCCGAGAAGTTCGGCTTCAACGACGAGCAGCAGGACGTGCCGGTGCGCGCCTACGCGAGCGTCTTCCCGAAGGGCATGGACAAGGCGCAGACGGCGCTGACGGGCATCGGCCAGTTCGACGTCACGGCCACCCCGCTCCAGATGGCCATGGTGTCGGCGGCGATAGCCAACGGCGGCAAGCTGGTCTCGCCGCACATGGTCGCGCAGATCACCGACGGCGACGGCCAGGTGCTCCAGGACGACAACAAGGACCCGGAGTCCCGGCAGGTCGTCCGCTCCTCCACCGCGGAGCAGCTCCAGTCCGCGATGCGGACGGTCATCGAGCAGGGCACCGGCACCAACGCGCGCATCCCGGGCGCCACGGTGGGCGGCAAGACGGGTACGGCCCAGCACGGCGAGAACAACAGCAAGACGCCGTACGCCTGGTTCACGTCGTACGCGAAGTCCGACAGCAACGGCAAGGAGGTCGCCGTGGCGGTGATCATCGAGCAGTCGGACGCGGCACGCTCGGAGGTCAGCGGCAATGGGCTGGCGGCGCCCGTCGCCAAGGCGATGATGAAGGCGGCGCTGAAGAACTAGGGCCGCCCGGAGGCGTGTTGTCCCCGCCGGGGGCGGGTCCGGGGCAACCCCGGCCGCTCTCCGGCCGTCCTACCGCATGGAGCTGACGGCTCACCCCCCTGGCCGTCAGCAGGAACGCCCCCGCCGGTGACGACCGGCGGGGGCGTTCGCCCGTGGGATCAGCGCACTCAGCCGACGAAGTACGTCGGGTTCGGCAGCTTGTAGGTCCGGTCGGCGTAGCCGCCGTCGAGGTCCGAGTACTGGTCGCCGAAGTTGGCGATGATCCGGTACCCGAGGTCCTCGATGTGGGCGCGGGTGCCGGACTTGTACTGGACGGTGCTGCACTTCCAGCTGCCCGGGGCGGCGCAGTCCTTCAGGTAGGACGGCGGGTTGGCCGCGTCCTTGAGGAACATGTGGGCGGCGTCCAGATTGACGTCGGCGCCGACCTTCTTCAGGTTCTCGACCGCGGCGGAGCGCTGGGCCTCCGTCAGGCCGGAGTTGTAGAAGACCTCGACGCCCCTGGACTGGGCGTAGCGGACGAGCGCCGGGGTGCCGGGGACGGCGGGGCGGTCGGCCTTGGCCACGTAGTCGGCCCAGCTGGCCGAGTTGTAGGTGTAGTTGGTCTTCTTCTCGTAGTCGAGGCTGAGCAGCAGCGTGTCGTCGATGTCGAACACGACCGCGGGCTTCTCGCCGTGGCGGTGCGCCGAGCGGGCCGCCCGGTCGATGGAGTGCTTGGCGGACGACTCGACGCGCGCCAGGTCCCTGGCGTACGGGCTGTCCGGGGACGCCTGGTAGACGCCGTTGCTGTCGAGCGTGGCACCGTAGTAGGTGTCGATGTCCTTGACCAGCAGCCCGATGTTGTAGGGCTCGCGGGTGGAGTTCGCCGTCGACTGACCGGCGGTGGCCGCGCCCGCGCCGTACAGGGCCCCGCCGGCGACGGCGCAGGCGGCGACGAGGGCCGCGATGCGAAGTGACTTATGCATGACAGGATTTCTACGCGCGTCACCCACCCGTGCGCGACCCCCGTTGCGTGATCGATATCTACGGATGGAATGTCATCCGACTTATGGGGTAGGTGCATTGGGCTCCCGGGACCGGAACAGGGGCGCGTGGACGGGATCCAGCGCCCTTGCGATTCAGAGTTGGGCGAGTGCCTTCCGTACGGTCGCCAGGTCGCCGTCGGAGGCCAGACCGGCGTGGTAGAGCCGCAGTTCACCGGCGCCCCGCTCCGCGGCCGCCCGGGCGTCCCGCGCCAGCGTCGCCGGGCTGCCGCCCATGCCGGAGACCACCGTGAGGTTGGCCGCGAGCACGGCACCCGCCCGGCGCTGCTCCGCGAACGGGGTCAGCAGCCCGGGCCCGCCCGTGCAGGGCACCACCACGCCGTCCGCCACGGAGAGGATGTGCGCGGGGTCCACCCCGGCATTGGCTCCGCAGTGGTACGGCACCGGGTCCGCGTGCAGCAGCACCTGGAAGCCGTCGGGCGCGGCCGCGCGGACCGCCGCCACCGCGGCCTCCTGGAGGGTGCGGGCGGCATCCTCGCGCCAGGCCCGGGCGGCGGCGGCACGGTCCTCGCCCAGCAGCGCTTCGATCCCCGCCCAACCGTCCCCGCCGGCGGGGGACGCACCGACGGAGGCCGCACCGCGAGGTGACGCGGCACGGGAAGACGCACCACCAGGTGACACACCACGGGGTGGCGCGCCGCGCCACAGTGGCTGTAGCGCGGCCCGTACCGCCGCGGCCAGCTCCTCGGCGTCCTGTCCCCGTGCCCCGTAGCCCTCCCGGCAGACGGCGCAGAAGCACAGCGACATCAGATACTGACCGGCGTCCCCGAGCCGCACCCCACCGGTCTTGTCGTGGGCGTGCAGATGCGCCAGGCCGTACCAGCCGAGCGACTCCAGTTCGGTGCCGCGGGCGCCCGGCCGGGCGCCCGCCTCGGCGGCGAGGTCCACGAGATACGCGCGGATGCCGGGCTGCGCGATACAGGGCGCCCACGGATAGCGGTCGCCGTAGGCGTTGACGACCGAGGTGTCCGGATGTTCCTCGCCCAGGCGGGAGTTGTGCGCGAGCACCACCCAGGAGTGCACCTCGACCCCGGCTGCGGCCAGGGCCTCGGCCGCCGTACCGAAGGCGTCGCCCGGGGCCCAGTCCGCGGCCGGGTAGGGCCGCAGCGCCCTGCCGTTCCAGCGCGCGTCCGGCTGGTAGAGCACGGCGGCATGACGGGCCGTCACAACGCGGTGACGCGGATGGCGGGGGGTGAGGGCGCGGGTGGAGTGGTAGGCGGAGGCCAGGGTCGCCCGGTGGACACCGAGGGCCGCGATCCGGTCCGCGGCCTCCGGGTCACCGACGACGTCCCAGGGGTAGAGAAAGGCCGAGGCCTTCATCCGCCGTCCCGCAGCAGCGCCCGGCCGCGGTCGATGAGACGGCCGAGCCGTTCGATGTGTTCCGCGGGCGGATCGTGCAGCGGCGGCCGTACCCCGCCGACATCGAGTCCCCGCAGCCGGACGCCCGCTTTGACGAGTGAGACCGCGTAGCCGCGTCCCTCGGCGCGCAGTTCGACCAACGGGCGGTAGAAGCCGTCGAGGAGGCGGTGGACGGCGGGGTCGTCGCCCGCGGTGAGCGCCTTGTGGAAGGCGAGGGCGATCTCCGGGGCAAAGCAGAACACGGCGGAGGAGTACAGCGTGATGCCGATGCCGCGGTAGGCGAGCTGGGTCTGCTCGGCGGTGGGCAGGCCGTTGAAGTAGAGGAAGTCCTCCGGGACCTCGGTGCGTACGGCGCTGACGATGCGCTGCATCAGGTCCAGGTCGCCGAGTCCGTCCTTGAGGCCGATGACACCGTCCGTGCGGGCCAGCCGGACCACGGTCCCGGGGGTGAACAGGGCGTTGTCGCGCTGGTAGACGATGATCGGCAGCGAGGTCGACGCGGCCAGCTCCTGGTAGTGCCGCAGCAGTCCCTCCTGGCCCGCGGCCACCAGATAGGGCGGCAGGGCGAGGAGCCCGTCGGCGCCCGCCTCCTCGGCGAGCCGTGCGTAGCGCACGGCGAGCGCGGGGCCGTATCCGGTGGCCGCCACCACCGGCACCCGGCCCCCGGCCGCCTCGACGGCCGTGCGGACGCAGTCCTGGAACTCCTCGGGGGTGAGCGCGTGGAACTCCCCGGTGCCGCAGCAGGCGAAGACGGCGGCGGCCCCCGCCTCGACCCCCTGCCGGACATGCGCGCGGAAGACATCGGGGGCGAGGGCGCCGTCGGGGCCGTAGGCGGTCACGGGGAAGAACAGCGGCCCGCTGGGGACGCCGAGCCGGGCGGCGAGAGGGGCTGAGGTCACGGACTCTCCCTTGAGCAGGCGCCGGAAGACGGACATCGACGGCACACCGTGGTGCATGTTTCTGATCCATGTCCATATTCCTGAACGCATCCACGCTAGGACCCCGCCGCGGGGCCGGTCAAGCACACAGACCGGGGAACCCGGAGGCGAATACCGCGCCCGCGCGCGACACTTCCCTCGCCCGGGCGCGACACTTGACGGGCCGGACCGCACCTCCCTAGCGTTTCCATGCATGTGAATGCCGTACACGAATGCGGCCGTCGCCTCCCCGGCCGGTGCCGGTCGGCCCCGGTCAGTCCCCGTCGGGCGAGCCGCAGAAGAGGAGACCCGAGGATGACCGCTCCGCGCACCGAGCCCCGCACCGTGCTGCTCACCGGCGCCGCCGGCGGTGTCGGCACCCTGATGCGGGGGCTGCTGCCCGGGTACGGCTACCGGCTGCGGCTGCTGGACGTGCGGCCCGTCGAGGGCGAACCGGACGCCGTCACCGCGGACCTCGCGGACCGTACGGCCCTGCGGGAGGCCGTACGGGGCGTCGACGCGATCATCCATCTCGCGGGCATCTCGGTCGAGTCCACCTTCGAGAAGGTCCTCAGCGCGAACATCGAGGGCACCTACCACCTGTACGAGGCCGCCCGGGAGGAGGGCGTCGGCCGGATCGTCTTCGCCTCCTCCAACCACGCGGTCGGCTGCACCCCGGTCCCCCGCGGCGGCGACCCGCTGATCCCGGTGACCACCCCGCACCGCCCGGACACCTTCTACGGCCTGTCGAAGTCCTTCGGCGAGGACCTCGCCCAGCTCTACTGGGACAAGCACGGCCTGGAGACCGTCTCGGTGCGCATCGGCTCCTGCTTCCCCGAGCCGACCGGGGTGCGAATGCTCTCCCTCTGGCTGAGCCCCGGGGACTGCGCCCGCCTCTTCCACGCCGCCCTGACCGCCGAGCACGTCGGCCACACCGTCGTCCACGGCTCCTCCGCCAACACCCGCCTGTGGTGGGACCTCGGCAGCGCGCGGGCGCTCGGCTACGAGCCCCGGGACGACTCCGAGCGCTACGCCGCCGCGCTCCTCGCCGAGCAGGGCGAACTGGACCCGGAGAACCCGGCCCATGCCCGCCTCGGCGGCCACTTCGTCACCGACCCCCCGATCTGGCCGTACTGACCGCACTGAGGACGTACGGCGGGGCGGACGGGCACCGAACGGGCCCGGCCGCCCCCCGTTCCGGGCGCCGAGGCCGCCCGTTCCCACCGCCTCCCCCGCTCCCCCGCAGGTCCGCGACGGGCACCGCGTTGACCGAACAGGCGGGATCGGGCACATCCGGGCATGCAACAGACCTGGTCACCGCCGCGCGCCCGCTGTAAAAAATCCTCCAGGGCCCGAACGGGCACGGCCGGACCGCCCCCAGGGGCGAAACCGGCCACCCGGACCGGCGGACCAGTGGAGGGAGGCGGGAGGCGACGATGACGACGAGGACCGCGGAGGAGCGCCAGCGGGAGATCGTCCAGGCCGCGCGCCGCGCGGGCGCGGTGGACGTCACCACGCTCGCCACCGAACTGGGCGTGGCCAAGGAGACCGTACGGCGCGATCTGCGCGCCCTGGAGGACCACGGACTGGTCCGCCGCACCCATGGCGGCGCCTATCCCGTGGAGAGCGCCGGATTCGAGACGACCCTTGCCTTCCGCGCCACCAGCCATGTGCCCGAGAAGCGCCGGATCGCGGCCGCCGCGGCCGGGCTGCTCGGGGACGCGGAGACCCTCTTCGTGGACGAGGGCTTCACCCCCCAGCTGATCGCCGAGGCGCTGCCCCGGGACCGCCCGCTGACGGTGGTCACCGCCTCCCTCGCCACGGCGGGGGTGCTCGCCGAGGCCGAGAACACCACGGTCCTGCTGCTGGGCGGCCGGGTGCGGCCGGGAACGCTCGCCACCGTCGACCACTGGACGACGAAGATGCTGGCCGGGTTCGTCATCGACCTGGCGTACATCGGCGCCAACGGCATCTCCCGCGAACACGGGCTGACCACCCCCGACCCGGCGGTCAGCGAGGTCAAGGCCCAGGCGATCCGGGCCTCGCGGCGCACCGTCTTCGCGGGGGTGCACACCAAGTTCGGGGCGGTGAGCTTCTGCCGCTTCGCGGAGGTGGCCGCCCTGGAGGCGATCGTCACCAGCACGCTGCTGCCGGCCTCCGAGGCCCACCGCTACTCGTTGCAGGGACCCCAGGTCCTCCGCGTCTGACCCCGCCCGCCCTCGACCCCCACCACCCCCGTCCCCCGGGGCACGACCACACCCGTGCGCGCCCCTTATCTCCCCAAACGTCCAGGAGCGATCCATGCGCACCCAGAGCCGACGGAGGCCGCGAGCGACGCTCGCCATGGCCGCCGCAGGGACGCTGCTCGCCCCCCTCCTCTCCGGCTGCTGGGTCGGAGCGGGCGGGTCCGGTTCCGGCGGCAACTCCATCAACGTCCTGATGGTCAACAACCCGCAGATGGTGGAGTTGCAGAAACTCACCGCGTCGCACTTCACCAAGGAGACCGGCATCAAGGTGAACTTCACCGTGCTGCCGGAGAACGACGTCCGCGACAAGATCAGCCAGGACTTCGCCAACCAGGCCGGTCAGTACGACGTGGCCACCCTGAGCAACTACGAGATACCCATCTACGCCCGCAACGGCTGGCTGCACGAGATGAACTCGTACACGGCCAAGGACCCCGGCTACGACGAGCAGGACATCCTGGGGCCGATGCGCCAGTCGCTGACCGGCGACGACGGCAGGCTCTACGGGCAGCCGTTCTACGGGGAGTCGTCCTTCCTCATGTACCGCAAGGACGTCTTCGCCGCGAAGGGCCTGACCATGCCCGCCCACCCCACCTGGCAGCAGGTGGCCGACCTGGCCGCCGAGGCGGACGGCGCGAAGCCCGGGATGCGGGGCATCTGCCTGCGCGGGCTGCCCGGCTGGGGCGAACTCATGGCGCCGCTCACCACGGTCGTGAACACCTTCGGCGGCACCTGGTTCGACAAGGACTGGAAGGCGCAACTGGACTCACCCGGGTTCGAGAAGGCGACAAAGTTCTATGTCGATCTGGTGCGGCAGCACGGGGAGTCCGGAGCCGCGCAGTCCGGCTTCGCCGAGTGCCTCAACAACATGACCCAGGGCAAGGTCGCCATGTGGTACGACGCCACCTCCGCGGCCGGTCTGCTGGAGGCCGCAGGCTCCCCGGTCAAGGGCAAGCTCGGCTACGCCCCGGCACCGGTGGAGAAGACCTCCGACTCCGGCTGGCTCTACACCTGGGCCTGGGGCCTCCAGAAGGCGTCCCGCAACCCGGACAAGGCCTGGAAGTTCATCTCCTGGGCCTCCGGAAAGCAGTACGAGCAGCTCGTCGGGGACACCAGCGGCTGGGCCGACGTGCCCGCGGGCAAGCGGGCCTCCACCTATGAGAACGCGGCCTACCGCAAGCAGGCGGCCGCCTTCCAGGACATGACCCGCAAGGCCATCGAGGGCGCCCGGCCCAACGATCCCGGCGTGCAGCCCCGTCCCGCGCCCGGCATCCAGTTCGTGGACATCCCCGAGTTCACCGACCTCGGGACCAAGGTGTCCCAGGAGATCAGCGCGGCCATCGCCGGACGCCAGTCGGTCGGCGCGGCCCTGAGGAAGTCCCAGCAGCTCGCCGAGAAGATCTCCAAGGAGTACAAGGGACGATGACCGCCACGACCGCGGCCTCCGTGGCCGCCCCGTCCGTACGCACCGCGCACCGGCCCCCGGCGCGGCTGCGCGCCTGGGCCACCCGGGCGCCGCTGCTGCCCGCCCTGATCTTCATGATCGCCGTGACCCAGCTGCCCTTCGTGGCCACCCTGGTGATCTCGTTCTTCGACTGGAACGCCCTCTATCCGAAGGCCCGCCACTTCACCGGCGTCGACAACTACCGCCAGGTCCTCACCGACGCGGACCTGCGCCACTCGGTGTGGACCACGGTCCTGCTGACCGTCGCGGTGGTGCTGGTCAGCCTGGTGCTCGGGCTGGGCCTGGCCCTGCTCCTGGACCGCAGGTTCCGCGGCCGGGGCTTTGTCCGCACCCTGCTGATCGCGCCCTTCCTCGTGGTCCCGGTCGCCGCGGCCCTGCTCTGGAAGCACGTGCTCTACAACCCCGAATACGGCCTGCTCAACGGGCTGTTGCACTATGTGGGCGGCCCGCAGCCGGACTGGATCTCCCACACCCCGCTGCTCGCGGTCGAGGCCTCGCTGATCTGGCAGTGGACCCCGTTCATGATGCTGATCCTGCTGGCGGGCCTCCAGAGCCGCGACCACCAGCAGACCGAGGCCGCCCGGGTGGACGGCGCGAGCAACTGGCAGATCTTCCGCCATCTCACCCTGCCGCATCTGCGCCGCTACCTCGAACTCGGCGCCCTGCTGGGCTCGATCTACATCGTCCAGAACTTCGACGCGGTGTTCACCCTCACCTCCGGCGGGCTGGGCACCGCCAACCTCCCCTACACCGTCTACCAGAGCTTCTACCAGGCCCATGAGAACGGCCTGGCCTCGGCCGCAGGCGTCCTGGTCGTCCTCGGTTCCATCGTCATCGCGACCTTCGCCCTGCGCGTGGTGTCGTCCCTGTTCCGCGAGGAGGTGTCCCGCGCATGAGCGCCGTCGCCGAACGCACCGCCCCCCGGCGCCCCGCCGCCGTACGCAACCGCAGCCGCCGCGGAGCCGGTCTCGGCCTGCTGGCCTGGCTGGCCGGGCTGCTGTTCTTCCTGCCCATCGCCTGGATGGCCCTGACGTCCTTCCACTCGGAGGCCGACGCCGCCACCAACCCTCCGTCCTTCGGGGCCGCCCTGACCCTGGACGGCTACCGCGACTTCTTCGGCGTGGGCGGCGGCGCCAGCCCCTGGCCCTCGCTGATCAACTCCACGGTGGCATCGCTGGCGTCGACGCTCTGCGTCCTGCTGCTGGCCCTCCCCGCGGCCTACGCGCTGTCCGTGCGACCGGTGAAGAAGTGGACCGACGTCCTCTTCTTCTTCCTGTCCACCAAGATGCTCCCGGTGGTGGCGGGACTGCTGCCCATCTATCTGTTCGCCAAGAACGCCGGGATGCTCGACAACATCTGGCTCCTGGTCATCCTCTACACCTCGATGAACCTGCCGATCGCGGTGTGGATGATGCAGTCCTTCCTCGCCGAGGTCCCGGTGGCGGTGATCGAGGCGGCGCAGATCGACGGCGCCCGGCTGCCCACGGTCCTCACCCGCGTGGTGGCCCCCATCGCCCTGCCCGGGATCGCCGCCACCGCGCTGATCTGCTTCATCTTCAGCTGGAACGAGCTCCTCTTCGCCCGGGTGCTCACGGGGGTGGTCGCCGAGACCGCGCCCGTCTTCCTGACCGGCTTCATCACCAGCCAGGGCCTCTTCCTGGCGAAGGTGTGCGCCGCGTCGCTCGTGATCTCCCTGCCGGTGCTCGCCGCGGGGTTCGCCGCCCAGGACAAGCTGGTCCAGGGCCTGTCGTTGGGAGCCGTGAAATGAAGGCCGCCGTCATCGAGTCCGTGGGCCGCGCCGTCGTCACCGAGGTCCCGGACCCGACGCCCGGGCCCCGCGACGTCGTCGTGGAGGTCGCGGCCTGCGGACTGTGCGGAACGGATCTGCACATCCTCCAGGGCGAGTTCGCGCCCAAGCTGCCGATCGTGCCCGGGCACGAGTTCGCGGGCACCGTGGTCGGCACGGGCACCCAGGTCACCGAGGTGTCGGTCGGCGACCGGGTGGCCGTGGACCCCTCCCTGTACTGCTTCGAGTGCCGGTACTGCCGCGCCGGGCACAACAACATGTGCGAGCGCTGGGCCGCGATCGGGGTGACCACGGCGGGCGGGGCGGCGCAGTACGCGGTCGCGCCCGTGGCCAACTGCGTGAAACTCCCCGAGCACGTACTCACCGAGGACGCGGCGCTGATCGAGCCGCTGTCCTGCGCGGTGCGCGGCTACGACGTGCTGAAGTCACAACTGGGCGCGCATGTGCTGATCTACGGCTCCGGGACGATGGGCCTGATGATGCTGGAGCTGGCCAAGCGCACCGGCGCGGCGAGCGTGGACGTGGTGGACGTGAACCCGGCACGCCTCCAGACCGCGCGCGGTCTCGGTGTCTCGGGGGCCGCGGCGAACCCCGACGAACTGGACCGCCCCCAGGGCTGGGACCTGGTGGTCGACGCCACCGGCAACGCGGCGGCGATCCAGGACGGCCTGGGCCGGGTGGCGAAGGCGGGCACCTTCCTCCAGTTCGGCGTGGCGGACTACGCAACCCGGGTCACCATCGACCCGTACCGCATCTACAACCAGGAGATCACCATCACCGGCTCCATGGCGGTGCTGCACAGCTTCGAGCGGGCGGCGGAGCTGTTCGCGGGCGGGGTGCTGGACCCCGAGGTGTTCATCAGCGACCGCATCCCGCTGGAGCAGTACCCGAAGGCGCTGGAGCAGTTCGCGGCGGGCGTGGGACGCAAGATCGTGGTGGTGCCGTAGCGGATCCGGGGAGGCGGCCGGGTCGGCCATCCGGCCGTCGGTAAGGGAACGGTAAAGCGGGCCCGTTCGTTCACGGGGTATGACAGCTATGACCCCCGGCTCGAACATCGCGCTCGCAGCCACCCGCGTGACCGTCGACGTCGCCGCCCCGGTGCGGCTCGATGTCTCGGCACTGCTGCTCACCGGCGACGGCAAGGTGCGCTCCGACGACGACTTCATCTTCTACAACCAGCCCTCGGGCCCGGGTGTCAGCTACCGCTCCGGCGGTGGCACGGCCCCCGACTCCGTCACGGTGGACACCGCCGGGGTCCCGGACGGCATCGAGAAGATCGTGGTCACCGCGAGCCCCGACGCCGCGGGCCAGACCTTCCAGGGCGTGGAGCCGACGGCCACGGTCCGCGACGCGGACGACAACAGCGTCCTCGCCACGTTCACCCCGCCGCAGCTCGGCACCGAAACGGCGCTGGTGGTCGTGGAGGTCTACCGCAGGGGCGGCGCGTGGAAGGCACGCGCCGTCGGCCAGGGGTACGCGGACGGTCTGGCGGGCATCGCCACCGACTTCGGCGTCACGGTGGAGGAGCCCGCCGCACCCCCGGCTCCCACCACCGCGCCCTCTCCGCAGCCCCCGGCGCCCGCCACCGCGCCGACGCCCCCGGCGGCGCCGCCCGCCGCGGCCGCCGCTCCGCCGGTGCCCGCCGCGGCTCCGCCAGTGCCCGCCGTTGCCCCGGCTCCGCCCGCCCCGGCCCCCGGCGCCGGGAAGATCAACCTGGACAAGGGCCGGGTCAGCCTCCAGAAGAACCAGACCGTGTCCCTGGTCAAGGGCGGCCAACCCCTGCTGTCCCGGGTCAGAATGGGCCTCGGCTGGGAGCCCGCCTTCCGCGGCAAGGACATCGACCTGGACGCCTCGGTCATCGCCTACGGCCCCCAGCGCAACCATGTCGACAGCTGCTACTTCGGCAAGCTGACCATCCTGAGCGGCTCCGTCCAGCACTCCGGCGACAATCTCACCGGAGAGGGCGGGGGCGACGACGAGGTCATCACGGTTGACCTCGGACGCCTCCCTCAAGAGGTCACGGGCCTGGTCTTCACCGTGAACTCCTTCTCCGGGCAGAAGTTCACGGAGGTCGCCAAGGCCTACTGCCGTCTGCTGGACGACGCGACCGGCGAGGAGCTGGTCCGCTTCGACCTCACCAACGCCGAACCGCAGACGGGCGTGATGATGGCCAAGCTGATCCGGCAGTTCTCCGGGGAGTGGGACATGACCGCCATGGGCGACTTCGTGAAGGCCCGCACGGTGCGGAACATGGTGAAGCCGGCCGCGGAGGCCCTGTAGCGGCCCTGTGGTCGGCAGCCCAGCGGCCGCACATACTTCCGGGGTGCCCGCGGACCGGGCCGGTCCCTGTCCGCGGGCGCGTCCCCGGCCGCTCCTCAGGGACGCAGCCCCTCGGCCAGCAGCGAGAGATAGCGGTGGATGTGCGTGCCCTGCCCGTCGGCCAGTTCCGAGGCCGTCGCCACCCCGTGCGCCAGTCTCAGGACCTCGATCGGCTCGATGTCCGCCCGCAGGGTCCCCTCCCGCTGCGCCGCCCCCACCAGCCGGGCCGCCGCGCCCTTGATCGAGGTGCCGCAGACCGTGAGCGCCGCCGGGCCGCCGTCCGCGACGGCCGACCCCACCAGGGCCTTGAGCCCGCGCACCTGAAGGCTCCCCACGCAGAGTTCGTGCAGCCAGGCCATCAGGGCCTCGCCCGGCGGCAGATGTTCCGCGAGCGCGTCCGCCCGGGCCGCGATCGCCTCGACCCGGTCCAGGTAGGCCGCCTCCAGCAGCGCCTGACGTGTGGGGAAGTGCCGGTAGAGGGTGCCGGATCCGACGCCCGCCCGTTTGGCGATGTCGTCCAGCGAGGCGTTCTCCCCGTGCTCGGCGAAGGCGACGGCGGCCACCGTCAGCAGCCGCTCGTAGTTACGCCTCGCGTCCGCTCGCATGGGCCTGATCTCTGGCATCCGGACACTCCTTGCGAACCCGGGGATCCCCTTTCCGTACTGTAACGGGCGGACGCGGAGCGCTTTTCCGCGCGGCGGGCGCCCGGACCGGCGCTTCTCCGGCCCGGCTCGCTCCTGTGTCACAGCCCCCGGTGGGACCCGGCCGCCGCCCTGCTCCCTCAACCGCCTTGCTGGGAGCGGGCCTTGAACGCGGCCTTGCGGGCCTCCTTGGCCATCTTCTTGTCCGGGTGCAGGCGCCCCATCGCCTCCAGGACCTCCGGGGTCGCGGGGTGGTCCACCCGCCAGGCCGTGTCGAAGAAGCCGCTGTGCTGCGCCGCCAGGCCCTCCACCAGGCCCCGCAGCTCCTCGGAGTTGCCCTCGGCCGCCAGCTGCGCGGCCACGGTGTCGATCGTCAGCCAGAAGACCATCGACTCCGGCGGCGGGGGCACATCGGCCGCCCCCCGCTCGACGAGCCAGACCCGGGCCAGGCCGCCCAGCTCCGCGTCGTCCAGCACCTCCCGCAGCGCGGGCTCCGCCTCGGGCCCGACCAGGGACAGTGCCTGCTGGCAGCGCAGCCGTCGCAGCGGCGCCCCGGCGTCGGAACCGCGCGCGGCCGCGAGCAGCTCCCGGGCGGCCGCGAGCGGCTCCCGGCGGGTCAGCCACTGCTCGGTCTCGGCCTGGGCCGCCGCCGGCGGGAACGCCGAGGTGCCGTCGAGCAGCGCGTCCGCGCCCTTGTCCGCGAGTTCCCCGACCGCGGGGGCGGACATCCCCGCCTCCAGCAGCCGGGCCCGGACCCCGTAGAGACCGAGGGGGGTCAGCCGTACCATCCCGTACCGGCTGACATCCGTCTCGTCCAGCGGTGCGGCGGGCTCCTCGTCGGCGTCGGCCATCAGGGCCTCGTCGACGGGCCGGAAGTCGACGAGCCCGATCGGCTCCAGGATCCGGAACTGGTCGTCCAGCCGCATCATGGCGTCCGAGACCTGCTCCAGGACGTCATTGGTGGGTTCGCCCATGTCGTCCGGCACGATCATGGACGCGGCGAGCGCGGGCAGCGGCACCGGGCCCTCGCCGGGCCCCTCCTCGCTGACGGTGAGCAGATAGAGGTTGCCCAGCACTCCGTCGAGGAACTCGGCCTCCGCCTCCGGGTCCCAGTCGAGGGAGGAGAAGTCGATCTCGACGCCCTCGTCCAGGGCGCCGACGAGGTCCTCCAGATCGGGCACGCTCGCGTCGGCGAGCACGGTGTCCAGCGCGCCGAGCCACACGCCGAGCACGTCGTGCGGGCTGCCCGAGGTGAGCAGGGCGAGGTCGGCGCCCGCGGCGACCGTCCCCTCCTCCTCGTCGACGATCTCGACGAGTCCGCTGTCGACGGCGACCCGCCAGGCCTCGCCCGCATAGGCGGCGGCGTCCTCGCCGGTCAGCCCGAGGACCTCGGCCGCGGCGGGCAGCTGCTCCTCGACGAGTTCGCCCCCGGCGCCCACGCGGGTGTCCGGCCCCGCCCAGCGGGCGAGCCGGGCCGCACGGGAGAGCAGCGGCGCGGCGAGCGCATCCCGGGCGAGTTCCGCTTCGGGGTGCAGCCGTACCGGCGGCAAGGGGGAGCTGTCTGACATCGGCGGGGCCTCCTTGGGGGCGTATGTAGTGGCCGAGGGGCGCGCCCCGGAGCACACGGCTCAGCCTAGACGGATTTCCACCCATGCCGCCCGGTTCATCTCTCCGCAGGGCACCGTACATGGCCGAAACCTTGACAACTGACCTGGGAACACAGGAGATTGACGCGCGTAGAAGTCGGCGGACAGTTGTTCACCAAGACACTTTCAGCGATCGTCCGGTGATCGTCCCGGTGATTGCCCAGGTGATCATCCCGCCGCCCTTCTGTATGCGCGGACGCCGCCCACCGGCGCGGCCGTCCCGGTTCCACGCACCACGTACCACTCGTCCCGGCACCCACGTATGTCCCCGGAGGGATCCCGTTGCCGAGCAAGTCTTCCGCGCGCCTCGCCGCGCTCACCGTCGCCGCCGCCTGCTCCGTGCTGTCCGGCGTGGTGCTCACCGCGCCGGCCCACGCGGACACCGTGCGCATCCATGACATCCAGGGCACCACCCGCCTGTCGCCGCTGGCGGGCCAGAAGGTCACGGATGTGCCCGGAATCGTCACGGGCGTGCGGACCTACGGTTCGTCGAAGGGTTTCTGGATGCAGGACCCGAACCCGGACGCCAACCCGGCCACCAGTGAGGGCGTCTTCGTCTTCACCAGCTCCGCCCCGAAGGTCGCCGTGGGCGACTCGGTCACCGTGGCGGGCACGGTCTCGGAGTACGTACCGGGCGGCACCTCGTCCGGCAACCAGTCGGTCACCGAGATCACCAAGCCGACCGTCGCGGTCCTGTCGAGCGGCAACGCCGTACCGGCCCCCGTGGTGATCAACGCGCGCTCGGTGCCCTCCCGGTACGCCCCGGCGGGCGACACGGCCGCGAGCGGGTCGATCAACGCCCTCCCGCTCCAGCCGACGCAGTACGCCCTGGACTACTACGAGTCCCTGGAGGGCATGAACGTCCAGGTCTCCGACGCCCGGGTGATCACCGGCACCGACCCGTACACCGAGCTGTGGGTCACGGTGAAGCCGCATGAGCACGCCAACCGCCGCGGCGGCACGGTCTACGGCTCCTACACCTCGCAGAACACCGGACGGCTCCAGATCCAGTCGCTCGGCGCGACCGCCGACTTCCCCGCCGCGAACGTGGGGGACACGCTCGCCGGGACCACCACCGGCCCGCTGGACTTCAACCAGTTCGGCGGCTACACCCTGGTCGCGAACCAGCTCGGCACCCTCAAGAGCGGGGGCCTGAAGCGCGAGACCACCCACAAGCAGGCGCGCGGCGAGCTGGCCGTGGCGACGTACAACGTGGAGAACCTGGACCCGTCCGACGGCACCTTCGCGGCCCACGCCGCCGCGATCGTGAACAACCTCCAGTCGCCGGACATCGTGTCCCTGGAGGAGATCCAGGACAACAACGGCGCCACCGACGACGGCACGGTCGCCGCGGACCAGACGGTGAACAAGCTGATCGACGCGATCGTCGCGGCGGGCGGCCCGAAGTACGACTGGCGCTCGATCAACCCGGTCAACGACCAGGACGGCGGCGAGCCCGGCGGCAACATCCGCCAGGTGTTCCTCTTCAACCCCGCGCGGGTCTCCTTCACCGACCGTCCGGGCGGCGACTCCACGACCGCCGTGGGCGTCACCAAGGTGCACGGCAAGGCGCAGCTGACGGCTTCCCCGGGCCGGATCGACCCGGCCAGCGACGCCTGGAAGGCCAGCCGCAAGCCGCTCGCCGGTGAGTTCGTCTTCCGCGGCAGGACGGTCTTCGTGATCGCCAACCACCTGACCTCCAAGGGCGGCGACCAGGGGCTGGCCGGGCAGTACCAGCCGCCGGTGCGCAGCTCCGAGACCCAGCGCCACCTTCAGGCGACCGAGGTGCACGACTTCGTCAAGAACATCCTCGACACCCAGAAGAACGCCGAGGTCATCGCGCTCGGTGACATGAACGACTTCCAGTTCTCCGACACCGCGAAGACCCTTGAGGGCCATGGCGAGCTGTGGTCGGCGATCAAGTCGCTGCCGAAGAGCGAGCAGTACACCTACGACTACCAGGGCAACAGCCAGGTCCTGGACCAGATCCTGGTGAGCCCGTCGATCCGCCGCGGTGGTCTGCACTACGACAGCGTGCACATCAACTCGGAGTTCCACGACCAGATCAGCGACCACGACCCGCAGGTGCTCCGCTTCCGCCCGTAGCGGTCGCGGGTGAGCCGGACGGGGTCAGCCGTGGACCCCGTAGACCCCGTCCAGCCACCGCTGCCAGGCGAGTTCGTTCGCCTTGGCGTCGGCGTCCGGTGCGAAGTCGTGCACGCTGATGCCCACCGGGGCGCCCCAGTGATTGCGGCCGAAGAAGCGGATCAGGGCGTTCCCGGTGCGCAGCCCGATGAAGTAGGGGCTGCGGAAGTCCAGTACGGCGTCCAGGGTCCCCCCGCCGGGTCCCCGGACGCCGACCGTGCCGCCCACCGGGGTGTCCTCGGCGAGCCCCAGGGCATCCCTCACGGCGGTGAAGGCGTCGGCGGCCGTGGACGCCTCGGGCCCGTTGAGGGTCGCGAAGGTTACCGGGCGCGGCGCGAAGCGGGTCAGATACTCGCGCAGGGTGTGCAGATAGAAGTCGGTGTGCCGGCTCGCGCCGTCGTACTGGTTGTCCCAGTCGTCGACGAAGATCCCGCTGTGCACATAGCGCACCCAGGCACGGCGGCCCCCGTCCCGCGGCTCGATGGTGTGGTCGAGCTGGTTGAGGGTCTGCCGGGAGACGCCCTCGGCGGCCGAGACGCGGTTGGCGTAGCGATGGGGCGGGTCCCAGGCGGTGACCTCGGAGCCGAAGGGTCCGGCGCCGCCCACCCGGGGCTCCGGCGGCTCCATCGGCCACAGATAGCCACCGGTGCCGTGGGTGACCGCCTCCCAGACCTCCTCGGGCGTGGCGTCGACCTCGAACTCGCGGACGATCTCGAATTCCTGGGGCATGGTGTGGCTCCTGTGCGACGTGCGGTTCAGCTGGTGAGTTCGGGCGCCGGAGTCCCGGGGTCCTGCCCGGCGGATGCCGCCCCGAGGGCGGGGTGAACGGCGACCACGATCCGGTGGTCACGGCCCCCCTCGGCATCGGGGGCGTCGTACTTGCTGATCAGGGCCCCGACACCGGCCGTCAGCTCCTGGACGAACGCGGCCCGGTCGGCGGCGCTGGCGAAGCGCACCTCGCCGTCCAGCGCGTAGGTCGCGAGCCCCTTGCGGGCCTTGGCGGCACCGGTGAGCAGCGAGCCGACGTCCCGCACCAGCCGGGCGCCGAGCGCCAGCAGCCACCGTGCCGAGAGCTGGTCGCGGAACCGGTCCGGGTCCGGCTGCACGGAGGCGAGCGCCAGGGGGCTGATCACATATGAGGCGGCGGTGGCCCGCATCAGCCGCTCGGTGACATTGCCCTTGCGGCGCTCCCCGGCCAGCTCCACCAGGCCGTGCCGCTCCAGGGCCCTGAGGTGGTAGTTCACCTTCTGCCGGGGCAGCCCCACCCGTCCGGCCAGCATGGCGGCCGACGCGGGCCCGCCCGCCAGCTCGGCGAGCAGCCGCGCCCGCACGGGGTCCAGCGACACGGCTGCCGCCTCGGGGTCCTCGATCACGGTCACGTCCAGCATGGCCCCCACCCTCCCACCGAAAACTTTTTTTGTCCACGCGCCCCCATCACCCCCACCCATCACCACTCCTAACGAATACCCGTGAGGAGATTTAAGTGGATCTTTATGATCATCCTCCCCGAAACTGCTGCACATGACGACAACCGCCTCCGTGCCCCCTCCCCCGCCCTTCGGCCGCGCCCTGTGCGCCGTGGTCACCCCCTTCACCGAGTCGGGCGCGCTCGACCTGGACGGGGCCCAGCGGCTCGCCGACCGGCTGGTGTCCGGCGGCTGCGAAGGACTGGTGCTCAACGGAACGACGGGCGAGTCCCCGACCACCACGGACACCGAAAAGACGGCGCTCGTCCAGGCAGTTCGGGAAGCGGTCGGCGACCGTGCGTCCGTCCTCGCGGGCGTGGGCACCGCCGACACCCGGCACACCGTCCAACTGGCCCTCGCGGCGGGCAAGGCGGGCGCGGACGGCCTCCTGGTGGTCAGCCCCTCCTACAGCAGGCCCCCGCAGGACGCCCTGGCCCAGCACTTCCACGAGGTGGCGGACGCCTCGGAACTGCCCGTCATGCTCTACGACATCCCCGGCCGCACCGGCACCCGCATCGAGCCCGACACCATGATCCGGCTCGCGGACCACCCCCGCATCGTGGCCGTCAAGGACTGCTCCTACGACCTCCTGGGCATCCAGAAGGTCCTTTCCCGAACGGATCTGGCCTGCTACGCGGGCTGCGACGAACACTGCCTCGCGCTCTACGCGGTGGGCGGCGCGGGCTGCGTCAGCACGGTGGCGAACGTGGCCCCGGGCGCCGTGCGGGCCGTACTGGACGCCTTCGACAGCGGCGACACGGCTGCCGCGACCCGGGCGCAGCACCGCCTCCTGCCCCTGATCGAGGCCATGATGGCGGCGGGCCTGCCCGGCACGGTCACGGCCAAGGCCCTCCTCACCGCCCTCGACCTGCCCGCCGGCCCGGTCCGCCCGCCGCTGCGCCCCGCACCCCCCGGAACGACCGCCGGACTCCTGTCCCTGCTCGCCCGGCTGACAACCGACTGACCTGCTGCCCTACGGTGACCCCATGGACCGCCCCTTACTCTTCCTGGACGTCGACGGCCCCCTCAACCCCTGGGCGGCGCAGCCGGAACGCCGTCCGGAGGGCTACACGACCATTCGCGTCGCCCTCCGTCCGGGGCGGCCCCTGCGCGTATGGCTGCACCCCGGCCACGGCCGCCAACTGCTGGCACTCGGCTACGACCTGTGCTGGGCCACCACCTGGATGGACGCCGCGAACCGCTGGATCGGCCCGGTCATCGGCCTGCCCGAACTCCCCTACGTCGACTTCGGCACGGATCTGTTCGCCCTGCGCCCGGACGGCGTCCACTGGAAGACCGAGGCCATCGTGGCCCACGCCCGGCAGCGCCCCTTCGCCTGGGTGGACGACGAACAGACCCCCGCGGACCAGGAGTACGTCTCCGCCCACCACCCGGCCCCGGCCCTCCTCCACCATGTGAACCCCCGACTCGGCCTGCGCGAGCCGGACTTCACCGCACTGAGGGAGTTCGCGTCCTCGGAGAGGGGGTGAGCGGACGCGTCCCGTCCCGCGACCGGCCGCGCGCATCGCGGATCGGGGCCGTCAACGGGTGGCCGACCTCCCCTCGTCCGAGGTCAACGACGTGTTGCCACGCGGACCAGGTCGGCAACCGCACGGAGGCGGCTGTGCGGCGGCCAAGCGATCACCGTTGTCACGGGCGGGGCGTCCAGGACCGGTACGGCGGCGAGGTCTCGGCGCAGGTCGGCCCCGGCCGACTCGGGAAGGACCGCGGTGGTGCGGCCGAGCGCGATCAGCTGGAAGAGCTGCGTCAGGTTCCGTACCTCCGCGCCCGGCCCTTCCGGGCAGTTGCCGCCGGGACCGGGCCAGCGGGCCATCGGGAGCTCGGGCAGTGCGGCGACGTCGGCCATCCGGAGCCGGGAGCGGTCGGCGAGCGGGTGGGAGGACGGCAGGATCGCAACCTGTCCCTCGGTGCACAGAGCTTCGGTGTCGAGCCCGGCTGCGGAGTCGAACGGCAGATGCAGCAGAGCCACGTCGGCCTGCCCGTCCTGGAGCAGTTGCTGATGCTGGTGGGCCTCGCAGAGCAGCAGATCGACGGCAGCCGCGCCGGGCTCCGCGGCGTAGGCGTCGAGCAGTTTCGTCAACAGCCGTCCGGCGGTGCCGGATTTGACGGCAAGGACCAGGCTGGAAGGTGCTGTCGCGGCCCGTCGGGTACGCCGCTCAGCCGCTGTCACCGCGCCGAGGATCGCTCTCCCCTCGGCCAGCAGTACTGCTCCGGCCTCGGTGAGCGCGACCTTGCGGCTGGTGCGTTCCAGCAGTGGGACTCCGAGCCGCCGTTCGAGCTGCGTGATCGCGCGGGACAGCGGCGGCTGGGCCATCCCGAGGCGCTGGGCAGCCTTGCCGAAGTGCAGTTCCTCGGCGACGGCGACGAAGTACCGCAGCTCGCGTATCTCCATGGGCACAGGCTAGTGACGGGCAGACGGCCGATCGATACCGCTCGGGTATCGCTGCACCACCGAGCCGGTGTTGGTGCCCGGCTGCCGCGCAGGCATGCTCGCTGTCGTGAGCGAGAGGACGATCGCGCTGGTCACCGGCGCGAACAAGGGAATCGGGTATGAGATCGCGGCCGGGCTGGGCGCGCGGGGCTGGAGTGTCGGTGTCGGCGCCCGGGACGAGCGGCGCCGCCAGGACGCCGTGGCAAAGTTGCGCGCGGCCGGTGCCGACGCGTTCGGCGTCCCTCTGGACGTGACCGACAGCGGGAGCGTGACCGCCGCGGTCCAACTCAACGCCGTCACCGTCCAGTACGCCAAGGAGCTGACCGGCACAAACATCCTGATCAACAACGCCTGCCCCGGTTACGTGGCCACCGGACTCAACGGCTTCAGCGGGACGCAGACCCCCGAGCAGGGCGCGGCGATCGCCATCCGGCTGGCGACCCTGCCGGACGACGGCCCGACCGGCCAGCTGTTCGACGACAACGGGGTCGTAGCGTGGTGACCCGACCCGGTCCGCACCTGCGCAACGCCACCCGGCCTCTCCCCACGGGTATGCGCCCTCCCCGGCCGGGTTCCGGCCCGGGGAGGGCGATCCAAGGTGGCGGTGGCGGCAAGGCGCCCTCGCCGATGCTCAGTTGTGGGCGTGGAGGATTTCGTTGAGGCCGCCCCAGACCGCGTTGTTCGGGCGGGCCTCGACCGCGCCGGTGACCGAGTTGCGGCGGAAGAGGATGTTGGAGGCGCCGGAGAGTTCGCGGGCCTTGACGATCTGGCCGTCGGGCATGGTGACCCGGGTGCCGGCGGTGACGTAGAGGCCTGCCTCGACCACGCACTCGTCGCCGAGGGCGATGCCGACGCCCGCCTCCGCGCCGATCAGGCAGCGCTCGCCGATGGAGATGATCACGTTGCCGCCACCGGAGAGCGTGCCCATGGTGGAGGCGCCACCGCCGATGTCGGAGCCGTCGCCGACCACCACGCCCGCGGAGATGCGGCCCTCGACCATGGAGGTGCCGAGGGTGCCCGCGTTGAAGTTGACGAAGCCCTCGTGCATGACCGTGGTGCCGTCGGCGAGGTGGGCGCCGAGGCGCACACGGTCGGCGTCGGCGACGCGCACGCCCTTGGGGGCGACGTAGTCCGTCATGCGCGGGAACTTGTCGATGGACGTCACCTGGAGGTGCAGTCCCTCGGCGCGGGCGTTGAGGCGCACCTTCTCGATGTCGTCGACGGCGACCGGGCCGAGGGAGGTCCAGGCGACGTTGGCGAGGAGGCCGAACATGCCGTCCAGGCTCTGGCCGTGCGGCTTGACCAGGCGGTGCGAGAGCAGGTGCAGACGCAGATAGACGTCGTGCGTGTCGATCGGCTTGTCGTCGAGGGAGGCGATGACCGTGCGGACCGCGACCACCTCGACGCCCCGGCGGACGTCCGGGCCGATCGCCCGGGCAGCACCGTCGCCGAGCAGTTCCACGGCACGCTCGGGGGACAGCCGCTCGGTGCCGGACGGGCCGGGCTCGGCGGCCAGTTCGGGCGCGGGGAACCAGGTGTCGAGGACGGTGCCGTCGGCGGCGACGGTGGCGAGGCCGGCGGCCACGGCACCGGTGGTACGGGGAGCAGTCGTGTCGGTCATGAGGGAAACCTAACGTGGCGGGGGGCGCGCGGGCGAACCGGTGGACGAGCCGTCCCAGGTGCCGGGCGCGCCACCGGGCCCCCGGCCCCCCACACCCGGGCGCTACCCCACCAGGACCCGCCCCTCACGCACCCGGGCTACCCCTCCAGCACCCGCCCCAGCATCTCCCGCGCATACGCCTCGTCGTACTCCGCCCCCGTCAGGAGGACCTGGAGGCAGATGCCGTCCATCAGGGCGAGCAGGGCGCGGGCGGTGGCCGGGTCGGTGTGGTGGAACAGGCGGGCGGCGGTCTCCTCCGTCCAGGCGGCGGCGACCGGGCGCAGGGCGGGGCGGCGCAGGGCGGCGAGATACAGCTCGTACTCCAGCTCCACGCCGGTGCGGTCGCCGTTCAGCCACTCCCCCAGGGCGCGGGCCAGGTCCGTCGCCAGGTCGCCGTCCTCGTCCCGAGGCAGACCGGTCTCGGCGAGGACCGCGGCGAAGTTCTCGTTGGTCTGGCGCAGGGCGGCGACCATCAGTTCGTCGAGGGTCTTGAAGTGGTACGTCGTGGAGCCGAGCGGGACCTCCGCCTCGGCGGCGACGGAGCGGTGGCTCAGTCCGGCGAGGCCCTTCTCGCCCACCACCCGGATCGCCGCGTCCACGATCCGCTGCCGCCGTCCGGGGTCGTGGCGTCGGGGCATCAGTGCGCACCTCCCAGATTCAGGACCACCACCCCGCCGACGATCAGCAGGATCCCGGCAATCTTCGCAGGGCCCAGGTGCTCCCCGAAGAGCAGCAGGCCGAGGGAGGCCACGGCCGCGGTGCCGATCCCCGACCAGATGGCGTAGGACGTGCCGATCGGCAGGGTCCTCAGGGCCCGGGCGAGCAGCGCGAAGGACACGACATAGCCGGTGAGGGTCACCAGGGAGGGCCCCAGCCTGCTGAAGCTCTCGCTGTACTTCATGGAGATGGTGGCGACGACTTCGGCGGCTATGGCCCCCGCGAGGAATGCGTATCCCATGTGTACGAGTGTACGCAACGATATGTACGGGCGTACACATGTCTGCGCAAGTACTTCACAAAGTCGGGTGCGGACAACAGAACGGCGACGCCCGTCGGGCGTCGCCGTTCTTCGAGGCCGGGGTGGGCCGGGGTGCTCAGACGTTGAAGCCGAGCGCCCGCAGCTGCTCGCGGCCGTCGTCCGTGATCTTGTCGGGGCCCCACGGCGGCATCCAGACCCAGTTGATTCGCAGCTCGCTGACCAGGCCGTCGGTGGCGGACTTGGCCTGGTCCTCGATGACGTCCGTCAGCGGGCAGGCCGCCGAGGTCAGCGTCATGTCGATGGTCGCGATGTTGGCGTCGTCGATGTGCACGCCGTAGATGAGGCCGAGATTGACGACGTCGATACCCAGTTCGGGGTCGACCACGTCGAGCAGGGCCTCGCGGACCTCCTCCTCGGAGGCGGGCTTGATCTCCATGGTCTCGCTCATGCCGTCTTCCTTTCGGCGTCGGCTCCGCCCAGGGCCTGGGCCGTCGCGTCCTTCCACGCCATCCAGCTCAGGAGGGCGCACTTGACCCGTGCCGGGTACTTGGAGACACCCGCGAACGCGACCGCGTCCTCCAGGATTTCCTCCATCGCGTCATCGGGCTCGATCCTGCCCTTGGACTGCATCAGCTCCAGGAAGGTCTCCTGGACCTTCTGCGCGTCCGCCAGGTCCTTGCCGACCAGCAGGTCGTTCAGTACGGAGGCCGAGGCCTGGCTGATGGAGCAGCCCTGGCCCTCGTACGAGACGTCCGCGATCTTTGTGCCGTCGTACTTCACACGGAGGGTGATCTCGTCGCCGCACGTCGGGTTCACATGGTGTACCTCGGCGTCGCCATCCCTCAGACCACGCCCGTGCGGGTTCTTGTAGTGGTCCAGGATGACTTCCTGGTACATCGAATCCAGCTTCACGGTTTCAGCTCACGTCCCTCAGCCGAAGAAGTTCCGAACGTGCTCCAGCCCCTCGACCAGTGCGTCGATCTCGGCCGGCGTGGAGTACAGATAGAACGACGCCCGCGTGGTCGCAGGAATTCCGTACCGCAGGCAGACGGGGCGGGCGCAGTGGTGGCCGACCCGGACCGCGATGCCCTGCTCGTCCAGGACCTGGCCCACGTCGTGCGGGTGGATGTCGCCCAGGGTGAAGGAGATCGCCGCGCCCCGGTCCTCGGCCGTGGTGGGGCCGATGATCCGCAGGTCGGGGACCTCGCCGAGCTGCTTCACCGCGTACTCGGTGAGGGCGTGCTCATGGGCGAGGACGTTCTCCATGCCGATGGCGGTCAGATAGTCGATCGCCGCGCCCAGACCGACCGCCTGGGCGATCGGCGGGGTGCCCGCCTCGAACTTGTGCGGGGCGGGGGCATAGGTCGAGGAGTGCATCGACACCGTCTCGATCATCTCGCCGCCGCCCAGGAACGGAGGAAGGTCCTCCAGCAGCTCCTGGCGGCCCCAGAGCACACCGATACCCGTCGGAGCGCACATCTTGTGACCCGTGAAGGCGACGAAGTCGGCCCCGAGGGCCTGGACGTCCAGCGGCATGTGCGGCGCGGCCTGGGAGGCGTCGATGCAGACCAGCGCGCCGACCTCCTGGGCGCGGCGGACTATCGCGTCCACCGGGTTGACCGTGCCGAGGATGTTGGACACCAGCACAAAGGAGACGATCTTCGTCTTCTCGGTGATGATCTCGTCGATGTTCGACAGGTCGAGGCGGCCGTCGTCGGTGAGGCCGAACCACTTCAGCTTCGCTCCGGTGCGCTGCGCGAGCAGCTGCCACGGCACGATGTTGGAGTGGTGCTCCATCTCCGTGATGACGATCTCGGTCTCGTGGTCCACCCGGTAGGGCTCGTCGGCCCAGCCCAGCATGTTCGCCACGAGGTTGAGCGACTCCGAGGCGTTCTTGGTGAAGATCACCTCGTCGCGGCTGGGGGCGTTGATGAACTCGGCGACCTTGTCGCGCGCGCCCTCGTACAGCGCCGTGGCCTCCTCGGCGAGCACATGCACACCGCGGTGGACGTTGGCGTTGTAGCGCTCGTAGTACTCGCTCAGGGCGTCCAGCACCTGGCGCGGCTTCTGCGAGGTCGCCGCGTTGTCCAGGTAGACGAGCTTCCGGTCGTCGTGGACCAGCCGGTCCAGGATGGGGAAGTCCTTGCGGATCGCCTCTGTGTCGAGGAGGCCCGGCAGCTGTGTCACGCGGATACGCCACCCTTCGTGTCGGCTACGTCGTGCTTCGCATATGCCTCGTAGCCCTCGTTCTCCAGCTTGTCGGCCAGCTCGGCGCCGCCGGACTCGACGATCCGGCCGCCGGAGAAGACATGGACGAAGTCGGGCTTGATGTAGCGCAGGATGCGCGTGTAGTGCGTGATCAGCAGGGTGCCGACCTCACCGGTCTCGCGGACGCGGTTGACGCCCTCGGAGACGATGCGGAGCGCGTCGACGTCCAGGCCCGAGTCGGTCTCGTCGAGGATCGCGACCTTCGGCTTGAGCAGTTCGAGCTGGAGGATCTCGTGGCGCTTCTTCTCGCCGCCGGAGAAGCCCTCGTTGACGTTGCGCTCGGCGAAGGACGGGTCCATGTTGAGGCGCTCCATGGCCTCCTTGACCTCCTTCACCCAGGTGCGCAGCTTGGGCGCCTCGCCGCGGACGGCGGTGGCGGAGGTGCGCAGGAAGTTGGAGACGGAGACGCCGGGGACCTCGACCGGGTACTGCATGGCCAGGAAGAGGCCCGCGCGGGCGCGCTCGTCGACGGACATCTCCAGGACGTCCTCGCCGTCGAGGGTGACGGTGCCGCTGGTGATCGTGTACTTCGGGTGACCCGCGAGCGAGTAGGCGAGGGTCGACTTGCCGGAGCCGTTGGGGCCCATGATGGCGTGCGTCTCGCCCTGCTTCACGGTGAGGTCGACGCCCTTGAGGATCTCCTTCGTGGCGTTGTCGGCCTCGACGGTGACGTGCAGGTCTCGGATTTCAAGCGTTGCCATGGGTGCCTCAGGACTCCTGGGTGAGGGAGACGAGCACGTCGTCCCCTTCGATCTTTACGGGGTATACGGGGACGGGGCGCGTCGCGGGAAGGGCGTCGGGCTTGCCGGAGCGGAGGTCGAAGCGCGAGCCGTGCAGCCAGCACTCGATGTGGCAGTCGTCGACCTCGCCCTCCGACAGCGAGACGTTCGCGTGCGAGCAGATGTCGTTGATCGCGAACACCTCGCCCTCGGTGCGCACCACGGCGACCGGCGTGCCGTCGAGTTCCACCCGCTTCGGGGTGTCCTCCTCCAGCTCGCTCAGCCCGCAGACGCGTTCGAACTTCGACGAGTCAGTCATGCGACCGACGCCTCCAGCTCCTCTTCGATCTTGGCGAGCAGCCGCGCCTCGATGTCCGCGACACCGATCTGCTGGACCAGCTCGGCGAAGAAGCCGCGGACCACCAGGCGGCGGGCCTCGTGCTCCGGGATGCCGCGGGCCATCAGGTAGAAGAGCTGCTCGTCGTCGAAGCGGCCGGTGGCGCTGGCGTGGCCGGCGCCGACGATCTCACCGGTCTCGATCTCCAGGTTGGGGACCGAGTCGACGCGGGCGCCGTCGGTGAGCACGAGATTGCGGTTCATCTCGTAGGTGTCCGTGCCCTCGGCCTTGGCCTCGATCAGCACGTCGCCGATCCACACGGCGTGCGCCTCCTCGCCCTGGAGCGCGCCCTTGTAGACGACGTTCGACTTGCAGTGCGGGGTGTTGTGGTCGACGAAGAGCCGGTGCTCCTGGTGCTGGCCGCTGTCGGTGAAGTAGAGCCCGAACAGCTCGGCCTCGCCGCCGGTGCCCGCGTAGGTCACCCGCGGGTGCAGCCGGACCACGTCCCCGCCGAAGGTCACCACGACGGACTTGACGGAGGCGTCCCGGCCGACCAGCGCGTTGTGCTGGGCCACGTGCACGGCCGTGTCGTCCCAGTCCTGGACGGAGACGACGGTCAGCTTGGCGCCGTCGCCCAGCAGGTAGTCGACGTTGCCGGCGAGCACCGCGTCACCGGTGTGGTCGATGACCACGACGGCCTCGGCGAAGGCGCCCAGCTCGATCACCTGGTGGCCGTAGGCGGTGCCGCCCTGGCCGTGCACGGCGATACGGATCGGCTCGTCGAGGACGGTGTCCTTGGGGACGGTGACGACCGAGGCCTTCTCGAAGGAGGAGTAGGCCTGGGCGGCGATCCGGTCCACCGGGGTGCCCGCCCTGCCGAGCCGGGCGTCGTCACGGCCGACGCTCTCGACGGTGACGCTCTCGGGGGCCTCGACGGTGATCTTCACACCGCCGCCGTTCGCCACGGCGGTGCCGTCGTGCAGCCCGCGCAGGCGCTCCAGCGGGGTGAACCGCCATTCCTCCTCGCGGCCGTGCGGCACCGGGAAGTCCGCCACGTCGAAGGACGGCGGCGCGCTCATACGGGTGGCGACGGTCGACTCCGCGGCGACCGCGATCGAGCCCGCGGTGGTGGACCCCACCGGTGGGGGTCCGCCCGCCCGGGTGGAGTCGAGGGTGGGGGAGTTCTGGGCCTCGGCCATGGCTGTCGTTGTGCTCTCTTCCTAAAGTCAGTGGTGACCCGCGACCCGCTCCGGAAGGGCGGGCCGCCTGCTGCGGACGGGGCCGGACGTCAGCCGACCGCGCCTTCCATCTGCAGCTCGATCAGCCGGTTGAGCTCCAGCGCGTACTCCATGGGCAGTTCCTTGGCGATCGGCTCGACGAAGCCGCGCACGATCATCGCCATCGCCTCGAACTCGGAGAGGCCGCGGCTCATCAGGTAGAAGAGCTGGTCCTCGGAGACCTTGGAGACGGTCGCCTCGTGGCCCATGGACACGTCGTCCTCGCGGACGTCCACGTAGGGGTAGGTGTCCGAGCGGGAGATGGTGTCGACGAGCAGCGCGTCACAGAGCACGTTGGACTTGGAACCCGCGGCGCCCTCGCCGATCTCGACCAGGCCGCGGTACGAGGTACGGCCGCCGCCGCGCGCCACCGACTTGGAGACGATGTTGGACGAGGTGTTCGGCGCCATGTGGACCATCTTGGAGCCGGCGTCCTGGTGCTGGCCCTCGCCCGCGAAGGCGATGGACAGGGTCTCGCCCTTGGCGTGCTCGCCCATCAGGTAGACGGCGGGGTACTTCATCGTCACCTTGGAGCCGATGTTGCCGTCGATCCACTCCATGGTCGCGCCCTCATAGGCCACGGCGCGCTTGGTGACCAGGTTGTAGACGTTGTTCGACCAGTTCTGGATGGTCGTGTAGCGGCAGCGGGCGTTCTTCTTGACGATGATCTCGACGACCGCGGAGTGCAGGGAGTCCGACTTGTAGATCGGCGCCGTGCAGCCCTCGACGTAGTGCACGTAGGCACCCTCGTCGACGATGATCAAGGTCCGCTCGAACTGGCCCATGTTCTCCGTGTTGATACGGAAGTAGGCCTGGAGCGGGATCTCGACGTGCACGCCCTTCGGCACGTAGATGAAGGAGCCGCCGGACCACACGGCGGTGTTCAGCGAGGCGAACTTGTTGTCACCCGCCGGGATGACCGTGCCGAAGTACTCCTTGAAGAGCTCCGGGTGCTCCTTCAGGGCGGTGTCGGTGTCGAGGAAGATCACGCCCTGCTCCTCCAGGTCCTCACGGATCTGGTGGTAGACGACCTCGGACTCGTACTGGGCCGCGACACCGGCGACGAGGCGCTGCTTCTCCGCCTCGGGGATGCCCAGCTTGTCGTAGGTGTTCTTGATGTCCTCGGGCAGGTCCTCCCAGGACTCCGCCTGCTTCTCCGTGGAGCGCACGAAGTACTTGATGTTGTCGAAGTCGATGCCCGACAGGTCCGAGCCCCAGTTGGGCATGGGCTTCTTCTCGAAGAGCCGCAGACCCTTGAGGCGGAGCTTGGTCATCCACTCCGGCTCGGACTTCTTGCCGGAGATGTCACGGACGACGTCCTCGTTCAGACCGCGCTTCGCCGCGGCACCGGCCTCGTCGGAGTCGGCCCAGCCGTATTCGTACTTGCCCAGGCCCTCGAGTTCGGGGTGGGCAGTCTCCGTGGGGAGAGTCATGCGGGGTTCCTCCCGGCCGTGCTGGCAGATGCGTTGTGGGTGGTCTCGGAAATCGTGGGGGTGTCCGTCGCCGGTGGCGCCTTGGGGATGAACGTCGTGCAGACACCGTCGCCGTGCGCGATCGTCGCCAGCCGCTGCACGTGCGTGCCGAGCAGTTCGGAGAAGATCTCCGTCTCGACCTCGCACAGCTGCGGGAACTGTTCGGCGACATGGGCGACCGGGCAGTGGTGCTGGCAGAGCTGTTCGCCCCGCTGCGGAAGGGGCGCGCTGCGCGCCGTAGCAGCGTACCCGTCCACGCTCAGGGCCCTGGCGAGGGCTTCCGTGCGGCGGTCGGGGTCGGCGGCCTCGATGGCCCGCCGGTACGCGGTCGCCTGCTCGGCGATCCTCGCGCGCGCGAAGGCGAGGACGGCCTCGTCCCCGCCGAACCGCTCCCCGATCCAGCGCAGGGCGTCCGCGGCGAGCGTGTCGTAGGACTGGTCGAAGGCGTCCCGGCCACAGTCGGTGAGCGCGAAGACCTTGGCGGGGCGGCCCCGGGTGCGCGCCCCGTAGACCCGCTGCTCGCGCGCCTGGACGACGTCGTCCGCGACCAGGGCGTCCAGATGGCGCCGTACGGCCGCCTGGGTGAGCCCCAGCCGTCCGGCCAGCTCGGCGACGGTCGACGGGCCGTGGTCCAGGATGGAGCGCGCGACGCGGTTGCGCGTGGAGCGCTCACCGGTCGCGAGTTCCTCCTGCGGGGTCCCCGTGGGGGTCTCCCGAGCCTCGCCGACGTTTTTCACAACGCCATTGTTGCGTAATTCCGAGGGGACTGACAAGCGGCGTCCGGACCACCCACGGTGCGCTACATCACTTAGGTAAACCTAAGCTGACCTGCGCAAACGATCTCCGGACCAGAGGGGACTGAACCGTTTCAGGGGGTTCCCTCAAGATCCCGGCTCCTCGCCCGCACCCCCTCCGACCGGCCCTCTTGTCACTCGGGCCCCAGCCGCGACCGGTCCGGCGGAGGCGTTCCCCGCGGACCGGGCACCGGCCATGCGAAGGGTGGTTTTCGGACCCCCTCGTCCGGCGTCCGGCGCACCTACCTAGACTCTCGCCCATGCGAAGTGAGCCGGTCATCCAGGTGCAGTCCCTGGTGAAGCGGTACGGCGCGAAGACCGCGGTGGACGGCCTCGACCTGGTGGCCCACGCGGGCGTCACCGCCGTACTCGGCCCCAACGGGGCGGGCAAGACCACCACCGTCGAGACCTGCGAGGGATACCGCAGGCCGGACTCCGGGACGGTACGCGTCCTCGGCCTGGACCCGGTCCGCGACGCCGCCGCGCTGCGCCCCCGGATCGGTGTGATGCTCCAGTCCGGCGGCGTCTACCCGGGCGCGCGCGCCGAGGAGATGCTGCGCCATGTCGCCAAGCTGCACGCCCGTCCGCTGGACGTGGACGCGCTGATCGAGCGGCTGGGGCTGTCCGGCTGCGGGCGCACCGCCTACCGGCGGCTGTCGGGCGGCCAGCAGCAGCGGCTGGCCCTGGCGATGGCCATCGTCGGCCGCCCGGAACTGGTCTTCCTGGACGAGCCCACCGCCGGGCTCGACCCGCAGGCCCGCCGGGCCACCTGGGACCTCGTACGCGATCTGCGCGCCGACGGCGTCTCGGTGATCCTGACGACCCACTTCATGGACGAGGCCGAGCAGCTCGCCGACGATGTCGCGATCATCGACGCGGGCCGGGTCATCGCCCAGGGCTCCCCCGAGGCGCTGTGCCGCGGCGGCGCCGAGAACACCCTGCGCTTCATGGGCCGCCCGGGCCTGGACGTGGGCTCCCTGCTCATGGCGCTCCCGGCGGACTCCACGGCCGTGGAGCTGACGCCGGGCGCCTACCGCGTCTCCGGCAAGGTCGACCCGCAGCTGCTGGCCACGGTCACCTCCTGGTGCGCCCAGCACGGGGTGATGCCGGACCGGATCTCCGTCGAACGGCACACCCTCGAAGACGTCTTTCTGGAGCTGACGGGCAGGGAGCTGCGCTCATGAACCACGAGGCCGCACCGACGACCGCCGCAGGCGCCTACGCCCCCGCTCCCGGCGCCGCCCCGCTGCCGCGGATGATCGCGGCGCAGGCCCTGCTGGAGACGAAGATGCTGCTGCGCAACGGCGAGCAGCTGCTGCTGACCGTCGTCATCCCGACCCTGCTGCTGGTCCTCTTCGGCTCCGTCGACATCGTGGACACCGGCGCGGGCAAGGCCGTGGACTTCCTCGCCCCCGGCATCCTCGGTCTCGCCGTGCTGTCGACCGCCTTCACCGGCCAGGCCATCGCGACCGGCTTCGAGCGCCGCTACGGCGTGCTGAAGCGGCTCGCCGCCTCGCCGCTGCCCCGCTGGGGGCTGATGACCGCGAAGACGCTCTCGGTCCTGGTCACCGAGGTCCTCCAGGTGGTCCTGCTGACCGCCGTCGCCCTCGCGCTTGGCTGGTCGCCGCACGGCAACCCCTTCGCCGTGCTGCTTCTGCTGGTCCTCGGCACGGCGGCGTTCTCCGGGCTCGGCCTGCTGATGGCCGGCACGCTGAAGGCGGAGGCGACCCTGGCCGCCGCCAACCTGGTCTTCCTGCTGCTGCTCGTCGGCGGCGGCGTGATCGTGCCGCTGGACAAGTTCCCCGGCGGCGTGCAGGACGTGCTCTCCCTGCTGCCGATCTCCGCGCTCTCGGACGGACTGCGCGCCGTCCTCCAGCACGGGGCCGCCCTGCCCCTCGGCGACCTGGGGATCCTCGCGGTCTGGGCGGTCCTGGGCCTGGCCGCGGCGGGCCGGTTCTTCCGCTGGGAGTGAGCAGCCCCACCCCCCGGGCCCCCACCCACGTGAATTCATGCACAAGCGGCCCCCTACGATGAAGGGCGTGCCAAACGTGACCCGCGCCGACGCCGTAGCGGCCGCGCGCAACCCGCTCGCCTTCCTCGCCGCACGCTGGACCCCGGAGCCCCGGACGGTGCAGCGGGCGGCGCTCGCCGCACTCGTCATGTCGGTGGTCATCGTGGTCACCGGCGGCGCCGTGCGCCTGACCGGCTCGGGGCTCGGCTGCCCGACCTGGCCGCAGTGCACGGACGACTCGCTGACCACGACCAGCGCCATGGGCGTGCACGGGGCCATCGAGTTCGGCAACCGGATGCTGACCTATGTTCTGTGCGCGGCCATCGGCTGGGCGATCGTCGCCGCCCGCGCGGAGAAACCCCGGCGGCGGGTCCTCACCCGGCTCGGCTGGGCGCAGTTCTGGGTCGTGATGGGCAACGCGGTCCTCGGCGGCATTGTCGTGCTCGTCGGCCTCAACCCGTACACCGTCGCCGCCCACTTCCTGCTCACCACCGCGCTCATCACGGTGGCCGCGGTCATGTGGCAGCGCACCCGCGAGGGCGACGGGGCGCCCCGGCCGCTGACCGGCAAGGCCGTGCAGCAGCTGGTGTGGTTCCTGGTCGCCGCCTCGGGTCTGCTGATCGCGGTGGGCACGGTCGTCACCGGCGCCGGACCGCACGCGGGCGACTCCCGAGACGTCGAACGCATCCCGATCGACTGGGAGACCGTCAGCAAGGTGCACGCGGTGCTCGCCTGGATCGTGGTGACGCTGACCTTCGCGCTGTGGTTCGTCCTCAAGGCCGTAGACGCCCCCAAGGGGCCCCTGCACCGCACCCGCGATCTGTTCGTGGTGCTGCTCTGCCAGGGCGTGGTGGGCTATGTCCAGTACTTCACGCACCTCCCCGAGGCCCTGGTGGGCGTCCATATGCTCGGGTCGTGCCTGGTGTGGATCGGGGTGCTGCGGGTGCTGCTGTCGCTGCGGGAGCGGCCCGGGGCCCCGGCGGGACTGCCGGACCCCTCGGCGGAGTCGGCCCTCACCGCGGCCTGACGGGGACCGCCAACGGCTCCCCGCGCCGTCGCCACGGCCGGGGGCGCCGCCCACCCCCCGCTCACGCCAGCCCGTACACCCGTCGGGCGTTCCCCGAGGCGATCATCTCCGCCACCCGCTCCGCGTCCTCCGCCGACCAGGCACCGTCGGCGACCCAGTCGCCCAGCACCCGGGAGAGCGCCTCGCGGAACAGCTGGGCGCCGATCACATGCAGCTCGGGCAGGCCGTGGGCGCCGCTGGAGAAGAGGAGCTTGCCGAAGGGGGCCAGTTCCATCAGTTCGGCGAGGACGGCGGCGGCCCGGGCCCCGGTGCGGGCGAGCACCGCGCCCACGTCCGCGTGGACATGCGGGAAGACGCCCGCCAGATGGGCCGCGTGCCGGTGGTACGGATAGCCGTGCAGCAGCACCAGATCGGTGCCGAGCCCGGCGGTGGCGCGGACGAAGTCGGTCAGCAGGACCGGGTCGGTGCGGTCGATGCGCAGGCCCGGTTCACCGAGGCCCGCGTGCAGCTGGAGGGGGCGGCCCGAGGCCACCGCGCTCCACAGCAGATGGCGCAGCAGGACCGGATCGGACACCGCGCCGCCCACCCGGCGGCCGGACAGCCAGCGGCCCGCCGCGCTCCGCACCTCCCCCGTCCCGGGCGGCTCCGGCGCGAGCGCCAGCCCGTGCCGTACGCCCGCCAGGGAGGTGAAGGCCACCGCGTGCGCCGCGGCCCCGTGGATCGACTCCGCCAGATTGGCGAGGAAGGACTCCACCGTGCCGGAGGTGTCGGCCACCTGTTCGGCGAGCAGTTCCAGGCGGACGATCTCGTGCGCCTCGGCGTCGCCCGCCACGGCCATCTCGGCCGGGCCGGTCAGATCGCCGGGCAGCCCGGTGTCGACCAGATAGGTGGTGATGCCGCTGCCCCGCAGCAGTCTGCGGCCCGCCTCCAGGACGCCCAGCTCCCGGCGCCGGGCGAGATAGCGGGCGGGCGGGCAGTGCGGCTCCAGGCCGAGCAGCGGCGGGCACCAGCGGCGTACGGCGAAACCGGTCTGGGTGTCGAAGAGGGTGGTGCCGGCGGCGGGCGGCCCCTCGGTGCGGGCCAGATGGGCCTCGAACGTGCCGAGACCCAGCTCGGTGCGGAGCACACCGTGGCAGTACTGGTCCGTCAGGGACGGCGTTTCGATCATCCGGACTCCCCGCGGCTGGACCGTGCCTTCGAAGGTCCTAACGGGTGAACCGGCGTGAGGGTGTTGCTATCCGGCGGTGTGCTTGCCGCCCAGCTGGATCCCCGCCATCCGCGTCCACTCGTAGGGGCCGGTGCGCACCTTGGCCGCGAATTCGCCGTCGAAGTCCTCGTGGACGGTGATCCCCGCCTTCTGCACGGCCTTCTCGGCGATGTCGTAGGTCGGCGCGACGAGGTCGCCCCAGCCGCCGTCCTCGCCGACGAGCACGATCCGGGCGCCGCGCTCCCCGATGTAGGCCACCTGGCCCTCGGCGCCGCCGTGCGCCTTGGCGAAGGCGTCGATCTCCTTGGCGAGCCGGGCGGCCCTGCGCTCGGCCTTGGCGGCCTGCTTGGCGTCGGTGCCCTCGTCAACCTGCTGCGTGTCTGCCATGGCCAGGATGCTACCGACGAGTAGATCAAACGGCGACGGGAGGGGTGGGGGGGGGGTGGGCCCCCCCCCCCCCCCCCCCCGGCGGCGGGGGGGCGGGGGGGGGGGGGGGGGTTGGGGGGGCCCCCCGCCCCGGCCCCCCCGGCCCCCCCCCGAGGCCCCCCG
>NZ_JBIUBV010000019.1:0-117645 GCF_044548405.1 Streptomyces sp. NPDC052040 | reverse complement strand
ATTTCCTCGGTGCTTTCCGGCCTTTCGGCCTTCCGGCGGTGTTGACTTTATCAGATCCTGTGGGCTCTTTCGAATCCCTCCGGGTCCTGACCCCCGTCAACCGGGGTTGTCTTCCCGGCCCTTCGGCCGTTCCGACGTGTCCAACTCTAGCGGATCTCTCCGGCGATTCCCAATCGCGGTGGATCGGGGTCGCCGTACCCAAATCGAATTGAATTCGGGCACGCCGAATTCGACTCGTTCGAGAGCCGTGCTGAGTGGGTGGTGCCGCTGATGCGGCGGAGTGCTGTCGCAGAACCGTTACGGCTCCGTGGCAACCCGAAGAACTTTACGGGTCGAGGTGGGGACTGTCAAGCCTCCCCAGGGCGGCGCCTCGGCAAACCCCGGACGGCACCCGTCCGGCCTGCCGGGGGGCGTCAGTCCAGGTCGCTCAGGCGCCCGCCCGCGTCCGGCTGGGCGTGCTCCACCCGGCGCAGCAGACGGGTCAGCACCTCGCCGAGGACATTGCGCTCCTCGGAGGAGAGGTCCTGGAGGAGGTCCTCCTCGAAGCCGGAGGCCTGGCGCATCGCCTCCAGCCACTTCTCGCGGCCCTCGGTGGTCAGCTCCACGATGACCCGGACCCGGTTGGCCTCGTCGCGCTCCCGGGTGACCAGGCCCTCGCCCACCATGCGGTCGATGCGGTGGGTCATCGCGGCCGGCGTGAGGCCGAGCCGCTTGGCCAGGTCGCTGGGGCCCAGTTGATAGGGGGAACCGGAGAGGACGAGGGCCTTGAGGACCTCCCACTCGGCGTTGCTGATGCCGAGTTCGGCGGTCTGGCGGCCGTAGGCGACGTTCATCCGCCGGTTGAGGCGGGAGAGCGCCGAGACGATCTTCTCGACCTGGGGGTCCAGGTCCTGGAACTCGCGCTGGTAGGCGGCGATCTGTTCGTCGAGGGTCGGCTCGCTGACGCCGGGGTTGTCGCCCATGCCCGCAGTATCGCACGGGACCGCTTGGCGTCGAAGTCCTTGAAGGTGTACTGTTTAGCTCGAAAGTTTAGCTTCTAAGTCTTCAGGGCTAACTGCTTCAGGGCTAAGACCTCCGGTCCGCGCCCCAGTGGGCCCTCTTCCTAAGGCAGGTGAACGTGACCAGGGCAATGGGCGCAGCGATGCGCCGGATTCATGTGGGCAACGCACTCAGCGCGTTCGGCCTCGGCTTCACCGTCCCGTATCTGTACGTCTATGTGGCGCAGGTACGGGATCTCGGTGCCGCGACGGCGGGCCTGGTGCTCGGCGTCTTCGCCGTGGCCGCGCTCGTCGTGCTGCCGTTCGCCGGACGGGCCATCGTCCGGCGCGGCCCCCTTCCGGTACTGCTCGCCGCCCTGGTCGCCGCGGCCGTCGGATCGCTCAGCCTGGGCCTCTCGGCCGGGGCGGTGAGCGTGCTGCTGTCGGCCGCGGTGCTGGGCGCCGGGCAGGCCGTGATGCAGCCCGCGCTCGCCACGATGATCGTGGACTGCTCGACCACGGAGACCCGGTCGCGCGCCTTCGCCCTCCAGTTCTTCCTCCAGAACCTGGGGCTGGGCGTCGGCGGGCTGATAGGCGGCCATCTCGTCGATGCCTCGCGCGCCGCGTCCTTCACCCTGCTCTTCTCGATCGAGGCCACGATCTTCGTGCTGCTCGCGGTCCTGATGGCGACGGTCCGGGTGCCGCACGCGCCGACGATGGAGGACGGGGCCCCGGCCGGCGGCCGGGCGAGCTGGAAGCAGCTGCTGGGCAACCGGGCCATGGTGCAGCTGTGCGTGCTGGGCTTTGTGCTGTTCTTCGCCTGCTATGGCCAGTTCGAGTCGGGGCTGAGCGCCTACGGCGTCGAGGCGGCCGGGATATCCACGTCCACGCTGGGCACGGCGCTGGCCGCCAACACCGCGATGATCGTGGTGGCGCAGTTCGCGGTGCTGAAGTTCGTGGAGCGGCGCAAGCGGTCCCGGGTCATCGCCGCGGTGGGTCTGATCTGGGCCGTCGCCTGGGCCATCGCCGGGTATGCCGGGCTCGGGCACGGCAGCCAGGCCATGGCGGCCGCCGCGTTCGTCTCGACGTACGCCCTGTTCGGGCTGGGTGAGGCGATGCTGTCGCCGACTCTCGCGCCGCTGGTGGCCGACCTGGCGCCCACGGGGATGGCCGGTCAGTACAACTCGGCCTTCGCCCTGGTGAAGCAGCTGGCCCTGGCGGTGGGCCCGGCGGTCGGCGGGCCGCTGGCCGCCTCGCTGCCCGCGCCGTACATCGTGACGTTCCTGCTGTTCTCGCTGGGCATCACGGTGCTGGCGGTCCGGCTCGGGCGCCTGCTCACTCCCGCTCAGAACCAGCCGTCCGCGCGGAGCCTGGTGGTGGCGCAGGGAAGCCCCGCGGAGGAGCCCGCCTCGGCGCACGCCTGACCCGCGGCGGCTCGGTTCACCGGTCGCCGCGCGGCAGGGCGAACTCGCACCAGACCGCCTTCCCGCCGCCGGGGGTCCGGCGCGCCCCCCAGTGGGCGGCGATCGTCGCCACGATCGCGATGCCCCGCCCCGCCTCGTCGGCCGGTTCCGCCCGGCGGCGGCGGGGCAGATGGTCGTCGCCGTCGGTCACCTCGATGAACAGCCGGCGGTCCGTACGTCTGAGGCGCAGCTTCATGGGCGGCACGCCGTGCTGGAGCGAGTTCGCGACCAGCTCGCTCGCCGCCAGCACCCCCAGGTCGTGCAGATCCGCCGGGAACCGCCAGCTCGTCAGCACCCCGGAGGCGAAGGCACGCGCCCGGGGAGCCGCCTCCACTCCGCCGAGCAGTTCCAGAGCGGCGTTGCGGAAGAGGTCGCCGTCCGGGCCGGTCCGCGCGGGGTGCTGGATGACCAGGACCGCGACATCGTCGTCATGGCCCGCGGTGACGCCCGCCGAGCGCAGCAGCCGGTCGCAGATCACCTGGGGGGTCCCGGTGGCGCCCGCCAGTGCGTTCTCCAGGGCCTCGATGCCCTCGTCCAGGTCGGCGTCCCGGCGTTCGACCAGGCCGTCGGTGTAGAGGACAGCCGTGGAGCCGGGGCTCAGCGGCACCGAGCCCGAGGCGTGCAGCCAGCCGCCGGTGCCGAGCGGGGGGCCGGTGGGTTCGTCGGCGCGCAGCACCTGGCCGTTCTCGTCGCGGACCAGGATCGGGAGGTGGCCCGCCGAGGCGTAGACGAGCCGCCCCTCGTTCGGGTCGTGGACGGCGTAGACACAGGTCGCGATCTGGTTGGCGTCGATCTCGGCGGCGAGGCCGTCGAGGAGCTGGAGGACCTCGTGCGGGGGCAGGTCGAGGCGGGCGTAGGCGCGGACGGCCGTGCGGAGCTGGCCCATCACCGCGGCGGCCCGTACGCCCCGGCCCATCACATCGCCGATGACGAGGGCCGTGCGGCCGCCGCCGAGGGTGATGACGTCGTACCAGTCGCCGCCGACCGCGGCCTCCGTGCCGCCGGGGTGGTAGGTGGCGGCGATCCGCAGATCGTCCGGCTGCTCCAGCTCCTGGGGCAGCAGGGAGCGCTGGAGGGTCACCGCCGTGCGGCGCTGCTCGCGTTCGCTGGCGCGCAGCCGTTCGGCGGCCTCGGCGTGGTCGGTGACGTCGGCGGCGAAGACGAGGACGCCCCGGGAGGTGTCACCGGGCACGTCCACGGGTGTGCACGTAAAGGTGTACGAGCGGCCGCCGGGAGTCCTGCGGGACTTGACCGTGCGCGGTCTGGAGCTGCGCAGCACCTGGTCCAGGAGCGGCAGGAGGCCGAGTTCCTCCAGCTCGGGGAGTGCCTCGCGGGCCGGTGCGCCCAGCGGGCGGGGGCCGAAGGCGGCCGCGTACGTGTCGTTGACGTAGGCGACGCGGTGCTCCGGTCCGTGCATCAGGGCGACGAGGGCCGGGATGCGGTCGAGGACCTCGCGCACCGGCAGTTCGTCGACGGCGGGCAGGCCCGGTGGGTCCTCGGTGAGCCGCTCGGCCCGGGCCGCGGGCACGGCGCCCTCGCCGGGCCGGTCCGGGGAGACCGTGTGCTCGGTCCGCGCTGCGGCGCGGCGCTGCGTTCCGGGGAGCCGGGCGCTCCAGCGCGTGAAGTTCACCGATTCCTTGCCTCGTCTGGGTCGTGGCCGGCCGGATCCGGAACCGGTCGGGGTCCGGAGCCTGCCCCCGGGGTGGCGGCACAGCGGGAAAAGCCTGATGGGTCCGTCGGGGCGGGGATCGGCCCGCCCGAGATCGGGGACCAGTCTGTCGGAACAGGCCGACATCCGTCAGACGTCGGCGCTTCCGGTGGAGTTCCTGGTTTCGGTCAGGACGACCCCTTCGGGTCCCTGGAAGGCTTTCCACCGGCCGCGAGTTCGAACTCCGCACGGGGATGTTCGAGTGAACCGAGCGAGACGATCTCCCTCTTGAAAAGGCCCGCCAGGGTCCATTCGGCCAGGATCCGGGCCTTGCGGTTGAAGGTGGGCACCCGGCTCAGGTGGTAGGTGCGGTGCATGAACCAGGCGGGGTAGCCCTTCAGCTTGCGCCCGTACACATGAGCGACACCCTTGTGCAGTCCCAGGGAGGCGACCGAGCCGACGTACTTGTGGGCGTAGGTCTCCAGGGGCTCGTCGCGCAGGGAGCGCACGATGTTGTCACCGAGGACCCTGGCCTGGCGCACCGCGTGCTGGGCGTTGGGGGCGGTCTCCTTGCCGGGCTCCTCGGCGGTGACGTCCGGGACGGCGGCCGCGTCACCCGCCGCCCAGGCGTGCGGGGCGCCGTCCACACTCAGTTCGGGGGTGCACTTCAGGCGGCCGCGGCCGTTCAGCGGCAGGTCCGTGGTGGCGAGGACCGGATGGGGTTTGACCCCGGCGGTCCACACCACCGTCCGGGTGGGGAAGCGTGCGCCGTCGGACAGCACGACCACCCGGTCGACGCAGGACTCCAGGCGGGTCCCGAGGCGTACGTCGATATTGCGGCGGCGCAGCTCGGTGACGGTGTAGCGGCCCATCTCCGCGCCGACCTCCGGGAGGATGCGGTCGGACGCCTCCACGAGGATCCACTTCATGTCCCCAGGCTCCACGTTGTGGTAGTAGCGCGTGGCGTAGCGGGCCATGTCCTCCAGCTCGCCCAGCGCCTCCACACCGGCGAACCCGCCTCCGACGAAGACGAAGGTGAGGGCGGCGTCACGGATCGCCGGGTCGCGGGTGGAGGAGGCGATGTCCATCTGTTCGATGACGTGGTTGCGCAGGCCGATGGCCTCTTCGAGGGTCTTGAAGCCGATGCCGTGGTCGGCGAGGCCGGGGATCGGGAGGGTGCGCGAGACGGAGCCCGGGGCGAGGACCAGTTCGTCGTACGGGATGTGCTCCGTCTGTCCGCTCTCCTCGGTGGCGAGCGTGTCGACGGTGGCGGTGCGCCCGGCGTGGTCGATGCCGGTGACCTCGCCGATGACCACATGGCAGCCGTCGAGGACCCGCCGCAGGGGTACGACGACATGGCGCGGGGAGATGGCACCCGCGGCCGCCTCGGGCAGGAACGGCTGGTAGGTCATATAGGGGTCGGGCGAGACGACCACGATCTCCGCCTCGCGTCTGGCGAGTTCCGCCTTCAGTCTGCGTTGCAGGCGCAGGGCCGTGTAGAGGCCGACGTAACCGCCGCCGACGATGAGGATGCGCACGCACTTCGGGGGTTCGGCGGGCCTCGCCCGGTGGAATGCAGCCGTCACCATCCCATGACGCACCGGGCACGCGAGTTTGTCCACAGGCCCAGCAAATTGTGTGACCGGACGGCGCTGCTCGGCAGGGTTGGCCGGATTACCGGAGTGCGGGGAAAGATTGCAGGTCAATGGGTGTGAGCCGGGTGGCACTGGGGGGCGTAATCAGGACGTACCCGACCCGTACTCCGATCGGGGGGCGCTCTGTGCGGAACCTGCCCCTTCTGAATTGACCCCCTCTCAACTATGTTCGTGTGTCGACGGAGTGTAAGGGGGATGCGCTCGACGGGCCCGCGACGGGCGGGCCGGTCACGTAGGACGCTCGTTCCATGCGCTCCGGCTTTCCAATGGCGGGGAGAGTCTCCGGGGGGAGACGTCATTACCGGGGGAACACTTATGCACATTCAGGACTCTCACTGGTCGGCCGCGTCCACTGTCGCGGCGGCGGGCACGATGAGCATGGCGGCGGGCGGCGGACGCGAGGACGGTGCGCGGACGGCGCCGCTGCGGGTGGATGCACAGCGCAACCTGGAGCATGTACTGCGCGCGGCCCGCGAGGTCTTCGGCGAGCTGGGCTACGGCGCGCCGATGGAGGACGTGGCGCGGCGCGCGCGGGTCGGCGTCGGCACGGTGTACCGGCGCTTTCCGAGCAAGGACGTCCTGGTACGGCGAATAGCCGAGGAGGAGACCTCCCGGCTGACCGACCAGGCCAGGACGGCGCTCGGCCAGGAGGAGGAGCCGTGGTCGGCGCTGTCGCGCTTCCTGCGCACCTCGGTGGCGTCGGGGGCGGGGCGGCTGCTGCCGCCGCAGGTGCTGCGGGTCGGGGTCGTCGAGGAGGGGATCGAGGGAGCCGGTGCGGCGCCTTCGGCCGAGGCGCTGCTGCCGCAGCAGCGGTCCCTCGCGGCGGAGTTGCAGCTTGTCGCGGAGCGGTCCGCGCCCGAGCCCCACGATGTGGGCACGGCGGAGCTGCTGGAGGTCGTCGGACAGCTGGTGGAGCGGGCGCGCGCGGCAGGCGAGCTGCGGCCGGACGTCACCGTCTCGGACGTCCTGCTGGTGATCGCCACGGCGGCACCCTCACTGCCGGACGCGACCCAGCAGGCGGCAGCATCGGCGCGACTGCTGGACATCCTCCTGGAGGGACTGCGGTCGCGGCCGGTCTGAGGGGCGGGGGCCGTTCGGGGCGGGATCAGGGGACCGTCAGGGGCAGTGGTCCAGAAGTCTTCCGGCCACGGGATCCGGCACCCGTCCGGGCTGAGGGTCCGGGGCTCCGGGGCACGTCCGAACCGGGATCCGGGATCCGTCCTGCCCTACGATTCGGCGCCCCGGCGATTCGGGACCCATCCGGTCTGAGGGGCGGGAACCTGTCCGGTCCGGGAATCGGGGACCGTTCGGGCCGAGGACTGGAGACCGTCCGGGCGGGGGACCGTTCCGGGCCGGGCGCCCGAGGGCCGTCCGAGCCAGGTGCCCGAGGACCGTCCGGGCTAGTTGCCAGGGCCCCCTGGCAACGGGGAACCGGGCGCAGCCGAGGCTGACGTCTGCCGGGGCCGGCGAGGCGTGGCGGAGCGTCTCGGGGCTGGCGGGGCGTGTCGGGGGTGGCGGGCCTCGGGACCGGCGGGGGTGGCTATCGTCCTGCGCCGAGTGCTCGGCCGCCGGTCGCGAGGCCTGCTGGTACGGCGCGGGACCGGGCCGGGGTGCCCGTCCAGCAGGTGCCCCGGCGGGCGAGCAGGCGACGCAGCCACAGTTCTGTGGAGACCAGCTCCGCCAGGCCGTCCAGCGGGACGGGCGCACCGTCCGCCGCGGCGCGTACGGCCTCGCGGACGACCCGGGCCTCCACCAGCCCTGCCTCCGCCAGCAGGGGCGTGTCGAACAGGGCCAGCAGGGGGTGCACCGCCATCCGGAGACCGGCACGGGCCGCGGCCGCCGAGGAGGCGTGCGACGGGGCGCCCCAGCCGGGCGGGAGTGCGCCGACGCCCGCGCCCTGAAGGACCGTGCGCAGGATGGCGGCCCGCGCCCCGGGCTGGACCCGCAGCGCCTCCGGCAGGGCGCGGCAGGCGCGGACGACCTGGTTGTCCAGGAACGGTGAGTGCAGGCGCTGGGAGCGGATCTCGGCGGCCTGTTCCAGCACCCTCAGGTCCGCCGCCTGTCTCGCCAGCGCGGCCCGCGCCCGGTGGTCGCCGGGGCGCCGACCGGGGCCGATGCCCGCCCGGTCCGCGGCTCCCTGGAGGCGAACCGATACTTCAGCGAGGGCCTCACCGGTCAGCCAGCGGGCCGCCGGGCCGGGTCTGGCCCAGGTGAGGGCGGCGAGCGACGCCCCCACCGCACCCCCGGGCTCCTCGAAGTGCCGCTGCATCAGCCGGTCGCCGAGCGCGGCGACACCGGCCCGGTAGGGCGTGCGGGCCAGTTTCCGCGCAGCGGCGTACACCCGTGCGGGAACCATCACCGATCCGTCCGCCTTCGCCAGCGCGGCGACCGGGCGGACGAGATGGCGCCGTCTGCGGTCCATCAGCAGGTCCGCGAGACGGGCCGGATGCGCGTCGAGCACCTGGCGCGCGCCGTAGCCCGTGAAGTGGTCCGCGCTGCCGGAGGCCAGCCGGGCCCGGTGTCTGGCCGCCGAGACCAGGGACGGGCCCGGCTCGTCCGTCAGGGGGCCCTCCAGTTCGGCGTAGGGCAGGGCCTCCTCGCCGCAGGCGACCACCACATGGTGCAGCCGGGGGTTGGCGGCCAGGGTCCCGGCCCGCTCCAGCTCGGCCTCGCGGCCGCGCACGGCGAGGTCGTTGAAGGTGACGGCGAGCAGGCGTTCACCGGCTCCGGTGCCGTGTCCGAGGACCGTGCCGGGTCTGCCGGGAAGCCCGGCCGCGAGGAGGGCCAGGGTGCCGGAGGCCGGTCCGCCGGAGAGGTCGGCGCCGATCCCCGGGGCGGGCACTCCGCGAGCGGCACGCCGCTCGGCCGGTCCCATACCGGGGACGGGCCCCGGGTCGATCTCGACGCCCGGCACATGCCGGGGCGCCGACAGCCGGGCGCGTACGGCGTCGACGAGGGCGTCGCGCACCGCGTCCACGGCTTCGGCCGGGTCCGCCGGGGGCGCGGCGACCGCCAGCGAGGCGACCGGCTCGTAACCGGCGACCTCGCGCGCGCCCGCGCGCAGGATGAGGGCGTGACCGGGCGGAATGCGCCGTACACCGTCGTAGGGGGTCGAGTCGTGGACCGCGGCCGGTACGTCGGGGGCGGCGAGGAGGGCGGCCAGATGCCCGAAGTCCAGATTGGCCTCGGTGAGGTCGGCCAGGGGGAGCGCGGCGGTCGCGTAGGCGGTGCCCCCGGCCCAGGGGGTGTGGAAGACGGGGCGGGCGCCCGCGAGGTCGCCGCACACGGTGATCCGGCGTCCGACCTGGACGACGGCGGTGTAGCTGCCGGACCAGGCGGTCAGATGGCGGAGTGCCCCTCCGCGGGCTGCGAACAGCGACACCCGCAGTTCCTCGTCGGAGGCTCCGCAGATGCCGAGAACCGCGATCCGGGTCTGCGCGTCCGCCTTCACCACGCGCACCTCGTCGGGGCGCCAGTCGCCGACGGCCCACAGCGGATCGGGGTCGCCCCACAGGAGCTGGGCGCCGACCGGGTGCAGGGTCTCGCCGTCGTAGCCGGTGGCTCCGGCCGATTCGGGACCGACGGCCGCAGCGGCGGTGCTGCTCCATCCCACCAACCACCGCATCGACGCCTCCACAGGCTGTGGACAACCAGTGCACCGTACGAACGGCACCATGCTGCCACGAAGATTGCGCGCCGGAGGGCGGGTGCCGTGTCTCGCGCGCCCCTGAATGCGCCCTTGGACTCCGGGCGGCGAACCGGTGAACTCCATTTCCCGGCAGGGCCGTCGGACTTTCCCGGCAGGGCCGTCGGAAGAAATCGGCGGCACGAATGCGCCCCCGGTGCGCTCCCTGTGAACCCCGTTCGCGCCGTCAAGTGTCATGGTCGGGGGCCTGATCGCCGCCGAAAACCAGCAACTGTTTTCGGCCAAATCGGCCGGGAGCAGGCAGGGTTGCACACGCTCCGTACAGGCCGACGCAACGCACAGTCCGGGAGGCGGAATTCGCCCCCCGGACCGGTCCGCCGCCCGCGGGGATGGGGGCGGCGGTATCCCCCAGCCCGCTGGATCCAGTACAGCGGGCCGACCCACGCAGGGTCCATGGAACCGCCCTCCGCCCTGGCCGGAGAAGAGCGCACGGGCAGGCGCACAGCCACACGCCAGGAGCACGCGGCAACACTCCGTACTGAGGTGCGGACCACAATCCCGCCATCCGGATTTAAGCCCCTTAACGCTTGGGATGCGGCGAACTACGCTGGGTTTACGAATGCCGCGCGGTTATGCCATCGCCGCGGCAGCCGTCTGTGTCGAGGGGTGGCGCATGTCCAGGGAGCAACGCGGGCCGAACGAGAAGCTCGGCGCCGTTCTCGCCCTCGCGGGAATCAGCAACGCAGGACTCGCCCGGCGCGTCAACGACCTTGGCGCCCAACGCGGGTTGACACTTCGCTACGACAAGACCTCGGTGGCGCGCTGGGTGTCGAAGGGCATGGTGCCGCAGGGCGCCGCGCCGCACCTGATCGCGGCCGCCATCGGGCAGAAACTCGGCCGCCCCGTACCGCTCCACGAGATCGGTCTGGCGGACGCGGATCCCGCACCGGAAGTGGGCCTCGCCTTCCCCCGGGACGTGGGACAGGCGGTGCGGTCGGCGACCGAGCTGTACCGCCTCGACCTCGCCGGGCGCCGGGCCGGCAGCGGCGGCATCTGGCAGTCGCTGGCCGGATCCTTCGCCGTGAGCGCCTATGCGACCCCCGCCTCCCGCTGGCTGATAACCCCGGCCGACAGCTCGGTGGCCCGGGACACGGACGCCGTCGGCGACGGGTCGGGCGCACCGCTGAAAGTCGGCCACAGCGATGTCCAGAAGCTGCGGGAGGCCGCGGAGGACGCCCGGCGCTGGGACTCCAAGTACGGCGGCGGCGACTGGCGTTCGTCGATGGTGCCCGAATGCTTACGGGTGGAGGCCGCGCCGCTGCTGCTCGGCTCCTACTCGGACGAGGTGGGCCGCGCGCTGTGCGGCGCCAGCGCCGAACTGACGCGGCTGGCCGGGTGGATGGCCTTCGACACGGGACAGCAGGAGGCCGCCCAGCGCTACTACATCCAGGCGCTGCGCCTGGCCCGCGCCGCCGCCGACGTCCCCCTCGGGGGCTATGTCCTGGCCTCCATGTCGCTCCAGGCGACCTACCGCGGCTTCGGCGACGAGGGCGTCGACCTCGCCCAGGCCGCCCTGGAGCGCAACCGCGGCCTGGCCACGGCCCGCACCATGAGCTTCTTCCGCCTGGTCGAGGCACGGGCGCACGCGCGGGCGGGCGACGCCCAGGCGGCGGGTACGGCCCTGAAGTCCGCCGAAGGCTGGCTGGAACGCGCCCGTGACGGCGACCACGACCCGTCCTGGCTCGGCTTCTACTCCTACGACCGCTTCGCCGCCGACGCCGCCGAGTGCTACCGCGACCTCAAGGCCCCGCGCCAGGTCCGCCGCTTCACCGAGCAGGCGCTGTCCCGGCCCACGGAGGAGTTCGTGCGCTCCCACGGGCTGCGGCTGGTGGTCTCGGCCGTCGCCGAGCTGGAGTCCGGCAATCTGGACGCGGCCTGCGAGCAGGGCGTGCGGGCGGTGGAGGTCGCCGGACGCATATCGTCGGCGCGCACCACCGAGTACGTACGGGACCTGCTGCACCGGCTGGAGCCCTACGGCGACGAGCCCCGCGTGGCGGAACTGCGGGAGCGGGCCCGGCCACTGCTGATGACACCCGCTTAGGCGGCACGCGCGGGCGGTACGAGGGGGCTACGAGCGGGCGCTACGAGGGGCCGGTCTGAGGCGCTGGTCCAAGGGGCCGGCCCGGCTGGGGTGGCTCGGGTTGGCTCGCCCGCGCCGCCCGCGCCGCCCGCTTCAGGAGGCTGTCCGCTTCAGGAGGCCGTCCCCTTCAGGAAGCCGTCTGCTCCAAGCGGCCGACGCCGCCGTGTGGCCTGCGTGGTCTTCGGTTCTCCCCGGGTTTGAAGGCATTGTCAGTGGCGCAGTGCACTATCGAAACCGGGAGGTGGAGCAGGTGCGGAAGATCGCGTACGACTGCGATGTGCTGGTGGTCGGCGGTGGCATCGTCGGGCTGTCGACGGCGTATGCGATCACGCGTGCCGCCCCCGGCACCCGGGTCACGGTCCTGGAGAAGGAGACGGGGCCCGCCCGCCATCAGACGGGGCACAACAGCGGCGTCATCCACAGCGGGATCTACTACCGCCCGGGCTCCCTGAAGGCACGTTTCGCGGTCGAGGGCGCCGCCGAGATGGTCAAGTTCTGCGCGGAGTACGGCATCGCGCACTCCGTCACGGGCAAGCTGATCGTCGCCACCGGGCGCGAGGAGCTGCCGCGTCTGCACGGACTCGTCCAGCGCGGCCGGGAGAACGGGATACCGGTCCGGGAGCTGGGCCCGGCCCAGATCGCGGAGTACGAGCCGGAGGTGCGCGGAGTCGCGGCCATCCATGTGGGCACGACGGGGATCTGCGACTTCACGGCGGTCGCCCGGCAGCTGGGGGAGGAGTCCGGGGCGGAGATCCGGTACGGCGCCGAGGTCGTGCGGATCGACCGCCGACCGGCGCTGGGCGTCGCCGTGCGCACCGCGGACGGGACCGTGCTGCGGGCGCGGGCGCTGGTCAACTGCGCGGGACTGCACTGTGACGAGGTGGCCCGGCTGACCGGGGACGAGCCGGGCATGCGGATCGTGCCGTTCCGGGGTGAGTACTACACGCTGGCGCGGCCCGAGCTGGTGCGGGGGCTGGTGTATCCGGTGCCGGACCCGGCGTTCCCCTTCCTCGGGGTCCATCTGACCCGGGGTATCGACGGAGAGGTCCACATCGGTCCGAACGCGGTCCCGGCCCTGGCCCGCGAGGGGTACGGCTGGGGTGTCGTACGGCCGCGGGAGCTGGGTGCGACGGTGGCCTGGCCGGGATCGTGGCGGATAGCGCGGCGGCACTGGCGGTACGGCGCGGGCGAGCTGCACAGATCGCTGTCCAAGAGTGCCTTCACCCGGGCGGTGCGGACTCTGCTGCCCGGGATCCGGGCGGAGGACCTGGTGCCGACCGCGGCCGGGGTCCGGGCGCAGGCCGTGCTGCGGGACGGGACGCTGGTGGACGACTTCCTGATCCAGGAGGGGGCACGGACGGTCCATGTGCTGAACGCGCCGTCGCCCGCGGCCACCGCCTCCCTGCCGATCGGCCGCGAGGTCGCCCGCCGGGCGCTGGCCGTGCTGGAGGGAGAGTGAGTGGATCACCGGCCACGGCCGCCGGACCGGGCCGGACTGGCTCTTCCCGGCTTCCCCTTAAAATTGGTGTCACTGTGTCTGACTCACTCCCTTTCGCTCCCGAAGACTCCGAGGCCGCCCCCGGGGTCCGGCCCCCGCACACCTCCGGCGCCCCGGCCCGCAGGCCCAAGGGCGAGCCGCGGTTCCCCGACGGGCCGCAGCCCGACCCCGCCGGGTCCCACTTCGAGCGGCGGATCCGGAGTTTCCAGCCGCGGCGCAGCCGGGTGACCACCGGACAGGCGGACGCGATCCAACGGCTGTGGCCCCGGTGGGGACTGGACATCGACGGGCAGCGGACGGTGGATCCCGCCGAGCTGTTCGGGAACGAGCACCCCGTGGTGCTGGAGATCGGCTTCGGGATGGGCGAGGCCACCGCGCGGATGGCCGCCGACGACCCGGGCACCAACATCCTGGCCGTCGATGTGCACACCCCCGGCCAGGGCAATCTGCTGGGCCTCGCCGAGCGGAACGGACTGACCAACGTCCGGGTCGCGAACGGCGACGCGATCATCCTGCTCCGCGAGATGCTTCCGCCGGACGCGCTGGACGGGCTGCGGGTCTACTTCCCCGACCCCTGGCCCAAGAAGCGCCACCACAAGCGGCGGCTGATCCAGCCCGAGTTCCTCGACCTCGTCGCGGCCCGCCTCAAGCCGGGCGCGCTGGTGCACTGCGCCACGGACTGGGAGCCGTACGCCGAACAGATGCTTGAGGTGCTCACCGCGCACCCCGCCTTCGAGAACACCGTGCCGGACGGCGGCTGCGCGCCCCGTCCCGCGTTCCGTCCGCTGACCCGTTTCGAGGGCCAGGGGCTGGACAAGGGACATGTCGTGAACGACCTGCTGTTCCGGCGCGTAGAGCACCGGGACCCCTCCCCCGCCGGGAACTGAGCGCCCGGCGGGCCCGCCGGGCACCGTCGCGGGCGGCGCCCCCGTCTCGTTAGGGTCGATTCCGTGGACATCCGTCGCCCGTATCCGAGGCACCCCGACGGCCATCCGGGCGGAACCCGGCATCCGCACTGGTGGCAGCGCCGGTGGGTGCGCTATGGCGCGCTGGTCACGCTGCTGACGCTCTCGGGCCTGGTCATCCTGGCCCTCGTACGGCAGCAGACGGGCACCGAGGGGTTCCTCGTCGGGCTGGGGCTCGCAGTGCTGCCGGTGCCCCTGCTGGTCGCCGCGTTCCGCTGGCTGGACCGGGTGGAGCCCGGACCCTGGCGGAACATGGTCTTCGCCTTCGCCTGGGGCGCCTGCGCGGCCGCGCTCATCGCGATCGTCGCCAACAGCTTCGCCACCCGATGGATAGCGACCGCGACCGCCGACCCGCACGGCGCCGACACACTCGGCGCGACCCTCATAGCGCCGGTCGTCGAGGAGTCCGCCAAGGCGGCGGCGGTGCTGCTGGTCTTCCTGTTCCGCAGACGGGACTTCACCGGGATCGTGGACGGGGTGGTCATAGCCGGGGTCACCGCGACCGGCTTCGCCTTCACCGAGAACATCCTCTATCTGGGCACGGCCTTCGGCACGGACCAGCTGAGCGGCGGTCGGGGGCTCGCCTCCGTGACGGCCGCGACCTTCTTCGTCCGGGTGGTGATGTCGCCCTTCGCCCATCCGCTGTTCACCGTGTGCACCGGGATAGGTTTCGGCGTCGCGGCACTGACGACGGAGCGGCGGCGGGCGCTGCGCGTGCTGCTGCCGCTGGCCGGACTGCTGCTCGCCATGGGCATGCACTCGATGTGGAACGGATCCTCGTCCTTCGGCGACTTCGGCTTCTTCGCGGTCTACGCGTCCTTCATGGCGCCCGCGTTCGCGCTGCTGACCTGGCTGGTGATCTGGACGCGGCAGCGGGAGCTGCGGACGGTCCGGGAGGAGCTGCCCGTGTATACGGCCACGGGGTGGCTGGGGCCCGCGGAACCGCATGTGCTCGGCTCGATGCGGGCGCGGCGGCTGGCCCGCCAGTACGCCCGGCAGCACTTCGGAAGGGCCGCGGCGCGCTCGGTCGCACAGTACGAGGCGTACGCGACCTCACTGGCGTTTCTCCGGCACCGTGCGCGCCGCGGCCGGGCTGGGGCCGACTTCGCCGAACGGGAGAGCGAGCTGCTCAACGCGTTGTGGGCGCGGCGGGAGGTGGCGCGCCCGTCTCTGGCGCACGCCGCGCCGATGGCACCGCGGGTACCGGTGTGGTCCGGCCATGGGCATGCCCCGCGGTACCCGGCACCGCGCCACGGCCCGACAGCGCCGTACCCGCAGCCGTATCCCCATCCGTATGGCTATCCGTATCCGCAGCCGTATCCCTATCCGTATCCCTACGCCGCGTCGGCGCCCCACTCACGCTCCGCGCCTCACTCCCCCTCCGCTCCCGCCCCCCGCTCCCCTTCGGCTCCCTGCTCCGCGTCCGCGCCCGACCCCTATCGGCCGTAGGGCGCCGGGCGCCCCGCGACCGGAGAGGAGCACGGGCAGGAGCAGGGGCACGGGTGTGCGACTAGGCGGACGCCTCCGTGAGCCTTTCGAGGTCCTCGTCCGTCAGGGTCAGATCCGCGACCGCCAGCAGTGCGGGCAGCTGTTCCACCGTGCGGGCGGAGGCGATCGGGGCCGCGACCGTCGGCCGGGACGCGAGCCAGGCCAGGGCCACCGTGGGGATCTCCGCGCCCCGGGACCGCGCGACCTCGTCGAGGGCCGCCAGCACCCGTCGCCCGCGCTCGCTCGCCAGATACTTTCCGGCGCCCTGCGCCCGCGCCGAGTCCACGGTGGTGCCTGGCCGGTACTTGCCGGTCAGGAATCCGGCCGCGAGGGCGTAGTAGGGAACGGCCGCCACGCCCGCGCGGGCGGCCACCTCCTCCAGCGGGCCCTCGTAGGTGTCGCGCGAGACCAGGTTGTAGTGCGGCTGGAGGGCCGTGTACCGGACCAGGTTCTCGCGGTCGGAGAAGTCGAGGGACTCCTTCAGCCGGTCGGCGGAGATGTTGGAGGCGCCGATGGCGCGCACCTTGCCCGCCTTCACCAGGTCGTCGAGCGCGCCGATGATCTCCTCGACCGGCACCTCCGGCTGGTCGAAGTGGGTGTAGTAGAGGTCGATGTAGTCGGTGCCCAGGCGGCGCAGGGACGCGTCGGCGGCGGCCTTGATGGTGGCGGACCGCAGCCCCTTGTAGTCGGGGTGCTGGCTGACCTTGGTCGCGATGATCACGTCGGAACGGTTGCCGCGCGCCGCGAGCCACTGTCCGATGACGGTCTCGGACTCGCCGCCCTTGTTTCCGGGCACCCACGCCGAGTAGGCGTCGGCCGTGTCGACGAAGTTGCCGCCGGCCGCCGTGTAGGCGTCGAGTACGGCGAAGGACTGCGCCGTGTCGGCGGTCCAGCCGAAGACATTGCCGCCGAGGGAGAGGGGGAAGACCTCGAGGTCCGAGGAGCCGAGCTTGCGTAGAGCAGTCATGCAACAGTTCAGCGCACACCCTGGAAGCGCTTATTCCGATCGGCGGCCGTTCGGCTGAACGGCGGCTGTTCGGCTGAACGGAGAGCCGGAGCCCACCGAAGGCCGCCGGAGCCCCCGCGCCGGTGAGCCGCCCGGCCGTCGCTGCGGCAGACCGACGGCCCTGGCGTCGGGGGGTTGTCGCCAGGGCCGCCGGAGTTCGTCTCAGGAGATCGCGTTCGTCTCAGGAGATCGCGTTCGTCTCAGGAGATCAGGAGGATGACGCGCGCCGCGCCGCGGGGCACAGGCACGGACGCGGGAGAGCCGGGCAGGGCGTCAGGGGTTGATGCCTCTGGCCTGGAGCCACGCCATCGGGTCGATCGCGCTGCCGCCGTCCGGGTGGACCTCCAGGTGCAGGTGCGGCCCGGTGACATTGCCGGTCGCGCCCACGCGGCCGATGACATCGCCCGTGGACACCTTCTGACCGGCGGTGACACTGATCGACGACTGGTGGCAGAACCACAGCTCGGTGCCGTCGTCCAGGGTGAGGACCGTGCGGTAGCCGTAGGCGCCCGCCCATCCCGCCTGGGTGACGGTGCCGCTGTGGATGGCCTTGATGAGGGTGCCCGTGGGCGCGGCGAAGTCGAGGCCGGTGTGGTAGCCGGAGGACCACAGGGACCCGGCGTCGCCGAAGCGCGAGGTCAGGGTGTACGAGGAGGTGGGCAGCGTGTACTGCTTGGCCAGGTCCGCCAGCCGGGCGGCCTCGGCCTTCTGCTTGGCCGCCGCGTCCGCGGCCTTCTTGTCGGCGGCCGCCTTGGCCGTGGCGGCGTCCTGGGCCTTGGCGGCGGCGTCGGCGGCCTTCTTCGCGGCGGCGTCCTCGGCGGCCTGGGCGGCTGCCGCGGCCGTCCGGTCCTGCTGGGACTCGGCCTGCCGCATGATCCGGCTGCGCAGTGCCTCGCCCGCGTCCCTGCTGCCCGTGGCAGCGTCGGCGGTGCTGACACCGGCGGTGCTGAGGGCGGTGGCGGAGCCCTTGGGGGTGCCGGTGTCCTCGCCGATGAGCGCCTTGGCCGAGTCGGTGACGGTGGAGAGGTCGGGCAGGGAGATGGACACCGGCGGCTTGCCGGTCTGCGCGGTGGCCATGCCGCCCGCGCCGACCGCGGCCATCACGCCGACGCCGAGAACGGTGGAGCTGCGGGCGAGTCCGCCGCCGCGCTGCTTGCTGACGCGGTGCCGACCGCGGAGGGGACGGACGGAATCCTCAGTGGGGTTCCACTCCTCCCAGGGGCCCTCGTCGGTGCGGGACGCGAAGCCGATGGTCTGGGTGCCGTTCGGGGTGAACAAGAGGTTCTCGGCAGGCCGGTTGGACGCCACGTGGGCGCGCTCCTTTCCTTCCCTTTCGCCTACCGGGTTAGCTGACGGGTTCGGAGCAGGAAGGTCTCCTACGCGCGTATACCGGCCGTTCAGACGTGGCGGTATACGGGCGATTCACCCCAAGGTGGTGGTTCCCCGGTTCCCTTGCGGGATTCGGCACATGCGCACGGAGCCGTCTCTGCTGACGGCTGGGACGACCGCGCTGCGTTATCGAACGTTAATAGACGCGGGACCCGGATTCCAAGCCGTTCGGACAGATCGTTAACGCTTCTGGCCAGGCTTTTCACGGATGGAACGGTGCAAATAGGGCGAGTTGTTCGCGCGGCACCGACCCCTTTCATTTTGACGGTGTGTCAGTTGTTATACGGCGGGAGCGGATCACTCACCCACCGTGACAAAGCCCCCGCAGGCAGGGGCGCTTGGCCCGCTCACGACCGCTCGGCCGTCGTACGGCCAGCAGCGCCATGTCGTCCGTGGCCTGGCCGCCGGTGTGCCGGGCGACGTCCTCGGTGACGGCGGTCAGTACGGCGCCGGGAGTCGGCAGGTCGCGCCCGGCCAGGCGCTCGACGGGATCGTAGAACTCGCCGCGCGCGTCCCGGGCCTCCGAGACGCCGTCGGTGTGGAAGAGCAGCGTCGAGCCGGGCGGGAAGTCCCGCTCCTCGGCACGGTCGGGCCCGAGCGCGAGGTCGCCCATCCCGAGCGGCAGCGCCGGTTCGCGGGCCTCCAGTTCGCGCAGGGTGCCGTCCGGGAACAGCAGCAGGGGTGCGGGGTGGCCCCGGTTGACGATGCGGACGGCGCCCTCCTCGTGCGGGATCTCGGCGAGCACCGCCGTGGTGAACCACTCGTGGACGTCGTGCCCCTCCCGGCGGATGCCCTCGCGCGACAGCGCCCGCTCCAGGCGCTGGGCGACGGCCTCCAGGGTCGCCTCCTGCTCCGCGGCCTCCCGGAAGGCGCCGATGACGACGGCGACCGCCGCCACGGCGCCCGTCCCCTTGCCGCGTACGTCCCCGACCACCAGCCGTACGCCGTGCGGGGAGTCCTGGACGGCGTACAGGTCGCCGCCGATGCAGGCGTCGGCCTGCGCCGCCTCGTACCGGGCGGCGATCCGCAGCCCCCCGATCCGCGCGGGCGGCTCGGGCAGTACGGCGCGCTGGGCGGCCTCGGCGATCCGGCGGGCGGAGGCCAGGCGGGCGTCGTTGCGACGGACGAGCGCGTTGATGAGGACCGCGGGAACGGCGGCCGCCCCGGTGGTCACCGCCTCGGTGACCGTCCCGGAGGACCCCGGCACCGCGAGCCCGAGATGCACGGCCAGCACGGCGGCGAGGGCCGCGGCGCCGGTGACGACGGTGCCGCGCAAGGAGTGCAGCGGGGCGGCGACGAGCGGCGCTGCAGTGAAGAGGGGAACGGCCGGGAAGACGGACGGGGTCAGCCGCCCGCAGCAGATGCCCAGGCCGATGAGCAGCGCGGGCAGCGCCCGCAGAAAGGCCCGCGCATACGAACTCCGCCGACTCTCGGCGGGACTGCTGCCGGGAGGCCGGGGGCCACCGGGCCGCCGATAGGACCACTGGGCCCCGCCGGTTCGCCCGGCTTCCCCGGCCCACTCGGCCCCGCCGGTCCGCCCGGCTTCCCTGGTCAGCTCGGCTTCGCCGGTCCCCTCGGCTTCCCCAGTCCGCCCGCCGGGGCGGTCGCCGCCCGCGGAACAGCCGCAGTCACCGCCCTCGGAACGGTCGCGGGATCGCTCCCGCTCCCCCGGGTGACGTTCCCCGGCCCCTGGGGGCCGCTCTCCCGGGTGATGTTCTCGTTCCCCCGGAAAAGGGGGAACGGCCGGGCCGACGAGGGTCCGGTCGTACGGGACACCGGTCCCGCTGTACGGAGTTCCGGGCCCTGGCCCGCGGTTCTGTTCGTCGCACGGCGCGTCGGTCCGCCACGCGCCTCCTCGCTGCACCACCCGTCCAGGCTTCCCGCAGGACGGGCGGGGGGCGACCGCTGTGGGCCGACCGGCGTACACAAACCCGCAGACGGGGATGGGAAGGAACCGCGCGTGGAAGGAAGAGGAGCGGGTGAAGAACACGGGAGAAAGCAGAGGGCCGGAATCCTATGGATTCCGGCCCTCTGCCATCAGTAGCGGGGACAGGATTTGAACCTGCGACCTCTGGGTTATGAGCCCAGCGAGCTACCGAGCTGCTCCACCCCGCGTCGGTGATTCCAGTGTACGCCATGCGCGGGACACTCAGCACACAGGTTTACGTCCACCCAGCTTCACCGGCGCCCCGGACCCGTCGGCGGCCTGCCGCGACCGGGACGGCCAGGGGCGGGCGTGAGCCGTCAGCGGGTCTCGGGCGGGGACAGCAGATGGGCGTTCGGGGCCTTGGCCGCCTCCTCGTGCCCAGGCAGCAGCACCACATCCACCCCGGCCGCCGTGAGCAGCGCGTTCCCGTCCGCGGCCGCGACAAAGGTGTCCGGTTCCCGCCAGGCCGTGACCACCCGCCGTACCCCGGCGTCGAGGATCAGCCGGGCGCAGGGCGCGGGCCGGGAGGACCGGCGGGCGCAGGGCTCCAGGCTGCTGTAGACCGTGGCGGTGGCCAGGCGCGGATCCGCCGGGTCCAGCTTCGCCAGGGCCGCTTCCTCCGCGTGCACCACCGGGTCCCCGCCCTCCCGGGAGTGCGCCCGCGCCAGCTCCGTACCGTCGGCCGCGACGATCACCGCCCCGACGCTGAAGGCCGTGGCGGAGGGCGGGCACTGCGCCGCCAGTTCGCAGGCCGCCGCCAGCCACCGCCGGTCCGCGGCGGAGGCCGAGCGGCCGCTGCCGGGTGCGGTGGGCACGTAGCGCATCAGGACGACGTCCCCCACCGGCCGCGTCTCCACCAGCCGCATCCGGCCCGGCGGGTACGCCCCCGGCCCGAACATCCGCGGCGCGTCGGGCTGCCCCACGATCAGCGGGGCGAGCACCAGCTGGAGTTCGTCCGCGAGCCCTTGTTGCAGCAGCTGGGTGTGCACCCGGCCGCCGCCCTCGACCATCAGTCTGCGCACGCCCCGCACCTCACCCAGATGGGAGAGCACGGCGGCCCACTCCACCTCGAGGCCGAGCGCGACCACCGCCACGTCCGCGGGCAGCAGACCGCCCAGCCGCTCCGCGCCCTTGTCCGTGGTGTAGAGCACCTTCGCGCCCCCGGTGTGCCAGAAGCGGGCGTCCGGATCGAGGTCTCCGGAGGCGCTGACCGCGACCTTCAGGGGGTATACCGGCTGCCCCGCGGCCACCCGGGCCGCGCGCCGCTCCTCGGAGTAGACCAGCAGCCGCGGGTTGTCGGTGCGGAGCGTGCCCGCACCGACGAGGATCGCGTCGCTGCCCGCCCGTACCTCGTCGACCCGGTCGAAGTCCTCCGGTCCGGACAGCAGGAGCCGCTCGGGGCCGGTGTCGTCCAGGAAGCCGTCGAGGGAGACGGCGGCGGACAACAGGACGTAGGGGTGGGCCATGGGGGTGCACTCCAGGGGATCGATGAGGGCCGGGGGCGGGCAAGGTGGTCACGGGGCCGGGCGTGCCGTGGGGCCAGGATGCGCCCGGGCGGGCCCGAAGGTCGAGATCCGGCGGGCATCCACCCCCGCACCCTTGGTTCAACTTTTAAACAATAACTACACTGGGGCCATGACCACTCGCTGGCTCACCCCCGAGGAACAGCGCGCCTGGCGCTCGTACCTCGCCGCGTCCTGGCTCCTGGAGGACGCCGTCGACCGGCAGCTCCAGCGCGAGGCCGGGATGCCGCACCTGTACTACTCCGTCCTCGCCAACCTCTCCGACGCGCCCGGCCACCGGATGCGGATGACGGACCTCGCCCGGACCCTGAAGATCACCCGCAGCCGCCTCACCTACGCCGTCACCCGCCTGGAGCGGGACGGCGCGGTCCGCCGGGAGGGCTGCCCCACCGACCGGCGCGGCAGTACGGCGGTCCTCACCGACGAGGGCCTGGCGCTCCTGGAACGCACGGCGCCGGGCCATGTCGAAACGGTACGGGCCGCCGTCTTCGACCATCTCGCACCCGAAGAGGTGGCCCAACTGGAAGCGATCTGCACCCGGATCACGGAGGCGCTCCAGGGCGACCAGGAACGATCGGCGGGCGACTGCCTCCCCTGGCGCCGCCGCTCATCCACGACGACCGACTGACCGAGCGCCCAAGTGCCCGAGTGCCCGAGTGCCCGAGCAACCGGCGGACCGGCGGACCGGCCCCCTCACCAGGCTTCCCGAAATCCCTGTTGCTTGAAGTTTAAAGCATGGGCTAAGCTCTCCGCCCGAGGTTGTGCTTCAAATCTGAAGCAAGGGGCCCACACCCTGCCCCGCAACCCGCCGGCCCGGAGAGGACGACAGACATGCGCGACCCAGGCGACGCCATCGCACCCCAGGACAGCGGCGACCCGACCGCCACCGGACTCCCCGCCCCCACCGGCCCCTCCGCCGCCACCGTGCGCACCCGCGTGACGGTCCCCCTCCGCTTCGGCGACGGCTACACGGTCACCGCCGACCTGGTCACCTTCCACGGCCTCACCGACGGCCAGGAGCATGTCGCCGTGATCCTCGGCGAACCCCCGGCCGACCGGCCCCCGCTGGTGCGGCTGCACTCCGAGTGCCTGACCGGAGACGTCTTCGGCTCGGCCCGCTGCGACTGCGGCCCCCAGCTGCGGGAGGCGGTGGAGCGCATCGCGGACCGGGGCGGCGTTCTGCTGTACCTCCGTCAGGAGGGCCGCGGCATCGGCCTCTACAACAAGCTCGACGCCTACGCGCTCCAGGACCAGGGCCTGGACACCTACGAGGCGAACGCCGCGCTCGGCCTGCCGGAGGACGCGCGCGACTACACGGCCGCCGCGCAGATGCTCCGCGCCCTCGGCATCGACACCCTGGACCTGCTCTCCAACAACCCCGACAAGGCGGCCCAACTCCGCGGCCACGACCTCGACGTCACCCACCACGTCCCGACCGGCGTCTTCACCACGGCCCAGAACGTCCGCTACCTCCGCGCCAAGGCGATCCACACCCAGCACACCCTGCCCCTCACGGAACTGACAGCCGGCTGACCGGCGAACCCCCGGCACAGCGCAAGCGCGGGCCCCCCGGAACCCGGATCATCGACGTGGACTCGGTCTGGCGTACGGCGATCTCCTGACGGCCGCGGTGTCCGCCGGCCAGCTGCCGTCGCCATGACCGATTGCGCTGCTTCATGGCCGGGCAAGCCAACAGTCCGTGCAGTTCGGTCTCGACGTCCAGTCGGTCGATGGCGGACACCCACGCGGTGAGATCGCCGCGGGGGGGGGAGGCTGCCTGCCGTTCTGAAGGCGACTGACCTTCGAGGTCTGCCAGCCAAGGCGGGCAGCGAGGGCCTTCCCTTCCAGTCCGGCGGATGCCGGCGCCCTGCTCATCGATGGACCCCAGGTCGGAGTGGGAGCGCGGGGATGCGTGATTCACCGTGTGCCGACTTGTGCCTCACCGTCCGTTCGCGCATCGCTCACGCAGCCACCCGGGCGGGACTTTGCGGCCAGGACTGCCACCCTCGGTGCAGCCGGTCGGGACTCCGAAGGACAGCCGCAGCCCCCTCGCGCTCCACTGCGTCTGGCGCCTGTAGGCACCACCCGTACGCCCCGCCCCACGCCGGAAATCCGTGGCGGGGCGTGCTTGTGCGCCCGTAACCCATGACGACGGCGCCGCGCCTTTCGTGCGCGGCGCGTAGAAGCCGTACTCGCATGAATGTCCCCCTGCCTGACCCCCTGCCTGAATTCCCCTCAGCTCATGTCGCGCCTCCCCGGACCGCCCGCCGCCCCGCCGAACTGGTCGGTGGAACGCCGACCCTGTGGATCGACGAACCGTTCGCCCCCGCCGGCCGCGGCTTCCGGGCGAAACTCGACGGCGCGAACCCCGGCGGTATCAAGGACCGCCCCGGGCTGCACATGATCCGTGAGGCCCGCCGGAAGGGCGATCTCCCGCCGGGCGCGCCGCTCGTCGAGTCGTCCAGCGGCACGCTGGCCCTGGGTCTCGCCCTGGCCGGGCTGACCTTCGGGCATCCGGTCACCGTCGTGACCGACCCGGGCATGGAGCCGCCGGTGGTGCGGCTGCTGGCCACACTGGGCGCGCACGTCGACCAGGTCGCCGCCCCGCACCCCAGCGGCGGCTGGCAGCAGGCACGCTGCGAACGCGTCGCCGAACTGCTGGCCCGCACTCCGGGGGCGTTCTGCCCGGACCAGTACCACAACCCGGACAACGTGTCCGCCTACCGGCCGCCGGCCGCGGAGCTGATCGCGCAGCTCGGACGCATCGACTGTCCTGGTGGCGTCGGTGGGCACCGGAGGCCACTCCGCCGGCGTCTCCCGCGTACTGCGCGAGTTCTTCCCCGACCTGGCCCTGATCGGCGTGGACTCATTCGCCGACTACGCCCCGGCTGCGGTGACCGCCGCGGCCGGGGTGTCGCGCAGCCCCAGGCGCAGATGTTCCACGTGATGGAGGGCCTGTTCCAGAAGCTCGGCCACATGGTTGTCGTAGAGCGCGTAGATGACCGAGCGGCCCCGGCGCTCACCTGTCACCAGGCCCAGGTTGCGCAGCAGGCGCAGCTGGTGGGAACAGGCGGACTGCTCCATGCCGACGGCGCCCGCCAGCTCGGTCGCCGCGCACGGGCCCTCCTGAAGGCGGGCCAGGATCCGTAGCCGTGAGGGCGTGGCCAGGGCTTGGAGCGTGGCGGCCACGTCGGCCGCGCCCACGGTCTCCAAGCGCTCGCGCGCGGTGGCGGTGGTCTCGGCGTCTGGTCCATGGCCCATGCCCTTCATCCTACGGAGAGCAATACATGAATGCATGAATGAGTCTTCATGCGGTCCTGTACGGTGAGGAGGGCGCTGCCGCAGTTCCGGCGGTCCGCCGTTCCGTCCGCCGTTGTGAAGGATCCGCATTCCCGTGACGACACTCACCGTTCCTCCGGCCGACCGGGACGCCCTCGCCCTGACGGCGGAGGCACCGCCACGACGCACCCGTGCCCTGGCCCTGCCCGAGGCCCGCTGGGCCGCCACGGCCACGGTGTTGTTCCTGGTGGCGCTCGTGTTGCAGCTGGCGGGCGCCCCGGCGTGGGCTTGGGGCCCGCTGTACGCGCTGACCTACGCGTCCGGCGGCTGGGAGCCCGGCTGGGCGGGCCTGCGGGCGCTGCGGGACAGGACCCTGGACGTCGACCTGCTGATGGTCGTCGCGGCGCTCGGGGCGGCGGCGATCGGACAGGTCATGGACGGCGCCCTGCTGATCGTCATCTTCGCGACCTCGGGTGCGCTGGAGGCTCTGGCAACGGCCCGTACGGCCGACTCGGTGCGCGGCCTGCTCGACCTGTCCCCGGCCACGGCCACCCGGCTGTCCGACGGCGACGGCGAGGAGAGGGTCGCCGTCGAGGACCTGGCCGTCGGCGACACGGTCCTCGTGCGTCCCGGGGAGCGCGTGGGCGCCGACGGCCGTGTGGTGGGCGGCGCCGGCGAGGTCGACCAGGCGGCCATCACCGGTGAGCCGCTGCCGGTGGCCAAGGAGGAGGGCGACGAGGTCTTTGCCGGCACCCTCAACGGCACCGGCGCCCTGCGGGTGCGCGTCGAGCGGGACGCATCGGACTCGGTGATCGCCCGGATCGTGCGCATGGTCGAGGAGGCGTCCGAGACCAAGGCACCCACCCAGTTGTTCATCGAGAGGGTCGAGCAGCGCTACTCGCTGGGCATGGTGGCGGCGACCCTGGCCGTGTTCCTCGTGCCGCTCGCCCTCGGGGCGGACCTGACCGGGTCACTGCTGCGGGCGATGACCTTCATGATCGTCGCGTCGCCGTGCGCGGTCGTGCTGGCGACCATGCCGCCCCTGCTGTCGGCCATCGCGAACGCCGGACGGCACGGGGTCCTGGTCAAGTCGGCGGTGGTGATGGAGCGGCTGGGGCAGGTCGACGCGGTGGCGCTGGACAAGACCGGCACACTGACCGAGGGCACCCCGCGCGTGGCCGACCTGCGCCCGCTGGCCGGCTCCGGCGTGTCCGAGGGCGAGTTGCTGGCCTGGGCGGCGGCCGCGGAGCGCCCGAGCGAGCATCCGCTGGCGCGGGCCGTCCTGGACGCGGCGCACGACCGCGGGCTGGAACTGCCGGTGGCGGAGGACTTCGACTCCACCCCTGGCGTCGGCGTGAGAGCCACCGTCGACGGGCATGTGGTCGCGGTCGGCGCACCGGGCCGCCTGCTGGACGGGGCCACGAGCGGGGCCTCCGCGCGGGCTGCGGTCGTCGCCGCCGCGCTGGAGGCGGAGGGCCGGACGGCCGTGCTGGTCGTGGTCGACGGCGCACCGGTGGGTGTCCTCGGCGTCGCCGACCGGCTGCGGCCGGACGCGGCTCGCACCGTCGGCGCGCTGACCTCCCTGACCGGCACGGCACCTGTGCTGCTGACCGGCGACAATCCGCGAGCCGCCGGCCGTCTCGCCGCCGAGGTCGGTATCGGGGACGTCCGGGCGGCCCTGCTGCCCCAGCACAAGGTGGCCGCGGTCAGGGAGTTCGAGAAGATGGGCCGCAGGGTGATGGTGGTGGGCGACGGCGTGAACGACGCCCCGGCCCTGGCTGCCGCGCACACCGGTGTCGCCATGGGCCGGGCGGGCTCCGACCTGGCGCTGGAGACCGCCGACGCGGTCGTCGTCCGCGACGAACTCACCACGGTGCCCGCCGTGATCTCCCTGTCCCGCCGGGCCCGCGGACTGGTCGTCCAGAATCTCGTCATCGCGAGTGTCTTCATCGCCGCGCTGGTCGTCTGGGATCTCGCCGGACACCTGCCACTGCCCCTCGGTGTGGCGGGTCACGAGGGCTCCACCGTCATCGTCGGCCTCAACGGACTGCGGCTGCTGCGCGAGGCGGCCTGGAAGCGGGCCGCCGAGTGAGCCACCGCAAGGCACCGCGAGGCACCGGGGCGCCCCGGTGCACGGTCATCGTGGGCAGGGGGTGCGGCACACCCGAGGTCCCGGGCATCGACCACGCCGCCCGGCTCGCCGCGCTCAAGACCGGACTGGGCACGGTGGCGCAGGTCCGCGCGGTCGGCTGCCTCGACGCCTGCGAGCACGCCAACGTCGTCGTACAGCCGTCCCCGGCCGGACGGACCGCGGGAGCCCGGCCACTGTGGCTCGGGCTGGTCAACGGCCCCGACGCGACGGCCGGCATCGTGGCCCGGGCCCGGGCGGCAGGCCCGGGCATCTCCGAGCGGCCCGGAACTCGTCGGCCGCTACGCGTTCCCACCGTCCGGGCGCGTACGGCGCGCCGTCGAGGACTGAGCACCGCCCCAGGGCGTCAGCGAGGGGCGTGCAGGCTGTCGGCCAGCACATGGTGGCTGTGCCGCCAGCCCCGCTCCGCCTGCTCGGCGCCCCTCAGGTGCGGGTGGCCGGGGTCGAGGCCGGTGTGCTCGTGCTCGACACCCGCCGCCTCCCTCGACGGCCACATCCGCACCGCCAGCACCCCGGACACCAGCGTGATCACGCCCAGCGCGACCACGGCCGACTGAAGGCCCGCGACCGACCCCAGCCAGCCCGCCAGCGGATAGGTCAGCAGCCAGCAGCTGTGGGAGAGGGAGAACTGGGCGGCGAAGGCGGACGTGCGCTCCTCGGGCGGAGCGGAGCGCCGGATCAGCCGTCCGGTCGGGGTCAGCACCATCGAGCAGGCAGCGCCGAAGGCGGCCCAGGTCAGCAGCAGCACGGGCCAGCGCCAGCCTCCGCCGCCCGCCGCCGTGAGCGCGCCGAGTCCCGCGAAGACGACGGTCAGGAACAGCGCGCCGCGCAGCATCACCGTGCGGTCGGACACCCGGTCAAGGACGCGGGGCAGCAGCAGCGCGACGACCATCGAACCAGCGCCGTAGGCGCCGAGCGCCAGGGAGACGTCGGCCGCGCTGCGGCCCAGGTGGTCGCGGACGTACCCGACGCTGTTGACGGTGACCATCGCGCTCGCCGCCGCCACCGCCAGGTTGAGCAGGAGCAGGGCACGCAACTGCGGGGCCGCGAAGAAGAGGCGGCTGCCGGCGGTGGCCCTGGCATACACGCCCCCTGCGGGCGGCTCCGTCGGCGCGGCGGGCTTCGGCAGCACCACGGAGACCACGAGAGCCGCCGATGCCAGGAACCCGGCCACCGTGCCGAGGAAGAGCCAGTTGTATGTGATCACCGAGAGCAGGACTGCGGCCAGTGCCGGGCTGAACAGGCTCTCCAGGTCGTAGGCGAGGCGGGAGAGGGACAGGGCCTGCGTGTAGTCGCGCTCGGCGGGCAGCGCGTCGGGGATGACCGCCTGGAAGGTCGGGGTGAACGCGGCCGATGCCGCCTGCAGCAGGAAGATCAGTACGTACACCTGCCACACCTGGTCCACGAACGGCAGCATCAGCGCCACCGCCGCACGGGTCAGGTCCGCGCCCACCATGAGCGTCCGGCGCGGCAGCCTGTGGGCGACCGCGCCGATCGCCGGAGCGATCGCCACATACGCCACCATCTTGATCGCCAGCGCGGTACCGAGCACGGAGCCGGCGTCGGCACCCGCGATGTCGTACGCCAGCAGCCCGAGTGCCACCGTCGCCAGACCCGTGCCGACGAGCGCGATGACCTGGGCGGTGAACAGGTGGCGGTAGGTGCGGTTGCGCAGCACCGAGAACATGCGGCGATCCCTGGGCCGAAGTCGGGCGAGTCGTCCACCCCCACTCTACCTATAGGTGCGCATCTGCGCACATGTTTGTTTCCAGCCGTGGCCGGACGACCCGGCCGTGCGCTCCGGCCTCTACCCTGTGTGCATGCCGGCTCGCGAACCCTCGCCAACTGCGCCTGGCGCGCATCTGCGCCCCCCGGACAGCACGCGTCTCGCCGAGGCGACCGAGGTTTTCGCGCTACTGTCCGACCCGACCCGGCTCCATCTGCTGTGGCTGCTCGCGCAAGGAGAGTCCGATGTCGGCTCGCTGGCAGAGCAGTGCGCCGCCTCACGGACCGCGACCAGCCAGCACCTGGCGAAGCTGCGGCTTGCCGGACTCGTGGAGACGCGCCGCGAGGGACGGCACGTGTACTACAGGCTCAGCGACGGGCATCTGCGGCGCCTGGTCGTGGAGGCGCTCAGCCACGCCGACCACCGCGTGAGCGGCACGGCACCGCACGACTGAGTCCCCCTGCCTCCCGCCCGCACCCGCGGCCGGGCACGCGCCCGGCCCGAACGCCACGGCCCCCCGCCGGCCCGCGCGAGAGCGGGTCGGCGGGGGGCCGATTCTGTGCCTACCCGTCCGCGCGGGTCACCGCCGGGCGGCCGACCTGCGGCGGACGGCGAAGACCACCGCGACGACGGCGAGTGCCGCGGCACCGATGCCGGCCCAGGCGCCCGTCGGCACCCCGCCGTCGTCGTCCTTCTTCGCCTCTGCGGCAGGAGAGGACGACGGCTCCGCGCCCTGCCCGGCCGGTGACGCGGACGCGGGCGCGAACGCCGAAGCGCCGGGTGAACCAGTGGCCCGGGCGCCGGGCACGGCAGCACCGAGTTCGAGGACCGGCGCGGGGTTCTCGGCGCCCTCGTCCAGCGCGATCCAGCGGTCCACCCGGCCGTCGCTGTGGGACTGGAGCGTCTTGAACGCCAGTTCCCTCACGTCGGGAAGCCGCTTCACGAGGACCGAATACCTCGCGTTCTCACCGGTCTTCAACGCCGGTCCGCCGATGGTGCAGCCGTCGGCGCCGGCGGTGAACTTCCAGCCCTTTGGGCCGTCCTGGTAGGTCACATCGGCGGGGTCGATGCCCTTGGGCAGGACGACACGGATTCTGAGTGATCCCGGCGGTCGTGAACTCCGACTCGGCTTCGCAGGCCACTTCGGCATTCGCCGCGAGAACCTGCGCCTTCTCGGACTCGACCTCGACGTGGGCGGCGGCCGGTACCGCGGCGAGCAGGAGGGTGCCGGCGGTGGCGGCGGTGGCGAAGGCCAGACGCCGGGCCGTGCGGGGGGCTTCAGGGCATGGAACATACGTGTGTCTCCAGGCATGAGGGAGCGCGGGGTCGCACCAAGCGCCGTCCCCGCGGGGTCAGAAGGCGAAGGCGAGGCCCGCCCGGGGAGGCCCCTCCGCACGATCACATCCGCGAGCACCGCCCCCTGGGGCGGCGGCCTGTCCAGCCATGACGCAGCAGGCAGTGGCGCGGGGAACCGGACCCGTGATCGGCGGCTGTCCAACAGGGCAAGCGCCCTGGAGATCGGTACCCGCACGGCCGCGACCACCGCGGTCAGCCCGCGCGCGAGCGACCAGCACACGGTGTCCCCACGATGCAGCAGCACACCGACCAGGAGCGCGGCCACGGCGTGCGCCACCGTCAGCGCCGACGAGGCGTGCAACCGTTCGTGCCAGACTTCATGGGCGCCGACCGCGTGGTGCATGTGCGCGGGCCCGGACCTCACCGACTCCGGCCTGCCGTCGGAGTGGTCGGCCATGAACCAGGAGTGCAGCCACGCCTGGGCAAGACCGCATGTCGCCACCACCACGCCCAGCGACCGACGCCTCCGTGCGCCGACGAGACCCACCATGAGGAGCGCGGCCATCGCCGCCGCGCCCTGCCGCCACGGAACCGGTCCCCCGGCGACCAGATGACGGGCGCTCACGCCGAGCACCGTCCCGACGGTCGCGAACACGGCTGCCCGCAGGAGGGGCAGCGGCGCCTGGTGCGTCGTCGTTCGCGGCTCGGTCATGGTCTGTCCATCATCGGGGAACACGCCATGCGCCGCGGCAGCGCACAGCGGTCGATGCGCCGGAGGATGCCGGTGAGAACCGGCACCGCCGCTGCGTGTCCGGAGTGTCAGTGGCCACTGACAAGATCAGGAGATGACTGACAGGACCGCTTCGATCGCCGCCTACTGGGATGCCGCCGCGGCGGCCTTCGACGACGAGCCGGGCCACGGGCTGCGAGCCGACCGCACACGGGCCGCCTGGGCCCGGCTCCTGCACACCTGGCTGCCGACCGGCCCGGACGACGTCCTCGACATCGGCTGTGGCACCGGATCGCTGTCCCTGCTCCTGGCCGAGGCCGGACACCGGGTCACCGGGGTCGACCTGGCGCCGCGGATGGTCGAGCAGGCGCGCACGAAGTTTCAGGGCGCAGCGCTCCCGGGCCTCTTCCTGGTCGGTGACGCCATGGTGCCCCCGACCGGGGAACAGCGGTTCGGCGCCGTGGTGTCGCGACATCTGGTGTGGACGCTGCCTGAACCGGAGGCCGCGCTGCACGCGTGGGTGGCACGGTTGCGGCCCGGTGGGCGGCTGGTGCTGGTCGAGGGGCGGTGGCGCGAGTCGGGCCTGCGTGATGTGCCGTATGTGGCCGGTGCCGAGTCCCTGCCGTGGAACGGCGGAATCAGCGCGCAGGACCTGGCCGCTGCCGTACGTCCGCTGGTCGCCGACGTGCGTATCGAACCGCTGGGCAGTGACCCGGACTTGTGGGGCGCCCCGGTGGACGATGAGCGGTATGCCCTGATCGCTGACGTGTGAGCGCGGAGGAGGTGCCACCGAGAGCGACCGGCGTACGCGCCCTGCCGCCTGATGGGGCTCCGAGAAGACGCGTAGCCGATCCCCGCTCCCGCCCGGCAGCTGCTGAACCGTCCGCCCGGGCCGCAGTCGGTCCGCAGGACGCAGCCGCTCACGCAAGTGCCCGAAAACGAGACAGCGCCCGAGCCGACCGAAGCCGACCCGGGCGCCGCGTAGCAGGTCAGAGGGGGGGCAATCCCCTTCCCCGCACCGGTAGGCCCTGTGGGACTCGAACCCACAACCAATGGATTAAAAGTCCACTGCTCTGCCAATTGAGCTAAGGGCCCAGGTGTTGTTGCCTCCCCGAGCATAGCCGGACGCGGGCGTCTCGTAGATCGGGTATCGGGGAGCCGGGCCGTAAGTGGGCCGTGCGGGTGGCCGGGAGGGCTACGGATCGACCGGTTCCGGGGCCCCGGCGCGGGCGGCCTCGCGGGCCAGGGTGCGTTCGTGCTGGGGGTTGAGGAACCAGTGCCGGGCCGAGGCCAGCCACCACAGGGCGGCGAAGCCGAGGACGACCAGGACGGCGACCGGGGCGTAGTTGAAGGTCTCCCGGGTGACCGGGGAGACCTGCGGGAGCATGAAGAGGACCGTGATGACCGCGACCCACGCCACGGACACCCAGCCGATCGTCCGCGACCAGCGGCCCAGGTGCCAGGGCCCGCGTTCGAAGGAGTCGCCCCGGCGCACCCGCAGCAGGATGGGGAGGGCGTAGGCGATGTAGAGGCCGATCACCGCGATCGAGGTGACCGCCGCGTACGCCGTGACATTGATCAGATACGGCAGGCCGAGGGCCAGCGCGCCGGCCACCGCCAGCCACACCGCGGCCGCCGGGGTGCGGGTGCGCGCGCCGACGGTGTGCCACACCCGCGAGAAGGGCAGTGCCCCGTCGCGCGAAAAGGCGTAGATCATGCGGCTGTTGGCGGTCACCGAGGCCATCCCGCAGAACAGCTGCGCACCGATCACCACGAGCAGCAGCAGTTTGCCGGTGGTGGCGCCGAGGGCGTCCAGCAGGATCTGGGCGGGCGGCGCGCCGGTCGGGGACGCCAGTTCCTTGTCGTAGGACTGGATGGCGAAGGTGAAGCCCAGCAGCAGGACGAAACCGGCCGCCCAGGACGTCCAGATGGAGCGCACGATGCCGCGGGGACCGGCCGTGGACGCGTTGTGCGTCTCCTCGGTCATATGGGCGGAGGCGTCGTAGCCGGTGAAGGTGTACTGGGCCATCAGCAGGCCCAGCAGGACGACATAGGCGCCGCTGCCCCAGCCCGTGTTGTTCACGAAGTGCGTGAAGACGAAGGACGCCGACTGATGGTGGTCCGGTACGAGGGCCAGGGCGCCGACGATCACCGCGACGCCCAGCACGTGCCACCACACGCTGACGCTGTTGAGCAGGGCGACGATACGGACGCCGAAGGTGTTCAGCAGGCCGTGCAGCAGGAGGATCGCCGCGAAGAGCAGGACCGTGCGGCCGGGCGTGACCTCGAAGTCGAACTGGAGATTGAGATAGGCGCCCAGGAAGGACGCGGCGCCGAAGTCGACGCCCGCCGTCACCGCCACCTGGCCCAGCACGTTGAACCAGCCCGTGAACCAGGCCCAGGCCGCCGCCGAGCGCCGTGGCGCCAGCCGGTGGGCCCAGAAGTACAGGCCCGCGGACGTCGGGTACGCCGAGCAGATCTCGGCCATCGACAGGCCGACGAACAGCGTCATCAGCCCTACGGCGACCCAGCCCCAGATCATCACGGCGGGGCCGCCGGTGTTCATCCCGAAGAGATAGAGCGTCAGACAGCCGGAGAGGACGGAGATGATCGTGAAGGAGACCGCGTAGTTGGAGAACGCCGACATCCGGCGCGCGAGTACCTGTGTGTAGCCGAGCTGGGCCAGCCGTTCTTCGTCGGACGGGCCGTTCGGTCGTACGTCCTTTGTCATGTCCCAGCGTTTCCCAGGGGCACCGCACGGCATGCGTCACAGGGGTGACAGGGACAGACAGGGGTGGACGGGAGTGGGCAGGGGGGCGTCGTGGCACGGGGGTCGCCTGCGTCATCTGCGGAGGCGGGCGGGGACGCGGAAAACGCCGCGCCCCCGGCCCGGGATCCGGGGCGGGGGCGCGGCGCTCAGTGCTGCTGTGGCCGGGTGTCAGCCGTTGCGCTTCCAGCGCGGCTTGTCCTCGCGGCGGCCGAAGCCGCCGCCCGTGCCGCGGTGGTCGTCACGACGGCCGTACGGGCGGTCGGGCGAACCGGAGCGGAAGCCCGGGCGGTCGCCCTGGCGGTCACGGTTGAAGGGACGGTCGCTGCCGCGGTGTCCACCGCGCTCGTCGCGACGCTCGAACGGACGGCGCTCGTTGTCCCGGCGGAAGCCGCCGCGGTCGTCACGACGCTCGAACGAACGGCCGCCGCGGTCACCGCGGTCGTCACGGCGCTCACCACGGTCACCGCGCTCGTCGCGGCGGTCGCGGTCGAAGGGGCGACGGTCACGGTCGCCGTCCCGGCGGAAGCCGCCACGGTCGTCACGACGCTCGAACGAACGGCCGCCACGGTCACCGTCACGGCGGTCACGGTCGAAGCCGCGGTCGCGGTTGAAGCCGCCGCGGTCACCACGGTCACCGCGGTCGTCGCGGCGGTCACGGTCGAAGGGGCGACGGTCACGGTCGCCGTCCCGGCGGAAGCCACCACGGTCGTCACGACGCTCGAACGAACGGCCGCCACGGTCGTCACGGCGGTCGAAGCCGCGGTCGCGGTCGCGGTTGAAGCCGCCACGGTCGTCGCGGCGCTCCCGGCGCTCGTACGAGGACGAGCCCGCCGGACGCTCCGGGCGCTCGCTCTGCTCGGCGTCCTGGGCGGCCGGCTGCTCCGGCAGCTGCACCTCGGTGGCGCCCGCGGGCGCCTCGGCAACGGCGTCCTGTCGCTCCGCGGCTGCGGCCACGGCGGCCTCCGGGTCCTCGCCGCGCTCCCGGGCGGACCGGGCGACCAGCCGGTCGGCCTCGTCGCGCAGCTCGGCGGCGCGCCGCGTGACCCGCTCCAACTGCTTGGTCAGGTGGGCGACTTCGCGCTCGGCCTGCTCAGCTGCGTTCCCGGCGGCCTCGGCCTGGACCTCGGTCATGGAACGGGCGCCGGTGATCTCGGCGACCTCCGGGTCGAACGCGGCCCCGCCCTGGATGATGTGGCGCGAGGCGTCGACGCCCGCGTCCTCCATCAGCCGGAAGATCTGGCGCCGCTGGTGCGGCAGGGAGAGCGAGACCACCGTGCCCGTACGGCCCGCACGGGCCGTACGGCCGGCGCGGTGCAGATAGTCCTTGTGGTCGCCGGCCGGGTCCACGTTCAGCACCAGGTCGATGCCGTCGACGTGGATACCTCGGGCCGCGACGTCAGTCGCGACGAGCACATTGACGTAGCCGTCCTTGAAGTCGGCCAGCGTGCGGGTACGCGCGCCCTGGGTCATGCCGCCGTGCAGCGCGTCCGCCTTCGCCCCGGCGTCGCGCAGCTGCTCGGCCACGCGGTCGGCGCCGAGCTGGGTGCGCACGAAGATGATGGTGCGGCCCTTGCGGGAGGCGATGGCCGCGGTGACCGGGGCCTTGTCCTTGGGCTTCACGATCAGGATGTGGTGCGACATGGTCGTCACGGCACCCTGGGCGGCGTCGACCTCGTGGCTGACCGGGTTGTTGAGGTACCGGTCGACGAGGGTCTGGATCTCGTTCTCCATGGTCGCGGAGAACAGCATGCGCTGGCCGTCGGACGGCACCTGGTCGAGCAGCTCGGTGACCTCGGGCAGGAAGCCCAGGTCGGACATCTGGTCGGCCTCGTCGAGGACGGCGATCCGCACGTCCTCCAGGGAGCAGGCGCCGCGGTTGATGATGTCCCGCAGACGGCCGGGGGTGGCGACCAGGATGTCCACGCCGCGCTCCAGGGCGTAGATCTGGTTGCCCATGGAGGTGCCGCCGCAGACGACCTTCATCTTCAGGCCGAGGACGTCGCCGTAGGGCTGGAGCGCGTCGGCCACCTGCATGGCCAGCTCGCGCGTCGGGGTCAGGATGACCGCCCGCGGCTTCTTCTTCTCGGTGCGGCCGCCGGCCAGCGTGGCGAGGGCGGGAAGTCCGAAGGACAGGGTCTTGCCGGAGCCGGTGCGGCCACGGCCGAGGATGTCCTTGCCCTCCAGGGCGTCCGGGATGGTCGCGGCCTGGATCGGGAAGGGGGTGGTCACACCGTTCTGCGCGAGCTTGCGGACGATGCCCTCGGGCAGACCGAGATCCGCGAAGGTGATCTCGGGAGCGGCGTCCTCGGCCGCTGCGGTCTCGACCGCTTCGACCGCTTCGGCCGCTTCGACGGCCTCGACGTCTGCGGCGCTGCCGTGGGTGTCGGTGGTGTCGGCGTCCTCGGGCAGGACGATGTGCTCAGTACTGGCAATGGACATGCGAAATGCGAACCTTCCGGAGTTCACGGCACGCGCCCAAACATCCGTGAAGTCGCAATCGACCGCCTCAATGCGGTCCGGCCACGGCTAGGGAGAGTACGCGCCACACGGCGCGTCTTATAGGCGCCGGGCAAATGGGATCAAACGATCTACCACCATACGCACCCGCCCCCGCCAAGTGCAAACCGAATCCCTGGCGCTTCGGGTGAGCCTCACCACACACCCTCTGCACGGCGGTTCCCGCTAGGCCACCGGTTTCCCGGCCTCGGGGGCCGGTTCCCGCAGCACCAGCTGGGCGGACTGCTCATGCGCCGAGGAGGAGGGCTCGGCGACCGTCGGTGTCGGGGACGGCGGATCGGGCTGGCCGGTCGGCGTCGGCTCGTCGGTGGGGGTGGGCGTGGGCTCCCCGGCGGGTGGCGGCGGGGGCGGCAGCGCACCGCCGCCCCCGCCGCCGCCCGCCGACTGACCGCCGCTCGGCCGCGGATCCTTGGCCCCGGCGCTGCGTCCGGACGCCGACGCGGAGGGCGAGCCGGAGGCGTCCTTCCCGGACTTGTCCGACGCCGACGCGCCGCCCTTGGCCGCCGCCCCGCCCGGATCCCCGTCGCGGCCCGTGCCCCACCCGGGAACCCCGTCCCGGGCGGCCGCGCCGTGCCGCCCCGCCGGATGCGACGGCGAGGGACTGCCCGCGTCGTCGCCCACGCTCATACAGCCGGCGGCCGCGGTGACGGCGAGCGCCGTGGCGGCCAGTCGGACGGATACGTAACAGGCACGCACGGGCAGCCACCTCCGGGGCGGAAGAAAAGTCCCCCTGCCCAACTCCCGTCACCCGCAAGAGGACACGCCCACAACGCGGAGAGCGTCACACGTCACAGCGAATCGCACACGAACAGGGGTGCGTTCCGGTCGCATACCGGACCGCATCCGGGCATACCCGCGAATGCCCGCAGCTGTGGCCGCGGCTGTCCGCGCTCAGCCGTACCCCAGCGCGTGCAGCCGCGCGTCATCGATCCCGAAGTGGTGCGCGATCTCGTGCACCACCGTCACCTCGGTCTCCGCGACCACGTCCTCCCGGGTCTCGCAGATCCGCAGGGTCGGCCCGCGGTAGATGGTGATCCGGTCCGGCAGCACGCCCGCGTACCACTCCCCGCGGTCGGTCAGCGGGGTGCCCTCGTACAGCCCGAGCAGACCGGGTTCACCGGCGGGCGGCTCGTCCTCGACGAACACCGCGACGTTGTCCATCAGCCGCGTCAGCTCCGGCGGGATCCGGTCGAGCGCCTCGGCGACCAGTTCCTCGAACTCCTCGCGCGTCATCTCCAGCACAGGGCCATTGTCCGGTACGGCACCCCCGGAGGTGAGGCTCGGGGCGCGCCGCATATCGGCCCGGTGAGACGGGCATACGCCACCAATGGTCCGCGCCTCCCTCGTCCGCCGCGTCCCTGCCGCCGCCCGGAACCGCATACGAGCCGCCCGGAACCGCACACGTTCCGCCGGAAAGCGCATACGCGCCGTCGCGAAGCGCATACGAAAGGCACCCGGCACCCCGGTCCGCCGCCGTCGGCGCCCGCCCCGTCCCCGCCCCGCCGCCGTGCTCGCCTCCCCGCCGCGCCCATGGCTCCGGGCACTCGGCATGGCCGCGGTCGTCCTCCTCGGCAGCTGGCTCGGCCTGCTGGTCGTGGGCAGTGTGCGGGTACCGGTCGGGCCGGTGAACACCACCATGGCCCTGCGTCCCTCCCTCACCGGCGGCACAAGGATCAATGTGTCCCCGCTCGGCGCGCTGCGGCTGGACAGCCATGAGGCCCCCGTCCGCCTCGACGTCGACGTCGACCAGCTCGACCCGGTGCGCGCCCAGGCTCTCGTCGACCATCCGGAGCGGATCTCCGGGCTTCAGCAGGAGATCGTCCGCGACGTCGAACACGGCGCGGCCGCCCTGGCCGTCCGCTCCTGCCTGGCGGTGGCCGTCGGCGCCACCGGACTGGGCCTGGCCGTCTACCGGCGCCCCCGCCGGGCCCTGGCCGCCGGGGGACTGGCGCTCGGGCTGCTCACCGCCTCGGGGGCGACGGCGTACGCCAGCTGGAATCCCCAGTCGGTCCTCGAACCGAAGTTCTCCGGCCTGCTCTCCTCGGCCCCGTCCCTGGTCGGCAACGCCCGCAGCATCGTCACCGAATTCGATGTCTACCAGAAGGAATTGGCCCGCCTGGTGACGAACGTGACCAAGCTGTACGACGTCACCTCCACGCTCCCGGCCTACGAACCCGACCCGACGACCATCCGCGTCCTGCATGTCTCCGACATCCATCTCAACCCGAGCAGCTGGAAGATCATCGCGTCCCTGGTGCGGCAGTACGACGTCCAGGTGATCGTCGACTCGGGCGACACCATGGACCACGGCTCGACGGCGGAGAACGGCTTCCTGGACCCGATCGCGGACCTCGGCGCCCCGTACATCTGGGTCCGGGGCAACCATGACTCGGCCGCCACCCAGCGGTATCTGGAGCACCTGAAGAACGTGCACGTCCTGGACGACGGCCGGGCGATCTCGGTCGCGGGCCTGCGTTTCGCGGGCATCGGGGACCCGCAGTTCACCCCCGACCGCTCCGTGGCACCGGGCGGGGACCGCGCCGAGGAACTGGCGGGGGCGCGGCTGGCCTCCGCGCTGCACGACCAGAAGGCCGCCGGGACGCCCGTGGACATCGCGATCGCCCATGAGCCGACGGCCGCCCGCCAGACGGACGGTGAGGTACCGCTGGTCCTGGCCGGGCATCTGCACCACGAGGGGATGGAGATCATGCGCTACGGCACCCGGCTGCGCATCGAGGGCTCCACCGGCGGCAGCGGGCTGCGTGCGGTCGAGCACCGGTACCCGGCCCCCGTGGAGGCCTCGATCCTCTATCTGGACCGGGACACCCGCCGCCTCCAGGCCTGGGACGAGATCAGGCTCGGCGGCCTCGGCCAGACCACGGCGGAGGTCAGCCGCCATCTGGCCAAGGAGAACCACCCGGGCGCGTCGCCAACCCCGTCCACACCTTCACCCCCAGCCCCCACGTCTCCGCCCGCAGACCCCACGCCCCGGTAGCTTCACCGCCCCGTCCGCCCGCCACAGCGGCCGGGCGCCGCCCCGGGCCGCGTCGGCAACGCGCCCGGCCGCTCCGGAGGGGCTTTCGGCCTTCCTCCGGCAGCCCGGACGGGCCGGGCGCGCCCCTCACCCCGAGCGCCCCTCTCAATCGTTTTGGCGAACCCTCACTCGATCCCATATGCTTCTCACGTCCCCGACGCGCTGAGAAGCGCGCAGGCGGGCCGATAGCCCTCATCGTCTAGCGGCCTAGGACGCCGCCCTTTCAAGGCGGTAGCACGGGTTCGAATCCCGTTGGGGGCACGCAACGCCGTGTGCGACACTGTCGTACGCAAGCTTGGTCCTGTGGAGCAGTTTGGAGTGCTCGCCACCCTGTCAAGGTGGAGGCCGCGGGTTCAAATCCCGTCAGGACCGCTGGGGTTTCACGTGAAACCCCGTGGCTGGGTAGCTCAGTTGGTACGAGCGTCCGCCTGAAAAGCGGAAGGTCGCCGGTTCGACCCCGGCCCCAGCCACCACCGCCCCGCAAGGGCAGACAGCCTCTCCTGGATCTTCCGGAGGGGCTGTCTTCGTATGTGCGCCCCCGCCCCGGGGCACCGCTTGGCATGTTCGCGCTTGGGCGCTACGTTCTGGCGGTCGACGCAGCCATGTGGAGGGGGAGTTCATGGGCGGGAGCGGGCCGAAGGCCATGGGGGAAGTCGAGCTGGAGAAGGACCGGGCTCGCTACGGCCTGCTCGCGGTGATCGTCAGCACTCTCGCGATCGCCGGTGTCGCGATCTTCGGGGTGTGGCGCCTGAACGGCGACAGATCGGTGATCGTCGGGGTCCTGACCGCGGCCTTCACCGCCGTCAGCAGCATGACCACCGCGTATCTCGGCATCAAGGCCGTCTCCAACACCGCCCGGTCGATGAACCAGGACCGGATCGGCCGCGCCCAGAGCACCCACGAGCCGTCAGCCGCACCGACCGACCCGGCAGCCCCAGCCGTACCGAGCGGTCCGGCCGCACCGGCCGTCCCCGCACCGACAGCCCCGACCTCCACCGCACCGGGCCCCACCGCCCCGGCCTCCCCGCCCCCGGCCGGCTGACCCACGCCCGCAAACCGGGGCCGGGGCCCCGCGCCCCGCCGCCCCCGGCGAATCGCCGACGGCAAATCGTTAGCCATGAATTTCGCCGAGGTGAGATCCTGGACGGCGTATGTCTACGCATCCTGCCCCCGCCCTCGGCGCCCTCGCCCCCCGCCTGGCCCAGCTCTCCCTGCGCGACGCGCAGCGTCTCGGGCGCAGGCTCGAAGGCGCGCGCAAGATCCGCAAGCCCGAGGCCCGGGCCGCCGTACTCACCGAGATCGAGGCGGAGGTGGCCAAGGCCGAGGACCGGATGGCCGGACGCGCCGCCCGGGTCCCCGCCGTCACCTACCCCGAGCAGCTGCCGGTCAGCCAGAAGAAGGACGAGATCGCGGCCGCCATACGCGACCACCAGGTGGTGATCGTGGCGGGCGAGACCGGGTCCGGCAAGACCACCCAGATCCCCAAGATCTGTCTGGAACTCGGCCGCGGGGTGCGCGGCATGATCGGCCACACCCAGCCCCGCCGTATCGCCGCCCGGACGGTCGCCGAGCGGGTGGCCGAGGAGCTGGACACACCGCTCGGCGAGGCGGTCGGCTGGAAGGTCCGCTTCACCGACCAGGTGAGCCCGGACGCGACCTTCGTCAAGCTGATGACGGACGGCATCCTGCTCGCCGAGATCCAGACGGACCGCGAGCTGCGCGCCTACGACACCATCATCATCGACGAGGCCCATGAGCGGTCCCTCAACATCGACTTCCTGCTCGGCTATCTCGCCCAGCTCCTCCCCCGCCGCCCCGACCTCAAGGTCGTCATCACCTCGGCGACCATCGACCCCGAGCGCTTCTCCCGGCACTTCGGTGACGCGCCGATCGTCGAGGTCAGCGGCCGCACCTATCCGGTGGAGGTGCGCTACCGCCCCCTCCTCGAAGCGGACTCCGAGGACGCCGACCGCGACCAGATCACCGCGATCACGGACGCCGTCGAGGAGCTGATGGCCGAGGGGCGGGGCGACATCCTGGTCTTCCTCTCGGGCGAGCGCGAGATCCGCGACACCGCGGACGCGCTGACCAGAAAGCAGTACAGATCCACCGAGGTCCTGCCGCTGTACGCCCGGCTCTCCCACGCCGAGCAGCACCGTGTCTTCCAGCCCCACACGGGCCGCAGGATCGTTCTGGCGACGAACGTCGCCGAGACCTCCCTCACCGTCCCGGGCATCAAGTACGTCATCGACCCCGGCTTCGCCCGTATCTCCCGCTACAGCCACCGCACCAAGGTCCAGCGCCTGCCCATCGAGCCGGTCTCCCAGGCCAGCGCCAACCAGCGCAAGGGCCGCTGCGGACGTACCTCGGACGGCATCTGCATCCGCCTCTACGGCGAGGACGACTTCGAGGCCCGGCCCGAGTTCACCGACGCCGAGATCCTCCGTACGAACCTGGCCTCCGTCATCCTCCAGATGACCGCGGCCGGTCTCGGCGACATCGAGAAGTTCCCCTTCATCGACCCGCCGGATCACCGCAACATCCGCGACGGTGTCCAGCTCCTCCAGGAACTGGGCGCGCTGGACCCCGAGCAGAAGGATCCGCGCAAGCGCCTCACCGACACCGGCCGCAAGCTGGCGCAGCTGCCGGTGGACCCGAGGCTCGCCCGCATGGTCCTGGAGGCCGACAAGAACGGCTGCGCCCGCGAGGTCATGGTCATCGCCGCCGCGCTGTCCATCCAGGACCCGCGCGAGCGCCCCGCCGACAAGCAGGCCCAGGCCGACCAGCAGCACGCCCGCTTCAAGGAGGAGACGAGCGACTTCCTCGCCTACCTCGGCCTCTGGCGCTATCTGCGCGAGCAGCAGAAGGAGCGCGGCTCCTCGTCCTTCCGCCGGATGTGCAAGCAGGAGTATCTGAACTTCCTGCGCATCCGCGAGTGGCAGGACATCTACACCCAGCTGCGCACGGTCGCCAAGCAGATGGGCATCCACCTCAACGAGCAGGACGCCCCGGCCGACCACGTCCACATCTCGCTGCTGGCCGGTCTGCTCTCGCACATCGGGCTGAAGGACGTGAAGGAGTCCAAGGACTCCGCTCCGGGCAGCCGCCGGGACGGCGGACGCAACGAGTACATCGGCGCCCGCAACGCCAAGTTCGCGATCTTCCCCGGCTCCTCCCTGTTCAAGAAGCCGCCGCGCTTCGTGATGTCCGCCGAACTGGTGGAGACCTCCCGGCTGTGGGCCAGGGTCAACGCGAAGATCGAGCCGGAGTGGGTCGAGCCGCTCGCGGGACATCTGCTGAAGCGGACGTACAGCGAACCGCACTGGGAGAAGGACCAGGCGGCCGTGATGGCGTACGAGAAGGTCACGCTGTACGGCGTCCCGCTCGTCGACCGGCGGAAGGTGAACTACGGGCGCATCGATCCGGAGGCCAGCCGGGAGCTGTTCATCCGCAACGCCCTGGTCGAGGGCGACTGGCGCACCCACCACAAGTTCTTCGCCGACAACCGCAGGCTGCTCACCGAGGTCGAGGAGCTGGAGCACCGGGCGCGGCGCCGGGACATCCTGGTCGACGACGAGACACTCTTCGACTTCTACGACCAGCGGGTGCCCGGGCATGTGGTGTCCGGCGCCCACTTCGACTCCTGGTGGAAGCACAAGCGGCACGAGGAGCCGGAGTTCCTCGACTTCGCGCGCGAGATGCTCATCAACGAGCGGGCGGGCGCGGTCACCAAGGACGACTATCCCGACTCCTGGCGGCAGGGCCGGCTGAAGTTCAAGGTCACCTATCAGTTCGAGCCGGGCGCGGACGCGGACGGTGTGACCGTCCATGTCCCGTTGCAGGTCCTCAACCAGGTCACCGACGAGGGCTTCGACTGGCAGATCCCGGGCCTGCGGGAGGAGCTGGTCACCGAGCTGATCCGCTCGCTGCCCAAGCCCGTCCGGCGCCACTACGTCCCGGCGCCGAACTATGCGAAGGCGTTCCTGGAGAAGGCCCCGGCGCCCGGAGAGACCGGCTCCCCGGAGCCGCTGACCACGGCCATGGTGCGCGAGCTGCGGCGGATGGTCGGGGTGCCGTTCGAGGCCGAGGACTTCGACTGGTCCAAGGTGCCCGACCACCTGAAGATCACCTTCCGGATCGTGGACGAGCGGCGCCGCAAGCTGGCCGAGGACAAGGACCTGGAGCTCCTGAAGCTCCGGCTGAAGCCGAAGGCCCGCCAGGCCCTCTCGCAGGCCGCGGCGGCCACGGCCGAGCGGCAGGGCGGGGAGTCCCTGGAGCGCACCGGCCTCGCGGACTGGACGATCGGCAGCCTCACCCGGGTCTTCGAGACCCGGCGGGCCGGGCAGCCCGTGAAGGCGTATCCGGCGCTGGTCGACGACGGCGACACCGTCTCCGTGCGCCTCTTCGACACCGAGGAGGAGCAGGCGCAGGCGATGTGGCGGGGCACCCGGCGGCTGATCCTGCGCAACATCCCGGTCAACCCGGCGAAGTTCGCCTCCGAGAAGCTGACGAACCAGCAGAAGCTCGGTCTGTCGGCCAACCCGCACGGCTCGATCCAGGCGCTGTTCGACGACTGCGCGACGGCCGCGGCGGACAAGCTCATAGGGGACTTCGGCGGCCCGGCCTGGGACGAGGAGTCGTACCGGAAGCTCTACGACAAGGTGCGGGCGGAGATCGTCGACACCACGGTCCGCACGGTCGGCCAGGTGCAGCAGGTGCTGGCGGCCTGGGGGGCCTGCGAGCGCCGTCTGAAGGCGGTACGGAGCCCGGCGCTGCTGCCGAACCTGGCGGATGTACGGGCGCAGCTGGACGCCCTGGTGAAGCCCGGCTTCGTCACCGCGGCGGGGATCCGGCGGCTGCCCGATCTGATGCGCTATCTGGTGGCCGCGGACCGCAGGCTCCAGCAGATGCCGACCAACGTCCAGCGGGACACCACCCGGATGGCGAAGGTCCATGAGATGCGGGACGAGTACGCCTGGCTGCTGGAGCAGCTGCCGCCGGGACGGCCCGTTCCCCAGCAGGTCCTGGACATCCGCTGGATGATCGAGGAGCTGCGGGTGAGCTACTTCGCCCATGCGCTGGGCACCGCCTACCCGGTGTCGGACAAGCGGATCGTGAAGGCGATCGACGCCGCCGCGCCGTAACGGCCCCCTCACGGTGGGTGAGTTCGACCCGGGGCTCACCCTCCTGTACAGTCTCATCTCGCAGCGCACCGCACGCAGACCCGGAGATCCGGTTCGGCCGGGCGGATCGCAGCGAAACCTGGTCCTGTGGAGCAGTTTGGAGTGCTCGCCACCCTGTCAAGGTGGAGGCCGCGGGTTCAAATCCCGTCAGGACCGCAGCAGAAGAAGCCCCGTATCCGTGCCGGATGCGGGGCTTCTTCGTGTGTACGTGTACGTGTACGTGTACGTGTACGTGTACGTGTACGTGTACGTGTCCGGGTCGGCGTACGCGGACCCGGCACCGCCCCTGCCCTCGTTCCCGGACAGGAAGGGGCGGGAAGCGCGCCTCGGTGCCCGCAGGCCGCCCGGCCGGTCCGGGGGGCGTTCGGGCCGACGGGCGGCCGCCCGGGGCGACTTGGACGTGCCGGGGCGTCTTGACGGCGGCACGTTCCACCGGTACCCCGGAGTCAGGGCTCCGCCCCCCGCGGGCCCCGGGGAGGTGGCGTATGGCGACTTCGGTTCGGCACGAGACCCGCGCCCTGCTCCGGGCCCATCTGTCCGCCGCTTCCGGGTACCGGCATCTGACCCGGCGCTGCGCCGTCTGCCACCAGCTCCTGCAACTGGCCATGGAGCCCGCGCAGCGCGGCGAGGAGGACCCCTGGACGGTGTCCGAGGACGAGCGCCCCTCGACGGCGTGAGCGTCCGCCGACCGGACCGGGGAGGTTGGCCGGGCATCCGCCGGGGCACCCCTGCCCATGACGGCCCGCCCCAACACCCGCCACACACAGGCCTGTTCCTTTAACAAAGGGACCATGAGCACAACAAGACCCGGGTCCTGTGACGGGTGTCACTGCATAAAGTATGGAAACCGAGGGTCTTACGCCTCTCCTACAACGGGTCAATTTAATATGTGCAATTGCACTGTCACCCGGGGTCCCGCACGGCAGATCCGACAGCGCTCCCCAGACTCGGACAAGGCCGCGCACCCACCGGCCCCCGAACCGTACCCAGGGCACAAAAAAGATCGCGCCGGACTCGGCGGAGTCCAGCGCGATCGACGACGCACCCGTGTCGTACCTCTGCTGAGCTTGGGCGAGAGTCCTGTTGGGGCAGGACCCGCGTCGCTTGGAGCTGTGGTGCGGACGTCACGACAGGTTGGGGGGCCTGTCGGTATGTCCGGCTATGCAGTTGTTCAGGCCTCGCTGCGCTGCTGCGGGATACCCGCGAGCAGGGCGCGGACCTCAGCCTCGCGGTAGCGGCGGTGCCCGCCGAGCGTACGGATCGACGTGAGCTTGCCGGCCTTCGCCCACCGCGTGACCGTCTTGGGGTCGACGCGGAACATCGTGGCGACCTCAGCCGGGGTCAGCAGCGGCTCGGCATCAGGGGTGCGAGCGGTCATGAGCGGCCTCCTCGGGAGAACCGAACCTTCTCGGTTCTTTCCTCTAAATTCTGCACCTTGACCCGCGTTGCCCGAAATGGCGGACGCGAGTCGAGTCGGTTATAGGACGAACGGCTTGTCCTCGGCACTACAACTACACCATCTGTCCAGCCGCGTCGGCCAAACCGATGGAATTGCCCTCCCAGGTGTTCATCAGCGACGGAAGCCGATGGACCATGCCATAGCGGACAGTCACGCCACTGTGACGATCAGTCACAGTGGCGATCAGGAGGCACCAGACCCCCCAAGGGGTGCAATGCTGAGATTTCGCCCAAAAGCGGTTCCATGCGGACAGATGAAACCTCCCCCGGGCTCCTTGTCCTATTTTGGCACGAGGAGGGCCGTAAGGCGCAAGGTCCTTGTAAGTGCCGTCCGTCACGCTTGACGGCTTTGACCCCCATGTGAGACATAAGTCCCACCGAGGCGACCTGCGTACGTCAACCATGGGCCAAGGGTTGCAACTTCACCATGTCTCGCAGGTCACAATTTGCGCACTGGATCCCGAAGGGCTCCCGCGCAGGACCCGCCGGACCCCGCCGGTCCCCCCGCCCCTGACCTCAGTTCGCCGAACGGCGGTCCCGCACCGCCCGCCAGCGCTCCACCAGCCGCTCGTACGCCTCCCCGGCCGCGTCCCCGTCCCCGTGCCGCAGGGCCTCGATGCCCTCGGCGACATCCGCGGCCGAGTGGTCCCCGTCCAGCACCGCGGGTGGCAGCACATGGACCAGACCGCCGTAGTCCAGCTCGACCAGCGACCGCGGATGGAACTCCTCCAGCCAGCGCCCCACCTCCATCAGGCCGTCGATCAGCGGGCCCTCGTCGAGGGCGTCCCGCAGGGTGCGCAGCGCCCGGGCGGTGCGCCGCCGCGCCTGCACCATGGGGGTGCGGTAGCGCAGCATCGGGGGGATCCCGGCCGAGCCGTGGTCGTAGTGGCGCTCGGCGTCCGAGACCAGGACGAACCAGTTCAGCGGGACCTGCCAGGTCCCGGTGCGGATCCACGGGCGGGCGTCCGGATGGACGGCCAGCCAGCGTTCGTAGTCCTGGGCGGCCTGGCGGCGCACCACCGGCGGCAGGACCGCGTCCAGCACCACCGAGGGCAGCTCCTGCGTCAGCTCCCCCAGCGCCTGCCAGCCGCGCAGCCGGGTGCGCCAGGGACAGACGCACAGCGCCCCCTCGACCTCGGCGACAAAGGCGTCGCCGCTCTCGTGCACCGGCACCGCGACGGGCGGTGTGGGCACCAAGTCGGCCAGGGAGCGCCGCAGTTCGTCCTGGTACGAGGGACGGTCGGGGCGCCGGGCGTAACGCGCCCAGTGGCTGCGTTCCGGCTCGGGGAAGGCGGCCAGCGGCTCGTACACCCTCAAGTAGGACGCGTACGGGACGATCACCGAGGACACCTTGGGCACGCCTGCTCCCTCCCCATCGGGCCTGACGCGAAACCCCGCCGGGCACCGCCCGGGCGAGGTGGAAAACCATGGCAAATCGTCCCATGAACCGGCTCCCGTGTACTCCGCGGGAGGGTGATCCTGCGCACTGCGGGGCTGGCGGAGGCCCACAGGTTCTACGCTCATGCCCACGGGGCCCGCCACCCGCACGGGATCCCGTTCCCCAACCGCCGCTACACCACCGGGAGTCACCACCGTGACCGACGTAACCGACGGCGTCCTGCACACCCTGTTCCGCTCCGACCAGGGGGGCCATGAACAGGTCGTGCTCTGCCAGGACCGGGCCAGTGGCCTCAAGGCCGTCATCGCGATCCACTCCACCGCCCTCGGCCCCGCGCTCGGCGGCACGCGCTTCTACCCGTACGGGAGCGAGGAGGAGGCCGTCGCCGACGCGCTGAACCTCGCGCGCGGGATGTCCTACAAGAACGCCCTGGCCGGCCTCGCCCACGGCGGCGGCAAGGCCGTGATCATCGGTGACCCCGAGCGGATCAAGACCGAGGAGCTGCTGCTCGCGTACGGCCGCTTCGTGGCCTCGCTCGGCGGCCGGTACGTCACCGCCTGCGATGTCGGCACCTATGTCGCCGACATGGACGTGGTGGCCCGGGCCAACCCCTGGACCACCGGCCGCTCCCCCGAGAACGGCGGTGCGGGCGACTCCTCGGTGCTGACCGCCTACGGCGTCTTCCAGGGCATGCGGGCCTCGGCCCAGCATCTGTGGGGCGACCCCACCCTGCGCGGACGCACGGTCGGGATCGCGGGCGTCGGCAAGGTGGGCCGCTATCTGGTCGGGCACCTCCTGGAGGACGGCGCCCGGGTGGTGATCACGGATGTCCGTCCGGACGCCGTGCGCCGGATCACCGAGGCGCACCCCGAGGTGGCCGTGGCCGACGACACCGGCATGCTCATCACCGGTGCCCACGCCCTCGGCCCGCTCGACATCTACGCGCCCTGCGCGCTCGGCGGCGCGCTCAACGACGACTCCGTGCAGGTGCTCACGGCCGCGGTGGTGTGCGGCGCGGCCAACAACCAGCTGGCGCACCCGGGAGTGGAGAAGGACCTCGCCGACCGCGGGATCCTGTACGCCCCGGACTACGTGGTCAACGCGGGCGGTGTCATCCAGGTCGCCGACGAGTTGCATGGCTTCGACTTCGACCGGTGCAGGGCCAAGGCGGCGAAGATCTTCGACACCACGCTGGCCATATTCGCACGCGCGAAGGAAGACGGAATTCCGCCTGCCGCGGCGGCCGATCGGATCGCCGAGCAGCGCATGGCCGAGGCGCGACCGGGCACCCTCTCCGGAGGTGCCGCGCAGCGTTGATCCGGTACCCGCCGGCAGGAGGCTGGAGAGAACTCTCACTCTTATCGGCGGGTCGTCCGCCAATAAGTGGTTAAAATCGGCTGTGACCAGCGAGGACGGGGCGCCTCGACGGTTCTGTGCACACGCCCGCCCTACGGGCGACGTACCGTATGGGCGTGGGCTCAGGTACCGTGGAAGCCCTACGGACCGGTCTCTCCACGGAGAGCCCGTTCCGGATCATGAACGCGTGTCAAGACTCTGGGGCCGTCGAGCCCCGTCGTTGAGGGGGTCGAGCCATGGGGCGCGGCCGGGCCAAGGCCAAGCAGACGAAGGTCGCCCGCCAGCTGAAGTACAACAGCGGTGGGACGGATCTCTCACGCCTGGCCGAGGAGCTGGGCGCATCGCCGTCGAACGCATCGCCGAACGGCGAGCGGTTCGAGGACGATGAGCAGGACGAGGACGACGACCTGTATTCACGGTACGCCGACCTCTACGAGGACGACGACGAAGACGAGGACGACCAGTCCCCGCAGCAGCGTCGCCGCGGCGCTTGACCCTGCACTGAAGGACTTCCACCCGGTCCGTGGCCCTGGCCACGGACCGGGTTCTGTGCTGTCCGCAGGGGCTCAGCCCGCGTAGTCGCCGACCAGCTCCGCACCCGTGGTGTGGCCGCCCCGGGCGGTGATCTCACCGGCGACCCAGGCCTCGACCCCGCGGTCGGCCAGGGCGGCGAGTGCGACGTCCGTCGACTCCTCGGGCACGATCGCGATCATGCCCACGCCCATGTTCAGGGTCTTCTCCAGCTCCAGCCGCTCGACCCCGCCGGTCCTGCCGACAAGGTCGAACACCGGCCCGGGAGTCCAGGTGGAGCGGTCCACGGTCGCGTGCAGGCCGTCCGGGATCACCCGGGCCAGGTTGGCCGCGAGACCGCCGCCGGTGATGTGGCTGAAGGCGTGCACCTCGGCGGTGCGGGCCAGGGCCAGGCAGTCCAGCGAGTAGATCTTGGTGGGTTCGAGCAGCTCCTCGCCGAGGGTGCGGCCGAGGTCCTCGATGTGCTGGTCGAGGCCGAGCTTCGCCCGGTCGAGCAGGACATGCCGGACGAGCGAGTACCCGTTCGAGTGGAGTCCGGAGGCGGCCAGGGCGATCACCGTGTCGCCCTCGCGGATGCGTTCGGCACCGAGCAGCCGGTCGGCCTCCACAACGCCCGTACCGGCGCCCGCGACATCGAAGTCGTCCGCACCGAGCAGGCCCGGGTGTTCGGCCGTCTCACCACCCACCAGGGCACATCCCGCGAGCACACAGCCCTCGGCGATGCCCTTCACGATCGCGGCGACCCGCTCGGGGTGGACCTTGCCGACGCAGATGTAGTCGGTCATGAACAGCGGCTCGGCACCGCACACCACGATGTCGTCCATGACCATGGCGACCAGGTCGTGGCCGATGGTGTCGTAGACGCCCATCCGGCGGGCGATGTCGACCTTGGTGCCGACGCCGTCGGTGGCGGAGGCGAGCAGCGGACGCTCATAGCGCTTGAGGGCGGAGGCATCGAAGAGGCCCGCGAAGCCGCCGAGGCCGCCGAGGACCTCGGGGCGCTGCGTCTTCTTCACCCACTCCTTCATCAGCTCCACGGCGCGGTCGCCCGCTTCGATGTCGACGCCCGCGCTTGCGTAGCTGGCGCCGCCTGCGGCACTGATGGTCTCAGACATGACGGTGAGAACTTTCGTGTCGTACGGCAGAGGTCACGGGCGACGGATCGCGTCGGCCGCGGCCGTGGCGGCCGGACCGGCCGCCAGCTCGGTCTCCAGCAGCTGCTTGCCCAGCAGCTCCGGGTCGGGCAGCTCCATCGGGTACTCCCCGTCGAAGCACGCGCGGCACAGGTTCGGCTTGGCGATGGCCGTGGCCTCGATCATCCCGTCGAGGGAGATGTACGCCAGCGAATCGGCGCCCAGCGAGGTGCCGATCTCCTCGGTCGTCATGCCGTTGGCGATCAGTTCGGCGCGGGTGGCGAAGTCGATACCGAAGAAGCAGGGCCACTTCACCGGCGGGGAGGAGATGCGGATGTGGACCTCGGCGGCGCCCGCCTCGCGCAGCATCCGCACCAGCGCCCGCTGGGTGTTGCCGCGCACGATGGAGTCGTCCACGACGACCAGCCGCTTGCCCCGGATGACTTCCTTCAGGGGGTTGAGCTTCAGCCGGATGCCCAGCTGGCGGATGGTCTGCGAGGGCTGGATGAAGGTGCGGCCGACATAGGCGTTCTTCACCAGGCCGGCGCCGAAGGGGATCCCGGACGCCTCGGCGTAGCCGATCGCGGCAGGGGTGCCGGACTCCGGCGTCGCTATGACGAGATCGGCCTCGGCGGGCGCCTCCTTCGCCAGGCGGCGGCCCATCTCCACACGGGAGAGATAGACGTTGCGACCGGCGATGTCGGTGTCCGGACGGGCCAGGTAGACATACTCGAAGACACAGCCGCGAGGCTTCGCTTCTGCGAATCGAGAGCTGCGCAGACCGTTCTCGTCTATCGCCACGAACTCGCCGGGCTCGATCTCGCGGACGAAGCTGGCGCCCGTGATGTCCAGGGCGGCGCTCTCCGAGGCGACGACCCAGCCGCGCTCCAGCCGGCCGAGGACCAGCGGGCGGATGCCCTGCGGGTCTCGGGCCGCGTAGAGGGTCTGCTCGTTCATGAAGACGAGGGAGAAGGCGCCCTGGACCTTCGGGAGGACCTTGATGGCCGCTTCCTCGACGGTCAGTGGCACCCCGTCGTCATCGACCTGTCCGGCCAGCAGGGCCGTGACCAGGTCGGTGTCGTTGGTGGCGGCCACCTGGGTGGCACGGCCGTTCTCCTTGGGAAGGGCGGCGACCATCTCGGCGAGCTGCGCCGTGTTGACCAGGTTGCCGTTGTGGCCGAGCGCGAGGGAGCCGTGGGCCGTGGCCCGGAAGGTGGGCTGGGCGTTCTCCCACACGGAGGCGCCGGTGGTCGAGTAGCGGGCGTGTCCGACCGCGATATGACCTTGGAGGGAACCGAGCGAAGTTTCGTCGAAGACCTGGGAAACGAGGCCCATGTCCTTGAAGACGAGGATCTGGGAGCCGTTGCTGACCGCGATTCCCGCGGATTCCTGACCCCGGTGCTGAAGGGCGTAGAGCCCGAAGTACGTGAGTTTTGCGACCTCTTCGCCCGGAGCCCAGACACCGAAGACGCCACATGCGTCCTGGGGGCCTTTCTCGCCGGGGAGCAGATCGTGATTGAGTCGACCGTCACCACGTGGCACGGCTCCGAGTGTAGGCGAGATCGCGCACTGGTCCGAATCCGGCCGGTCACCCCGGACACCCCCGCCGACCGGCTACAACTCCGGGTCACCGGGTGGCTACCCCATCGTTTTCGCTGGTCAGCGAGATCTCGAGCGGGCGGGTCCGAGAGGCCGACCGCCGGGCGGGGCGTTCGGCCGCCTCTTTGTAGGTATGCATAAGTGAGCCGTCGCACATCATCTGTGGGGTCCGAGGTGGTCCCAGGGTGAGGTGACCGTTCCGTAGGGTCGCGACAGCCGCGCCGGAACTGTCGCAGTCGCAGCCGTCGGGGGTCCCGGTCCCCGTGACGGCCGGTTCAGGACATCAGGGGCAGCAGCGGTCCCAGATCGGCCCGCTCCCCGCTGGCGGTGACCAGGGCGTCGGAGAGGGCGGTGTCCCAGGAGGCGCGGCCCGTGGCGAGCCGGATCCAGGTCAGCGGGTCGGTCTCGACGACGTTCGGCGGGGTGCCGCGGGTGTGGCGGGGGCCCTCGACGCACTGCACCACGGCGTACGGCGGGATGCGCAGCTCGGTGGCGGACCCGGGCGCCCGAGCGGCGAGCGCGTCCGCGAGCAGCCGGGTGCAGGCGGCGAGGGCCTGCCGGTCGTGGGGGACGCCGAGTCCCGGGACGGCGTCGTTGAGGTCGTCGGTGTGGACGACGAGTTCCACCGTGCGGGTGACCATGTAGTCGTCCAGCGGCATGGCACCGGCGTGGGTGGCGAGCAGCCGGGTGCCGGGATGGGTGTCGAGGTCCCGTCGGGTGGCCTCCGCGATCCCGGTGAGGTAGGCGTCCAGGTCGGGGTGGTCCTCGACCAGTTGGTGGGCGCCCTTGGCGACGGTCGCGGAGTGGGCGGAGGTGATGAACGGCCAGTCGAGGGCGATGGCGTCCTGCCGGGCGGGCTCGGGCTGCCCGAGGAAACGCCCGACGGTCGCGAGGCTCGCCCCGATGTGCGCGGCCAGCTCCCGTACGGTCCAGTCGCCGAGGCGGGTGGGGAGGGCGAGTTGGGCGGCGGTGAGGGTCCGCACGGCCTCCCGCACATGGTCGAACTGGGCGAGAACCGCGGTACGGGTCCTGGCGGGGTCGTAGGTGCGGGCGCGCTTTCCGGCGAGAGGCATGAGGGCGAGCCTATGCCGGGACGACAACCCGGCTAAGGCACTTTTGCGACGCAGGCCGAGAACTTACGGGGCCCTTGGCGGTACGGGGACGGGCCGGGCTCGAAGTGCCGTCCTGGGAAGCGCGCTTCGGGTCCGGCCCGTGCGGGCGGACCCGAAGTGGCGCCGGATGCCTGGAGCCCCGCCGGAGAACGGCGACCGGGCCCCGCCCGGGGACGGCGCGTGCCCGGCCGTCCCCGCCGGAGAACGGCGGGACGGCCGGGCGCCGTAGGTGCGGAACTCCTACTTGAGGAGTGCCGGGATGGTGGCCTCGTGGGCCTCGCGCAGTTCCTCCAGGGACAGCGCGAAGTGGCCCTGGAGTTCCACCGCGTTCCCGTCCACGACACCGACCCGGACGGCGGGCAGACCACGCGCGCCGCACATGTCGTTGAAGCGGATCTCCTCCGAGCGCGGCACCGCGACCACCGCGCGCCCCGCCGACTCGGAGAACAGGAAGGTGAACGCGTCCAGGCCGTCCGGCACGATCAGCCGCGCGCCCTTGCCGCCCAGCAGCGCCGACTCGACCACGGCCTGGACCAGACCGCCGTCGGACAGGTCGTGCGCGGAGTCGATCATGCCGTCGCGGGAGGCGGAGATCAGGATCTCGCCGAGCAGCCGCTCCCGCTCCAGGTCGACCTGCGGGGGCAGTCCGCCGAGATGGTCGTGGACGACCTGCGACCAGGCCGAGCCGCCGAACTCCTCGCGCGTGTCGCCGAGAAGGTAGATCAGCTGGCCCTCCTCCTGGAAGGCGACCGGCGTGCGGCGGGCGACATCGTCGATGACGCCCAGGACCGCCACCACCGGGGTCGGGTGGATGGCCGCCTCGCCCGTCTGGTTGTACAGCGACACATTGCCGCCGGTCACCGGGGTGCCCAGCTGGAGGCAGCCGTCGGCGAGACCGCGCACGGCCTCCGCGAACTGCCACATGACGGCCGGGTCCTCGGGCGAGCCGAAGTTGAGGCAGTCGGAGACGGCGAGCGGCCGGGCGCCCGTGGTGGCCACATTCCGGTACGCCTCGGCGAGCGCGAGCTGCGCGCCCGTGTACGGGTCGAGCTTCGCGTACCGCCCGTTGCCGTCGGTCGCGATGGCGACGCCGAGCCCGGAGGCCTCGTCGATGCGGATCATCCCGGAGTCCTCGGGCTGGGCGAGGACGGTGTTGCCCTGGACGAAGTGGTCGTACTGGGAGGTGATCCACTTCTTGGACGCCTGGTTGGGCGACGCCACCAGCTTCAGGACCTGGTCCTTCAGCTCCTTGGAGGTCTCCGGGCGCGGCAGCTTGCCGGCGTCGTCGGCCTGGAGCGCGTCCTGCCAGTCGGGGCGCGCGTAGGGGCGCTCGTAGACCGGGCCCTCGTGCGCGACCGTCCGCGGGTCGACGTCGACGATCTTGCCGCCGTGCCAGTAGATCTCCAGGCGGTCCCCGTCGGTCACCTCACCGATGACGGTGGCGATGACGTCCCACTTCTCGCAGATCTCCAGGAACCGGCCGACCTTGTCCGGCTCGACGACCGCGCACATGCGCTCCTGCGACTCGCTCATGAGGATCTCCTCCGGCGAGAGCGTCGAGTCACGCAGCGGTACGTCGTCCAGGGTGACGCGCATACCGCCGGAACCGTTGGACGCCAGCTCCGAGGTGGCGCAGGACAGACCGGCCGCGCCGAGGTCCTGGATGCCGACGACCAGCTTCTCCCGGAAGGCCTCCAGGGTGCACTCGATGAGCAGCTTCTCCTGGAACGGGTCGCCGACCTGGACGGCCGGGCGCTTGGAGGGCTTGGCGTCGTCGAAGGTCTCGGAGGCGAGGATCGAGGCGCCGCCGATGCCGTCGCCGCCGGTGCGGGCGCCGTAGAGCACGACCTTGTTGCCCGTGCCGGACGCCTTCGCCAGATGGATGTCCTCGTGCCGCATCACCCCGATGGCACCGGCGTTGACCAGCGGGTTGCCCTGGTAGCAGGAGTCGAAGACGACCTCGCCGCCAATGTTGGGCAGGCCGAGGCAGTTGCCGTAGCCGCCGATGCCCGCGACGACGCCGGGCAGGACCCGCTTGGTGTCGGGGTGGTCGGCCGCGCCGAAGCGCAGCGGGTCGACGACGGCGACCGGCCGCGCGCCCATCGCGATGATGTCGCGCACGATGCCGCCGACGCCGGTCGCGGCGCCCTGGTACGGCTCCACGTACGACGGGTGGTTGTGTGACTCCACCTTGAAGGTGACCGCGTAGCCCTGGCCGACGTCGACGACGCCCGCGTTCTCGCCGATGCCGACGAGCAGGGCGTCCGACTGCGGGGCCTTCTCACCGAACTGGCGGAGGTGGACCTTGGAGGACTTGTAGGAGCAGTGCTCGGACCACATGACCGAGTACATGGCCAGCTCGGCGCCGGTGGGGCGGCGGCCCAGGATCTCGACGACCCGCTCGTACTCGTCCTTCTTCAGGCCGAGTTCGGCCCAGGGCAGCTCGACGTCGGGGGTCGCGGCCGCGTGCTCGACCGTGTCCAGAGGCGTCTTGCTCATGCGCCCACCAGCTTCTTGAGGATCGATGTGAAGAACGGGAGCCCGTCGGTGCGTCCGGTGCCGATCAGCGGCTCGACGGCGTGCTCCGGGTGCGGCATGAGGCCGACGACGTTCCCGGCCTCGTTGGTGATGCCGGCGATGTCGCGGAGCGAGCCGTTGGGGTTGACGTCGAGGTAGCGGAAGACGACCCGGCCCTCCGCCTCCAGCTGGTCCAGCGTGTACGCGTCGGCGACGTACCGGCCGTCCATGTTCTTCAGCGGGATGTGGATCTCCTGCCCGGCGATGAAGTCACCGGTCCAGGCCGTCCCCGTCTGCTCCACCCGCAGCTTCTGGTCGCGGCAGATGAAGTGGAGGTGGTCGTTGCCGAGCATGGCGCCCGGGAGCAGGTGCGCCTCGGTGAGGACCTGGAAGCCGTTGCAGATGCCGAGGACCGGCAGTCCGGCCTTCGCCTGCTCGATGACGGACTCCATCACCGGGGAGAACCGGGAGATGGCGCCGGCCCGCAGATAGTCGCCGTAGGAGAAACCTCCCGGCAGCACCACCGCGTCGACCTGACCCAGGCCCTTGTCCTTGTGCCAGAGAGCCACGGGCTCCGCGCCCGCGAGGCGGATCGCGCGCTGGGTGTCCCGGTCGTCCAGGCTGCCCGGGAAAGTGACGACGCCGATACGAGCGGTCACTTGGCGGCCTCCGCGACTTCCTCCACCTTGACGGTGAAGTCCTCGATCACGGTGTTGGCGAGGAAGGATTCCGCGAGATCACGGATGCGGGCGAGCGCGGCATCGTCGACCGGCCCGTCCACCTCGAGTTCGAATCGCTTTCCCTGACGTACGTCGGAGATGCCTTCGAAACCGAGCCGCGGCAGGGCGCGCTGGACCGCCTGGCCCTGGGGGTCGAGGATCTCCGGCTTGAGCATGACGTCGACTACGACGCGTGCCACTGGCACTCCCGGTGTGTGGTGCTGAGCAGGTCCCTTCAGACTACCCGTACAAAATTTCTACTCGCGTAGATTCGTAGCTTCCTACGTGAGCCCCGTCACGATCCGGGACCATCGAAGCCACCTCGGCACGGAAAATCCTCGGAAAAACCACGAAGGACGGTGACCCCGTCATTGCCCGGACACGCGGACGTATTCCGTCGGTCTTCACAATGCAATGCCGGGCACTGTACAAAGGAATTGGCAATAGCCGATACTTTGCTCAATTACCGCCGGACAGTCGACATCTCCCCGGCATCCCCGGACGTCCGCACACGTCGTGGCGGATGATCGCGGAGGTGCCGCACGAAGGGACCGATATTCGTGGCGCAGCGTGTCGTGGTCACTCTCTTTGACGACATCGACGGCTCAGAAGCGGCGGAAACGATCGCATTCGGACTGGACGGCAAGTCCTACGAGATCGACCTCAACCGAGCCAATGCCAAGAAACTGCGTAAGGCACTGGCGCCCTACGTCGAGGCCGGCCGCAAGAAGGCGAAGTCCGGCAAGGCGTACACCCACACGGCGGTGACCCCCGACCCGGCCGCCGTCCGCGCCTGGGCCCGCTCCAACAAGATGGACGTGCCGCCGCGCGGCCGCATCCCGAAGAAGGTCTACGAGGCCTTCGCGGAGGCGAACTGAGGCGAGGGACGGCCGGGGGGCGCGCGCACGCAGGCTTCGCCCCCCCATCCGGCCCCGCCCGCAACCGACTTGCGCTGCACCCCGGGTGATCAGCTAGAGTCTGGAACACGCCGAGGGGCAAGGCCGAAAGGTCGGACCCCAGGAGTCACGCGGGTGTAGTTCAGTAGCAGAACACCCCCTTTCCAAGGGGGAGGCGCAGTGTGCAATCCCTGTCACCCGCTCCACGGCACCGTCCCAACCACACTTGTGGATCAGGTAAGCTGGTGCCCGCACCGATCGGTGAAAGCCGGTCGGGAGCAGTGCGGACGTAGCTCAGTTGGTAGAGCGCAACCTTGCCAAGGTTGAGGTCGCGAGTTCGAGCCTCGTCGTCCGCTCCATGGAGTTAAGGCCCCGGTCATCGATCGGGGCCTTTCTCGTTGGGTACATAGAAGAGCCCTTCGGGGAATGGTGTGAGGACGACCACATTCCATCGGGGGTATGCCGGGGGCGAACACTCCGAATGCCGGGCCCGCGGGCGGCCGGACGCGACGGCCGATTGCGCCTGGGCGCGGGCTCCCGGGGCGGATGCTGCCGGTCCCGGGAGGCACCGGCCGGGCACGGACACGGTGGCGCGCCCGGTGGACGCGGCACGCAAAGCCGCACGGCTCCCCCACAGTTGGCCCTTCCGCCGCTCCCGCCGCTCCCGGCCGGGCGCTCGGCGACCGCCCAGGGCTCCCCGCCGTACGAGGGGGCGGGCGCCCGGGTCCGGGAGCGCGCCATGACCGCCCTGCCCCGGGGGACCGGCCGCGCGCGCCCGCCGTCGGCCGGGCCCACCGTTCGGCGATGCGTCCCGGGCACGCTCGGGGTTGGGTATAGTTGCTCTCGCGCAACGGCGCAGTGCGGACGTAGCTCAGTTGGTAGAGCGCAACCTTGCCAAGGTTGAGGTCGCGAGTTCGAGCCTCGTCGTCCGCTCCACAGAGCAAAGGCCCCGGTCATCGACCGGGGCCTTTCTCATGGGCTCAGGGCTCAGCTCCAGCGGAGGCCCGTCAGGCGCTCGTAGGCCTCCACGTACTTCGCGCGGGTCGCCTCGACGATCTCCTGCGGCAGCGGCGGCGGGGGCTGCTCGCTCGTGCGGTCCCAGCCGGAGGCTGCGGAGGTGAGCCAGTCCCGCACGAACTGCTTGTCGAACGACGGCTGGGCGCGGCCCGGCTCCCAGCGGTCGGCCGGCCAGAAGCGGGAGGAGTCCGGGGTGAGGACCTCGTCGGCGAGGACCAGGGTGTCGCCGTCGTATCCGAACTCGAACTTGGTGTCCGCCAGGATGATCCCGCGCTCGCGGGCGATGTCACGGGCCCGCCCGTACACCGCGAGGGTGGCCTGCCGCAGCTGCGCCGCGGTCTCGGCGCCGACCTGACGGGCGGCCTCCTCGTAGGAGACGTTCTCGTCGTGCTCGCCGACGGCGGCCTTGGCGGCGGGCGTGAAGATCGGCGCGGGCAGCTCCGATCCGTCCACCAGGCCCTCGGGGAGGGCGAGGCCGCAGACCGTACGGGACTCGCGGTACTCGGCAAGACCCGAACCGGTCAGATAGCCCCGGGCCACACACTCCACCGGGACCATCCGCAGGGATGTGCAGACCAGGGTGCGGCCGGCCCAGTCGGCCGGGGCGCCGGGCGGCAGCTCGGTGCTCAGGACATGGCTCGGCACCAGATCGCGGAGCCGGTCGAACCACCACAGCGACAGCTGGGTGAGGATCCGGCCCTTGTCCGGGATCTCGGTCGGCAGCACCCAGTCGAATGCCGATGTGCGGTCGCTGGCGACCATCACGAGGTCGCCCGTCTCGTTCCGGTACAGCTCGCGCACCTTGCCGGTGTGCAGATGCACCAGGCCCGGCACCTGGACGGGTTCGGGCTTTTCCACGAATCCGGACACGGTTCCTCCCCGTGGTTCTGTCCAACTGGCTCGATTCTCCCGTATGCGGGGAGCGGGCTGGTCCGGGGGGGTGGGGCGGGGAGGGTGCAGGTCCGGGTGGGGCGGGGCGGGGAGGGTGCCGGTCTGGGGGTGGGGCCGGGGAGGATGCGGGGGGCGGGACCGGTGAGGGAGGTGGCCCGGGAGGGGTCAGTCCCGTTTGCAGATGCGGTCCAGGAGGTTCGCCGTGGCCTGCTGGATCCGGGGGTCCGTGTGGCCGGGGCGGTCCAGGGCCGGGGACCAGGCGAAGGTCCCGGACGCGAAGACCAGGGCTCCGGAGGGCGCGCGGTAGAGGGAGGTCTCCTGGTGGCGCCGCACACCCTCGCTGTCCCGGTAGGGGGAGTGGGCGAGCAGGATGCGGCCTTGGTGCTCGGGCAGGGGGACACGGGGGAAGTAACGGTCCGCCTCCCCGGCGACCATGCCGTCCAGTTCGTCGCCCTCCTGGGCGCCGGTCGACTCCCACAGCCAGTGACCGGCGTTGCGCACGACGAGGGGATGGGGTTCGGGGACCCGTCCCGCGTACTGGATGCCGACCATCTCCTGCTCGGGGCGGTCGATCTCCCGCCAGAGCACGGGCTTTCCCGGGCCGCGGCGCTTGCGGCAGGTGAGCAGCCGGTCCGGGACCCCGGACGGGGAGGGGCCCAGCTCCACCTGCCAGTACATGGTGTTGGCGGACAGGAACACCAGGGAGGTGCCGTGCTCGCGGGCGAGTTCCACGGTGCGGCGCATCTGGGCCGACCAGTACTCGTCGTGGCCCGGGAAGACAAGGCCCCGGTAGCGGGTGGGGTCGACGCGTCCCGCGTGCAGGTCGCGGGCGTCGGCATAGGCGATGTCATAGCCGTAGCGCTCGGCCCAGCGGATGAAGTCGTAGGCGTGGCCGACGTGCAGGGGCAGGCCCGCGCCCGCGTACGGGCGGTCGAAGGAGACCGTGGTGGCGGCGTCGGCCTCGCCGAGCAGCCGTCCGCCCGTGTCCCAGGCGTGGTAGAGGCTGGCGCCGGTGTGCCCGTCCTCCGGATACAGGTTGTACGCCTGCCAGGTGACGTCGGGCAGCAGCAGAAGCAGGTCCGCCGGGCGGCCGTCGCGGACGGTGAAGGGGACGTGGGAGCGGTAGCCGTCGGCGGTGGTGAGGACGGCGACATAGGCGCCGATGCTCCAGTACGAGGGGATCTGGAGCCGCCAGGACAGCCACCAGTGGTGGCAGGAGACCGTGCGGTCGGCGGTGAGCGGCGGCGGCTGCACGATGCCGGACAGCCGGGGGCTGGTGGTGATCTTGGCTGCGCCGTCGCCGTCGTAGTGCCCGATCCGGTACACGTCGACGGCGAATTCCTGGGGCGGGTCGACGGTGATACGGAAGTCGATGGCCTCCCCCGGGGCGACCGCGCCCGTCGAGGTGAAGCCCTTGATCTGGCGGTGGACGTCGTCGGCGGAGCGGGGGCCGCCGGTGCGGGGCGCGGGAACCCGGGCCCCCTTGGTCCCCTGGGACGGAACATGGGCGGGGGCGGGGTCCACGTACCAGGGGACCACGTGCCCCGTGTCGTCGAAGTACGTCTCGCTCCCTCGGAGCCAGGGAACGGGGCCCTGGCCGAAAGGATCCGTCACGGCATGCGCGAGAGCGCCCGACTCCCAGCGGCGGATGTGCTCCGACTCCATGTGATGTCCCCTCCCTCGTCCCCCGTGAGCCGTCGTCAAGCCCTTGCCCGGCCCCTGATCCGGCCTTGCTCTGGCATGTGCCTGGTATGCGATCGGTCCCAGCACATCACATTACGCACGCACTCCGTCACCGTTCGTCGTGAATTGACGTGTAACGGAATGGGAGCCTGGGGCCAGGGGTCCACGTCGCGGGCGGTCAGACCAGCCGGACCGGCTTCTCGGGGCGTACGCCGAGGTTCAGCAGCCAGCAGCGCAGCGGGGCCGGATCCCCCTCCTCGACCAGGGTCAGGATCCGGGGGGCCAGGTCGGCCGCGCGTTCTCCCTTCACCAGGAGGGACGGGCCGTCCAGCCAGTCGAGCCCGGGCACCGCGCCCGCCGTGTCCATGGCGGCGCAGCACACCATCGCGGTCACATGGTCCACCAGCAGTTCCCGGCCGGTGCGCGGCGGCTGGAGCGGGAAGAGCGGGAGGGCTCCCTCGTCCCACAGCGCCGGGTCCGGGCCCGCGGACTGCCCGGCTTCGACACCCACCGGGGGACGGCCGGTGACCGTCTCCTCCCGGGCCATGGCGGCGCTGAGCCCGGCCACCAGGGCGGCGGCCCGCACACTGGCGACCACCCCGTCGTCGTCGGCGGCCGCGGGGAACGGTGCCTCGCGGGCGGTCTCCGCCTCCCGCACGGTCAGATACTCCACGACCCGCTCCAGCGTCGGGCCGTCCGCGCGGGACACCGCCGAGGGCGCGGGATGGCGTACGCCCAGGGCGTCCAGGACACGCTGGAGACGCGCCGCGTCCTGGCGCCACTTGCGGTCGACGACCTCCTCCGGGTAGTCGTGCCAGTGCACCGGGGCCCACTCAGGACCGGGCCGGGGCGGGCCGCCGTGGAAGAGACGGGCGGCGAGGAGCGACGCGGCCTCGTCGATGGCGCCGGGTTCCTCCAGCAGGTCGCAGGCCGGGCGCTCGCCGAGCCGGGAGGTGAAGCCCTCGGCCAGCCGGTCCCGGCGGGACAGCTCGGTCAGCGCGGCGACCACACCCGCGTCCAGCCGGGAGGGCCAGCGGCCCATCCGCCAGGCGGGCAGCGCGACCCGCGTGAGCAACCGGTCCCAGCCCGCGTATGCCAGCCCCACCTGCTCCTGGGCGACGATCCGCAGACCGTAGTCCACAGCCTGCGCGCGCTCGGACGCCGCGGCGGCCACCCCTCGCTCCATCTCGGCCGCGTGACCCCGGCAGCTCCGCAGCAGCAGGCGGGACAGCCAGCCCGCGCCGGACAGCAGCGTACGTATCAGAGGGCTGCGCGCGGGTCCGGAGGTCACGGCCACGGCGGCGTCCAGCCCGCGTACAAAACGGCGGGCCGCCGCTATGTCCGGGTGGGCCGACGGGCCCGTGCCCGCCACGACCGGGGCGAGGACGGCGCGCAGCTCACCGACCCGCATCCACCACAGGAACGGCGAGCCTATGACCAGCACGGGCGCGGTCGGGGCCCGGTGGGACCGGGACGGGGCCAGGCCGCGTATGCCCCGGCCGGTGTTCGTGCCCCGGCCGGAGTTCGTCCCTCGGCCGGTGTTCGTCCCTCGGCCCGAGTGTGTGCCCCGGGCGGAGTGTGCCCCCGGGCTGGAGGGTGCCCCCTGCCCGGAGTGTGTTCCCTCTCCGCCGCGGGTCGGCGGGGAGTGGGCGCGGTGGGTGCGGTCCTCCAGCCAGCTGTCGCAGTCGGGGGTGAGGGCTATCGCGGAGGGCGCGGGCACGTCCAGGCGGTCGGCCAGGTCGCGGACCATCCGGTAGAGGTCGGGGGCCGACTCCTCCGCGATCGGGACCGTCGGGCTGACGGCGGGCCGGGCGCGGGCCACCAACAGGGCGAAGGCGGCGGCACAGAGCAGGACGAGGGCGGCGAGGGCGGTCGTGATCCAGCGGGCGATGTCCCAGTGGCGGCCGGGGAGGTGGCCGGTGGCGCCGCCGACGAGCAGCACGACGGCGACGGCGGCCGGGAGCAGGGCGACGGCCAGTGCCCTGCTGCGGATCCGCAGCACGGCCAGCGCCCGTGCGCGCGCGGCCTGCGCGCCCGCCTCCACACCCATACCGGTCACGACCGGACGTCACCCCCTCTGTCCCGCCTCTGTACAGCCCGCTTCCGCCCGGCGCCCCATGCGCCGTAACGGCTTTCGTCGTGTCCGCCGGGGACCTCGCCGCCGGACGACCGTGCGTTGCTCACTCCCCCACTGTGGCACCCCCCACTGACATCGCAATGCCGGTGGGCCAAGTGCCGGAACGGCTTGCGCCGCACACTAGTTGGGGCCCCGGCCGCCGTCAGCCGGATGGGTCACCGGTCACTCGATGGAATGGCTTTGGGGAAAGCTGGATGACGTGGGACGGGCGCCACGTTCCGGGGACGTGGACCAGTACGGAGGGCCTGGCACGGGGGTCACCCCCGTGCCAGGCCCTCGGATGCTCGGCCGTTCGAATGTTCGACTGCTCGGCTGTTTTGGCCCTGGATGTTTGGTGGCGGCTCAGCTCCGGCTGCCGGAGTCCTCCGCCGCCCGGGCCGCGATGTCCGTACGGTGCTGGGAGCCGTCGAGCCGGATGCGGGCCACTGCCGTGTAGGCGCGGCGGCGGGCCGCGGCGAGGTCCGGGCCGGTGGCCGTGACGGAGAGCACGCGGCCGCCCGCGCTCACCACCGCGTCGCCCTCGCGCCGGGTGCCCGCGTGCAGGACGTAGGCGTCCGGTGCGTCCTCGGCCGCCACCTCGTCGAGGCCGGTGATCGGGTCGCCGGTGCGCGGGGTGCCCGGGTAGTTGTGGGAGGCCACGACCACGGTGACCGCCGCGTCCTCGCTCCAGCGCAGGGGTTCGACATCGGCGAGGGTGCCGTTCGCCGCGGCCAGCAGCACCCGGGCGAGCGGGGTCCTGAGCCGGGCGAGCACGACCTGGGTCTCCGGGTCGCCGAAGCGGGCGTTGAACTCGATCACCCGCACACCGCGCGAGGTGATCGCCAGGCCCGCGTAGAGCAGCCCGGAGAAGGGCGTGCCGCGGCGGCGCATCTCGTCCACCGTCGGCTGGAGAACGGTCCGCAGGACCTCGTCCACCAGCTTCGGGTCGGCCCACGGAAGCGGCGAGTACGCGCCCATGCCGCCGGTGTTCGGCCCCTCGTCGCCGTCCAGGGCGCGCTTGAAGTCCTGCGCGGGCTGGAGCGGGAGAACCGTCTCACCGTCGGTGACGGCGAACAGGGACACCTCGGGACCGTCGAGGAACTCCTCGACGACCACCCGCTCGCAGTGGGCCGCGTGTGCCCTCGCGGTGTCGAGATCGGCGGTGACGACGACGCCCTTTCCGGCGGCGAGGCCGTCGTCCTTGACGACGTAGGGGGCGCCGAAGGCGTCGAGCGCCTCCTCGGCCTCATCGGCGTTCGTGCAGACGTACGAACGCGCGGTGGGAACGCCCGCCGCCGCCATCACGTCCTTGGCGAACGCCTTGGAGCCCTCCAGCCGCGCGGCCTCCCGGGAGGGGCCGAAGACGGGGATGCCGGCCGCGCGCACGGTGTCCGCGACACCCGCGACGAGCGGGGCCTCGGGGCCTACGACGACCAGCCCGGCGCCGAGTTCCGCGGCCAGCGCGGCCACGGCGTCTCCGTCGAGGGCGTCGACCTGGTGGAGTTGGGCCACCTCGGCGATGCCGGCGTTGCCGGGGGCGCAGTGCAGCGCGGTGACGTCGGGGTCGAGGGACAGGGAACGGCACAGGGCGTGTTCGCGGGCACCGCTGCCGATGACGAGGACCTTCACGAGGTCAGCCTAACGGGACGCCGGACCGGACCCTTGTGGGGGCCACCGAAGGGAGGCGGGACCAGCGTTTGTCGCTTCCTCCAAGAAGGGCCATCGGTTCTCCGGGATGGGCCCGGGAGCGGCCCCATCCCGGTGCGCGTCACTCGTTGGAGAACTCGTCCACGACGGTGGCGCCCAGCTCCCGGACGATCAGGTCGTGCCCGGAGAGGGCCGACTCGTCGAGGTCGGGGTCGTCGTCCTCCGGCATGTCGTCCTCGGGGGCGACCACATGGCGGGGCGGTGCGGAGGGCTCCGTCGGGGCCGGGCGGGACGGCGCCGGGGACGCCGACGTGGGACGCGCGGCCGGGGCCGACCCCGACTGCTGGGGTGCGGGGCCCGGGGCGGACGGTGCTCCGCCGCCATGGCCACCGGTGCCGCCGCCGTAGCCGCCGCCTCCGTAGCCGCCGCTTCCGCCGCCGTAGCCGCCGGGGCTGCCGCCACCGGGGCTGGGGGTGCCGCCGCCGAAGCCGCCGGAGGCCGGTGGGGCCGAGCCGCCCGACGGGTCGACGATGGCCTCGATCTTCCACTGCACGTTGAACTGCTCGGCCAGGGCCTGCCGCAGGACGTCCTCGCTGCCGCTGCTCAGGAAGTTGTCCCGGGCGCCGGGGTTGACGAAGCCGACTTGCAGGGTCGTCCCGTCGAAGCCCGCCACCTGCGCGTTCTGGCTCAGCAGGATCCAGGTGAAGCGGCGGCGGTTCTTCACCGCCTCCAGGATGTTCGGCCACAGCATGCGGGGGTCGAGACCACCCGCGGCCGGGGAGGCTGCCGCGGAAGCGGCCGGGGCCGCCGCTGCGGGAGCCGCGGGTCCGGGGGCGGGCGCGGACTGAGCCTGGGCCTGTGCCCCGCCCGCGGACGCCGCGGTGGGCCATCCTCCGGGCCGCCGGCCACTGCCCGCGGCCGAGGCGGTGGGCCAGGCACCGGGTGCGGCAGCGGTCTGCGGCTGCGCAGGGGCGGCCTGGGGCTGAGCGGGGGGCTCCTGCTGCGCCGGAGCGGTGGGGGGCGTCTCCTGGGCCACGGGCTGCGGGGGGGCGGACTGCGGAGCGGCAGGCTGCGGGGCCGCAGGGTGCGGCTCTGCGACAGGCGCCGCACCGCCGCCGTGGCCGCCGGGGGCACCGGCGGCAGGGCCCGGCGCGCCGCTCGGCCCCGGCATCCCGGCACCGCCCGGCGCCGCGCTCCCGGCCCCGCCCGGGCCCACGCTCCCACCGGTCCGTACCGCCGCGCGGGCCGCCGCGAGACCGCCGCCGGGCGGAACGGGCACCGTGTCCGTGCCCTGGGGGGTTCCCGGCTCCCCGGCCACCGCCGCGTGCGCACCAGGTCCCGGGACATAGCCCATGGCGGGGGCCGCGCCGCCGCCGGAGAAGTTGACGCCCCGCTCCAGCCGGTCGAGACGGGCCATCACCGAGCGCTCGTCGCCGTAAGCGGCGGGCAGCATCACCCGCGCGCAGATCAGTTCGAGCTGGAGCCGGGGCGAGGTCGCGCCGCGCATCTCCGTAAGCCCCTCGTTGACGAGGTCGGCGGCACGGCTCAGCTCGGCCGGGCCGAAGACGCCCGCCTGGGCCTGCATCCGCTCCAGCACATCGACCGGGGCGTCCAGGAGCCCCTTCTCCACGGCGTCGGGCACGGCGGCGAGGATCACCAGGTCCCGCAGCCGCTCCAGCAGGTCCGCGACGAACCGGCGGGGATCGTTGCCCCCCTCGATGATCCGGTCCACGACCTCGAAGGCGGCCGCCCCGTCCCCGGAGGCGAAGGCCTCCACGACGGAGTCCAGGAGCGAGCCGTCGGTGTAGCCGAGCAGGGAGGTGGCCATGGCATACGTCACACCGTCGGCGCCCGCGCCCGCCAGCAGCTGGTCCATGACGGACATGGAGTCACGCACGGACCCCGCGCCCGCCCGCACCACGAGCGGCAGGACCCCGTCGTCGACCGGGATGGCCTCCCGCCCGCAGACCTCGGCCAGGTAGTCCCGCAGGGTCCCCGGCGGCACCAGGCGGAAGGGGTAGTGGTGGGTGCGCGAGCGGATGGTCCCGATGACCTTCTCCGGCTCGGTGGTCGCGAAGATGAACTTGAGGTGCTCGGGCGGCTCCTCGACGACCTTCAGCAGCGCGTTGAAACCGGCCGACGTGACCATGTGGGCCTCGTCGATGATGTAGATCTTGTACCGGCTGCTCGCGGGCCCGAAGAAGGCCTTCTCCCGCAGGTCGCGGGCATCGTCCACACCACCGTGCGACGCGGCGTCGATCTCGATGACATCGATGGACCCCGGTCCGTTCCGCGCCAGGTCCTGGCAGGACTGGCACTCGCCGCACGGCGTCGGCGTAGGGCCCTTCTCGCAGTTCAGGCAGCGCGCCAGGATGCGGGCGCTGGTCGTCTTGCCACAGCCGCGGGGCCCGCTGAACAGGTACGCGTGATTGACCCGGTTGTTCCGCAGCGCCTGCTGCAACGGGTCGGTGACATGCTCCTGCCCGATGACCTCGGCAAAGGACTCCGGGCGGTAGCGGCGGTACAGCGCAAGAGACGACACGCTTACGAGGTTATAGGCGCCCACCGACAACACGCCCCGGCCCGAGCCGCTCCCCCACGCCTCCCGCGGGAGTCAGCCCCGGAGCCCCGGAGGCCCTGGGAACAGAAAGACCCCCCACGCACCCGCCAGAGCCAACCTACCCTTGCTGCCTTCCGGCCCTGGGGGAGTTCAGTCAGATAGCGCCGCGTGAGGGGCTGAGCCCCAGCCTACCCGATCGCCGGGCCCGCGAACGAGCCCGATCACCGGGCCTCCGAACGAGTTCGCAAGCACTCCCCGACGTCATGTAATGTTTCCGGCGGAGGATTCGCCTAGAGGCCTAGGGCGCACGCTTGGAAAGCGTGTTGGGGGCAACCCCTCACGAGTTCGAATCTCGTATCCTCCGCCAGTGCCTCACCGGGCACGATGTCGAAGGGCCCCACTGCTCGCAGTGGGGCCCTTCGACGTTGTCCGTCTCAGTTTCCGTCTCAGTCGGGCTTTTCTTCGGCGCCGGGCAGCTCCCAGAGCGCGTCGCCGACTTGCTGAGCGACCTTGCGGAGCATGACTCCCGTCACATGCATGTACCGGGCCGTACGGCTCGGCGATGTTCTCGACCCAGTGCTCCAACCAGGCCTGCACGGTCCAGCTCTTGCCGACCTTCCGGAGCTTCTCGTCCCGAGCCCGCTCCCTCGAAGACGAGCGGGAGCGAGACGGTCACCGGAGGGCTCCTCAGCGGGCGGCGCAGCGGTGGGTGCGGGCGGCCAGCTCGGCGGCGGCGCGGCTGGCGTAGTCCGCCGAGAAGCCGCAGCGCGGGGCCGTGCATCCGGCGGTGTGTTTCTCGCGGCCCCGGCCGTCGTAGTACGTGCCGACCTGGACAGGGCCGATACGGACGACATTGCGGAAGCGGCGGTTGGCGGGCATCAGTCGATCTCCTTCGTCGGCTGCGAGGAGCACCGGTTCTGCGATCAGCACGGCTTCGGTCAGGTGGTTCTGCCGGGTCAGCTCGACGGCGCGTTTCAGCGCGCGGAGCGTGGAGGGGCGCATGGACGGAAGTTCCTCCGGGATCAGCTCAGTTCGGTTGCGATGGCCTCGGCCAGCGGCAACGGGATGCCGAGCCGGGCACGAAGGGTCGAGGTGTCGATGACGGTTCCGGTCCGGTTCCGGTGTTCTTAGGCGACCTTGCGGCGTCGTGGCGCACATCATCCGCTGCGGCCGCACCAGAGTTAGTTCTAGCCGCCGCGGCCAGAGCGCACATCTGAACAGCACGCGAGCCCACGGATGATCTCCGATGGGCTCGCGCATGCGTATTTCACTGCGAAGTACTCGCAAAATCTGGGCTTGGTCAAGCCTGCGGGGCAATCTCGTCGACCAGGCCGCGGATGCGCTTCTCGATCTCGTCGCGGATCGGGCGAACCGCTTCCACGCCCTGCCCGGCCGGGTCGGGGAGTTGCCAGTCGAGGTAGCGCTTGCCGGGGAAGACGGGGCAGGTGTCGCCGCAGCCCATCGTGATGACGACGTCGGACGCCTGGACCGCCTCCACCGTGAGCACCTTGGGCACCTCGGTCGCGATGGCGATGCCCACCTCCGCCATGGCTTCGACGACGGCCGGATTCACGGTGTCGGCGGGGGCGGAGCCGGCGGAGCGGACCTGGACGCGGTCGCCCGCGAGGTGGGTGAGGAAGGCGGCGGCCATCTGTGAGCGTCCGGCGTTGTGGACGCAGACGAAGAGCACGGACGGGGTGGCGGTGTCAGACATGGGTGGGGTCCTCTTGGGGCGCGGGGACGGCGGGGGCGGTGAAGTAGCGGCGGGCGTACAAGGCGACGTACACCAGGCCGATCAGGGCCGGTACTTCGATGAGGGGGCCGACGACGCCGGCGAGGGCCTGACCGGAGGTGGCGCCGAAGGTGGCGATGGCGACGGCGATGGCCAGCTCGAAGTTGTTGCCCGCGGCGGTGAACGCCAGCGTCGTGGCCCTCGAGTGGTCGAGGTCGACCGCGCGTCCCAGGGCCATGGACCCGGCCCACATGACCGTGAAGTAGACCAGCAGCGGCAGGGCGATGCGGGCGACGTCCAGGGGCTGTGAGGTGATCGCGTCGCCTTGCAGGGCGAAGAGGACGACGATCGTGAACAGCAGCCCGTACAGGGCGAAGGGGCCGATGCGCGGGATGAGTTCAGTCTCGTACCAGGTGCGGCCCTTGGTCTTCTCGCCGATGCGTCGGGTGAGGTAGCCGGCCGCGAGCGGGATGCCGAGGAAGATGAGCACGCTGCGGGCGATCTCCCACACGGACACGTCCAGTCCGGTCTGCTCCAGGCCGAGCCAGCCGGGCAGGACGGAGAGGTAGAACCAGCCCAGCGCCGAGAAGGCGATCACCTGGAAGACGGAGTTCAGGGCGACCAGGACGGCGGCGGCTTCCCGGTGGCCGCACGCGAGGTCGTTCCAGATGATGACCATGGCGATGCAGCGGGCCAGGCCGACGATGATCAGGCCGGTGCGGTAGGCGGGCAGGTCCGCCAGAAACAGCCAAGCCAGGGCGAACATGAGCGCAGGGCCGACCATCCAGTTCAGCAGCAGCGATGGCAGCAGCAGGCGGCGGTCGCGGGTGACGGTGTCGAGGCGGTCGTAACGGACCTTGGCCAGCACCGGGTACATCATCACCAGCAGGCCCAGGGCGATCGGCAGGGACACCCCCGTCACGGTCACCTTGGCCAGCGCGTCACCCAGGCCAGGGACCAGGCGGCCCAGGCCAAGACCCAGGGCCATCGCCGCGAGAATCCAGACAGCCAGGTAGCGGTCGACGAAGGACAGGCGTCCGGCCACGTTCCCTTCGGGTACGGCAGTGCTCACGAGGCGGCTCCGGCCGGCGCGGCGCGCTCGGGCAGCGGCTCACCAGCCGGACGGGTCAGGATCCCGGCGAGCCGGTCGGTCATCTCCGGGACGAGCCAGTAGTAGACCCAGGTGCCGCGCCGCTCGCAGTCGATCAGGCCCGCCTGCCGCAGCAGCTTCAGGTGATGCGAGATCGTCGGCTGGGACAACTCGAAGGCCGGGGTCAGGTCACAGACGCACACCTCGCCGCCCGCCCGGGAGGCGATCATCGACAGCAGGCGCAGCCGCACCGGATCGCCCAGCGCCTTGAACACCTTCGCCAGCTCCACGGCCTGGCCCTCGTCCAGGGGGGCGGTCAGCAACCCAGGGCAACACGCTCCCGCCTCATCGCTCTGACCGAGCACCACCAGCTCTTGATTCGACATGCCTCTACGTTGACAGTCTTCGATGCACCACGCAATCTTGCATCGACAGACATCAATTCAGCCAGATGGGAGTCATGTCATGCCCCGTGCCCAGCTCGCCCTGCGCGTCAGTGACCTGGAAGCGTCGATCACCTTCTACTCGAAGCTGTTCGGCACCGAACCGGCCAAGCGGCGCGAGGGTTACGCCAACTTCGCCGTCACCGAGCCCCCGCTCAAGCTCGTGCTGATCGAGGGTGAGCCCGGCGAGGAGACCCGCCTCGACCACCTCGGCGTCGAGGTCGAGTCCACCGACCAGGTCAACGCCGCCGCCACCCGGCTCAAGGACGCAGGTCTGGCCACTTTCGAGGAGAACGACACGTCCTGCTGCTACGCGCTTCAGGACAAGGTGTGGGTTCACGGCCCTGGCAAGGAGCCGTGGGAGGTCTACGTCGTGAAGGCCGATGCCGACACCCTCGGAAAGAGCGCCGACCCCAATGCCACCGGCGACGGATGCTGCACCAGCCAGACCACCGAGGAGACCCCGGCAACGGCCGGATGCGCCTGCGGCTAGGGATCCGAACGGCCTGGTCAGCCCGCGGCCGTCCGTCTCAGTTTCCGTCTCATTCAGCGACGGTCACCACCGTTCAGGCGAGTCCGGTCGATGGCTGCCGCTGAACAGGCGGACGGATATGAACCCAGGTGAACGGTCGCGCCGCGAACAGGAGGGGCGGCAGGCGTTTGATCACGGACGTTCCGCCGCACGCTGCGCCTTGCTGGGGCATGACCCGGGCGGGTGCTGTGGTTGCGTACGGCCCTGTGCGGCCCGCAGTGCCATGCAGTGCTATCAAGGGAACATGGAGGTGCTGTCCGACGGCATCGGAGGCCGTCGTGTCTTCTGACCCGCGGCCGGACGCCGGTCGTCGCGTCTCCCTGCTGAACCTGCGCACGGCCGCGGGTCAGGTCTTCTTCGTCCAGTCCCTGATCGTGGTGCTGCTGGTGCTGGCCGCGGTGGCGGCCGTGGCGCTCCAGGCGTCCCGGGACGCTCTGAAGGAGGGGCGGCGGGAGTCGGTCGTCGCGGCGCACTCCTTCGCCAGCGCCCCCGGTGTCGCCCCGGCCTTCGGGAGCCCCGACCCGAGCGCGGTGCTCCAGCCGCTGGCCGAGGAGGCGCGCAGACGGGCGGGCATGGACTTCGTGGTCGCCATGAGCACCGCGGGGATCCGCTACACGTACCCCCTCCCGCAGGAGATCGGGAAGAAGTTCGTCGGCACCATCGGGCCCGCGCTGAAGGGCCAGACCGTCGTCGAGCAGGTCGGCGGCCCGCGCCTGCCCTCGGGCGGCCACACGGTGGTGCAGGCGGTGGTTCCGGTGACCGACGCGCACGGGACGGTCGTGGGGCTGGTCTCGGCCGGGATCACGGTCAACTCCCTGGCCGGGCGCTGGACCGCGCAGCTGCCGATCATCCTCGGGACGGGCGCGGGCGCGTTCGCGGTGGCCACGGCCGGGAGCCTGCTGGTGGCCCGGCGGCTGCGGCAGCAGACCCGGGGCCTGGCCCCCGCCGAACTCGCCCGGCTGTACGAGCACCACGACGCGGTCCTGCACGCCGTACGGGAAGGCGTGCTGATCACCGATGCCGGCGGTCGCCTGCTGCTGGCCAACGAGGAGGCGCACCGGCTGCTGGGCCTGGCGGAGGACGCGCGGGGGCGGCCCGTGCGGGAGCTGGGGCTGCCGGAGCAGCTCACCGGGCTGCTCCTGTCGCCGGGGGCCGTCACCGACGAGGTGTATCTGGTGGAGGACCGGCTGCTGGCGGTGAACAAGCGGCCCACCTTCCCGGACCCGGCGTCCGGCGGCTCCGTGGTGACACTGCGGGACACCACCGAGCTGGCGGCGGTCACCGGCAGGGCGGAAGTGGCCCGGGAGCGCCTCAAACTGCTGTACGAGGCAGGGGTGCGGATCGGGACCACCCTGGACGTGGTGCGCACCGCCGAGGAGCTGGCCGAGGTGGCGGTGCCGCAGTTCGCCGACGCCGTCACGGTGGACCTGCTGGACTCGGTGCTGCGCGGCTGGGAGCCGACGGCCGAGGGATGGCGGCATCTGCGGCGCGCGGCGATCAGCGGCGATGTGCGGATGATGCCGATGTATCCGGTCGGGGAGCTGATCACCTTCTCCCCCGAGGCCCCGCAGATGAGGACCTTGCAGCAGGCGCGGGGGGTGCTGGAGCCGGATCTGCGGGAGTCGCCGGGCTGGCAGGCGCAGGATCCGACCCGCGCCCGCAAGGCCCTGGAGTGCGGGCTGCGCTCCCTGGTGTCCGTTCCCCTGACGGCGCGGGGAGTGGTCCTGGGGGTGGCGAACTTCTACCGGATGGCCGGTGCCCCGGAGTACGAGCCGGACGATCTGTCCTTCGCGGAGGAGCTGGCCATGCGGGCGGCGGTGGCCGTGGACAACGCCCGCAGGTTCACCCGGGAGCACAAGATGGCGGTCACGCTCCAGCGGAGTCTGCTGCCGCGCGGCCGGCCGGAGCAGGACGCGCTCGATGTGGCCTGGCGGTACCTCCCGGCCGAGGGGCGGGGGGTGGGCGGCGACTGGTTCGACGTCATCCCGCTGTCGTGTGCGCGGGTGGCCCTGGTGATCGGGGACGTCGTCGGACACGGGCTGCACGCGGCGGCGACGATGGGGCGACTGCGGACCGCGGTGCACAACTTCGCCACCCTGGACCTGCCCGTGGACGAGGTGCTCGGGAACCTGGACGACCTGGTCGTCCGCATGGACAACGAGGAGCGGTCCGACGGCGGACCGGACGGCCGCGAGGTGGAGGGGGTGACGGGCGCGACCTGCCTCTACGCGATCTACGACCCGGTGACGGGGGCGTGCACCATGGCCCGTGCGGGGCATCCGGGCCCGCTGGTGGTGGCCCCGGACGGGACCGTCAGCAGCCCCGAGGTCCCGGCCTCGGCGCCGCTGGGCCTGGGCGGCTACCCCTTCGAGACCACACAGATGCGCCTGCCCGAGGGGTCCGACCTGGTGCTCTACACCGACGGCCTGGTGGAGGACCGCGACCGGGACATCGACACCGGGACGGGGGCGCTGCGCCGGGCCCTGGAGGGCGCCGGGGGGCGCGGCCCCGAGGAGACGTGCCGGGCGGTGGTCGACGCGCTGAAGCCGGACCGCCCCCGCGACGACATCGCCCTGCTGGTGGCCCGCACCCGGCTGTTCCCGCCCTCACGGGTGGCCGAGTGGGACGTGGCACCGGACCCGGCGGCGGTGCCGGCGGTGCGGGCGCAGTGCCGGGAGCGGCTGCGGCAGTGGGGTCTGGAGGAGACCGCGTACACCACCGAGCTGATCCTCAGCGAGCTGGTCACCAACGCCATCCGCTATGGCGCGCCGCCGGTCAGGGCGCGGCTGCTGTACGGGCGCACGCTGATCTGCGAGGCGGCGGACTGCAGCAGCACCTCGCCGCGGCTGCGGCGGGCGGCGACCACGGACGAGGGCGGCCGCGGAATGTTCCTGGTGGCGCAGTTCGCGCAACGGTGGGGCACCCGGTACACCTCCCGCGGCAAGGTGATCTGGGCGGAGCAGCATGTGCACGACGGTGCGGGGGCGGACGTCGCCTCCCGGCCGGTCGACGCGCTCCTCGAACAGTTCGGCGACATCGCCCCCTGAGCGGGGCGGCTGGCGGCCGCGCCCTGAGCGGGGGCGGCCGCTAGCCGATCGAGACCGTCTTCTCCACGGTGACCTGGTCGATGTCGGTGGTGCGGATGGTCGCCTTCATGGTCCAGGCGCCCTTCAGCGGGAGGTTCACCGTGTCCGCGGCCCAGTAGCCGCCGCGGTTGGTGACCCCCGCGTCCAGGGGGCCGAGGCCGCGCGCCCGGAAGGTGAAGCTCAGGCGGAGTTCGGGAACGGTGGCGACACCGCCGTCCGGGCCGAAGACGACCGCCTGCACGGCGTTCTCGCCCACCCGGCTAGGGGTCAGCTCGATCTGCACCGTGCCGCGTCCGCCGCGGGTGCCCACGTCGAAGGGGAGCATCGTGGTGGAGCCCAGCGACTGGTCGGCGGCGGCCGCGGCGGCCGCCGACTCCTCCGCCGCACGGCCCGGCTGGGTGCCGGTGAGCAGGGTCGTCAGCACCAGCACCACGACCCCGATCGCGATCTCCGCCAGCACCGAGCGGCGCAGGGCACTCCGGCCGGGGCCGGGGTCCGGTGCGGTGCCCGGGTCCGGCGCGTCGCCCGGGTCCCGCTCGGCGGCGGGGTCCCGCTCGGCGGCGGGGCGCGCACCGTCCCGGTCCGCGCGGTCCTGCACCGGGGCGCCGCCGTCCGCCTTCGTGTGCGCCCGCGCACCGTCACCGGCACGGTCACCGTCCCGGTCCGCGCGGCCGCCGTCCGCGGCGCGTGCGCCGCCCGCACGGCTCGCGGCCCGCGCCCCTTCCGCCTGGCCGTCGTTCCCGTCCCGGTCGCGGTCCCCGTCCCCGTCCCCGGCTCCGGCTCCGGTAGCGACTACGGCTCCGGCAGCGGCTACGGCGCCGGAGCCGCCGTCCGCGCAACCCCTCGCCCGCACGCCGTCCTCGCCCCCGTCCACAGCCACGACCACGGAGGCGGCATCCGCGCGCCCCCTCACCCGCGCCCCTTCCGCCTGGCCGTCGTTCCCGTCGCGGTCCACGGCCACGACTACGGCGCCGGAGCCGCCGTCCGCGGCATCGGAGCCGCCATCCGCAGCAGCGGTGGCCGGGCGGCGGTCTCCGCCGGGGCCGGTCTCGCGGGGCCCCTCGTGCGGTGCGAGGCGCCCCCGATCCTCGCCAAGCGGTGCGGGACGCTCCCGACCCTCGCCAAGCAGCGCGAAGCGCCCCCGCCCCGCTGCAACCGCGGCCGGGCGCGTCGCCAGGCGGCCCGTCCAGCGGCGTGAGTACGCCGCCGCCGTCAGCAGGAACACCACCGCGACCAGCTTGGCGGCCAGCAGTCTGCCGTAGACCGTGGTGGTGAGCGCGTCGAGGGAACCGAGGCCGCGCCAGGACTGGTAGACGCCGGTGGCGACCAGGACGGCGACCGCGGTGAAGGCCAGCCGGGAGAAGCGGACGACCGCGCGGGCCGGGAGGCCCCCGGGTGCCCGGCGGTCCGCGGTGAGCAGGGCCGTGAGGCCGCCCAGCCACACCGCCATCGCCAGCAGGTGCAGCACCGCCGAGGTCATCGCCAGCGGCACCTGGATCCCGGCGGCGGCATGCTCGGACACCGCCCAGGTGAGGGCCAGCGCGACCGCCAGGGCACCCACGGCCGCGCACCGGAGCCGCCCGCGCCGCATCGCGCCCGGGCGGCCCCCGACCACCGCCGCCACCGCCAGCAGCACCAGCCGCGCCAGCAGTGCCAGACCCGGCCGACCGGCCAGGGTGTCCCGCAGGAGCGAGGGGTCGAGGGCCGCCGCCGGGCCGCTGCCCCGCTCGTAGGGGCCTCGGAGCAGCAGCAGCGCGCAGGTGGCGCCCAGCAGGGTCCACCAGCCGCCCACCAGCAGCCCCCGGGGCCCGTTCACACCGGTCACCAGCGCGAAGACGGCGGTACCGAGCAGCAGGGCGAGGCCGCCGTAGGCGATGTAGCGGGCGATGTCGTAGAGCGCGGTGGAGACGGCGTCCTGGGGGTCGTCCACCGGCACCGCCGCGGTCGTCGCCGAGGGCTTGCCGACGGAGAAGGTGAAGGCCCCGCTCACCGGGTGGCTGTCGGCGGACACCACCCGCCAGGCCACGATGTAGGTGCCGTCGGGCAGGCGCGGCAGGGTGACCCGCGCGGTGTCGGACCGGCCGTCCGCGTGCTCCTGACGGCCCGTGTGCACCCGGCGGTTGGTCGGATCGAGGACGCGGATGGAGTCGTCCAGCAGACCGACCGACTCGCCGAAGGTCAGGGTGATGGCCTTCGGCGAGGTCTTCAGCACGCTGCCGTCCGCCGGGTCGACACCCTCCAGCGCGGCATGCGCGGAGGCGGAACCGGCGGCCGCGAGCAGCACCAGGGGGAGGGCGGCCAGCACCAGGGCAAGCCGCCGAAGCCCCCGGCGCAGTCCGCCCGTGTCCGGACCCCGTCCGCTCACCTGTGCTTGGCCCACGTCATGTCTCCCGTATCCGCCGTTCCCGGGTCCTGGTCACATACGGACGCGGCGCACGCCCTGCTCAGCGCCGGGCGCGACCGGAGGTCCGTACGCGGGTGGGGCCATCATGACCGGCGGCCGCCTCACCAGGTGGGCCGGGCCGACACACCGCCGTCCACCACCAGGTCGTGGCCGCTGATCCAGGAGGCGAGCCGGGAGGCCAGGAACACACAGGCGTCGCCGATGTCCTCGGGGCGGCCCAACCGGCCCGCGGGCACCGCCCGTTGCCAGCGCTCCACGCCCTCGGGCCAGTCCTCGGCCAGGCCCGCGCGGTCGACGAGACCCGGCGAGACCGTGTTGACGCGGATGCCCCACGGGCCGTACTCCAGGGCCGCCGAGCGGGCGTGCATCACCACGGCCGCCTTGGCGGCGGCGTAGTGGGCGTGCCCGGGTGCCGGGTGCGTCGCCTCGATGGAGGCGATGTGGGTGACGCTGCCGCCGCCGGTCTCCCGCATGACCTCGGCCGCGGCCCGGGTGCAGGCGAAGACGCCGGAGAGGTTGGCGTCGAGCACGGTCCGCCACTCGGCCGCCGTCATCCCGGCGAGGTCCCGCACCGGCTGGACCCCTGCGTTGTTGACCAGCGCGGTGAGCCGGTCCCCGCCCCACTCGGCCGCTTCCCGCACCAGCCGGCCGCAGGCGTCCTCGTCGGTCAGGTCGGCCCGCAGGACGACCGCCCGGCCGCCGCGGCCCCGGATCCGCCCGGCCACCTCCCGGGCCGCCGCCACCGAGGTCCGGCAGTGGACCGCGACCGCGGCGCCCTCCTCGGCGAACCGCAGCGCGATACCGCGCCCGATGCCGCCGCCCGCCCCGGTCACCAGGGCCACCTGCCCCGCCAGCAGTCCGCTCATGGCCGGCACAGCCCCGCGATGCGGTCCGCCTCGGCCGGATACCGGGCGCGCAGCACGGCCGGGTCGCCGTGCTCGTAGCCCTCGTCGGTGTAGCCCGGGGCCATCGTGCACCCGAAGAGCGCCCAGGCCCCGCCCTCGGCGACCCGCCCGCCCATCCAGGTGCCCGCAGGCACGGTGAACTGGATGTGCTGGCCGCCGAGGACGTCCGGCCCGAGGACGACGGTGCGGGCACCGCCGTCCGGGGCGAGGAGCAGCAGCCGGAGCGGGTCCCCGAGATAGAAGTGCCAGACCTCGTCGGCGGGGAGGCGGTGCAGCGCCGAGTAGTCGTCCGGTTCGGCGGTCAGCAGCGCGACGATCGCGGTGCCCTCCGGCCGCCCGTCGGGGCGGGGCGGCCCCGACCAGGTCCGGCGGAACCGTCCGCCCTCGCGCGGAATCGGTGCCATGCCGAAGTGGGCGATGAGGTCGTCGGGGGTCATGGCGGGAAGGTTAGGCCGTGAGGACCGCCGCCCGGTCGAGGAACGCCAGCCGGGCGCGCTTTTCGGGCAGATACACGTCCGGGAGGTCCACCTCGGGCAGCACGACGAGCGGGCCCTCGGCGAAGCCCTGGCGCAGGAAGCGGGAGACGGCCTTGGTGTTGCGCTCGTCGGGGTCGACCACGACCCGCTGCCGCCCGAGCTTCTCGAAGACGTACGAGACGGCGGTGACCAGCAGCGCCGAGGTCCAGCCCGGCTGGGCGCCGCCGGGTCCGGCGGGCGCGAGCAGCAGATGGACGCCGATGTCGCCGGGCTCGACGGGGTAGCACTCGCCGACCCGGTCGGCCTCCGGCTCATAGGTCTGGAGGAGCGCGGCCGGTTCCCCGTCCTTGACGATGAGGAAGGCGTGATGGGTGTCGAGGGTGTCCATATGGGCGTATATCTCGCCCACTTCCTGTCTGGACAGCCCCTTCATGCCCCAGAAGGCGGCGCGTTCGGCGTCCACCCAGGCGTGGATCACGTCCGCGTCGGCCCAGGCGTCCAGGGGCACGATCCGCACGGTGCCGAAGCCGTCGACCCGGCGTTCGTGGACGGTGGTGCGGTCGGGGGCGTAGGGCTCAGTGGTCATGGGTGCTCTCCTTCGTCAGTAGCTCCCAGCCGGTGACGACCGGGGCGAGCTCCCCCTCCAGCCACAGGGGGAGTTGGTCGCGGTGGTGGGCCGAGCCCGGCACGCCCGAGGCCCCGAGGGGGACCACCCAGAGGCTGTCCTCGCGGCGGGCCAGGTCCCAGATGTAGCGGGCGGCCGGGGCGCGCGCGCTCAGATGGGTCAGGCCGGGGACGGCGGAGGCGCACAGGACGCAGTCGTGGTCGCCGGACAGCCCCGGTTCCTCGTCCCGCTCCTCGCCCTCCGGGTCCTCCAGCGCCCGCCAGGGGGCCAGCCGGTGGGTGTCCCCCCAGGTGCCCTGCGGCGGATGCGCGGCGGTCTCCTCGACGGCCTCCCGCAGCACCGCATCGCGGTCGATGCCGAACAACTCCTCGGCCCGCAGCAGGTGTTCGAGCGCGTAGCCGATACGGGCCGTCAGCACCAGCCAGGGCCGGAAGACGTCCGGGTGGGCGGTCGGGGTGATCAGCGGCGCGAAGGCGGGCTGTGCCGCCAGCCGCCGTACGACCTGGTCGCGCACCGCCGCGTAGACCGCCGCGTCCGCGCTGTCCGCGTCCATGTGCCGGTCCCAGCGCAGCAGTCGGTCGCGCAGCGCGTCCGCCGCGGGGGTGAGGGCGTCGAGCGCCGCGAGGCGCTCCAACAGGGGTGCGGCGGAGGCGAGACGGGTGTCCATGTGGACGGCCGCCATGTCCGGCGCGGACCACACGTCCCCGCCGTCCAGCAGGGTGCGGATGCGGTCGGCGCGGTGCGCGGGGGCGAACTCCACGCCGAGGGGGGCGGCGAGGCCCCGCTGGTTCGCCATCACGGCGAAACCGCCCTCGGTGGTCCCGCGCGGCATCGGCTGCCATCCCCGCCACTCGTGGCCGGGCTCCCAGGCGGGGACGGGCCGGGTGCGGTTGGCCTCGGCCCGCAGCGGGACGGTACCGGCGACGCGGTGCAGCACACCGCCGTGGACGTCCGCCGCGAGCACCACGTTGACCGGTTCGGCCCAGCGGTCGAGCGCCCGGTCCACCTCGTCGACGCTGCGCGCCCGCAGCAGGGGGAGCAGGGCGCCGAAGCCCAGGTCGGCGGTGACCCGGGCGGGGTAACGGAGGGACAGGGCCGGGGGGAAGCCGGGGGTGGCGGTCCCGGTGTCGTCGGTGAAGGTCTGCTCCCGGGTCGGGTCAGCGGGGGTCTGCTCCCCGGTCGGGCCGACGGGGGTCTGGTCCCCGGTCGGGCCAGTGGGGGTCTGCTCCCGGGTCGGGCCGACGGGGGTCCGCTCCCCGGTCGGGCCGGTGGGGGTCTGATCCTGGGGCGGGCCGACGGGGGTCCCGGCGGCGGGCCGGGGGCCGCCGCTGACCACCGGGCCCCTCGGCGTCTCGATCACCTCCACTTCCACCGGTTCGGCGCCCGCCACCTCGACCGTCTCCAGGTGCCGGGACACCGCACGCCACTGCCCGTCCGGGTCCAGGGCCTCCACGCCGCCGTCCGCGGTACGGCGCAGCCGCTCGTGGTAGAGGTCCTGGTAGTCGGCCATCGCATTGGTGATCGCCCAGGCCACCGGGCCCGCGTGGGCGAAGTGCGCGGTCCCGGGCACGCCCGGCACGGCGAGGCCGACGACGTCGAACTCCGGGCAGGCCAGGCGGATCTGCTGGTAGACGCCCGGCTCCTCGATGAAACGGTGCGGGTCGCCCGCGATGAGCGCCTGCCCGGTCGCGGTACGGGAACCGTCGGCCAGCCAGCCGTTGCTGCCCAGGATGCCGGGTCCGTCGGCGGCGAAGAGGCCGACGGCGTCCTCGCCGAGGTGCCGTACGACCTCCTCGCGCCAGAACTTGGCGGGGAAACCGGCGAACAGGAGGTGGGTGGCGAGCCAGACGCCGAGCGGGTGCCAGGGCTCCCAGCGGCCGGGGGCGAGACCCGTGCGCGCGAACTCGGGGGAGCGCCGGGCGCCTTCCGCCAGCCCCTCGTTGACGCCCTCGGTGTAGGCGCGGACCCAGTCGGCGGTCTCCGGGTCCTGCCGCTCCAGGGCGGCGAGGCAGCGGCGTGCCGAGTCCTCGACGCGGGCCCGCCGCGCCAGCAGGTCCCAGGGCAGGGAGCCCGGACCGAGGAAGGCGGCGGAGGTGCCCTGCGCCCGGTGCCGTTCGACCTCCAGCTGCCAGGCGCGGTCCAGCGCGGTGACCCGTCCTTGGGCGCGGGCGAGGGACAGTGCGTCGTCGGCCCGCAGATGCGGGATGCCCCAGGCGTCGCGGTAGGTCTCGGTGGTCACCCTGCACCCCATCGTGGTCGGTTCTCTACGGCGTCGCGGCCGGTCTTCCCCAGCCTTTTTTAGGTAAGCCTTGCCTAAGCAGCTAGGGCATCGTACGTGAAGGGTGCGGGCGGCGTACGGCGGGGCGATCATCGGGGCATGGACGTCACGCTGCACCTCGCCCAGGACCCCGACGCCGACGCGCTCCTCGGGCGCAGTCCGCTCGCCGCGCTCACCGGGATGCTGCTGGACCAGCAGATCCCGATGGAGTGGGCGTTCAAGGGACCGTGGACCGTCGCACAGCGGCTCGGCGCCGACGACCTCGACGCCCATGAGATCGCGGCCCACGACCCGGAGGCCTTCGCCGCGCTGCTCTCCGAGAAGCCCGCGGTGCACCGCTACCCGGGCTCGATGGCGGGGCGCATCCAGCAGCTGTGCCGCTATCTCGTCGAGCACTACGACGGGGACGCCGAGGCCCTGTGGCGGGGCGTGGACAGCGGTCCGGAACTGCTGAGGCGGCTCCAGGACCTGCCCGGCTTCGGCAAGCAGAAGGCGCAGATCTTCCTCGCCCTGCTCGGCAAGCAACTGGGCGTACGGCCCCGGGGCTGGCGCGAGGCCGCGGGGGCGTACGGCGAGGACGCGTCCTACCGCTCGGTCGCCGACATCACCGGGCCCGACTCCCTGGCGAAGGTCAGGGCGCACAAGCAGGAACTGAAGGCCGCGGCGAAGGCGGCCAAGGCGGCCCGGGCCGAGGGCGCGCAGCCCCGGGCGCGCAGCCCCGGGCGCGCAGCCGATGTCCCACCCGGCCCCACCCGGCCCCGCCCGGCGGCGGGTCAGCCGATCGGGGTAACCCGGGTGGCGGCGGCCGCGGAGCCGGTCCAAGCATGGACCATGACCGACGCACCGAGCGGCTCCCCGTGGGGATCCGAGTACGACGACGACCGCCGTGTCCACGCCACCCGCGACCCGCACGCGCCCAGGCCCCCGGGGGACGGCCTGGAGCCGCCGGTCGAGGGCGTCCTGCATCTGCTCTCCCGCAGCGCCTGGCAGGTCGTCCTGGCCACCGGTGCCGCCTCACTGATCCTCGGGATCGTGATCCTGGCCTGGCCCGGGCCCTCCCTGCTCGTCGCGAGCATCCTCTTCGGGCTGTACCTCATCATCAGCGGCGTGCTCCAGGTGGCGTCCGCCTTCGGCACGCACCGGGCGACCTCGCTGCGGGTCCTCGCCTTCCTGAGCGGCGCCCTGTCGATCGTCCTGGGGCTGTTCTGCTTCCGGGGCCCCCTGGAGTCGCTGCTGCTGCTCGCGCTGTGGATCGGCATCGGCTGGCTGTTCCGCGGGATCGCCCAGACCGTGGCGGCCGCCCATGACCCGGCGGTACCCGGGCGCAGCTGGCAGATCATCCTCGGGATCGTCACCTTCATCGCCGGGATCGTGCTGATCGTCTCGCCGTTCCGCTCGATCGCCCTGCTGGCGTGGGTCGCCGGGTGGTGGCTGATCGTGGTGGGCGTGGTCGAGCTGATGACGGCCCTGCGGATCCGCGGCCGCGCCGAGCACATCCCGCGCACCGTGTGACCGACTGAGCCCCGCTCCGCCCCACCACGCACCGCACGCCGGACGTCAACCCCGCGCCGCGCCCGCCCCGCACGGCGAGCCCGTCCCACCGCACGCCAGGCGTCAACCTCGCGCCGCGCATCTCACTCGAGCGGGCGATTCTCGCGTCCATTGCGATGAACCACGCCGTGTCGGCGGGCAGATGACCCTCGTGAGCACCACCCCGCGCCCTGCTCGTACCGCTCGGCGGTATGCCTGGCTGCGGGTGCTCCTGGTGCTGGTGGCGCTGCTCGCGGCCGGGGCGCACGCCGAGGCCGTGACGGACGAGAACGACACGGTGGCCGCGGCCCAGGCCTGCGACACCGAGCACGAGGTGCTCGTCGCCGGGCTGCGGCCGGCGAACCCGCAGGGCCCCCGCGCCCCCGTCCCGCTGCGCCCGGTGCCACGCACCGGAGTCCCGGCGGGCACGCAGGACCCCGCCGCCGGCGCCGCCCGCGCGCTCCTCTTCCCCGCCCTGTCCGCCCTGAGCACCGTGGTTCTGCGCTGCTGACCGGTCCGGCCCCCGCACCGACACCGGCTCATCGCAACGCAAGGACACGTCATGCCCAGAGATCCCTACGCGGCCCTGCTCGCCCTGTTGCGGGCCGAGGCCGTCCGCAGCACCAAGCCCCGGCCGAAGCCCGAACCCGACCCCGACCCCGGCGAGGACCCCCCGTCGGCCCTCGCCCGCGAGGGTGAGCGCGAGTAGCACCCGGCGGCCGCCCGGCTCCCCGGGCGGCCGCCCTGACGTCCGGACCTACCGCCACTGCTGTCCGGACCTACCGCCCCTGCTGTCCGGACCTACCGCCTGCGGCGGGCCGTTCCGAAGAGCGAGCGGGTGATCTCCCGGCCCAACTGGGTGCCGAGCGAGCGGGCCAGGGATTTGAAGGCCCCGCTGGCCACGACCTGTTCCACCAGCGACGGTTCCTCCCGCGCGGGCTCGCGCCCGGCCCCGGCCGCCGCCCCGGCCGCCTCCTCAGCGGTCGAGGCGGCGGCCTCCCGCGCGGCGAGCATCTCGTACGCCGACTCCCGGTCCACCGCCTGCGCGTACCGCCCGTGCAGCGGGGACAAGGAGACCGCCCGCTCCAGGGCATCCGCGTCCACCGGACCCATCAGGGACTCCGGCGCCCTCAGCCGGGTCACCGCGACCGGGGTCGGCGCGCCCCGCTCGCTCAGCACCGTCACCACGGCCTCCCCCGTACCGAGACCGGTCAGCACCGCCTCCAGGTCGTAGGCGGAGTCGGGGAAGGTGCGCACCGCGGACCTCAACGCCTTCTGGTCGTCCGGGGTGAAGGCGCGCAGCGCGTGCTGGACGCGGCTGCCGAGCTGGGCCAGGACGTCCGCGGGCACGTCCCGCGGGGTCTGGGTGACGAAGAAGACGCCGACCCCCTTGGAGCGGATCAGCCGCACCGTCCGGGTGATCGACTCCAGGAACGCCCGGGAGGCACCGTTGAACAGCAGATGCGCCTCGTCGAAGAAGAAGACCAGCTTCGGCCGCTCCGGGTCGCCGACCTCCGGCAGATCGTGGAAGAGGTCGGCCAGGAGCCACATCAGAAAGGTGGAGAACAGCTGCGGCTTGTCCTGGACCGCGGGCAGTTCGAGCACGGACAGCACGCCCCGGCCGTCCGGCGCGGTGCGCAGCAGCTCGCTCGTGTCGAACTCCGGTTCGCCGAAGAAGGGCGCCATCCCCTCCGCCTCGAACGCCGTCAGCGCCCGCAGGATCACCCCGGCCGTCGCCGTCGACAGGCCGCCGATCTCCTTCAGTTCGGGCCGTCCCTCGTCCGACGTCAGGAAGGCCACCACCGCCCGCAGGTCCTTCAGGTCGACCAGCTCCAGGCCCTTGGCGTCCGCGTAGTGGAAGATCAGGCCGAGCGACTGCTCCTGGGTCTGGTTCAGCCGGAGCACCTTCGACAGCAGCACCGGGCCGAAACTCGTGACGGTGGCGCGCACCGGGATGCCCCGGCCGAGGCCGCCGAGCGCGTAGAACTCGGCCGGGAAGGCCCGGGGCGTCCAGTGCTGCCCCACCTCGGCCGCCCGCGCGCGGACCCGCTCGTCCTCCTGCCCGGGTGCCGAGACACCGGAGACGTCCCCCTTGATGTCCGCCAGGAACACCGGCACGCCCTGCGCCGACAGCTGCTCGGCGATCAGCTGGAGCGTCTTGGTCTTCCCGGTGCCGGTCGCGCCCGCGACCAGGCCGTGCCGGTTGAGCACCGACAGCGGGACGCGGACCGGCGCGGCGGGCAGGCACCGCCCGTCCCACACCAGGGCGCCCAGGTCGAGGGCCGGACCCGCGAAGTCGTACCCGGCCGTGATCCCCCGGGCCTCGGAGGGGAGCGCCGGGGCGCTTCCCGGGGTCTCGGGCGCGGCGGCCCCGGGCACCTGCCGGCTGTCGCTCATCACAAAGCACCTGTTCCGTTATGCACCCGTTTACTGCATCTTTTCCAGCGTCGCACTCCGTCGCCATGGCTGCGCCCGGAACGTCGGGCCCGGTAGGCTTTCCGTGTGATCTTCAAGCGCATCGGAAACGGCCGGCCGTACCCCGACCACGGCCGGGAAAGCACCCGGCAGTGGGCGGACGTCGCGCCACGCCCGGTCCGCCTCGATCAGCTCGTGACGACCAAGCAGCAGCTCGACCTGGAGACCCTGCTCGCCGAGGACTCGACGTTCTACGGGGATCTCTTCGCGCATGTCGTGAAGTGGCAGGGCGATCTGTATCTGGAGGACGGCCTGCACCGCGCGGTGCGCGCGGCGCTCCAGCAGCGCCAGGTCCTGCACGCGCGCGTGCTCGAACTCTAGGGAATGCCGGACGCCGCCCCGGTGGCGTCCTCGTGGCCGTCCGTTCACCCCGATGACCCGTTCGGGTTGGACCGGGGGCCACCCAATGATCATCTAGTAGGCATTGCCGCCCGCGCGCACTACGCTGCGCCCATGAGCATGCTGACTCCCCCCGGCATGGGCGGCCAGTACCGGATCACGGGGGGCAAGTACCCGAGGATGCGACGGCCCCGCCGCCGCGGCAGGCTCGTGGCCGCCGCCGTCGCGTCGGTGGCCGCCGTAGGTCTGATCGGCTGGGGAACTGTGCAGCTCATCGGCATCTTCGGCGGTGGCGACCGGACCCTGGCGGCCGGTTCCAAGGCGGGCTGCGCGATCAGCGCGAGCGCCTCACCCACGGCCCCCGCCCCGGCCGCTCCCGGCCGGATCACCGTCAACGTCCTCAACGCCACCGACCGCACCGGCCTCGCCAAGGCGACCGCGGACGAGCTGAAGAAGCGCGGCTTCCGCATCGGCACCGTGGGCAACGCGCCCGAGGGCTACGACAAGAAGGTCAAGGGCACCGGCGTCCTGGTCGGCCCCAAGGCGGCCCTGGACACCACGCTGCCGGTGCTGGGCACCCAGCTCTCCGGCGCCGAGCGCCGCACGGACGCCCGTACGGGAACGGACCTCGACCTCGTTCTGGGCGACGGCTTCACGTCCCTGGCGGACAAGCCGGCCGCGGACAAGGCACTGGCCGCCCTGACCGCACCCTCCGCGTCGCCGTCCCCGGGCAGGCACGGCAAGAAGAGCTGCTGAACGGCCGTCCCCGCCGCCCCCGAAGGAAACCGGCGGGGAGCAGCGGGGACCGGTGTCTGCTACTCCGCCGCCCCGTACAGCCGGTCGCCCGCGTCGCCGAGGCCCGGCACGATGTAACCCAGCTCGTTGAGGTGGTCGTCGACGGCGGCCGTGACCACCGTCACCGGCGTGCCCGCCAGTTCGCGCTCCATCACCTCGACCCCCTCGGGCGCGGCGAGCAGCACCACGGCCGTCACATCGCGCGCGCCGCGCGCGATCAGCTCACGGATCGCCGCCACCAGGGTGCCGCCGGTCGCGAGCATCGGGTCCAGGACGTACACCTGGCGTCCCGACAGGTCCTCCGGCATGCGCGTCGCGTACGTGGAGGCCTCCAGGGTCTCCTCGTTGCGGATCATGCCCAGGAAGCCCACCTCGGCCGTCGGCAGCAGCCGGACCATGCCGTCCAGCATGCCGAGACCGGCGCGCAGGATCGGCACGACCAGCGGGCGGGGGCGGGACAGCTTGACGCCGGTGGTGACGGCGACCGGGGTCTCGACGTCGATCTGCTCGGTGCGCACGTCCCGCGTGGCCTCGTAGGCGAGCAGGGTGACGAGTTCGTCGGCGAGCCGGCGGAAGGTCGCGGAGTCGGTGCGGCGGTCGCGGAGCGTGGTGAGCTTGTGGGCGACCAGGGGGTGGTCGACGACGTGGAGACGCATGTCCCTAACAGTAACCGGGCTTTCCGCCGCGGCCGCCGCGCGCCCTCCGCCCCGGCCGCCGTCGCCCCCCGCCCACACGCCCCGCGCGGCGGCCGCCCCGGTCCGGCCGCCCTGGCATCGAACCCCCCATCAGGGGGAAAGTGGGAGGGACGGAACTGGGGTGGTGTGCGTATGACCGACCGGGAATCCCCCGAGCAGCCCGAGGCACAGGAACCGGACGTCGAGCGCAGGCGGCGCCGCGCCCTGTTCCTGCGTGAACTCGCGGAGGCCCGGGAGTTGCGCGACCGCGTCCAGCCCCGCCGCGCCAAGGCCGCACGCCTGCGTCACGCCATGCGTATGCGCACCTTCCGCTGGTAGCGGCCGGTCCCGACGCGGCCGCCGTGGGGGTGGCCGTGCCGCCACACCGCCCCGGGCCGCGTACGATCCGCTGGTGGCGGCAATGAGTGCGCTGGTGAGTGGTCGGCTTTCGATCGGAGCATCGGCGGTCGAAACGGCCAGACACAGGGGGCAGAAGACATCCCCTGGACGCCTTGTTTCTGCCACGATTCCGAGTGGGTGGGGCTCGGAGAGAACGCTCCCCGCCCACAACCTCCGCCGGGGGGAACCCCAACCGGCACGCCTATGACCAGTGGGAGAGTCACGGTGTACTTCGCCGCACTGCTCGCGCGCACCGAAGACGGGTGGGAAGCGAGCGACACAGAGCTCGACGATGTGGAGACCCTGTCGGATCTGATGGACCTGGCCCGCGACGCCTCGGTCGACGAGGACACGGTGCTCGTACTCATCGAGCAGGAGGACGCGTGGTTCGGCGTCGTCCGCGTGGACGGCGAGGAGGACCCTCGTATCTACGTCTCGGACGCCTCCGCCGCCGCCCGCAGCTCGTACGGCGAGATCCTGCTCACCGACGAACTGCTCGGAAGGGAGCCCGGTGACGACGTCGCCGACCTGGACTCCCTCGACCTCGACGGAACCGAGGACGGTGAGCCCGACGACGACGAGGAGGAGGGCTCCGGCCCGGCCTCGGACGCCTCGGTGCCGCACGGCCCCGTGGGCGACAGCGAGATCCTCGACGACCTCGGTGTCGGCGAGCGGGAACTGCGCCTCCTGGACGCCGATGACGCGCTCAACTCGATCGCCGAGTCGCTGGGCGCCTCGGAGGTCCTGGAGACCGTCCGCTAGGAGCACCGGGTGACCGAGGAGGGGACACCGGCCCCCGATCCGGTGCGCGACCGGTGGCGGGCCGCGATGCGGCTCGCCCTGGACGAGGCCGGCCGGGCCGTCGCGGGCGGCGATGTGCCCGTCGGCGCGGTCGTGCTGTCCGCGGACGGCTCCGTGCTGGCCACGGGGCACAACGAGCGTGAGGCGACGGGCGATCCGACGGCCCATGCGGAGGTCCTCGCGCTCCGCCGGGCCGCGAGCGCGCTCGGCGAGTGGCGGCTGTCCGGCTGCACACTCGTCGTCACACTGGAGCCCTGCACGATGTGCGCGGGCGCGCTCCAGCAGTCCCGGGTGGACCGGCTGGTCTACGGCGCCCGGGACGACAAGGCCGGTGCGGCCGGGTCGCTCTGGGACCTGGTGCGCGACCGGCGGCTCAACCACCGCCCCGAGGTCATCGGCGGGGTGCTCGCCGACCGGTGCGCCCACCTGCTGACGGACTTCTTCCGGGACCGCTGATTTCGCGGCCCTGGGGGCCGCGGAATCGGATTTCAGACCATGGCCCGTCGTGGGGTAGGGTCTCTCTCGGTAGCGTGTCCGAGCGGCCGAAGGAGCTCGCCTCGAAAGCGAGTGTGGCGTAACCCGTCACCGTGGGTTCAAATCCCACCGCTACCGCCGGAGAAGGGCCCCGTCGTCAGACGGGGCCCTTCGTGTTTCCGCGGCGGGGCCTTTCGCCTGTCCGGGACGGGGCGCTCCGGGGGCGGGACGGTGTGGACCCGGTGCGATTCGTGATCTTTTGCGGGCTCCGAACACCTGGCCGGGATACACTCGCCGCCGGCGAACGGGCCCATGGGGCGCACCAGACGGGGGGAGGCCGCGGTGGCGGTACAGGGAAAGAAGATCGCACTGTCCGCACTCGTGGTCTTTGTGCTCTACGTGATCATCACCGACCCCGCCAAGGCCGCCGGCTATGTCCAGATAGGCTTCGAGGGCATCTCCAATGCCGCCAAGGCCGTCGGCCACTTCATGACCTGGGTCGCCGACGGAGCCAAGTGAGGCTCCCCCCGGCCGGGCGGCCGCCGTCACACCCCTGGGAGCGCGCGTGATCCGTCACCTGGTCCTCTTCAAGCTCAACGAGGGCGTCCGGCGCGACGACCCGCGCGTCGTGGAGGGGGTGCGCGCCTTCGAGAGCCTCGGCGGCCGGATCGACGACCTGCGCTTCTGGGAGTGCGGCTGGAACGTCACCGACCGGCCCATCGCCTACGACTTCGCGATCAACTCGGCGGTCGAGGACACCGACGCCCTGCGGCGCTATCTGGAGCACCCGGCGCACCAGGCGGGCGTCGCGCTCTGGCGCGAGTTCGCCACTTGGGTGATCGCGGACTACGAAATCTGAGCGACACCGCGCACGGATTCCGCGCGACACCCCTCACAGAGCCCTCCATCGGAACGGTGGGGGGCTCTCCTGTGCCATGTGCCCAACTCTGTCGTATACCCCAACTCTCCCTCAACACGGCGTTATGCGGTGCTTGCACACAGTGTCCATTTCTTGTGATGCTATGACCGCTTTTGACGGTGAGTTGACAGAGGCGTTGACGGATGAAGAGGTGGCGTTGACCGTGACGGCCAGTACAGCGCCGCCTCAGGACGAGGCTCCAAGCCCTGGTCCCGGCCGGCACCGGACGTCCGACACGGCCCCCGCCCCCCAGGAACCCGACAGCGCCCCCGACCGGCCGCCCGGGAGCACCGCCGACGACCCCGCCGCCTCCCCGGACCCCGCCGACACCCCCCAGAAGCGCCGCGGCGCCGACACCCGGGCCCTCACCCAGGTGCTCTTCGCGCAGCTCAAGGATCTGGAGCCGGGCACCACCGAGCACCATCGCGTCCGCAGCGCGCTCATCGAGGCGAACCTCCCCCTGGTGCGTTACGCGGCCGCCCGCTTCCGCTCCCGCAACGAGCCCATGGAGGACGTGGTCCAGGTCGGCACCATCGGCCTGATCAACGCCATCGACCGCTTCGACCCGGAGCGGGGCGTGCAGTTCCCGACCTTCGCCATGCCGACCGTCGTCGGCGAGATCAAACGCTACTTCCGGGACAACGTCCGCACGGTCCATGTCCCGCGCCGGCTGCACGAGCTGTGGGTGCAGGTGAACAGCGCCACCGAGGACCTCACCACGGCCCACGGGCGCTCCCCGACCACCGCCGAGATCGCCGAACGGCTGCGCATCACCGAGGAGGAGGTGGTGTCCTGCATCGAGGCGGGGCGCTCGTACCACGCCACCTCGCTGGAGGCCGCCCAGGAGGGCGACGGACTGCCGGGCCTCCTCGACCGGCTCGGCTACGAGGACCCCGCGCTCGACGGGGTCGAACACCGCGACCTCGTACGCCATCTGCTCGTCCAGTTGCCGGAGCGTGAACAGCGGATCCTGCTGCTGCGCTACTACAGCAATCTGACCCAGTCACAGATCAGCGCCGAACTCGGCGTCTCCCAGATGCATGTGTCAAGGCTCCTCGCCAGGAGCTTTGCCCGACTGAGATCCGCAAACAGGATCGACGCCTAACCCGGCGGAGCGAAACGCCGACGCGACTTCTTCTCGACATTTTCGCGCTGAGAGTCCCTCAGAACCCTTCCCACCAGGGCGCATTCACCCTTTCCTTGTCGACATGTCACTACAGCGTGTTGCCGACATGTGACATTCTTCCGGGAGCGCGTTTGCCGCAGCCTCGTGGCCGGTATTCAGGTGGAGGCTGCGTTCCCTACGACGGGAGCGCCCGCCGCGACCGTCCCGCGACCCAAAGGGGGTGGCATGTCCGCAGAACAGGGCAGCTCAAAGGTGCTCACGCTCACGCAGAGCGACTCCGCGCCCGACGCGCTCCAGGACCTTCAGGCCCCTCAGGACCTCCCGGACGCCGGGGTCCTCCCGGCTCCCGAGGCCCCGGACCTTCCGCCCACGGGAGCCATCGACACCCGCACCCTGTCCCGCTCCCTCTTCCTGCGGCTCGCCACCCTCGACGAGCACAGCATCGAACGCGCCTACGTCCGGGACACCCTCATCGAGCTGAACCTCCCGCTCGTGCGCTACGCGGCCGCCCGCTTCCGCAGCCGCAACGAGCCGATGGAGGACATCGTCCAGGTCGGCACCATCGGGCTGATCAAGGCGATCGACCGGTTCGACTGCGAACGGGGCGTGGAGTTCCCGACCTTCGCGATGCCGACCGTCGTCGGCGAGATCAAGCGCTTCTTCCGGGACACCTCGTGGTCGGTGCGGGTGCCGCGCCGCCTCCAGGAGCTGCGGCTGGCCCTCACCAAGGCCAGCGACGAGCTGTCGCAGAAGCTGGACCGCTCCCCGACCGTCACCGAACTCGCCGCTGTGCTCGGTGTGTCGGAGGAGGACGTGGTCGACGGCCTCGCGGTCGGCAACGCGTACACGGCGTCCTCGCTGGACTCCCCGGCCCCCGAGGACGACGGCGGCGAGGGCTCCCTCGCGGACCGCCTCGGCTACGAGGACTCGGCCCTGGAGGGCGTGGAGTACCGCGAGTCCCTCAAGCCGCTGCTGGCCAAACTCCCGCCCCGCGAACGGCGGATCATCATGCTGCGCTTCTTCGCCAACATGACGCAGTCGCAGATCGGCGAGGAGATCGGCATCTCGCAGATGCATGTCTCCCGGCTGCTCACCCGCACCCTGGCCCAGCTGCGGGACGGCCTGATCTCGGACTAGCCCGCACCCCGGGGACGCCGGTTCCCCGCCCGCACCGGCTCGTTCGGCGGCGGGCGGAGACGGGCGGAGGCCCCGGTGCGCCCTCCGTACGGCCGGGCAGCACCGAGTCCGGTCAGGGGTGGGGGAGTTCGCGCGGGGGCGGCGGCATGCCTTCGCGTGCGGTCGGCGGCACGGCTGCCCGGGGGAACGCCAACTGCCGGGCCGGGGTGGCCTGTACGGCCGGGCAGCCCATGCGGGGTCGGCAACTGACCTGCGGGGACAGCCCGTACCGCCAGGCAGCGCCCGAGGGGTCGCCAAACGCCCGGCAGGGACGGCCCGTTGGGCGCGCCGCGTCGGGCGTAGGCCATCGGGCCCGCGCGCGGGCGCGGGCTCCGGACGGGGATGCGGGACGGCGGCGGTGTGCTTACGGACTCCGGCCGCCGGCGGGTTACTTCAGCGCGAGCCAGGCGACCGCGGCGACGATCACCACGGCGGCGATCACCCCGACGATCAGTCCGACGCGCGGTCCGGACGGAGCGGGCGCCTGCTGCCTGGCCTGCGGCGCCTCGTCGACGAACGCACGGAACATCTGCGTGCTGCCGGCGGGGTCGTAGTTGCCCTGGGGGCCCTGGGTGTTAGCCATGGCCCGAGACCCTAGCGAATGCGCGAGTGCCGCCCAAGTGGGGGACCCGGTCTCACACCTGCTTCCCGCCTTCGCCACCCCGTCCGCAGCCGGGCGGAAGCCCCTCTTCGGGCATCTCACCTCGCAGTTTACATTCGCCAATACTTGCCTTTGCCAAGTTTTTGCCAGAGAGGAGGTGAATTCATTTGCCTGCGGCAACCAATATCTCTACGGTTGCTCCAGGCAACGAATTAGAGGGAGGTGCGATGGCCGAGCGAGCCCAGTACGAAGAGCTGGCGCGTCAGCTCAGCGCCGTCGGTGCCGTGAAGAGGGACATGGGGCGGATCCTGCCGCCCGACTGCCCGGGCGGTTCCGCCGCCGTGCTGACCCTGCTCGGCCTGCACGGCGACATGCGCATGAGCAAGCTCGCGGAGCTGCTCGCCGTGGACATGTCGGTCACCAGCCGCCATGTCGCCCATGTCGCGGAGCGCGGCTGGATCGAGCGCTCCCCCGACCCCTCGGACAAGCGCTCGCGCATCCTGCGCCTGACGCAGCCGGGCCGGGACCGGCTCGACGAGCTGTCCCGGCGCAGCACCGAACTGCTGGCCGAACGGCTCGCCGACTGGTCCGACGACGACGTCGGCCACCTCAACCAGCTCATGGCACGGCTGCGGGAGAGCTTCGGCGACTGCCGCTCCGCGCCCCGGCTCACGTACTCCGCCCCCGCGGCGGAATCCGTTGCCGACCGGACCACCCGTACACCCGCATAAGCACGTAAGAGAAGGAAGCCCATGGCAACGACCACACCAGCCGGTGTGCGGGCTCACGCCAAGCACGGGGGAGGCTCCCCGGACGGCGCTCCGATGACGCACCGGCAGATCATGGAGGCCCTGTCCGGGCTGCTGCTCGGCATGTTCGTGGCGATCCTGTCGTCCACGATCGTCTCCAACGCCCTGCCCCACATCATCGGCGACCTCGGCGGCGGCCAGTCCGCCTACACCTGGGTCGTGACCGCCTCGCTGCTGGCGATGACCGCGACCACCCCGCTCTGGGGCAAGCTCGCCGACCTCTACAGCAAGAAGGCGCTCGTCCAGATAGCCCTGGTCATCTATGTCCTGGGCTCGATGGCGGCGGGCCTGTCGCAGAACCCGGGCATGCTGATCGCCTGCCGTGTCGTCCAGGGCGTCGGCGTCGGCGGTCTGTCCGCACTGGCGCAGATCGTCATGGCGGCGATGATCTCCCCGCGTGAGCGCGGCCGCTACTCCGGCTACCTCGGCGCCACCTTCGCCGTCGCCACCGTCGGCGGCCCGCTGATCGGCGGTGTCATCACCGACACCTCCTGGCTCGGCTGGCGCTGGTGCTTCTACGTCGGCGTGCCCTTCGCTGTGATCGCGCTGATCGTGCTCCAGAAGACCCTGCACCTGCCCGTGGTGAAGCGGGACGTCAAGGTCGACTGGGCGGGCGCGTTCTTCATCTCCGCGGCCGTCTCCCTGCTGCTGGTCTGGGTCACCTTCGCCGGTGACAAGTACGACTGGCTGTCGTGGCAGACGTACACCATGGTCGCGGGCTCCATCCTGCTCGGCGCGATCTTCGTCTTCGTCGAGACCAAGGCCGCCGAACCGATCATCCCGCTGCGGCTGTTCCGCAACCGCACCATCACCCTGTCGTCGCTGGCCTCACTCTTCGTGGGTGTCGCGATGTTCACCGGCACGGTGTTCTTCGCCCAGTACTTCCAGCTGGCCCGCGACAAGTCCCCGACGATGTCGGGTGTGCTGACCATCCCGATGATCGGCGGCCTGTTCGTCTCCTCCACCATCTCCGGCCAGATCATCACCCGGACCGGCAAGTGGAAGGCCTGGCTGGTCGCCGGCGGCGTGCTGGTCACGGCCGGTCTGGGCCTGCTCGGCACCCTGCGCTACGACACGGACTACTGGAAGGCTGCCGTGTTCATGGCCCTGATGGGCCTCGGCATCGGCATGATGATGCAGAACCTGGTGCTGTCCACGCAGAACCAGGTGGCGGCGAGCGACCTCGGCTCCGCCAGCTCCACGGTGACCTTCTTCCGGTCCCTCGGCGGTGCGGTGGGCGTCTCCGCGCTCGGCGCCTTCATGGCCCACCGGATCACCCACTACTTCTCCGACGGCCTCGCCGACCTCGGCCCCCGTTACGCCCGGCTGGCGGCGACGTCCAGCTCCGACGGTGCCATCCCGGACCTGGCGAAGATGCCGACGCCGCTGCGCACCCTCATGGAGAGCTCCTACGGCCACGCCATCGGCGATGTCTTCGCCGTCGGCGCGTGCCTGGTGTTCCTCGCCTTCGTGGTCACGCTGTTCATCAAGGAGGTCCCGTTGCGGACACAGGGCGGACTGGCACAGGCCGCCGCGGCCGAGGCCGAGGCGGAGGCGGAGGCGGAGACCGAGGCCCCCGTGGCCATCGCGACCGCCGCCGCCGGACTCACCGTCCCGGCCGAGGAGAAGGTCCCCGCCTGGGCCGTCGCGAGCACCGGGTCCCCGGCCGACGGCACGGCCGTCCAGCAGCAGCACGCCGCCGTCGCCACCCTCGCCGCACCCGGCGACGTCCCGGCGGCCGGCGGCACCCCGGTGCGCGGCTACGTCCGCGGCGCCGAGAGCGCCGCGGTCCCGGGCGCAGCCGTCACGCTGATCTCCCTGGCGGGCAGCCAGCTCGGCCGTTCGGTCGCGGGCGGCGACGGCTCCTACACCGTCAACGCGCCCGGCACCGGCTCGTACGTCCTGATCGCCTCCGCCGACGGCTACCAGCCGCAGGCGTCCACGATCGTGGTCAACGAGGAGCCGCTGGCGTACGACATCCTGCTCAGCGGCACCAGCGGTCTGACCGGTGTGGTCCGTGCCGCCGAGACCGCGCTGCCGGTCAAGGACGCCATGGTGATCGTCACCGATGTCCGCGGTGATCTGCTGGCCACCGCCATCACCGGCGAGCAGGGCGACTTCGCCCTCGCCGAGCTGGTGCCGGGTGCCGTCACCGTCGCGGTGAACGCCGTCGGCTTCCGGCCGCGCGCCCTGCCCGTCGAGGTGGGCGGCACCGGGGTGACCCGGGTCGAGATCGACCTCGACTCCGGCGCCCAGGTCCAGGGCGTCGTACACGCCCCGCACGGCCCCCTCGCGGACGCCCGGGTGACCCTGGTGGACGCGGCGGGCAATGTGGTCGGCACCGCCACCACCGGCGCGGACGGCGCGTACGCCTTCACCGACCTGAACAGCGGTGAGTACACCGTCATCGCCACCGGCTACCCGCCGGCGGCCACGGCGGTGACCGTGAGCGGCCGCGGTATCGACGACCACGACATCGCACTCGCCCACCCGGGCGAGTAGGCCGGACCCCGGTCCGCGGGGGGCGCGCTCTGAGCGGAGGTGCGCCCCCCGCGGACCGGATTTTTTGAGCCTTCTACGGGGATATTCAAGGATTTAGAGGGAGACCACACGATGGCACTGACCGCACGGATCCGTACCCGCGACGGATGGGCCGTGTCGCACGCGGTCGTCACCGTGACCGACATGACCGGTACGCAGGTGCTGCGCGCCGAGGCCGACCCGGAGGGAGCCGTCCGCGACACGACCACGCTGGCGCCCGGGGCCTACACGGTGATCGTGACCGCGATCGGCTACGCCCCCGCCGCCTCCAGCGCGATCGTCACGGCGAGCGGCCGGGCCGAGATCGGCACCGTGACGCTGGCCCGCCAGGGCGGCGCCGAGCTGCCCCCGCCCGGGCCGTGGACCATCGACCCGGTGCACTCCTCGGTGGGCGCGGTCGCCCAGCACCTGGGCATCTCGAGCGTGCACGGGCGGTTCACCGAGTTCTCCGGGCGGATCGAGATCGCCCCGGACGAGGTGGAGAAGTCCCGGGTCGAGGCGGCCATCAGCGCCGCCTCCATCGACACCGGCAACGGGATGCGCGACACCCATCTGCGGTCGGCCGACTTCCTGGACGTGGAGGCCTATCCGCAGATCACCTACCACTCGACCGGTGTGACGGCCGCGGGCTCCGACCGCTGGACGGTCCACGGCGAGCTGTCCATGCGGGGCATCGTCCGCCCGGTCGATCTGAACCTGGCCTACCTCGGCACCGGCGCCGACCCCTGGGGCGGCACCCGCGCGGCCTTCCGCGCCACGGCCGAACTGCGCCGCGAGGACTTCGCGATGAACTACAACCAGGTCCTCCAGGCGGGCATCGCCGCGATCGGCACCACCCTGCGGGTGGAGCTGGACATCCAGGCGGTGCAGGGCGAGTCACTTCCCCAGGCGTAGGCACGGCAGGGACACCCGCACCGGCCCGGTGACGCCCTAGGCTTCCGTCCCATGGCACCGAACATCGCGACGAACACCGCCGTATCGCGGGACGGACTGCTGGACTTCGTCCGTCCCCGGCACCGTGCGATCCTGCTCACCCGGCGCGCCGACGGAAGCCCCCAGGGGTCCCCGCTGACCTGCGGGGTCGACGACTCGGGCCGGATCGTGGTCTCCACGTACCCGGAGCGGGCCAAGGCCCGCAACGCCAAGCGGGACGAGCGGGTCAGCCTGATCGTGCTCAGCGACGAGTGGAACGGCCCCTGGGTCCAGATCGACGGCACCGCCGAGGTCCTCGACACCCCGGACTCGGTCGAACCGCTCGTCGAGTACTACCGGAACATCGCGGGCGAGCACCCGGACTGGGACGAGTACCGGGAGGCCATGGCCACGCAGGGCAAGTCGATCATCCGGATCACCCCGCTGAAGTGGGGCCCGGTGGCCACCGGCGGCTTCCCGGCCCGCCTGGCGCCCGGCCAGGAGTGACCGCCGACGGGGCGGACCGTCAGGACCATCCGGGCCGCCCCGCCGGAGACCGTCCGGGGCTGCCCCGTCGAGGCCGTCGAGGCCGTCGAGGCCGTCGAGGCCGTCGAGGCCGTCGAGGCCGTCGAGGCCGTCGAGGCCGTCGGAAGCCGCCCCGTCAGCCGCGGGCGACCATGGCCTCGATCCCCGCGATCAGCGTCTCCAGCGCGAAGGCGAAGTCGCGGTCGCGCGCCTCCTCCACCGTCCCGGCGCTGCGGGCCTCGATGAGGTCCGCGGAGCGGTGCGCGACCTCGCTGTGCTCCGGGCTCTCGGTCACCGCGCTCAGCGCCTGGCGCACATACTCGTCCTGGGTCGTCCCGGCCGCCGCGCAGCGCTCGATGAAGTGGCCCTCGATCGTGCCGAATCCGTACACGAACTGGAAGACCGCAGCGATCGCGCCCATCAGGCCGTGCGGGGGCAGTCCGGTCAGCCGGATCGTGCGCTGCACGGTGAGCGAGAAGGCCACGGCGTGCGGGCCGATGTTGAGGAACCGCCCGGCCAGCGGCGACAGCCAGGGGTGGCGCACCAGCAGCGCCCGGTACTCCGCGGCGAGCGCCCGCAGTTGCTCGCGCCAGTCCCCGTCCGCGTCCTCGGGCGGCAGCCGCAGCTCCCCGAAGACCGCGTCCAGCGCCAGCTCCAGCAGATCGTCCTTGGTGTCGACGTACCAGTAGACGGACATCGCCGTGACGTTCAGCTCCGCGGCCAGTCGGCGCATCGAGAAACCGGCCGGTCCCTCCGTGTCCAGCAGCCGTACGGCCGCCCGGGTGATCCGGTCGCGGTCCAGTCCGGAAGGCTGGCCGCCCTGGCGCGAGGCGCCGCGTGGTGCCTTGCCCTCCAGCCAGACGCTGGTCCGTGCCGGCCGACCGGTCCGCTGGGCTGTCCTCGTCATGGCGCACCTTCCTCGACACTCCGACCGTTCCCGCAGTCTTCCCCTTCCGCCGCCGGGAAAAGCGGTGGGCCGGACACCTGCCCGGCCCACCGTGTCGGGGTCCGCCCCCGTGACTGCCCGGCCGGCCGTCAGCCGCCGGTCCGCTGTGTGAGGTCGTAGAAGGTGGCCGAACCGACCGTCACCTTCGTGAAGTTCTTCTCGACCCACGAGCTGATCTGCGAGGAGATGTCCGAGCCGCCGCTGCGGCCGCCCCGTTCGCCGCCGCCGGGACCGCCGCGGAAGCCGCCGCCGGAGACGAAGTAGTGGATCCTGCCCTGCGCCACGTCCTTCTGGAACTGGGCGAGGGTCGGGGACGGGTCGCTGCCGTTGAAGCCGCCGATCGCCATCACCGGGTCCCCGGTGGCGAGCTGGTAGCTCGCGGCGTTCTGGGAGCCCACGGACGCGGCCACCCAGGTGTACTTCCCGGCCTCCTTCTCCAGCAGCTTCCTGGCCGCCGAGTCGACCTTGGCGCCGTCGAGGAGACCGCCCATGCCGCCGCCCTCGCGCCACCGGCCGCCACCGGGGAAGCCCTGCTGCCCGTTCTGCCCGGTGCCGTTGCCCTGCTGCCGGTTCTGGCCCTGGCCGCCCCCGCCCGGCATTCCGCCGCCGGGGAAGCCGCCGGTGCCGGCGCCCGGGAAGCCGTTGCCCTGGGGGCCGCCGTTCTGGGCGCCGCCGCCCGGGAAGCCGTTGCCGTGCTGCCCGTTCCCGCCCCGCGTCCGGCCGCCGAAGCCGCCGTGCATGCCGCGGAAGCCGCCGGGACCGCCCATCCGGCTGGCGCCCGCCGGACCGGCCGTGACGATCGAACCGGTGTGGCCCTGGTCGACCGTGGACAGGGTGTACGCGGCCGGACCCGCGAGGGAGGCCGCAAAGCCCAGGCCCACCGTCGCGAGGGCGAGGCGCCGTCCGAGCCGGGCCACGAAGACCAGGCCGAGGGCGGCGGTCAGCCCGCCGACCAGGACCAGCCACTTCAGCCAGGGCAGATAGTCCGGCGTGCGGTTGAGCAGCACATACCCCCAGGCCGCGGTCGCGGTGGCGGTGGCCGCGAGGGTCAGCGACGCCCAGGTCCTGGACCGCTCCTCCCACAGGATCGTGACGCCCATGCCGACCAGGGCGGCGAGATACGGGGACAGGGCCACCGTGTAGTACTGGTGGAAGATTCCGGCCATGTAGCTGAAGACACCCGCGGTCATCAGCAGCGAACCGCCCCAGACCAGGAACGAGCTGCGCGTCAGGTCCGCCCTGCCGCCCTTGCGGGACAGGACGAGACCCGCGACCAGCAGGATCAGCGCGGCGGGCAGCAGCCAGGAGATCTGGGAGCCGACCTCGTCGCCGAACATCCGGCTCCAGCCGGTGGAGCCCCACTGGCCGCCGCCCGGTCCGCCGCGCATGCCGCCGCCGACACTGCCGGTCTCGTCGCCGTTGATCCGGCCGAAACCGTTGTAGCCGAAGGTCAGTTCCAGGAACGAGTTGTTCTGGGAGCCGCCGATGTACGGGCGCGAGGACGCGGGCCACAGCTGGACGACCGCCACCCACCAGCCGCCGGAGACGACCATCACGACCGCCGCCAGGCCCAGCTGCGCCAGCCGCTTCCTGAGCCGGACCGGCGCGCAGACCCCGTAGACCACCGCCAGGGCGGGCAGGATCAGGAAGGCCTGGAGGGTCTTGGTCAGAAAGGCGAGACCGACCGCGGCCCCCGCCCACAGCAGCCACTTGGTGCGGCCGTCCTCCAGGCCCCGCAGGACGAAGTACACGGTGAGCGCCATCAGCAGCGCGAGCAGCGCGTCCGGGTTGTTGAAGCGGAACATCAGCGCCGCGACCGGGGTGAGCGCCAGTACTCCGCCCGCGATCAGACCGGCGGCGGGGCTGAAGCGGCGCCGCACGGCCGCGTACACCACGGCGACCGTGAGCACGCCCATGACGACCTCGGGGACCAGGATCGCCCAGGAGTTCAGCCCGAAGGCCCGCACCGACAGGGCCATCGGCCAGAGCGAGGCCGGGGGCTTGTCGACGGTGATCGCGTTGCCCGCGTCCAGCGAGCCGAAGAAGAACGCCTTCCAGGACCTGCTGCCCGCCTGGACCGCCGCCGAGTAGAAGGAGTTGGCGTAGCCGGAGGCGCTCAGGCCGTACAGGTAGAGCAGCCCGGTGGCGAGCAGCAGGGCAAGGAGGGCGGGGCGGACCCAGCGGGGGTCCTCGGGCCGTCCGCGCCACAGCCGCCGGGCGAGCGGCTGCCGGGGCTCGCCCGCGCCGGGCGCGGCCGGGGCGGCCTCCCCCGGCGGGACCGCGGTGGGCGGCCCCCCGGAGCCGGGACCCTGCCCCTCGTGCCGGGTCGACTGCTCGTACTGCGTGGTCATCGGTAGTCCCTGGGGTCGGTGTCCTGCGGACGCACCGGTGCGGTGACGTCCGTGCGGGCGGCGCGGTCCACGTCGGCGGCGGCGCGGATCCGGGCGGTGGGGATGTCGTACGGGGAGTGCGGCGCCGCGGGCCGCGGCAGCCCGGGGAGGTCACCCCGGAGCTCGTACGGGTACGGCGCGTCCGGCGCGTCCCGCGGTCCGCGCCCGGGCCGCGAGGACGGGGCGTGGGCGGCGGCCGGGCCGTGCGCGGCGGCCGGGAAAGGCGTCCGGTCGCCCTCGCGCCGGTCCGGGAAGACCCAGGCGCGGAAGAGCAGGAAGCGCAGCACGGTCGCGGCGAGGTTGGCGGCGATCAGCACCGCCAGTTCCGTGGAGTGCGCGGGGTTGCCGACGGCCTCGTGCAGGGCGGCGAGGGAGCCGCTGGTGAGGACGAGCCCGATGGCGAAGACGGCCAGTCCCTGCGCCTGGTGCCGGACGGCGCCGCCCCGCCCGCGCACCCCGAAGGTGAGCCTGCGGTTGGCCGCGGTGTTGGCGACGGCCGAGACCAGCAGGGCGAGCGCGTTGGCGGTCTGCGCCCCGGAGAACTGCCGGAAGAGGCTGTAGAGGACCAGATAGAAGAGGGTGGACAGGCCGCCCACCACACAGAACCCGACGAGCTGCCGGGCCAGTCCCCGCGGTACGTCCTGGATGTCCCGGTCGCGCGGGTCGTCGCCGAACGGCCGGGCGAGCCGGTCCAGCGGCAGCGAACCGGTGGCCAGCGCCCGGCCGATCCGCCACACGCCCTTGAGGTCCTCGGTCGCCGTCCGCACGATGTGCACCGTCGAGTCGGGGTCGTCGACCCAGTCGACCGGGACCTCGTGGATCCGCAGCCCGGCGCGCTCCGCGAGGACCAGCAGCTCGGTGTCGAAGAACCAGCCGGTGTCCTCCACCAGCGGCAGCAGCACCTGGGCCACCTCGCGGCGGATCGCCTTGAAGCCGCACTGGGCGTCCGAGAAGCGGGCCTGGAGCGAGCCGCGCAGGATCAGGTTGTAGGCCCGGCTGATGAACTCCCGCTTCGGGCCGCGCACCACCCGGGAGGTGCGGGCGAGCCGGGAGCCGATCGCCAGGTCGGAGTGGCCCGAGATCAGCGGTGCCACCAGGGGCAGCAGCGCGTTGAGGTCGGTGGAGAGATCCACGTCCATATAGGCGAGGACGGGGGCGTCGGAGGCCGACCACACGGTCCGCAGCGCGCGGCCGCGGCCCTTCTCCTCCAGTCGGCGGGACCTCACCTCCGCGACCCGCTCCGCCAGCCCCGCGGCCACCTCGGGGGTGGTGTCCGTGGACGCGTTGTCGGCGATCGTGATGCGGAAGGCGTACGGGAAGGTGCGGCGCAGATGCTCGTGCAGTCTGAGCACACAGGGCCCGAGGTCCTTCTCCTCGTTGTAGACGGGGATCACTACGTCCAGGACCGGCGCACCGGCTCCGGCGGCCGGGAGGTGCTCCCGCGCCGGCAGGGTGCCGGGAGAGGAATCGGTTCGCATGGGACCGACTCTTCTCAAGTCCCCTGTCGCACCCGTGTGGTGACACTGTGGTGTGCCTGTGAGTATGGCGGCGCGCCCTCCCCGGGGACGGCCGGGAGCCCGTCCGTGGCGGCCGCGGGCACCTGCACGGTGAATACCGTCCGCCCGGGGGCGCTCTCGACGGTCACCGCGCCGCCGTGCGCGGTGACCACGGCCTGCACGATGGCGAGCCCGAGTCCGGTGGAGCCGGTGGCCCGGGAGCGCGCCGAGTCGCCGCGCGCGAACCGTTCGAAGACATGGGGCAGCAGCTCGGGCGGGATGCCCTGGCCGTCGTCCTCGACGTCCACACACAGCAGGGCCCCCCGCCGCCGGACCCGTGCGGTGACGGTGGTGCCGGGCGGGGTGTGGGAGCGGGCGTTGGCGAGCAGATTGACGAGCACCTGCTGAAGGCGTGCGGCGTCCGCCAGGACGAGCGCGGGCTCGTCCGGCAGTTCGAGCCGCCAGTTGTGGTCCCGGCCCGCCGCGCGCGCGTCGCTGACCGTGTCCACGACGAGCGGGACGAGGTCGGTCCGCTCGAACCGCAGCGGACGGCCCGCGTCCAGCCGGGCGAGCAGCAGCAGGTCCTCGACGAGCAGGGTCATCCGCCCGGCCTCGGACTCGATCCGGCCGAGGGCGTGCCGGGTGTCGGGCCCGGTCTGCTCGTGTCCCCGCCGGGTCAGCTCGGCGTAGCCGCGGATGGAGGCGAGGGGGGTGCGCAGCTCATGGCTGGCGTCGGCGACGAACTGCCGTACCCGCATCTCGCTCTGCTGCCGTGCGTGCAGGGCGCCGTGGATGTGGTCGAGGAGCCGGTTGAGTGCGGCACCGACCTGGCCGACCTCGGTGCGCGGGTCGGTCTCGGACTCCGGCACCCGCTCGTTCAGGGTGACCTCGCCGGTGTGCAGGGGCAGTTCGGACACCCGGGTGGCGGTCGTGGCCACCTTGCGCAGCGGCCGCAGGGCGAGCCCCACCAGCACGGACCCGGCGATCCCGGCGGCGACCAGACCGGCGGCGGTGACACTGACCTCGACCACGACGAGGGTGTCGATGTTGTCGGTGACGTCGGAGGTGGGCAGCCCGATGTAGTAGTTGCCGCGGGTGCCCTCCAGATACGTCACCCGGTATGCGCCCCGGCCCGGTATGTCCACGGTGTGGATGCCCGTCTTCGGCACGGCGGCGAGCGCGGCCACTCCCGCGGAGTCGAGCCGGGTGGGGACGATGCCCTTGAAACCGCCGCTGCTGTCGTTGCGCAGATCGGCGACGGCCGCCTTGACGATCCGGCCGTCGGAGTCGGCCACCGCGGCGACCGTCCCGGCCTGCGCCCCTCCCCGGGTGACGATGAAGTCGAGTTTGTCGTCCGTCGAGACGAGCTTCGGCGAGTCCGGCAGGGCGGAGGCCCCGGGCGGCGACACCCCGGGGTCGTCGGGGCCGGGCGGCACCGCCTCCGGTGCCCCCCTGGGCGCTCCGGCGGCGCGCCGGGCGGCCTCGACGACCTGGGCGTTCTTCTGCTGATACAGGTGCTGGCTCAGCGCTATGGTCGTCACCGTGCCGATCACCGCGCACACCACGGCGATCAGGGTGACCGCCGAGACGACGAGCCGGGTCCGCAGCGAGCGCGGCTGCCGTCCCCGCCGCTGCGTACGCGGGCGCCGCCGCCCGTTCACGACACCGCTGGCTTGATCAGGTAACCGGCTCCGCGCCGGGTGTGGATCATCGGCTCGCGACCGGCGTCGATCTTGCGCCGCAGATACGAGATGTACAGCTCGACCACATTGGCCTGGCCGCCGAAGTCGTAGGACCACACCCGGTCGAGGATCTGCGCCTTGCTGAGCACCCGGCGCGGGTTGCGCATCAGAAAGCGCAGCAGCTCGAACTCGGTTGCGGTCAGGTGGATGTTGTCCCCGCCCCGGGACACCTCGTGGCTGTCCTCGTCCAGGGTGAGGTCGCCGACGACCAGCACGGACTCCGAACGACGGTCCGCGGCACCGGCGCGCCGGATCAGCCCGCGCAGCCGGGCCACGACCTCCTCCAGACTGAACGGCTTGGTGACATAGTCGTCCCCGCCCGCGGTCAGGCCCGCGATCCGGTCCTCCACCGCGTCCTTGGCGGTCAGGAAGAGCACCGGCACCTCGGGCAGTTCACGGCGCAGCCGCCCCAGGACGCTGAGGCCGTCCATGTCCGGAAGCATCATGTCCAGCACCACGGCGTCGGGCCGGAAGTCCCGCGCGCTCTGGATCGCCCCCTGCCCGTCCCCCGCACTGCGGATCTGCCACCCTTCGTACCGCAGGGCCATGGAGAGCAGTTCGGTGATCGACAGCTCGTCGTCCACCACCAGCACACGGACGGGGCTCCCGTCCGGCCTCAGCAGTTCGGTGCGCCCCTGGGGCGAGGTCGTGGTCATGGTGGACACCTTGTCCGCACCCTCTGAGAGAGCCCTTTCACCCGTCTGTGTTTTCCCTGAGAAACACACAGGCACCTCTCAGGAAAGTCCTGGGAGCAGCCCGGACGCACCCCCGTCCCCACCCGAAGCGCCCCTGTCCGCACAGCCCCTGAACGCCCCTCAGAACAGCCCGTCCTGCACCCCCGTTTCCCCCTTCTCCACCGCCCCTCCGACCTCCCGGACCGGCACGGTCAGCTCCCCGTCGGCCGCCCCCGTCAGCTCCCACCCGCCGATCAGCCGCGAATCGAGGACGACGACCCCGCGCCCGGTGGCCAGATGGAGGTCGGGCCCGGCGACGGCCAGCAGCTCACCGCTCACCGCCCCGCCGGGGACCAGCTCGCTCACCACCCCGTCGATCCGCACCGGCCCCGCCAGCCCGAACACCTCGCCGTGGTCGACCGCCCGGAACGGCGCCCGCTCCAGCGACTCGGGCCAGCCGGCGAGCGCCACCGCCCGCGCATGCAGCTCCGCCACCTCGGCGGCCCGCTCCCCGGCCGGGGGCAGCGCGGCCCGCACCGCGCGCTTGTCGGCGTACGGAATCCGGTCCGGGACCCCCAGCGCGGCCCGCAGCAGCTCCTCGGTGCGGCGCGCCGCCATCAGGGGCCCGCACCCCAGCCAGCTGAAGCAGACGGCGCCCTGCTCCAGCAGCCGCGCCGACTCCCGCTCGGCCGCGGTGATCCCGACCTTGACCATGCCGGGCCCGAACCAGGCCAGATACACCCGGTACGGCCGCGGATCATCGGCCGCGGTGTCGGCGGCCACCGAGTGGGCCCGGTCGAGCCGCGCGCACTCCTCGCACCGCGCCCCGGTACTCCGCCCCGAAACCCCGGCCCGCAGCGGGCAGTCGTTCCCCCGCGCCCCCACACAGGTCCGGGCACTCCCCGCCGGGACCGCGAAGGCGACCCGCCTCCCCCGCTCAAGGCCACTGCGCCGCCCCCCTTCCCATCGCAGCACCGGCCCGCCGCCCCGCCACGACAGCCCCGCACATCTCCACACCCGACTCATCACCACCGAGCGTAGGGGGCCGGACTGACAGTCCAGAGACGGCCGGGACGTCGTCGTCCGGCCGACCGCACATCTGATATCTCAGATTCTATAGTTGGTATCTCACCCCTGATCAACGCGTCATGGTGGGACGCCACTCTCCCCCCACGCGACCGAGCAAGGAGTCGAGCCGATGACGAACTTCGAACCGATCACAGGCCGCTATGTCATGGTCAATGACGCGCGCACCTATTTCGACGAGGCCGGGGAAGGCACCCCAATCGTGCTGATTCACCCGGGGGCCACGGACTCCCGGATCTACAGGCATCTCCTGCCGCTGCTCGCCGAGCGCGGATACCGCGCGATCGCGCCCGACCTTCCCGGGCACTGCCGTTCCTACCCCGCACAGTGGAAGCCCGGGGCGTCCATACACGACCATGCGGAATTCGTGGACGCGTTCGTGAAAGCGGTGCTGCCCGGAGAGTCGCCCTTCGTGCTCGGCGCCTCCGTGGGAGGCCTCACCGCCCTGGATCTCGCCGCTCACCACGGTGAGCACTATCGAGGTGTCGTCTCGATGCAGGCGGCGTCGTGGACACCGCTGTCGGCCGAGGCCGCCGCAATGCTGTCCGGCCGGACGGCCGCGCCCGACGCAGGGTGGACCGATCACCTCGAGCATGCGGCGGTGGCCTCGGCGAGCAAGAAACTGACCCCCGAGCAGGAAACAGAGCTGAGGTGGCTGCAACGCAGCACCTCCCAGCAGGCCGGGAAGCTCGACGGCCAGGCGTGGGCCTCCCACGATCTGCGCGGGCGGCTCGGCGATGTGCGGTGCCCGGTCCTGATCGTCCAGGGCACCGACGACTTCCTCGTACAGGACGAGCTGGTCGATGCCACGGTCGCGGAGATGGGCCCGGTGGCGCGACTGCTGAGGGTGCCCGACATCGGCCATTACCCGCCGTTCGAGAACCCGGAGTGGGCTGCACAGATCACGGACGATTTCATGAAGGCCCATTCCTGAGATCTAAGAGAAAGGTTGTAAGATCACAGACTGCTAGAATGAACTAAAATGAAGGGGTGAAGTATCTCCCGGCCATCCTCAGCACGAGCCACTCCGGCCTGAACGCCACCGAACGCGCATACCTTGCGATCAAGCGGCGGATCATCGAACTGGAGATTGAGCCGGGCGCCCATGTCACCAAGACGGAGCTGACACAGCTGGCGGGGGTCGGCGCGATGCCGGTGCGGGAAGCCCTGACCCGGTTGCAGCGCGACGGGCTGGTCCAGGCGCTGCCCCGCTCGGGTTACCGCGTCCTGCCCGTGACTCTGAAGGGGGCGCGGGATCTCTGCGCCTTCCGGCAGCTGCTGGAAACCGAAGCCGCCGGGCTGGCGGCGGAGCTAGGCTGCCCGGACGACGATCTTGCCCGGATGGAAGAACTCCTCACCATGACTTACGAGTTGGGGAACGCGGAGAGCGTCAACGCCTTTCTCCGCTCCAACTTCGAGTTCGACGCCATCATCGCCAACAGGTGCGGGAACGACATGCTGGCGCAGTCGATCACTCAAGTCTTCGACGAGCTCGAACGCATCGTGCGGATCACCTTGAAGTCGCTCGCCTTCTCGACATCGGCAGCGCAGGAGCGGCAGGCGATTCTGGACGCCATCCGGGAGCGTGATCCTGCTGCGGCCCGGAAGGCCATGGAGATCCGGACCCGGGCCTCACAGAGCCAGATCATCGACGCGCTCATTTCCAGCGCGTCGATCGCCGAGGCCAGCATCCGGGTCTCCTGAAACCGCCGAAGAGCGGTCTCCTGCCCAGGAGGGCCGTCGGCGTCCTTGCCTCGTACGCGCTACCGTGCTGCTCACCTCCAGCTCTCCACATCCGGCACGCAGCCTGGGTACCGTCACAGCAGAAGCCTCGACGGATGGAGCACGATGCCTCGCCGCCTGCTGGACCGCTGGCGCCCCACTTCTGAGGGGGCGCGCTGATGCTGGAAGAAGCCGAAGAGATCGGCCGTCGCGTACGCCGCGCGCGGCTCCGTCTAGGGATGCCCCAGGCCGACCTCGCCGCCGCCCTCGGCAAGACGCAGGGCTGGGTGTCCAAGATGGAACGCGGACAGATCGAGCTGGACCGCGTCGGCCTGCTCAACCTGATCGCCTCGGAGTTGCACGTACATCCGAACGATCTGATCGGGCGGCCCTACAACAGCTCTCCCGCCGAGAATCAGTGGCAGGCCGCTGCCTCGGCGATCCTGCGTGAGCTGCGCCGGTACGACCTCACCCCCGTCTTCGACGGCCCCCCCCGTCCCACCCAGCAGTTGTGGCAGGAGACAACCCGGCTTCACCGGCTCCGTGATGCTGCTGCCAACGTGGCGATCATGGAGGTGCTTCCCGACCTGTTCCGCGAGACGCGCGCTCTGGCCGAGGTCTCCACGGGGCACGAGCGGGAGGAGGCATACGCGATCTACGCGGTGTGCTGCAAGTTCGCCCATACGGCCGCACACGCCCTCGGTCACCCTGAGCTTGTCGCCATGGCGTGTGAAAGGGCCGCCTGGTCCGCCCGTCAGTCCGCAGATCCCGTGATGCCCGCCGTCGCCGACTGGATGCGCGTCTGGGACATGTGGGCCACGGCCGACTGGGACGACGCCCTCGCCCTCTCCGACAAGGCCATCCGCAGCGTGCAGCAGGAATACGAGCGGGGTGATCCACTCGCCGTGCGGGCGTGGGGAACGCTCCAACTGCGCGCCGCCGTTTCCGCCGCGCGAGCTGGCCGCCGCGCGGAGGCCCGGGACCGTATCAAGCACGCGTGGACCGCGTCCGGCCGGATGTCGCAGACCGAGAGTCCTCCGGTGTACGACCGCCACAGCCTGACGTTCTCGCCGGGCAACGTGCAGATCCACGCGATCAGCGTCGCCCTGGAGATGCACGAACAAAGGCGGGCTCTGTCGATAAACCGGCGCATGCACCCGGCGGCGATCGAGGCGCTTCCCAACTCCCGCCGCAGTCACCACCACATGGACCTGGCGCGAGCCTGGCTGTGGGACGGGAACCGCGACAAGGCGCTGAGCGAACTGGAGATGGCCGAGCGCATCGCCCCCCAGCTCATCCGTAATCACCCCATCGCCCGGTCAACCCTGCGCAGCGTCGTGTACGCCGAGCGAACGAGCACCCGCGAGAAGCTGCGCCGCATGTCGGACCGCTTCCACCTGGACGGCTGAGGGTCGTATTCCTGCGGCTCATATTCGGCGGGGAAGACCTCCCTAACTTCGGAGCATGGCCGAACGAACCGCGAAGCAACTACCCACACGGGGCGTCCAGTTATTCGCTGGCGTCCCGTTCCACCCCCGCCTGGGTGACCTCGCTCTCGACCTTGCGCGGGACGGCGAGATCGGAGTGGTCGTCGCCCTCCCCAGCGATGCGTCAGCGTCGTACCAACTGCGACCTCCTGGTGGCGGCGCGGACTGGCGGGCCAGGTCCGACGGAAGCACGCTGCGTACGGTGCCTGTCCCGGTCACGCACGTCACGCCGATGAGGCGCGATGCCCTATACGACCATCGTGCGCAGCAGGCCGGTCTGCCCGTCACCGTGCACTACGAGGACGGCGGCACCTGCGAGACAGTGCTCGTCCTCACCCCGGCGCAGGTTGAGCTGTACTCCATCCAGTTCACACAGCTCATCGCCGCGAGGGAATCGGCACGGGAGCTCGCGCGGTGAGCCCGGCCGTGCTGATGCCCGCCCCGCCGCTTCTGCACGTGTCTCGATGCGGTCACCCATGACCTTCCGCTGTGAAGCGACCGCCCACAACCTCAGCGGCACCCGCGAGACCCACTCGCCACGTTGTCGTGGCCGTTCTCCGCGCCTCGCCGCCCGTTGGGCCCCGCGCTGAAGCACACCCGCCGCTCTGCGGCGCTGCCCTGCCCATCTACCGAGGGGAAGACGCGGTGATCACCCATCCCGTATCGCCGAACACCGTGCTCGCCAACGCGCTCACGAGTGCGGAAGACCTGCTCAGGCCGCACATCGTCAACGCGGAACCCGAGCGGATCGTGTTCACGGTGGGAACGCAGATCAACGGAGCCCCGCACATCGGAACGTCCCTGGTCCAGGCGCTCACCTTCGCCACGGCGGCCCGCATCCGGGACCGGTTCGGCGTCCCTGCCGTGGTGCAGTTCGGTGCTCTCGACAACGCCCCGTACGCCATCGTCACCGACAAGGCGAGCGGTCACCGCTACCAGCGCGCCTACGCTCACGCCCTCGGCGCGGCCGGCATCGCCGAGCAGATCGACACGCTTTACCGACCCCTGTTCACCGCCCTTTCTGAGCGGCTGAAGGTGCCGTTCTCGGTCGAGACGTACACCCAGCAGCAAGCGGCCCAGCGCTTCCGGCGCACCTGGCTGCGCGTCCTGCCCCGCATGGACGCTGCCCGCTGGTACCTGTCCCCGTCGTCCGGCATCCTCGTCGACGGTGCCCTACAGGCGGTCGGCCTCACCCGCGGGCAGTTGCCCGCCCGGCTGTTCTGCCCCCAGGTGGTCGCGGACACGGGCGCGAAGCTGTCCAAGTCCCTGATCCGCGAGGGGCGCGCACCATTGCCCGACGGGGCGGCCCCATGGATGCTCGACACCCGGGAGTGGCCTGGCTCGTTGGCTGACTACGTCGACTGCTTGCTCGGTGTGACCGACGTGTTACTCGCGGACCCTCGTCACTTCTACCGTTCGTACTCGGCCGGTGAACTCGGCCGACTCATCTCCACTACAACAAACTAGGAGCGCTCCCGCCCGATGACGGAAACAGCCGCCGCGCGCGTTCACGAACTGAACCTCTACCGCCGGTACTTCGACCTCGTCGCTGCCGGTCAGAAGACGATCGAAGTGCGGGTGAAGTATCCCCACCTCGAAGACCTGGCCGCCGGAGACGTCATCCGCTTCCGCATCAAGGGCACAGACGAGACGTGTGACGTCCTGGTGAAGCAGGTCACGGAGTACAAGACGTTCGAGGAACTGCTCGACGAGGAGGGTCCAGCGAACGTCAATCCGGCCTCCTCCCGCGAGCAGCAGCTCGCCAACATCCGCGAGATCTACCCCGCGGAGAAGGAAGCCCTCGGCGCACTTGCCATCGAAGTCGAGCTGCTGCCCCAGTAAGGCCCCCGAAGGGCCCGGTGGCTGACCGAACTGGCCGGCATCCGCCAGAGCTGCGCGCAGGGCAAGGACCCGAAGCGCGCCACGGGACGACAGCAGTGCTGTACGACCTTGAAATGCCAGAGGCCCCGGATCTCTCCGGGGCCTCTGATCTGATGTGCACTCGGCAGGATTCGAACCTGCAACCTTCTGATCCGTAGGATCGGGCGGGCTCATCTGCAGGGCTTCCGTAATCGTCCGCCGTGATCGCTGACAGTTGTGCTGGACAGCCTGTGCGTGTCGCCGTTGCCGTCAAGGCTGCCGTCATCCCTAAGCCGCAGCCATCGCCAGAACAGTCCTCAGGGCAGGCATGGCAGCAACAGATCAAAGAGTCTGCTGAACCAGTTCCTTGCCAGATGCTCCACAGATACGCTGCGTCCTACACGATCAGCAGCGGGTGACCTGGAGGTTACGTGGCGGACCCCATAGACACGGACGCTCCAGATGACTCCGGCTCAGTCACCGTGGAGCGCTTCGAGTACCAGGCGCACGCCACCTTGCGTTCGGTGCTCCAGATGCTTGCCGGCACTGGTGTGCTCCACGTTACATGCGAACACATTGAGGACATCGTTGTAGCCACGACTCCGCCTGGCACTCCCAACGGAGATGTGCACTGGGATTTCCAGCAGATCAAGACACGCGAGAGCCCCGACCCGTGGGGTCTATCCGCAGTTCTCGATGCAAAGCCGCTGGCAAGCCTCTGGCGGACTCATAAGGCAGTACGCGACTTGGGGCTCACGTACTGTCTCACTGCCGGCCTGGAAGGCCTAATGGACCCCGGCGACGAGGATGTCCAGGCGCTGGCTCGTGGACGCGGAGCCGAAAAAGAGGCCCGCCTCAAGCGAATAGCAAGGCGAGTGAAGATTACGCCAGAAGAGGCGGCCACGTTCCTGCCACTGGTGCGCATTCAGCAGCTACCTCGGCGCATCGACATCGAGAGCAGAAACATCTCAGCACTTGGCGAGCTGGGCCCGCAACTCGTAGGCGCTGAAGTTAAGGCGCTTTATGACGAGCTTACCCGACGTGCCCGCGAAGCCATGCAGGGAAAACTAGGCCCCCGCTGGCCATCGCTAATCACTGCGCCAGAACCTGAAGAAAGAGTTCTACAAAAAAGGATCACAGCGTCCAGCGTCGCAGACATTCAACGTCGGCTGCTGAGACCAGATCACGTACTATTGCAGCGAATCACACAAGACCTTACACAAATCCAGACGCCACTTGTTCGAAAAATGCGGGCCGGAGTAGCATCTGCCGGAATCATCGAAAACGCCCAACTTCTACGCGCAAACGCCGATAGTTACAGACTGACTGAAGAAGCAATGGGAACCTGGAAAGGCGACGACAAGCTAGAGGAAGACTTGGACCAGCGACTGCTGATTGCCGCACGGACAGTTGTTGCTCTCCATAGCGGGGTCCGTCCCAGCCCCGCTGACACCATCTTCTCAACCTTGCTGGATAAACTTACCAGCCAGGCTGAATCCTACGATCGCAACCCTCTGTATGGTAAAGACGGAATGCTCTTGATGGGGCGCGCCTGCTCTCTTTCCGACGCATGCAACTTCGGATGGGGAAGCGTCAATGACTAGTTCAATTACCGCCCCCTCTGCGGACGCACAAGCACGACTCCTGCTGCTCATTGATGTGTTCTCCGGGACTCGCGGGACCGAGGCACTTGAGGGCAGAATGAAGCTTGCAAAACTCGACTTCCTGCTGCGTTACCCAGATCGCCTAGAACAGTTGCTGCGCAACCGAAAGATCGACATCGATCTCGGTGATAACCCTTGGCTAACAGGCGCTATCGAGCAACGAATGATCAGATACAGATACGGCCCATGGGATCCAACCTACTATGGCCTCCTTGGTGCTTTGATGGGTAAAGGCTTGATTGAAGCAACAATGGAAAAGGGAAACGCTGCGTATCGCACAACAGAATCTGGAAGGGAAGTCTCCAGCGCTCTAGATGATACAGACAGCTGGCGTCCCGTAAAGGCTCGAGCTCGACTCCTCAAACGCCACTTGAACTACTCCGGAGTGAAGCTTCGCGACCTGATCTACGAAAACTTTCCAGATATCGTTGACGCCGAGTTGGGAACGCCGCTATGAGACTTGCAGTCGAGAACCTAACGCTCGTCGGCACTACGCGATCTGTCGATTTCAGCCCTGGCATGAACGCCATTACAGGTGGCATGAGCGGCGGCAAGACTGCTGCGGTGAGTTGTCTTCGAGCCTTGCTCGGTGGAAAGGTTGATGTCGTTCCCGAACTCGAAGGCCGAACCGTGGGCGGCACCGTTCGGATCGGGGATCGAAAATTCCGCATCATTCGGCGTCTTGTGACGACACCGACCGCCAAAGTTGAAATCGCCGAGATTGGTTCACAGAACGCTTGGCGACTCCCAGTATCACAACTGGAACCTGGCTACGATCTGACCTTCCGCGACTGGCTATTGGATCAGCTCGGCCTACCACGAGTTCGCGTCCCGAAAGCGCCCACCAAAGACACCAGCGATCTTACGCCAGTCTCAATCAGCGACTACTTGATGTACTGCCTCTTGCGTCAGCAAGAGATCGACACGTCAGTTTTCGGAACTCCGGACAACTACAGTAAAAACATCAAGCGCAAATACGTCTTCGAGATCCTCTACGGCCTCTACTCACCCAAATCCGCAGAGCTGCGCGAACAGCTTCGAAAGGTCATTTCTCAACTAAACGCTCTAACTGTGGATGCGGATACGTTGGAACGTATTCTGGCAGAGACCCCATTTGCCTCACGTGCGCAATTGGAGATGGAGCAGACCGACACGGTGAGCCGGCTCGAACGCGTGCGAGCATCTAGCCGCACGCTGTCAGCAAGCAGTACTGACCCACGAACTGTGCAACTGCGACAGTCAGTCGCTCAAGCAGATGCTCAGCTCAGCGCAATTGATGAACGCGTTCAGGCAGAGACTGCATCACTGGAATCCTTGACGAACCTTCGGGATCAACTGGTAGCCCAGAGTCGTCGTCTGACTCGCGCCCTGATCGCAGAACGGCTGCTCAACGACTTTGAGTTCCACAGTTGCCCTCGTTGCGGTGCTGCGGTGCCAGAACGCGGCGATGACGACACTTGTCGCCTCTGCTTGCAAGAACCACCTCGCAAACCATCGCCAAGCACACTTGCTGCGGAGCAGGACCGTGTGATCGAGCAAGTCGCAGAGACCGAACGGCTAATTGAGCGTAGCGAGGAGCGCTTGAAGCAACTTGGCCAGGCTCGTATTCATCAAGCCGAGATCAGGAGAAAGGCGGGAGAGCAGCTTGACCAGGCAGCCTCGTCATTTTTGACGGACTACGCCGATACAATCAGAAGTCAGGCCGCTAATGAAGCTCGCCTCGAAGAGCACCTCGCCGGCATCGAAGACGCCTTGAAGCTACATTTGCGCCTCGCAGACCAGACCGAACGCGTCGCCAGACTTGAGCGTCAACGGGATCAGGTAACGAGCGAAATCGAAAAGACTCGTCACAGCGATCCTGCAGTAGCCGCACGACTGGTCCGACTCGATGAGGCTTTCGAAGCTGTTCTACGCGAATTCGATGTACCCCGTTTCGACAATAGCGCAGCCTCATACATTGATCGAAAGACTTACCTGCCAGTCGTAGATGGACGCCCGTTCAATAAACTGCAATCTCAAGGCGTCTCCGTTCTAGTAAACGTCGCCCATGTTTTGGCACATCAAATGGTTTCGCTGGAAGATTCGGACAGTCTCCTACCCAACATCCTCATCATTGACGGTGTGGGGAGCAACGTAGGACATGAGGGTGTCGATCTAGAAAGACTCCGTAACGTCTATCGAACCCTCTACCAGGCAACGCTTGATCATCCCGACGAGCTTCAGATCATTGTCACAGACAATGATCCGCCACCGATTGATGGTGTCCATATCGCACTACAGCTCTCGGATACTGAGCGGTTCGTACCTGCCACGCAGGAAGATGAACTGGCCGATCCTGAGTCACCATGACGAGCCTTCTGGATGGCGCGGTCCTGATCACACGACAGCCACACCACCCGTAATCACAGTCACAGCATGCGTTCACACCACAGACTGCCGGTTGTACCGTGCGCATCAGCCGAGGTACGGCACATCACGATGCTCCAGGAAGTGACCGATCCGCAGCCGCTGCGTGTGGTGCATCGGCAGTTGCTCAATCTCCTCCGGCGGGACGAACCGCAGCTCCGTTGACTCCTCCGAGATCGCGAGTTGGCCGCCGACCACGCGGGCGGTGAAGCAGACGTTGAACTGTCTGCGCACCTCGCCGTCCGAGTAGGCGATGACGTGGCGAGGGTCGGTGTACGTGCCCACGAGCCCGGTGATCTCCACGTCCAGACCCGTCTCCTCCTTCACCTCCCGGACGGCAGTGCCAGGAAGTGAGTCGGCCATCTCCATGCCGCCGCCGGGGAGAGCCCAAAGGTCGTTGTCCCGCCGGAGCTGCAAGAGCAGGCGCCCTTCGTCGTCGGTAACCACGGCGGACGCGGCGACCACCATGCTGTTTGGCTCAGGTGCCGCCGGGTCGTCGTAGTACTCGGTCCGTGCCACGGTCACTCTTCCCTTACTGGTGTTGCGGTGTCCCATACAGCGTCGAAGCTGCTGGCGTAGGTGTCGAACATCCCGCCCGGTTCGCTGCGGCGGAGGTGCCACACCGGGGCGCCGTAAGCGTTCACGCCCCACACGTGGGCGTTGACCAACGCCTGGTCATCCGCACGATAGATCGAGTTGTAGAGCGTGGTCGCATGAGTCCGCACCTCGATGCCAGGTACCCCGGCAAGGGGGCGGTAGTGCATGAGTGCAAGTCGGCATCGGGACTCGATTCCGTGCCCGAACCGCTCCTCCTCGCCGCGCTGTTGCACGTTTGGACTGTCCGGGTCACCGATCGCGATTCGCACTGCACACCCGTCCGCAGCTCGCTCCCGCAGCAAGTCATTGAGCCGCGGATACGCCTCATGCAGGAAGACGGCTGCGTACACCAACACGTCAATGTGCGCGCGGGCTTGGGCCAGCATGTCCACAAGGGTGGACACGGGGATGTCCGCCCGCTTGTCGTACAGAGCCACCAGTTCCGGACTGACAGCGCGGGCAGGGCGAGCCTGCCGGAGCGCGGGCCATAGAGCGTGCACGTCTTCCCCTAGCGTTTCCGCTGCCAGCATGGCGGTTGCACGACGTGGTGTTCGCCCCTGGTTGACCCATCGTTCGATCGACTTGGGATCGACTTCGACCTTGTCCGCGAGGGCGCTATACGTCCAGCCGCCAGCTGCCATGGCAGCTCGTAACCTCTCGTTCGGCATTTCAATCTCTCCTAAGACCTGGGGACGGCACCAGGGACGTTCTACCCGATGCGGGACGTCCCCAACTGGTGTTCTGCGGTGGTTCCGACGTCCCGATGAGCGGCAGGATGCTCGTTCGCATGGCGAGCAACCAGCAGACCAGACCAGGCATCGGTGAACTGGCGAAGGACACTGCCACCGGCCGTATCGGCGTCGTCATGGCGGAGGTCGGCGCCCGGGTGCAGATGAGACCCGTTGGTGGCGGCATCGAGTGGGATGCCATGCCGGACGACGTGGTGGCACCGCCTGCAAGGGAGGAACTGAGCGCCCGACTTGCCATCAAGAACGGCAACAGCCGGGGCGGGCTGTGATGCGCGCCATCGGCCGGTACGCGGGGGTTCTGTTCGTCATCGTGATCAGCGGGTCGTGTGGCCTGGTGATCGGCATGGCCTTCGGTATCAGCCAGTAGACCGGCCGCCCCGAATGGGGTGCCACATCCCTTGGCTCCCCTTCCCCGTTCGGGGGGTCTTCTAGGCCCCGCCTGTCAAAGGCCACGCCTCGACGACCGGTGCGGGCGCAAGTACCAGACCACAGAGACAATCAAGGAGCATTCGCATGACGGCAACGGCCAACGACCAGAAGACCGGGCGCATGGTGGCCGGTGAGGAGCTGTTCGAGAGCCTCACGCACTTCGTGGTCCTCCACAACGGGCAGTCCTCCGACCGGGCAGAGCGGATCGCGGACCAGGCGGTGGCCTTCGTGGTCGCCGCCGCGACCGCAACCGTCCCCATGGTCCCGTCGGACGACGTGGACCTCGGTCTGCACGCGCTCATCCTGCATACGAAGGAGTACGCCGACCTGTGCCAGCGGTTCGCCGGCCGCTTCCTCCACCACAACCCGAAGCCGGGCGGTGGCGGGCGTGACCCGGAGATGGTCGCCGCCTCCGCGCACGCGATGAAGGCGGCCGGGTTCATGGTCTTCGACGACCTCTGGACCGTGGACGGCACCAACCTCGCACAGTGCGACTCGGACTGCGGCCGTCCGTACGGTCAGGCGTAGCGACACGACACCAGCGGCGCGGTCGACCTCAATTGGGGTCGGCCGCGTTGCCCGGAAGGAGAACTGACGTTGTCCGGGACACCCCCTGAACTGCCGATCGTCGTGGCCGATGCGCTCATGCCCAAGGCTCAGCGCCTGGTTGTCAATCGCCGGGGCTCCATGGTCTGGGAGGTTGAGAGCCATCGAGGGCAATACGCCGTGAAGGTCGGATATCCGATCGAGGCTACGGCCGACTGGCCCGCCCAACCCTGGACAGCGCTGGCCCCCGCACGCGAAGGCGCCGTGCTGTATCGGATCGGCTTCAACGACTTCGCGTACGGTGAGTGGGAGCGGGGCACCTGGAACTTCCAGCCGTGGCGCGAGGGGCCCGACCTCTACGAACTCTGGAAGCCCTGTCGTGAGCCGGACTCTCGTACTGAACCGCACATCAGCGTGGCCCTCGGCTGCGTAGAGGCACTGGCCGAACTGCACGCCAAGGGCTGGGCCCACGGCGACGTTCAACCCGCGCACTTCATCATCGGACCGGAGCGCACGCACCTCATCGACCTGGCTTTGGCCCGGGGTGGGCACATCCCCGAGTGGTACGACTTCCCGTTCCGCGGCTGCCTCGTCCACTACGAAGCGCCGGAGATCGCGCGCAGCGTGCTTGCGACCGGAGAGGCCGAGGCGACGCAGGAAGCCGACGTGTACGCGCTCGGCGCGTCCCTGCTCATTTCCGCTACGGGCTGGCGAGCCGTCGAGTACCCGGACGACGCATCCCGCCCTGAGCAGAGACGAGCCGTTGCGAGTGGCAAACGCCGACCAGTGCGGGTGCACGGCGAGCTGGGCGAACTGATCGACGCCATGCTCAGCTCGGCGCCCGAAGACAGGCCCACGATCTACGAGGTCGGTAAGGCCCTCAGCTAAGCCTTAGACCCACAAGCAGAAGACCGGACCACCCCTCCGCCTGGACAGCATTCAGGGTGGCCCGGTCGCGGAATCCCTGTTCAGGACCCCGGTGCCGATGGTACCGGGGCGGTTGGCGTGCTCGAATTCGGGTGTTGCTGCAACCTCGGCTCCGAGTTGGAGAGGTGTTCTGGCCTGAGCCACCGAAAGTCAGCCACGACGGCGGGTGCGCCGAACGAGCACTCGTCACGTGTGTCTCCAGCAACCCCCCGCCGGTCTCAGCCACGCCTCGTCCACTCGTCACGGCCCTCGGCCCTCTCCCGGCCTGGGCGTTGGCGACCAGAGTCTTGGAGCATCGGCGTGCCTGCGGCTTTGAGTTCTGTCGGCTGCGGAGCGTGGGTCGGTCGGGGTGGCAGGGTCTCGCTTGGTCGGTGTCGGCCTGGTTCTGGCGCTCGGACTGGTCGGGTTGCTTCCTGCTCTGGCTGTCCGCATCGGCGGTGCTGCGCGCTGAGCGGGTGGGGGCCGCCGGAGCGGTGGCGGAGACAAGGAGCGGCGGCGGCCCCAGGCCGCCCCCGCGCGCGGGCCCCCCGAGGCGGGGCGCCGGTTTCACCGGGGACCAGGCCAACAAAAACCTAGGGGGGCGGGGCACCCCCCGCGCCCCCCTAGCCCCCCGC
>NZ_JBIUBV010000018.1:0-117920 GCF_044548405.1 Streptomyces sp. NPDC052040 | reverse complement strand
GCGGCCGCCGCATCGGCCACATCCGCCGCAGCACCGGCGGGGGGGGGGGGCGGGCGCGCCGCCCCCCCCCCCCCCCCCCCCCCCACCACCCCCCCCCCCCCCCCCCGGGGGGGCGGCCCCCCCCCCCCCGGGGGCCCCGCCCCGCACGGCTGTCGGGGCGACTACGGACGTGACTCGGGCCGTACGACTACGGGCGGGTCTCGGCCCGTACCAGCGCCTCGTCGCCCCCGGCGGCGCGCCTGTCGCCGGAGGCCGCGGCTGCCGGATACGACGGCGCGAGGGCGGCGATCCGCGCAGCGGTGCCGTTCTCCGCGGGACGGTGGCCATAGCCGTAGCCGCTGGAACGGCCGTGCTCAGGATCCGCGTTGAGGACCGCGCCCAGCACCGGGACCCCCGTGCGCCGGAGGGTGCTCAGGGCGTCGGCGACCTGGCTCCGCCCGGTCCGCCCGGCACGCGCCACGAGCAGATGGCCGTCCACGGCCGGGGCCATGGCCGTGGTGTCGGCGAACGGGAGCACGGCAGGGGTGTCGACCAGGACGTGGTCGAACTCCTCGGCAAGCGCCCGCAGCAGAGAGCGGAACCGGTCGCCGCCCAGCAGTTGGGGCGGGTCGGGGGGAACCGCCCCGCTGGTGAGCACGGAGAACGAACCGGCCGACTGGAGCAGGCCACGGGGATCGGCCCGGTGCAGCAGGGCCGTGGTGAGGCCCGTGTCCCCGTCCAGGCCGAGTGCCCGGGCCAGCGAGGGGCGGCGCAGATCGCAGTCGACCAGGCAGACCTTCGAGCCCTGCTCGGCGAGCGCGGCGGCCAGGTGGAGCGACACACTGCTTCTGCCCTCGCGGGGGAGCGGGCTGGTGACGGCGATCACCTTCGGTCGCCGGTCCACCTCCGCGAACCGCAGATTGACCCGCAGCCTGCGGAAGTCCTCCGCGCGGGGGCCGTTCGGGTCACGGCACAGGGAAACCGGAGCCCGCACCGCCCGCGGGTCCTCGGCGACGACCGCCAGCACGGCAGGGCCGCCCTCCGACGCCAGGCACTCCGCGAGCGCCGCGGCATCCCGCACCGCCGTGTCCAGTCTCTCCAGCGCCACCCCCAGCGCCGTCCCGACAAGGAGGCTCACCGCCAGCGCGAGCGCGGCATCGGCTGCAAGGCCGGGGGAGACGGGGGCGGCGGGTACGGCGGCGGGCTGCACGACGGCGAGCCGTACCGGGGAGGGCCCCGGCCCCTCGGCCCGCTCCATGCCCGTGACGACATGAACGAACCGGTCGGCCACGGCGTTTCCGATCAGTGCCGCCCGGGCGGCACTGCTGTCGGAGACGGTCAGCCTGACCAGCACCGTGCCCGCAGGTGCCACGGCCGTGATGTGGTCCGCCAGCTGAGCCGGTCTCATATGCAGCCGAAGGGCGTCCACGACGGCCCCGGTCACCACCGGACCGCTCGCCACCGCGAGATAGGACCGGGCCCGCTCCCGGACGAACGCGTTCCCCTGGAAGAGCTGGTTGGCGTCGCCCCCGTCGTGGACGGAGATGAACACGGTGGCCGTGGCCCGGTATTCGGGAGTGGCCAGAGCGCTGTCCAGGATGCCCGCCCCGGTCCCCAGCGCCGTCACCAGGGCGACTACGGGCCACCGGCGGGAAGGAAATCTCAGGTGGTCACGAAAAGCCAAAGCCGTCCCCGATCGAAGAGTGCGCGAGCCATTCAGCGGCGCAGGGCCGTACCGAGTTGCTTCCTTCTCATGGTGGTCCTCACTTCTCGCGGGCGCGGATCACCCGTGCCGGATTTCCCGCCACGACCACCTCGGGGGGCACGTCTTTCGTCACCACACTTCCGGCACCGACGGCCGCGCCCCGCCCGATGGTCACACCGGGCAGAATGGTCACCCGGGCGCCGAGAAATACATCCTCTTCCACGACGATGTCCGCATGGACCGGCGCATGGTCGCGGAAGTGCCCGCCGGCCCGGGGAATGGGATGGTCCCCGGTGATGAAGAGGCAGCGCGGTCCCATGGCCAGATGCGCGCCGAGGGTGACCCGTCCCAGGCCGAGGAACTGCGTGCCCTGGCCGATCCCGGCATACGGCTCCATCCGCAGCGACGGCGGGAGGTCGACCTGCGGGTTGATCGTGACCGGAAGCCTCACATCCGCGCAGATCCGGTGCGCGCACCAGCCCCGTAGGTCCCGGGAGCCGGGTACCCGCCAGTGCAGCCGCTTCGCGATCACCTTATAGAAACAACGGACAGCCAGGCGGAAAATTCGATTATCCATGACGATTCCTTCCGTCAGTGCCGAGCGAGGAAGTCCGCGGGAATCCGACCGAGGGAAATCGACCTGTCCTGACACTCGGACGTGCAGCCGCCAAAACCGCGGCCGCGCTCAATTTGCAGCATATGCTATGCCACTACGTCCGAGATTCGCTGCAAAAAAAATGGGTTGTGCGGCATGTCATTGACAGACAAATCACCAGCGCCCCTCGCTCCGGACACCCAGGGCCCGAGTCCCGGTCAGCTCCCCTCCCGGGTCTGCCTGTTGATCGGACAGCTCGGCCTCGGCGGCGCGGAGAAGCAACTCGTCCTGCTCGCCCGAGGACTGAGCGCCCGTGGCATCAGAACACATCTGCTCGTCATGTTCGAGACGGGGGCGCGGGAGGAGGAACTCCGCCACTCCGGCGTCACCCTGGTGGAACTCGGGTTCCGCCGCCGCTCCCCGGGCCGGTTCTCGCGCCTCGCCAGTGTCCGGGCCTTCCTCCGCTTCGTGCTCTTCCTCCGCAGGGAACGACCCCAGGTGCTCCAGGCGTTCCTGTTCCATGCCTATGTGATGGCCGCCCCCGCCGCACGACTGGCCCGTGTCCCGGTGCTTCTGGCGGGCCGGCGCAGTCTCGGCTTCTTCAAGGCGGGCAACCGGCCGGCCCTCGCGGTGGAACGCGTCGCCACCCGATGGACCGACTTCCTGGTCGCCAACGCCTCGGCGATCGCGGACGAGGTACAGCGCGAGGAGGGAGTGCCGGCGGCCAAGATCTCCGTCATCCCCAATGGAATGCGCCCGGAGGAATTCGAGATCGCGGAACCCGCCGAGGTCGCCACCTCGCTGCCCGTGGTGCTGTGCGTCGCCAATCTCGCGGTGCACAAGGGCCACCGGTACCTTCTGCAGGCCTGCGCGGCCCTGCGGGACGGCGGACACCCCTGCACCCTCGTCCTGATCGGCGACGGACCCGAACGCCTCGCATTGCAGCGGACGGCGGAGCGCCTCGGCCTCGACGTCCGCTTCCTCGGCGCCCGTACCGATGTGACCCGCCATCTGGCCAGGGCGGACGCGGTGGTTCTGCCCTCCCTGTCCGAGGGGTCCAGCAATGCCGTCGCCGAGGCCATGGCGGCAGGCCGTCCGGTGGTGGCCACGGCCGTCGGGGGCACCCCGGAACTGCTCGAAGGCCGGGGGATCCTGGTGCCTCCCGCGGACCCGGCCGCCCTCGCCGAAGGACTGGGACGGCTGCTCGGGGACCCGGACACGGCCGCCGCCCTGGGACGGGCGGCACGGGAATGGGCCCTGGCCAACCTCACGGCCGACGTCATGGTCGACCGGTACATCGCGCTCTACCGGGAACTGCTGGCGGCCCGGACCGCGGCATAGCGCCCGGACCGGCGCGGCACGCGCGCCGACACCGCGCACGCTCCGACCGGCCCCCGCAGCACACGCCGCCATCGACCCCGGAAGGTCCCCGCCACCGTGGCTGACCGAAGACCGCAATTCGTCTGGATGCTGGTGGCCCGCGCAGGCACCCTCGTCATGGGCGTCCTCGCCAGCATCGTCGTGGCCAGGGCGCTGCCCCCCGAGGGGCGCGGGACCTACTACATGGCCGTCACCGTCGCCACGGCCGCCCTGTCCCTGGGCCACCTCTCCGTGGAACAGGCACAGACGGCGCTGTGGTCCGACAAGGGGCACCGGCCCCGTCTCGACTCCAACAGCGTGCCGCTCGGGCTGGGCGTCGGCGCCGCCGCCGCCGTGGTGGCGATCGCCCTGGGCCTGCTCTTCCGGGGACAGGCCAACATGCCGGACATCCGGCTCCTGGTCACGGCCTGCGCGGGCGTTCCCCTGGGCATGGGAGTGCTCTACGCGACCAACATCACCCTGCTGCGCGACCGCACCCATGTCGCGGGCTGGGCGATGCTGACCAGCGCGGTCGTCCAGTGCCTGTGCCTGATCGCCCTCGGGGTGACCGGTCTGCTCACCGTATGGACGGTGGTGGCCGTCTGGGCCGCCTCCTACGCCGTCTCCCTCGCCGTGCTGACCGTGGCCAACGGAGTCACCGTGGGGCGGCCCGACCTGCGGCTGGCACGGGTGACCTGTGCCAAGGGGCTGCGGTTCCACGCCGGTTCGGCCGCCGCGTATCTGCTGCTCCGCTCGGACGTCTTCCTGCTCAATGCCCTGGCGGGATCGCGCGAGGTCGGCATCTACACGCTCGCGGTGACACTGGCGGAGCTGAGCCGGCTCGCGGTCGATGTGTTCGCACAGGTCACCCTCTCCCTCCAGTTCGACGCCGACGCCGGTGACTCGGCGGAGGTCACGGCGCGGATCGTCCGGTACATGGTGCTGCTGGGCGTCGCCTCCGCGCTCGCGACCGTGGTCGCGGTGTCGGCCGTACTCACCCCGCTCTACGGCCATGCGTACGCGGGGGCGTCCACCCTTGTCGCCTGGCTGGTCCCCGGAGTCGTCCTGCTGTCGGCCGGGCGGCCGCTGTCCAGCTTCCTGCTGCGCATGCGGACATCACGTGTCGTCGTACTGCCCTCACTGACCGCCCTGGTGGTGAACGTCGCACTGAACGCCCTGCTCATTCCGGCCTGGGGCGCGGTCGGCTGCGCCATCGCCTCCACCGTGGCGTACACCTCGCTGATCGCCTTCCAGGTGGTGTACTTCAGCCGGATGAGCGGCCTGGGGTGGAGATGCCTACTGCCGACGAGCACCGAGGCGACGCGGTTCACCACCGAGGTCAGGCGCCGGTGCCGAGGGCTGCACCTCGGCCGGGCGACGTGAAAGGTCGGGTGACGTGACCGGTCGGGCAGGGCATCCGGCCCGGGGCCCGACCGGGCCGTGTCACTCAGCGGTGTCCGGAGTGTGGACGAAGACGAACTCGTTGCAGCCGATACCGCCCCGGCAGGTCTTCAGATGGCGCAGTTCGAAGCGGCGCTCCCGGCAGAAGGCGAAGACCTCCTCCGGCTTGGCGACCTCGAAGGGGTAGCCTCCGACCCAGTCGACGAGGTCGTGCTTGCGGGACATGCCCCGGGCCCGGCGCACCGGGCCGCTGGAGGTACCCCGGATCTGCTTGGCCGCCTCCAGCACCGCACGCACCGGGTAGTGCTTGGAGAGATAGAGGCGACTGCCGGTCAGCAGCACTCGGCGCCCGAGGGTCCCCGACGCGTTGTAGCGCCGCTTCACCGAGGTCCACAGGCGGCTCTCCACCCCCTGGTCGTTGTAGATCGACACATACAGCGTTCCGCCGGGGGCCACCAGGCCGCAGGCGGCCTCCATCGCGGCCCACAGGGCGCCGGTGTGGTGCAGTACGCCCCAGGAGTAGACGATGTCGGCCTGCCCGAGCCCCTTCACGAACGACGCGTCGAGGACCGAACCGCGGCAGATGCTCCAGTCGCCGTCCGGGGCGAACTCCCGGCGCACCTCCTCGGCCGCCCTCACCGAGTCCGGGTCGTAGTCGAAGGAACGCACCCGCGCGCCCATGCGCAGGGCCGCCAGCGAGAACAGTCCGCTGCCGCAGCCGACGTCCAGGAAGGTGCGGCCCGTCAGGTCGGTGGTGCCGAGGGCCGACTCCAGCGATCCCCTGGCGAGGGCGAGGCGTTCTTCGTTGATCAGGGTGCCGAACCGGAGCCAGTTCTCACCGAAGGCGAAGCGTCGGCCCTGGCTGATCTCGGTTGCGCAGTCGGTCATTCGGCTTTCCTTACGCTGTGGAGGGGAGGGGTGAGGAGTCTGTTGTGCGGGGGTGGGGGAGCCGCCCCGCGGTCCGCGGGACGCGCGAGCAGACAGCCGAGGGAGATCCAGAACGGTGTGGAGATCACCAGGTCCGTCAGGGCGTTGGCGAACAGCAGCCCCGCCGCGTAGGCCACTCCCAGCGCCTGGAGGACGAGATGACCGGCCGCGGGGCGGCGGCCCAGCCCGAGCCACAGCAGCGCCACCAGCAGCAGGAGAGCCACCAGCCCGCACTCGGCCGCCAGGCGCAGAAAGTCGTTGTGGGTGTTGATGTAGATGCCCAGCCCGGACGAGGACCTCGCGTACTCGGGGAACATCGCGTATCCGATACCGCGCAGCGGATGGTCGAGTGCCACGCGCACGGCCAACAGGGCGGCCCGCTTGCGCACTTCGGTGTTCGCGGAGAGCTCGGTCGACGATCTGCTGCCGGTGAGGTTGCCCTCCACGGAGTCCAGGGTTCCCGGGAGCGCCACGGTGACCGCGAGCAGCGCCAGCCCGATCAGCACCTTGTGCCGCAGGGGGCGACGGGCGAGCAGGACGCAGGCCAGACCCGCCGCCACCATCACAAAGGTGCCACGGGACCGGGTCTCCAGGACGGCGCAGCCACAGACCGCGGCGGGCAGCAGCCACGCCCAGGAACGGTCGAACCGCGCCAGTCCCACGGCGGCGACGAGCGGGAGCGCCAGCGCGGCCCCCACATAGTTGGGGTTCAGCCCCAGTCCGGTCAGCCGGTCGGAGGCGTACTCCCCCTGGAGCATCAGGCAGGCCGCGAGAGCCGCCCCCGACGCGGCGACGAGCTGCGCGACGCGCCGGGGATCGGGGGGCGCGAGCGCGGAGGCACCGAGCAGACCGAGACCCACCAGCAGCAGACCGCATGTCTTCCACGCCTGGTCGACCCGGAACGACTCCTGCGGCAGCAGCCAGCTCACCGTGACCACCGCGGCGAAGAGCGGAATCAGCAGGAGGCCCGCGCGCGGCCGCGCACCGCTGAAACCGACTCGCAGCAGCAGCAGGACGACGGCGCCGAGCACCATCGCCGGCAGCGCCGTACCGCCGGGGGCGACGACGGCGGCCGCCGGGACCAGGACGAGCAGCATCAGCAGGGCCACGTCCGGCCGCGGCCACACCACGAGCCCGAAGCAGACCGCCACCGCCCCGGCGGCGGCCGCGACACCGTGGAACAGGGCCAGATGGGCGGCGACCGGCCCGGCGGCCAGCAGCCCCAGTCGGCCGATCGCGGTGGCCGGGAGCGATCTCAGGCTCGGCCTCACTCGTCCTCCGTGGAACCGTCGATGAACAGAAGTGCCGAGCCACCGCGGGGGAGCCGGGCACCGGGATCGGGACCTGACGTCCCAGTCAGCCGGTCTGCCGCAGCGGCTGACCGGCGGCCGCGGGCGGCACGGACAGCGGCTGGTCGACGAACCTGCGGTGCCAGAGCTCGAACTGCATCAGCGCCCAGATCCGACGGGCGTGGTCCTCCCCGGCCTCGTGCTCCCGGAGCATGGCTCGCACCGCTTCCGGCCGGAACAGCCCCCGCTCCGCCGCCGTCCGGTCGGTGAGGACGTCCCAGGCCACGTCCCTGAGATCGGTACGCAGCCAGTGCGCCATCGGCACCCCGAAGCCCTGTTTCGGCCGGTGCAGCACCTCATGGGGGAGCCAGTCCCGCAATGCCTTCTTGAGCAGGTACTTGGTGGTGCCGCCCCGCACCTTCAGCTCCGCGGGGAGCCCGGCCGCCCACTCCATCAGCCGGTGGTCCAGGAACGGCGACCTGGCCTCCAGGGAGTTGGCCATGGTGCTGATGTCGACCTTGACCAGGAGGTCTCCGGGCAGATAGGTGTTCACATCGACATCCATCAGCTGGTTCACCCGGCTGACCGCCCTGGACGCCCGGAACGCCTGGTCCACCAGCTCGTAGCTGTCGACCCCGGCTGTCGCCTCAAACAGCCGCTCCGCGTACAGCTCCCGCTTCTGCTCCGGCAAGAAGTAGGACATCATCCGCGCATAGCGCCGCGGCGATGTCTCGCCCAGCATGGTGAACGCGCGGCCAGCCCTGCGCCGGTTCAAGCAGGCCGGGGCGGCGGCAAGGGACCGGCCCAGGCGCCTGAGAGCCGGGTGCAGCGCCCGAGGGGCCCGGAAGCGCTCCATCCTGGCCATCAGGGCGTAGCGGGTGTACCCGCCGAACGACTCGTCACCGCCGTCGCCGTTGAGGGCCACGGTCACCTGCTGTCGGCTCAACTGGGCCACGTAGAAGGAGGGGATCGCGGACGAATCCGCGAACGGCTCGTCGAAGTACCAGGCCAGTGTGGGCAGGATGTCCAGCGCCGAGGCCTCCACGACGAACTCGTGGTGATCGGTGCCGTACTGCCGCGCCACCGCGCGGGCGTGCGCCCGCTCGTCGAAGCGGGCGTCCTCGAATCCGATGGAGAAGGTCTTCACGGGCTGGGCGGAGATCCGCGCCATGGCGGCGACGACGGCCGAGGAGTCGATGCCCCCGGACAGAAAGGCCCCCAGAGGCCGCTCCGACACCATACGGATGCGGGTGGCTTCGAGCAGCAGCTCCCGGGCCCGCTCGGCCGCCTCCTCCTCGTCCGGTACGGGAACCGGTGCGAAGTCCAGCGACCAGTAGCGCTTCACCTGCACCTGTCCGCCCTGCCACGAGAGCAGACAACCGGGCGGCAGCTTGCGGACATCGCGGAGGATCGACCAGGGCGCCGGGACGTACTGATAGGTGAGGTAGTGGTGGAGGGCCACCGGATCGACTTCGCCGCCGCCGGGAACGACCGCGCACAGCGCCTTGAGTTCCGACGCGAAGGCGAGCGAACCGGCGGTCTCGCGGTAGTACAGCGGCTTCTTGCCGACGCGGTCCCGGGCGAGCAGCAGCCGCCCCGTGCGCGTATCCCACACGGCGAACGCGAACATGCCGCGCAGGTGGCGTACGCAGTCCTCACCGTGTTCCTCGTAGAGGTGCACCAGGCACTCGGAGTCGCCGTTCGTACGGAAGGTGTGACCACGGCTCTGCAAGTCCCGGCGCAACTCGGGGAAGTTGTAGATCTCCCCGTTGAAGACCGCGATCACACTGCGGTCCTCGTTGAAGACGGGCTGGTCGCCGCCGCTGACATCGATCACGGCCAGTCGCCGCATACCGAGGGCGACATGGTCGTCGGTGTGGAAACCCTCACCGTCCGGGCCGCGATGGGCGAGGACGTCGCACATCGTCCTCACGGCCGCCGGATCGGGTGACGCCGTCGACACCATGCCCGCTACGCCGCACATCGGCCCTCCCTCATGTGATGCGAGAAATGAACTGAATGCGAGAAATGAACGAACTGCCGACCGCATCCCCGACGGCACCATACCGTTGCATTCGGTACATACCAGGCAACCCGCACCACGGTAGTGCCATCGGGTGACGACCCGGGACGCCGAGACGGGCTCCCCCGCCCTGCCGTACGCCGACGTACCCGGTGACTACGCTCCGCCGCCCCCGCACCGGGGCCCGGGACGCACCACGACCTCCAGCGGGCGGGTCAGCTGCTGGCGCAGGACGACCGGTGCGCCCACGGTCGGCGGTTCCAGTAGATGAAGCGTCAGGGCGCGGCTCCTGCCCCGGGGCACCTCGACGTCGAACGTGTACACCGGATGCCCGCGCTCCGTCCCAGGCGACGACAGGGCTGTCTTCCCGTCGATATGCGCGTCCAGCAGCCCCGCTCCGGCGGTCGCGAAGTACGACACGAGCAGCCGGTTGTCACCCGGGCGGGGCGCGTCGGTCGGCTTGTCCAGCCGGTCGGTGACATAGGGGGGAAGCCCGGTGGACGGCGCCCGGTTGGTGAAGACCGCCGTCACGGTCACCTCGCGCCCGGCAGCCGTGCAGCGCCCGGCCGACCACTCCATCCTGCGGTCGAGGTAGTAGTCCAGCTTCGTCCCGGCGGAATTGTTGACCACCAGCCCGGCATAGGCTCCCGGCCCCTCCGGCAAGGAGCCGCCGACCGGGCGCGCGGCCAGTTCCCGCTGCTCGTCCCCATGAGCACTCCACACGGTCATCTGCCCGGTGCGCAGCACCTTGTACAGACCCCGCAGCAGGGCCGGACGCCGCTGGGAATTCCCGGCCGCCGCCAGCAGCCGTCCGGCGGCCGCACGCGCCACATCCAGCAGAAAGGCCTTGCGTCTGACCGGGTCCGGATACAGCACATAGTTGGTGCGCTCGGTGAGGTCCACCACGTTGGCCGCGGTGACCTGGGTGCCGTCGGTCATCCGCGCCGGACCGACCGCGGCCAGCAACCCGGCCAGTGCACCCGGATCCAGCGAGACCACCCCGTCCACGTGCTCCCCGCTCTTCGACTGCCAGGCAGCGGACCAAATGCGCGCGGCATAGGGGAAGTGCGGGCTCATATTCGAATTCGGCCAGGTCCCCACCGAGCCGTACTGCCCGTACATGGCGGCGAACTCGGCACCCAGATCGACCTTCGGCCGGGCGGCCGCCATATCGGTGTCCCGCCCGAACTCCGGCAGAGCCAGGGTGCCCTTGTCCGCGGTCAGCACCGCATACGAGCCGGGCATACCGCCCGTACCCCGGGCCTCGGCGGGATTCTGAAACACCAGAAAGTAGCGACGCGGTCCGCTCTCCCCGAGCATGGCAGGCAACAACCGCGCCCCCACCGCGGCGTTCTCCATGACGGGCGCCACCCTCCGCACCCCCGCCAGAAGCTCACCGCGGGCCTGGTCGACAGCCGGCAGCCAGGTCTTCTTCGGCAGGCCGCCCGCCTCCGCCAGGGCCAGGGCCGACTCGTGCGAGGCCCGCTCGAGCTCAGGCGCGGCTCGGCGGAGTGCGACAAGATCGATATGCCCACTGCCCGTGCCCGCGGACACCCGGTCCACCGCCCGCAAGGCGGCAGGCAACACGCGCCCGGCCAGCCGGTCGAGCACCCCGGCCGCCCCGCGCACGCTCTCGAAGGGACCCCCGACCCATGGAAGATGCGCCGCCATGTACCAGGCCGGTCCGGCAGTGAGCCAGTGGGCACGTCCGGCGTGCCCCGCCGCGGAACGGACCGCCCGCGCGGCGAGTTCACCGCGCTCCGCGGTCGAGACCGGCCCCGAGGACGCCGCCATCGCCGCCCGCAGGCTGCTCAGATCGTTCCGGGTCCCCACGAGCTCGGCACGCGCCAGCAACCCGGTGACCATGATCCATCCCAGGCCCACGAGAAGCAGGACCACGAGCGCCCAGAGCAGCAACCGTGCGCGTCGGCGATTCCGCCGCGCCGGGACATCCGGGGAATGCGCGGCGATACCGTCCGGGGGTGTCCGGATGGTCTCTGCCATGATCGCCCCCACTTCGGGCAGTCGCGGTTCGGCACAGTCTGTGAGCGGCCGTGGGGAGCCTGCTCGGCCGACCCGCAAGGGGGCCCGCCATAGGCAGGGGTGCCAGTCCCTTCGGAGGGATGGCAGCACGGTTCATCGGCGTGTTCCGGGAAATCGGGTAACGACCTCGCAGCGTAATAGGGGGCACCTGAGCGGCTGCCTGACACGACGCGGCCGCACGGTATTGCACCTGATCGGTCCAAGGCGAGCGACGGACCGGCTCCGGAGCTTCTGGCTGACGTCCGTTCCCACAGGTCATAGCCCGAGCAGAGGCTGTCTCTGGCAGAGCGCCGGGGAGCGAGGACGAACTCCGCGAAAAGCGGCAGCCCGGTTCACTTTCCGTACCGGGTGCGGGGCATTCCGTATTCTTCCGGGGAAAACGGAACCCGTCGGCGTGGATCGCGGTCCTAGTTCTCGTAGGCAGCCACGACCCACGCTCTCGCGTAGAAGCAGAATCGCATGAGAACCATGATCGACAGTAGGCGCAGCACCGCGGACCACACGGGCTTGCGGGGCCTTCTCATGTGAAGGCCCGGGCGGCAGTGGCAGCGGGACGAGCCGCGCTTCGATTGTGCGAGCCGGGTGGGATTGTCGTCGGCACGATGGGTGCGGTGGACCGCTCGCCGACTAGTGACGGCCATCGACTCGGGCCATTGCACCGAACTTTATGTCTACGACGCCGAGTTGCTCGTTTCGAGGTTCGGCGAGCGGCGTTCATGACAATCTGGCAGGCCCTGATACGCCCAGGCCGTGCCGTGCCATGCGGAATGCGCATGCGCCGGGCCCCGCGCGGCGATTGGCGCCTCGCTGCGGACGGTCGGTCCTGCCTTCCCTTCTCCTCGGCCGGGTGTCGTATCCGTACACGTAGGAGAAAGGTAGGAGTTGCCTATCGTTGCGCGCGTGTGCAAGTATCGGCTGGGTCGTTGGGGCGCCTGGAAGAAAGTCCCGACACCTGAGGGAAACTCTGAAATGCAGGTACGGAGACAGGTCCACCCCTGTGCGCCATCGGCCGTACTGAACGTCAGGGCGGAGCGTGCCCGGACGTGTTCGCCGCACCGGAGGAATCGGCTGCGTCTCGCATTCCTGCCTTCGAGGCGCTCTGTCTCGGCGGCGATCCAGGGAATCCCACGGTGAACAGCTCGGGGAAGGTTATGTCAGGGGATCGCATAGTCGTGCACGTTCGGGCCTCGGACCCCCTCACGGAGGCAGGCGTGGTGGCGGCCCTGAAAAGCCGTACGGAGGTCCGGGTCGCGGAGGGCGAGCAGCCGACCCCTGCCACCGTGGCGCTCATCGTTGCCGACAAGGTCGACGAGGTGGCTCTCGGACTGTTGCGGGAGGCCAGGGGCCTGGGGGTGAAGCAGACGGTGTTCCTCGTCCCGGAGTTGGACGACGCCAGTGTGATGGCCGCGGTGGAAGCGGGGGTCACCGGACTGGTGCGACGACGCGAAGCGACCCCCGACCGCCTCGTTCAGGTGATCGCGTCCGTGCATCGGGGCGCCGGCGTGATACCGCCGGACCTGCTGGGCCGACTGCTCAGACAGGTGTCCCGGATGCAGGGCCAGGTGCCCAGTCCGCGGGGACCGGGACGGAGTGGCCTGTCCGACAGGGAAGAGGGCGTTCTGAAGCTCGTGGCCGCGGGACACGACACGCGAGAGATCGCACAGCAGTTGTCGTACTCCGAGCGGACCGTCAAGAACGTTCTGCACGATGTGATCAACAGGTACCAGCTGCGCAACCGCTCGCATGCCGTGGCTTATGCCATCCGCGAAGGACTCATCTGACGTCGCCGTCCCGCCCCGCGACCCGGCACCACGCATTCCAAGGTCAGCTCCGGAGAGCCGAGTCCATGGCCTTGTTGTATGCGCTCACGGTCATTGGCGGACCGCCCGCGCTGCCCGAGGACAGTTTCCTGCCGTCCATCACAAGGCTGGGAGTTCCGGTCACCTGGTCCTCGTTGGAATGGAAGGCCTTGGACATGGCGAGGGCCCAGGGGTCATAGGTCCCGCTCTTGACGGCGGTGCGGAACTTCCCATTGTCCTTCAACGGTGAAACAGTGTCCGCGATCCTGATGAGATAAGCGCGGTCCTTGAACTTGTCGTCCGTCTCGTCCGGGTGCCACTTCTCGGAGTACAACGCGGCCCGGTACTCGAGAAACGCCTCCTGGCTGACGTCGAGCGCCGCGCCGAGGGCGCTCAACGCGCTCTTGGAACCCTCGCCATTGCCGTAGTCGTCGACGAACGACGCCCCGACATACTGGAACTTGAACTTTCCGTCATCGATGTCCTTCTGCACGGCCGGCCCGACCACCTGCTCGAAGTGGGCGCAGAGAGGGCAGCGGGGATCCTCGTAGACCTTCAACGTCTTCTTGGCGGTGTCCTTGCCCACGACGACAGTGGTTCCGTTCTCGCCTGTGGTGTGAGCGGGGGCGACGACCTTTGCGTTCTGTATCTTCGCCCAATGACCGGACTGCTGGCTTTGTTTGGCGGCATAACCTATCCCGCCCGCCATCGCCAGCACGGTGACGATGGCTCCGGCAACTCCCAGCCGCCGCTTGACCTGGTCACGCCTCGCCATCCGCTCGCGCTCCTGCCGCAATTTCTCCCGGGCTGCCGACTTCGATGCGTGGTTGTTGCGCTTGCTCATGCTGTGAGTCTCCGGGGTACGCGTATACGAGGTACGCGGATGTTGGTGGGGGAGTGGTCTGCTCGCACACCTGAAGCACGGTCAGCGCCTCATGGTTCGCGACATCGCGATGAATGTGTTCCGCGACCCGGCTGGATACGTGAATGCCGTCGCTGGAACACCAAAGACCCTAGGGCATGCTTGCGCGTACAGGCAAATGCAAGAAGGAGCCGTGCAGCGGCGGAAATTGAGCCGCTATTACTTCACCGTGGTGTGGATGGCCGAAGGTCGGCAGTTCGGGGACGGCCTCAACTGCGGTGTCTGTACGACGGGGAACAGCGAGCTCGGCGTTTCAGTACTGGAAGGAGCAGATCTCTTCGGGCTCTTCGCCCGGGTGGTCCGCGAGGTGCACGTACTCGGGCAGGGTCAGACGGGCGACCGCCCCGCCGTCCGGAGCGTTGGCGAACGTGAGCTCGGCGCCAATCACCGCGGCCTGGCCCACGGCGATCGTCAGCCCGAGACCGTGGCCCTTGCTGCCCGACTCCGTACGGAACCGCTGAGGGCCGTGCTCCAGCAGGTACGCCGGATACCCCGGGCCGTGGTCCCGGACGGACACCACGGGACCGTCCACGGACACCACCACCGGTGCGGCGCCGTGCCGGTCCGCGTTGGCGATCAGATTGCCGAGGACTCGTTCCAGCCGGCGCTTGTCCGTCTCCACGGTGGTCTCCCGGACCGTGCGCAGCTCGGTCTCCACGCCGGACGCCCGCATCATCCGCACCACTCCTTCGGTGAGCGGTCCGAGTTCGTGGATGGCCAGGTCGACCCGCTCGTCTCCCGCGTCGAGGCGCGATATCTCCAGCAGGTCCTCGGTGAGCGCCCGCAGCGTGCGGACCCGGTCCTGCACCAGTTCGGAGGGACGGCCCGGTGGCAGCAGCTCGGCTGCCGCGGACAGCCCCGTCAGCGGGGTGCGCAGCTCGTGCGCCACATCGGCGGTGAACCGCTGCTCGCTCAGGAGCTTCGCCTGAAGCGTGGAGGCCATGTTGTCCAGTGCCCCGGAGACCGACGCCACCTCGTCCTCGGGGCGCGTGCGGCTGTTCGTACGGGGGTCGTGGACGCGGGCGTCCAGGTCGCCCGCGCTGATCCGCCGGGCGACCAGCGCGGTGTGCCGCAGTCGCCGGGTGACACGGCGGACGGCGAACGCGCCCACCAGGAGCGTCGCGCCGATCGCCAGCGCCGAGGAGTAGACGATCGCCTGGTCCAGCCCGTTGATCGTGCGGGCGCTCAGCGAGTAGTCGATGTTCACGGCGAGGGCACGGCCGTCCGCCGGCCCCGCCGCCCACATCGTCGGCCGCCCGTGCACCTCCGCGACCATCGTGCCGCGCCGTCCCTTGAGAGCGAGCGCCCGCAGTTCCGGGGGCAGCCCCGGGGGGTCCATGGCGCCGAGTTGTCCTGTCGGAGCACCCGCCTCGTACGCCTCGGTCACCTGCCCCAGCCGGGACAGCGCCTCTTCACGTGCCTGTTCCACCGTCTGCCGGGTCACCGACACATGCACCAGGACTCCGAGCAGCGCGGCGAGGGAGCAGCACATCACGGTGATGAAGACCGCCGCCTTCCAGGCCAGCGTCCCCGACCAGGCGGGCAGCCGCAGCCGATGCCGTCGTGCGCGGCGCAGGGAACGACGGGTCATCGGTTTTCCAGCGGCGGTTCGGGGCTGCTCGCGCCCGGCTTGGTGCGGACGATGTCGCTCTGGGTGGCGAGCATGGCCTGCTGGTGCGCGTCCCAGGTCCAGACGGTCCGGTACTCGTAGCCGGGAATTCCCGCCGAGACCGAACGCATGATCAGAGCGTGCTGCGTCAGAGAGACACCGACGATCGGTTCCGCGTCCTGAAGGATGCGCGTCAGACCGCCGTTCTCCGGCATGTAGACCCGGATCGAGGTCTGCTTGTCCGGCAGGGAGATGCCTACGATGAGCTCGTCCTTGCCGTCTCCCGTGAGGTCGCTGTAGAACGGCTTCAACAGGGGGCAGGTGCTCGGCCTGGGGGTGCAGCCGCTGAGCTGTCTGACGGTCGCCGGGGTCAGGCCGTCCGTGCGGGCGCTCCCCGCGGGCTGTGCGGACACATCGGCTCGAACGACTGCGGCCGGTGAGACAGCACGCGCGTCCGGCGTCCTGACACCCGCAACGCGCTGGGTGTCTCGCTCACCGTAATCGATCGGCGGCACCGAGATGGTGGGCAGCGCCCGGGGCCACAGTTCCACCGGCCCCGCCGCGGTCTGGGTGGCACCGGCACTCACCAGTCCGCCCGAATCACCACAGCCGGCCAGCAGCAGGCCACAGGCCATGGCCAGGGCCGCCCAGAGGGCCGGACGTATCGAACTCACAGAACTACTTTCTGGCGCTGCGCCCCTCGCGCGGACGACTGGGACGACAGCTCGCAACCTCGACGACTGATCTTGATCGCGCTCCCGCCTGGAGCACGGGACCCAGTAGGTGGTCTGTAGGGGAACTCTAAAGGAGAATCTCCGGAGAAGTCCTTGATGTCCCACCTGATGGATGGCGTGGACGCGCGGTGTAACCATCGATGGACGCTCCGATTGCACTCTCCCGCTGTACGGGAGCGTCCTTCCACGGGGTTCCTCGAACAGCCCGGCCGCGGTCGCCGCCTCCGTTTCAGGCCTCTTCCACGGGTTCCGCGCCGGTCGCCCTGGCCCGGTAGGCCAGCAAGGCGGCCTGGACGCGATTGGTCACGTCGAGCTTGCCGAGGAGCCGGCTCACATGGAGTTTGACCGTCGACGGGCTCATATGCAGCTGTCCGGCTATCTCGGTGTTGGTCAGGCCCTGTCCGACGAGGGCCAGGACCTCGCGTTCACGACGGGTCAGGGTCAGCAGTCGCTCGCGTTCCACCAGGGTGATCGCGTTCTCCCCGTCCTGGACGAAGTCGAGGATGCGGCGGGTGACGGACGGGGAGAGCACGGCCTCCCCCGCGGCGACGACACGGATCGCCTGCAACAGGTCGCGGGGCGGGGTGTCCTTGCGCAGAAAACCACTCGCCCCGGCGCGTACCGCCTCCTCGACGTGGGCGTCCAGGGCGAAGGTGGTCAGGATGACGACCTCGGGGGGAGTGGGAAGCTTCGCCAGGTCGCGGGCCACCGCGAGGCCGTCCTTGCCGGGCATGAAGATGTCCAGGAGGACCACGTCGGGAAGGCACTCGCGAATCCGGGTCACGGCGGTCTCGCCGTCCGACGCCTCGCCGACGATCTCGATGTCCGGCGCGGTCCCCACGATGGTGCGCAGATGGGTGCGGACCATCGCGTCGTCGTCGGCCACCAGGACGCTGATGGCGGGCGTGGTCATCCGGTGGGCTCCTTGGGGTGGGCGGGCAGCGGGATGCGGGTGTGGATCTCGAAGGTGCGCAGCGGTGTCGGTCCGGCCGAGAATGAGCCGCCGAGCGACTCCATGCGGTCGCGCATCCCGCTCAGACCACGACCGGAACCCACGATGTGATGGTGGGGCGGGGTGAGCGTGGGCGGCCCATTGGTCACCTGCACGGTCAGCGCGTCGACCTGATGCACGAGCCGGATGTCCACCACCGCGCCGGGGGCGTGCTTGGCCGCGTTGGTGAGCGCCTCCTGCACGAGCCGGTAGACGGCGCGTTGCGCCCGCTCGGGGACCGGTTGGCGGGGCCGTCCGACGACATCGATCCTCGCGAACGTACCGACAGGTTCGTAGGAGTGCACCAGTTCCTCCAGGGCGTCCAGAGACGTTCGGGCGGAGAGCCGGGGAGGCTCGACCAGCGCGGTGGCCGTCCGGGAGCTCGGTTCTCGGTGGCGCGTCCCCGCTGCCGGGTCACTGGGAACGTCCGGTGCGATCGGCAAGGGGTCTGGCGGGGGGCAGACGGCGTCCGGTGCCCGAGCACAGGCCGCGGGCGGTTGCTCGGCGACAGCGGCGCTCGCGGTGGCGTGCGGGGTCAACACGCCCAGCACGTAGTGGAGCTCGTCCACGGCGCGGCGCCCCGTCTCCGCGATGGCCGCGGCCTCCTCGGCCACCCAGTCCGCTCCGCGATCGGCGGTGAGTTCCAGTGCTCCCGCGCGCATCACCATGTGGGTGACCTGATGGGTGACCACGTCGTGCATCTCCCGTGCGATACGGGCCCGTTCCTGGACGCGGGCCCGCTGGCGCGCCTGCTCGGCGCTGCGCGCGGCCATCTCGCGCCGGGTCCGGATGAGTATCCCCGCTGTGACGGGGCCGGCCACGAAACCCAGCCACTGGGACGCGAGCCTGGTGAGCCCGTCGGCTCCCGAGGTGCTGATCACGTAGGTGTGCACCAGTGTCGCCGCCGCGACGGTGCTCCACATCCATCGCCGGGAGCGGCGCTTGGCCGCCATGGTGAACAGGGCCAGCGCAAGGGCGAAGGGAGCGAACACGGTCATGTCGGCCAGGACGGCCACCCAGGTGACCGCCATGGGAAAACGGCGTCGGTACAGCATGAGGGCGCCCAGGCCGAGGGCCGATGTCGCCTCGACTCCGTAGCGCCCGGCGAAGAGTCCGTAGTCCGCCAGGCTCCGGGTCGTGTAGGCGTCCGCCATGCCGAGTAGGGCGACAGCCCCCGCGAGTCCGACATCGGACCGGGTCAGGCGTCTCGACGCGGGCGTGGCCGGGCCCGAACGAACGCGTCGCCTCACGGCAGCCATCCCTCACTTCCTGTCCGCCCCGCCCCCGGCGGTCGGCCGTCCTTGGAACTCCGGCGCCCGGACGCAACTCCCGCACAGGTGGTCATACCAGTGAAAGGGGAGGCGTCGGACGCTGCTTTCCCACGCCTTCCCGATCCCGGCGCCCACTCATCGTGCCTCCTCTTCTTGTGAAAAGGAGCGGGGGACCGGTTTCTCTGCCCTATCGGGTAATCCGCCGTACATCTTGGGGTCAGGGGGTGCGGCAATGAGGGCGTCGAACGGGCAGGGGGAAAACGCCTGTCGCCCGATGTCCCGCAGGCCGCCCACCAGGCAGAGTGGCCGTGGGAGCTGCGGAATTCGATGTCTCCGGCGTCTCTTGGATGCATGCGTGATTGAGCGCTAAACGGAATGGAGGTGGGGAATGGTGTGTTCAGGCAACGGAATGCGACGCGGTCCGGGAATTGGCGAGCGCGCCGGAATCCTCGGCGCGATCGGCGGGACACCGCTGGTCGAACTCGCCCGCTCGTCTCCCGGGCGGGGCATCGAGGTCTACGCGAAACTCGAGGCCTTCAATCCGGGCGGAAGCGTCAAGGACCGGGTCGCCTACGCGCTGCTGGCCGACGCCGTACGCGAGGGCCGCCTGGTGCCGGGGCTTTCCACGGTGATCGAGTCGAGCTCTGGGAACCTCGCCATCGGGCTTGCCCAGATGTGCCGCTACCACGGCTTGGACTTCGTGGCCGTCGTGGACGCACACACGCCCCGGCACACGCTCGCGATGCTGCGGGCCTACGGGGCGGGCGTCGACATCGTCACCGAACCCGACCCCGCCACCGGCCAGTACCTGCCCCGCCGACTGCGCCGGGTCCGTGAACTGCTGGGCAGCATCCCGGGCGCGTACTGGCCTGATCAGTATGCGAACCCGCTCAACGCCGCCGCTCACGAGACCACCTTCGACGAGATACTGAGCGAGATTCCCGGGGGACGCGTCGACCATCTCTTCGTTGCCACAGGATCCTGCGGAACACTGCGCGGCTGTGCCGACGTGATCCGGCGGCGCGGCCTGGACACGCAGGTCGTGGCGGTCGACGCGGTCGGCAGCGTGATCTTCGGCAGCTCCGTGACCTGTGACCGGCTGATACCGGGGCACGGTGCGGCCGTCCGCCCCGCGCTCTTCGACCCGGACGCCGCCGATGCCGTCGTCCATGTGTCGGACCTGGACTGCGTACGCGCGGGCCGGTCCCTGATGCGTCGGGAGGCGATCCTCGCAGGAGGGTCCTCCGGCGCGGTCGCCGCGGCGCTGTCCGCGTACGAGGCGCGGCTGCCGGATGGCGCCGTCTGCGTGCTGATCTTCGCGGACGACGGCTCCCGCTACCTGGAGACGGTCCACGACGACACCTGGGTGCGCGAGAAGTTCGGCGCCGACGGACTCCTCGACGACGTCCTGGCCGCGGAGGCGGGGCGCCCATGACTGCCGTCGATGCCCTGTTCCCCGGCCAGAGCGCCCAGGCACCCGGCATGTCCCGAGCACTCGCCGAAGCCTTTCCCGAGGCCTCCGCCGTCTTCGACGAGGCGTCCTGCGAACTCGGCCTCGACATGCGGGCGTTGTGCTGGCAGTCCGCCCCGGAGGTGCTGGCCGCCACCGAGAACGCCCAGCCCGCGCTGCTCACGGCGGCCGTCGCCGCCTGGCGGGTCCTGGCCCTGCGCGGTGTGACCGTCGCCCGCGCGGCCGGGCACAGCGTCGGCGGGGTCGCCGCCCTGGTGGCCACGGGCCGGATGCCCTTCGCCGACGCGGTCCGTCTCGTCCGCCTGCGAGGAACCCTGATGGCCTCGGCACCGGGCACCGGCGGCATGTGCGCCCTCGTGGTCGCCGCAGCCGAGCAGCGCGACACGATGCTGGCCAGGGCCAAGGACGCGGGACTCGACCTCGCGGCGGACAACAGCCCGCGCCAGTGCGTCGTCGCCGGCGACCTCGACGCCGTCCGACGCTTCGCCGACGAGGTCGGCCCCCGGGCCCGGCTCCTCGACGTCTCGCACGCCTTCCACTCCCGGCTGATGCACGCCGTGGACGGGCCATGGCGCGAAGCGGTCGCCGAGGTCCGTATCGCCGACTCCCCGCACCCGATGGGACTCGCGACCCGGGGCGTCTTCGGTACCGATCCGGCGGTCGTACGCGCGGACCTGGCCGACGCCCTCTGCGCGCCGGTCCGGTGGCGGGAGCTGATGTCCCACCTGGCCGACGCGCCGCGGACCCCTCGCGTGGGCCTCGGCCCCGCCCACCCCCTGGCGAGCCTGGCCCGGCACTTCCCCGGCCGCCCCCTCGTACGGCTTGTCAGCACGCCTCACGAAGTCGGCGCGGTGCTGCGCGCCCTGGAGAAGGACCCTCGATGACCGACCGGCACATCTCACCGCATCCGCCCCCCGGCCCACCACACCGGCCCGCGGGCACGGGCACGCCTCCCAGCGGTGCCGCACCGGCACAGGACAAGGACGTACCCCGCCGACGCACCGCCTTGGTGACCGGCGGGTCCCGCGGCATCGGCCGGGCCTGCGCGCTCGCGCTCGCCGACGCCGGTCATGACGTCGTCGTGCACTGCCACACCCGCAGGGACGCGGCGGAGTCGGTCGCCGAGGAGATACGGGCCAAGGCGCGGCGCGCGCTGGTGGTCCAGGCAGACGTCGGATCGGAGCCGGAGACGCGCGCCATGTTCCGCACCGTCCGCCAGGAGTGGGGCCACCTGGACGTGGCCGTCGTCAACGGGGGGATCACCGACGACGGTTACGTGGCCGCGATGAGTCTGGACAAGTGGGAACGGGTCATCCGCACCAACCTCACAGGCACGTTCCTCGTGAGCCGCGAAGCCGTGAAACTCATGCGCCGCACCGGCGGATCGATCGTCCTGATGTCGTCGACCAGCGGCATTCGCGGCCGACCGGGACAGTGCAACTACAGCGCCAGCAAGGGGGGAATGATCGCCTTCGGCAAGAGCCTGGCACACGAGGTCGCCGCGTGGAACATCCGCGTCAACATCGTCGCCCCGGGATTCACCGACACCGACATGTGGCGCGGTCTGCCCGCCGACGTCCGCGCCCGCATGGCCGACGTCATCCCCCTCGGCCGCCCCGGCACGGCACACGAGGTCGCCGCCGCGGTGACGTATGCGGCGTCCGACGGGGCCGGTTACCTCACCGGACAAGTGATCGTCCTCGACGGCGGCATGACCGTCTGACCACCCACCGGCCCTCGGACCGCGCGTGAAGGTCCCGCGCCCCGGCCGCAACCCCAGAAAGGCACATCTGTGTCCGCCTACCAGGAGCAGTACGACAGCGCGGTGGCCCGCACCGCGCTCAATCACCGCATCAAGGAACTCCTCGTCAACGGGCTCGGCCTGGAGATCCGGCCCGAACTCGTCGGAGACGACCAGCCGTTGTTCGGCCGCGGCCTCGAACTCGACTCGCTGGACACCCTGGAGATCGTCGTCATGATCGACGAGGAGTTCGGTGTGGCCATCAGCGACGACGACCGCGCGGTCTTCGGCTCGATCAACAAGATCGCCGACCTCGTCGTGGCCGAGCGCGGCGCGATCCCGCCGGTGGACGCCGCATGACGATCGAGACCGCCCCGCTCACCTTCACCTCCGACGAGATCCGCGACATGCTGCCGCACCGGTGGCCGATGCTGCTCGTCGACCGGGCCTATGACGTACGCCCCGGGCACAGCGGCAAGGGCGTCAAATGCGTCTCGGTCAACGAGCCGTACTTCGCCGGACACTATCCCCACCAGTCGATCGTCCCGGGCGTTCTCCTCGTCGAGTCGATGGCGCAACTGACCGCGGTCGTCTACGTCGCCGGAGCACAGGCCGACGGCGGAGACGCCGACGCGAGCCGCGTCGGCTACCTCGGGGCGATCCGCCATATGAAGTTCACCCGTCTTGTCGTCCCCGGGGACCGCCTGATCCTGGAGGCGACCCTCGGCCGCCGCTTCGGATCGCTCACCCAGGTCTCGGTCCGGGCGTCCGTGGACGGAGACATCGCGGCGGAAGGCACCTTGGCGGTCTCCCAAAAGGGCATGTCATGACCCTGGCTGCGGTGCGGCCCGTCATCCGCCCCTACACCGACGCGGACGCGGAAGCCGTCGCCGCCCTCTTCAACCGGTACACCGATGTGCCCAACCCGGTGGCCGTCCCTCTGACCGGCGACATCGTGCGGCGCGAACTCGCCGAGCGGGGAACCGAGGTGTTCCTCGTCGTCGAGCACGACGGAACGATCGAAGGCACCCTGGGCATGTTCCGCGGCAACGGACGCTGGTCCGTCGCCGCCGACGAGGTGTTCGGCGACATGCTGTTCCTCAGCCCGCGTGTCCGCGGCGGCACCCTCACCGGTGAACTGTTCGTGACCGCCCTGCGGATGCTGATTCCCCGCGGCGTCGAAGTGCTGCGCCTGACCGCCAACCCGGCCAACAAGCAGGCCTTCCCGCTCTACCGCCAGCTCGGATGCACCCTCAGCGGCCCCCCGGCGCCCGGCGAGGACGGCAATGTCGAACTCGTCAACCATCTGCTGCGCCTGCGCACCCGCATCGCCGAGACCTACGGCGACCGCGTGCCCGCCACGGCTCGCACCGGAGCCGTCCTGCGGTACCTCGTCGGAAACACCGCCCGCCAAGGCCTCACGGACGAGACCGAGACGGTCGCGGGCCGACGGGTGCTGCGCACCGAGGTCGTCGTCGCCGACCTGGCCTTCCGCGCCCTGCTCGATCCTGCTTCGGGGGAGGTCCTGTTCTGCGCGCTCGGAGCGGGCCCGGACCCCGACCGGCTGCCGCCGCCCCCAGAGCCCCTGGCACCGGCGGCCGGCCTGCGCCACGAAGCGGGAACGCTGCGCCTCGAGCTCTGCGAACGCACCGGTGTGGCACAGCTGTTCCACGACGGTTGGACAGGTCCGGTCCTCACGCTGACCTGGCCGGAGTTCGGGCCGCCGTACTCCGCCGGATGGCGCAGGAACGCGCCGGTGCCCCTGCGCTGCACGCCCCTCGAGGACGGGTGGCGCGTGGCACGGGACTTCGCCACCGGCACACTGACCCGCGACCTGCGCCTCGCCGCCGACCGGTTGGACGTGCGCACACGCTGGCACGGCGACGAGCCGCCCGCGCCCACCGTACGCACGGTCCTGGTCTGCGGGTTGAGGGGTGCCTGGCTGATCACCGGCGGCGAGGGCGGGGTCGGTCACCGGCCTGCCGGACGGGGTCTGTACCCCCCGGACGCGACGGAGATGGCCGCCGCCGGACACCGCATGCCACCCGACGGCGTGCTGGCCTGGTGGGAACCGGGTGGAGGCCGAAGCATCCGCCTCGCCCCGGACCCGTCGACGTGCACCACCCTGGTCAGCGACGCCGTCGTCCACCTCGACGGGCCCGTCGACCACACCCTCGACCTGCGATGGACACAGGCCGACAGCCCGCGGAAGGCGGTGCCCGGCAGCCTGCCCGTCGAGGACCCGTCGGCCCATGCCGTCGCGGTCCCATCGCGTCCCGCAGCTGCGCCTGCGGGACGTACGAGCCCGCACCCTGGTCAGGATTGCCGGGAACCGGCCGATGCCGACGCCGCCGGGCAGGCGCCCGGGTGGGAGCCGCACATGGTCGCGGGCAAGGAGTGCCGTCGTGTGACGAGCGGCGGCGACACCCTGATCCTCTCGGCAGCCGCCGGTGGCGTCGTGTCGTGGCGCTCCGACCGGCGACCCGTGATCACCAGTCCGTTCCCCCGGCACGCCGCCTTCGCCTGCAACCCCCGACGCGGAGCCGGTATCTGGGTCACCCGCGAACGCCCCCGCGAGGACCGTGAGTACGGTGTCGGATGGGGCACCTCCACGACGGACCGGACCTGGCACCACATGGAGGGGGGCCTCGCTTCCCCCGGCATCGCGTGGACGGTCCACCCTCGTGTCCACAGCGCGACACCGCACGTCCGACTGCGGGTGGACGGCGACCCCGCCGAACAGGACGGCGAGACGGCGATCTGGCTGACTCCGGCGGCTCACCGCGCGACCCGCCTGCTCATCCCCGGACCCTCCGGTGCCGTATGGAGCGTCGGACAGGAACCGCCCTGGCAGACCTGGACCGACCGGCTCGCCCTCTGCCTCACCGACGGAACCTGGCTGACCTGCGCCGCCCTGACCGGCGACGCCCCGCACATCCTCTTCCGCGCCACCCGACAAGGACCCCTGCTGGCCCTGCTCACCCGCGACCGCGCCGACACCCGCACCGGCGCGGAGTGGGTGCTCGGCCATCTGCCCGATGCCACGGCCGCCGTCGCTTTTGTGAGCGGCGCCAACCACCCCTGGGAGAACCCGACATGACCGGCACCCCGTCCGCCGCCACCGCCACCTCCGTCGCCGAACAGTACGCGGCGCTGCGCACCTCGGTCGGCTGGTGCACCCCGTACACCAGCCTGGTCCGCCTCACCGGCATGGAGCGCGCCCGCATCCTGGCCCGACTCCTCGCCCGCGACAGCGAGTTCGTCGAGCCCGACACCGTACGCGACAGCCTTGTTCTGAACGAGGACGGCTCGATCCACGACGTCGTCACACACATCGAACTCGACGACGCCAGCTGGCTGCTGTCCCAGTCCCGCGCCGACCTCGCGGAGACGGTCGAGGAGACGGCCGGGACATGCGGTGTCACCGACGCCGTCACGGTGACCGACGCCTCCGGTGACCACGTCGCCATCGCCTTCGAGGGCCCCGCCTCCTGGCGCGTCGCCGAACACCTCGTGGACGAGGAGATATCGGGCCTGGTCCTGCACGGCGTCACCCACGCCCGCCTCGCGGACACCGACTGCCTCGTGGCCCGCACCGGCACCACCGGCGAATACGGATACGTGCTGATCGCGCCGCGTCCGGCCGACGCACCGGCGTGGGTGGACGAGCAGGCGGCCCGGTTCGCGGGCGGCCGGGTGGAGGACACCGCGCTCTCCCGCGCCCGCGCGGAGGTCCGCCATCCGGTGCTCCCCGACCTGACGGCCGGACTCTCGGTGCGCGAAGCAGGACTTGAGTGGCTGGCGAGCTGGAGCCGCGCGGACGACTTCCGCGGAGCCCGTGCCCTGGCGTCCACCACCGACCCCGAGCACGGCCTGACCCTCGTGGTCGCCGCAGGCGGCCCCGCCCCCGAACCCGGTACCGCACTGTTCGCCGGGGAGTGCCGGGTCGGTGAGATCCGCTGGGCGGCGCCGGAGGTCGGCGGCCCCGCGCTGGCGTACGCGCTGCTCGACGTGCCCTTCGCCGTCCCCGGACTCGACCTGACGACCGAGACCGGCGGTGCGGTGCGCACCACGGCCTCCCCGATCGTCGTGCCCACCTCCTGGTCCGTCCGGCTGGGGGACTGACATGGGCGTCGTCATCACCGGGATCGGCCTGATCACCGCGCTGGGTGCCGACACCGAGACGAGCTGGGCCGCGATGAAGGAGGGCCGCAGTGCCCTGCGGGCCGTCGACGCCGTCGACACCGAAGGTCTCTCCACGCAGGTGGGCGGCGAGGCTCCGTTCCGTGAGGATCCGGATGTCGACCGTTGCCTGGGCCTGGCCGTGACCGCGGCCCGCGAGGCCGTCGCCCAGGCCGGCCTTGAGGGGTACGCGGCGGAGCGGGTCGGCGTTGTCGTCGGCAGCAGTCTGGGCACCATCCGCACGATGGAGCGCTGGCACCGGCAGTTCCTCGACGGCGGACCGCGCGCGGCCGACGTCCGGCTGCTCACCGGCTATGCGCTGCACAGCGTGGCCGACGCCGTCGCCGAGGCCACGGGCCTCACCGGCCCGCGCAGCCTGCTGTCCAACGCCTGCGCGGCAGGCGCCGTGGCCATCGGCTACGGCTGGGAGCTGATGCGGTCCGGCGAAGTCGACGCCGTCCTCGTCGGAGGCGTCGACCCCTTGGCGGCGCTGTCCTTTCACGGGTTCAACAGTCTCGGCGCACTCGACCGCGACCCCTGCTCGCCGTACACCCGCTCGGGCGGACTGACGCTGGGGGAGGGCGCAGGTTTCCTGGTCCTTGAGCATGCCCGGGCCGCAGCGCGCCGGAAGGCCCCGGCGATCGCGGAGGTCGCCGGATACGGGCTGTCGACCGACGCCCACCACCAGACCGCACCCGATCCCGGCGGCCGGGGCGCCCTGCGAGCGATGCGGGCGGCACTGGACGCGGCCGGTGTCGACGCCACCGAGGTCGACTACGTCAACGGACACGGCACCGGAACCCCGGCCAACGACAGCGTGGAGCCCAAGGCCATCGCGGCCCTCTTCTCGCCCATCCCGCCGGTGAGTTCGACCAAGTCGATGGTGGGCCACACCCTCGGCGCCGCAGGAGCGGTCGAGGCGGCGTGCTGCGCACTCGCGATCCGCGACAGCACCCTGCCGCCGACGATCACCCCCGCGGGCCGGGCGGCGACCGCCTCACCGAAGGCGGAGTCCGGCTCCACGGCCGACCCGGAGGCGGAGTCCGGCCCCACGGCCCACGCGGAGGCGGCCGCTGCGCGCGCCGACGCGGACGCTTCCGCGGACCCGGCGAAGCACAGCCGGGTCGGGCTGGACATCGTCGCGGACACCGCTCGCAGGGGCCGCGTCGACGTAGCGGTCTCCAACTCTTTCGCGTTCGGCGGCAACAACGCGGCGCTGGTGCTGCGCCGTTCCGCCGCCACCGAGGGCGACGGGCGTGAGGACGGCACAGCGAGGAGCGAGCCGGAACCGGACGTCGTGATCACCGGAATCGCCGGGATCGCCGGTGCGGCGTCGACGCACGAGGAGCTGACCAGGGCGCTCCGCGTCGGCACGCCGCTGTACCGCGACACCTTCGAAGTGCCCGGCTACGGGCCGCGCCGCGTCGGACGGGTCGACGCGACGGCCATCACGCGCGGGATCAATCCCGCGGCCCTGCGCCGTATGGATCCCACCGGCGCTCTCGCGGCCTCCGCCGTGGCCGAGTTGCACCGTCGACACGGCAAGCCGCCGCGTGGCGTCGCCGACGAGACGGGGCTGATCTTCGCGACCGGTCTGATCCCGGGCACCCCGGTGGAGGACTTCCACCGAGGCGTCGTTCTGCACGGCGCGTCCGGCGCCAACCCGAAGCACTTCCCCAACACCGTGGTCAACGCGGCCGTGGGGCACGTCGCCATCCTGCACCGGTTCCGCGGTGTGACCGCGACCGTGTGCAGCGGCGGCACCAGCGGCATCGGCGCGCTGCACTACGCGTACCGGCTGATCCGCCGGGGCGCCGCCCGCCGGATCACCGTGGTCATGGCCGACGACTGTCCCGACATCCTGGTCGCCGGGCATGTGAAGATCCCCGGTTTCCTCGGCGACGACATCCGTCCGTATCAAGGCGGTGGCACCGTCCTCTCGGCGGGCGCGGTGGCCGTGCAACTCGACGCCGCCGACCATGCCGCCGAACTGGGCTGTGAACCCCTGGGGCGGATCGCAGGGTTCGGGCTCGCCTCCGACATCAGCGGTGTCGCGGGACTGCGTCGGGACGGGCGCGCCTGGGCGCGGTCGCTGACACAGGCGCTCGACAGCGCGTCCCTCTCGCCCGGTGACATCGACATGGTGTGCGCCGCGGCGATGGGGCGCCCGGCCGTCGACGACACCGAAGCCGCCGCACTGGCGCTGAGCGGGCTCGCCGACCGGCCGGTGAACGCGGTCAAGGCGATCGTGGGAGAGACCCAGGGGTCGGCGCCCGGCTTCGGCCTTGTCGCCGCGCTCGACGCGATGGGCGTCGGCAGGCTCCCCGGCACCGCGGGCGTGAAACGTGCCCCGGGTGCAGTGCCGGGCCTGGTGCCGCACGGCGGTCTCGACCGCGCGGTGACCCATGCCCTCGTGTCGGGATTCGCGTACGGCGCGAGCCACGCGGCGATGGCCGTATCGAGGTGGGAGCGGTGAAGGTGCTCGACGCGACCGGCGTGACCAAGCGCTTCGGCCGCCGCGTCGCCGTGGACGGGCTGTCCTTCGACGTCGAGGAAGGCGAGATCGTCGGCTTCCTCGGCGCCAACGGCGCGGGCAAGTCGACGTCGATCGCGATGCTGTCCGGCTCGCTGGCCCCGGACGCGGGCACGGTGCGGATCGGCGGGATCGACCTGGCCGCGCATCCGGCCCGCGCCAAGCGCCAACTCGGCGTCGTACCCCAGGACATCGCGCTGTATCCGACGCTCTCGGCACGCCAGAACCTGAAGTTCTTCGCCGGGGTCTACGGACTGACCGGCCGCGAGCGGGCCAGGGCCGTGGGCCGGGCGCTCGACACCGTCGGCTTGAGCGACCGGGCGGGCGACACCGTGGCCACGTACTCCGGCGGTATGCGCCGCCGCCTCAACATCGCGGTGGGCGTGCTGCACCGGCCCCGTCTGCTGTTCCTGGACGAGCCGACCGTCGGCGTCGACCCGCACAGCCGCAACCGCATCTTCGAGGCGGTACGCAGACTGCGCGCCGACGAGGGCATGGCCGTCGTCTACACCAGCCACTACATGCCCGAGGTAGAGGCCCTCTGCGACCGCGTCGTCATCCTCGAAGAGGGACGCGTCCTCGCCGCCGGAACCCCCGGCGCCCTGGTGGAACCCCTGGGCGGCGGAGTTCTCCTCTGGCCCCTCGACCCCGAGCAGTGCGCGGCCCTCCCGGCGGGGGTGAACACCGTCGCGGCGGCCCTCGGAGCGAGCGGTGCCGTCGACGTCGACGGCAGGACGATCCGGATGCGGGTGAACGACATGCGCCGCACCCTGGGAGATGTCCTGCGGGCCGCCGACACGCTCCATCTGGACGTGGGCGGACTCCAGGTGCTGCGCCCGGACCTGGAGACGCTGTTCCTGGACCTCACCGGCCGGTCCCTGAGGGACGGTGCGTGATGTTCGCCATGATGCGCAAGGAACTCGCCGTCCTGCTCCGCGACCGCACCGTCCTGGTCACCCTGTTCCTGTCGCCCATGCTGTTCATCACGGTCATGAGCCTGGCCCTCGGACAGTCCTTCCAGGACCTGGGATCCACGCCGCGGCTGCGCGTCGCGGTCGTCGACGAGGACCGCGGTGCGGGAGCGCGCGGGCTCAAGGACGCCCTGCACGGCGTCAACGGCACCGAGTTGCTGACCGGCTCCGCCGACAGCCCCCTCACCCGCTCCCGCGCCGACGGGCTGGTGCGCGACGGAGGCGCCGACCTGGCCGTGGTGATCCCGGAGGGCTTCACCGCGGCGATCGACCGCCGCGCCGAGCCACGCCTGTCGTTCGTCGTGGATTCCGCGACGCCGCGCCAGAGCGTCGACCCGCTGCAAGGGGCGATCCAGGCAACCGCCGAAACGGTCGCCACGGTGGTCCGTACCGACGACGTCCTGCGCCGGCAGCTGGAACAGACGACCGACCCGGCCCGCCGCGCCGCGCTGGAGAAGGAACTCGCCGGGCTCGCCGACGCCCCGAAGATCGGCACATCGACCGTCGGCCCGCAGGGCAGTGGCCGCCCCTCCTACCCGTCGGTCTACCAGCAGAACGTGCCGGGATACGCCGTGATGTACACCTTCTTCATCGTGACGTTGCTGACCGCGTCGATCATGGTGGAGAAACGCGACGGCACGTTCCAGCGTCTGCTGTCCACCCCGCTGCCGCGCCGTCGCATCCTCGCCGGGAAGGTGGTCCCGTACCTGCTGGTGTCCCTGGTGCAACTCGCCACGATGTTCGCCTTCGGCCGGATCGTCTTCGGCATGGGACTGGGCCCACACCCCCTCGCGCTGGTGCCGATCACGGTGGGCCTCGCGGTGTGCGCCGTCGGGTTCGGCGTCCTGCTGTCGGCATGGGCGCGCAGCGAATCCCAGGCCAGCACACTCGGCACGATCACCGTCATCGTCCTCGCGGCCCTCGGCGGCTGCATGGTGCCGGGTGTGTTCATGCCCGACTTCATGCGGCGTATCGCGGAGTACGTCCCCCAGGGCATCGGCCTCAACGCCTACCAGGACGTGTTGGTACGCGGTGCCGCGGTGAGCGCCGTGCTGCCCGCGTCGCTGTGCCTGACCGGCCTCGGAGTGGCGGCGTTCGCCCTGGCCCTGCCCAGATTCCGGTTCGCGCGATGAGAGGAATCCATGTGAGCGTCACCCACACCCCCACGGCCCGTGACGACTTCGGGCGCCATCGCAGCCCCTCCGGCCGCGCCCTCCTCGTCGCACTCGGCCATGGAACGCCCGTCAGGACCCCGGACGGCCGCTGGTACTGGCCCGGCACGAACCGGCGCGGCTCGGTCTCGCACACCGGCGGCGTCGGCGCGACGGCCGTGGCGCACGGCACATGGATCGGCGTCGACATCCAGGAGGACCGCGTACGCCGGGCCGCCCTGGGATGGCTCTCCACCGTCATCGGCGCCCCCGCCGGGATACGGGAGTGGGCCGAGGTGGAAGCCCTGCTCAAGGCACAGGGGCGCGCCGGGACGCGGCCCGTGAAGGTGGAGTTGCCCACCTGGCGACCGGGCTGGCGCCTCACCGGCTGCGGATGGTGGGTGCGCGCCGCACGGGTCGAGCCCGGCATACACCTCGCCGTCGCCGCCCATGCCCCGCTGCCGGTGACGTTCGACCTGCCGGGCCGGTGGTGACATGTACTCCCGCGCCATCTCACCGACCGAACGCCTCTACATCGCCCGCTCGGTGGTCACCCCGCCCATGGCGATCCAGCTCGTCGTCGAAGGCACCGGAAGCATCGACCGGAAGGCGTTGAGCGAGGCGGTCGCGAGGGCGGCGGTCCGCTGCCCCGGGTCCCGCATCGTGCGCCGAGGGCGCACCTGGGCCGAGGGCGGCCCGGCGCCCGCCGTGCGCCGCGTGGTCGACGCCGTGGCCGACCGGGGCTTCCGCCATGCCGCGCTGCGCGCCCCCTTCCATGCCTCGACCGGTCCCAACTGCGAGATCCTGCTGGCCGGTCCGGGCGCCGACCGTCTCGTCTTCCGTGCCTTCCACGCGGTGATGGACGGCCAGGGCGTACTCGCCTGGGCCGCCAACGTATTCGCCGCGCTGCGGGGTGAGCCGGGCGTCCCCGCCCTCTCGACCGTCACCGAGACCGACATCGTCGACGCGTTCCCGCCGCGCCCCCGACACGGCTCGCTGCCCAGGGACTGCGCCTCCCCGCTGGCGCGCCTTCCCGCCGCCGCGCGCTCCACCGGGACCCGGCCCTCCGGCCCGCGGCCCGCGAACGCCCGCCCGGCTGACGCCGACCCGGTGAACGTCCGCCCGGCGAGCGCCCACCCGGTGGACACCGACCCGATGGACACCGACCCCGCCGAACCCGGCACCTGGCTGTGGCGCCGACGTACGATCCCCGGACTCCATCACGCCCTGGCCGCCAGGACGATCGCCGCGATCGCCGCGCTGACCGGAGAACCCTCGCGGTTCGTGGTCCCCGTCAGCCTGCGTCGGCACCGCCCCGAGCTGCGCTCCACCGCCAATCTGACGCTTCCGCTGTATCTGGACGTTCCGGCCCGGACCCCGTGGACCGCTGTCCGCGACCGGCTGCGCGGCGCCCTCGCCGAGCACCGGGAACTGGGCTCCGGCGGTCTGGATCCCGTCGTCGAGCACGGTGTCGCCCGCACCTTGTCCACCGGCACCGAGGCCGTCAGCTCCGGCCCCCTCGCGCCGTGCACGGCGGTCGTCTCCCACGTCGGCCGGGTCGACCCCGCGACTCTGTCCACACCCGCCTTCACCGCGCACACCGTGTACTCGCTGCCGATGTTCGTCACCTACGCGCCCGTCTTCCTGACCGCCTACCAACTGCCTAACCACGCCGAGATATCACTGTCCTGCGCCGACGGTCCGGGCATGGGCCACCGTGCCGAAGCCCTCCTCGAGCACATCCGCGACAGCCTTCTGGCCCACCTCGACGACGCGGACTCCGCCGACGCCCGGGCGGAGGTCTGACATGGAGCGTCAGGACGCCGTGGTCATCGGCAGCGGCATGGGCGCACTGGTGTGCGCCGCGTACCTCGCGGCAGAGGGGCGCCGGGTCCTGGTGTGCGAGCAGCACTCCATACCGGGGGGAAGCACCCATGCCTTCCGCCGCAGACGCCGGTACGAGTTCGATGTCGGCGTCCACTACCTGGGCGACTGCGACCCCGACGGTCTGCTCACCGCCGTGTACCGGGGCCTCGGCATCGACGACCGGGTGCGCCTGCGCCCGTTGGACCCCGACTGCTTCGACACCGTCACCTTCCCCGGCCACACCCTGAAGGTCGGCGCCGGATGGTCCACCTACCGCGAGCGGCTGATCGCCGCATGCCCGGCCGACACCCACGGCATCGAGCGCCTCCTCGGCATCTGCGCGGCGATCGGCGACGAGAAGCGCGCCGCGCTCCTGGGCACCGCTCGGAGCCGTCCCGACCCGCCCGAACCCGCCGACCGCCCGGCCCGCTGGGCCTCCCGCACCCTGGCCGAACTCTTCGCCCACTGCGGCCTGTCGCCACGCGCGGCGGCACTGTTCGCGGCGCAGTCCGGCAACTACGGAACACCGCCGAGCCGCACCACGGTGCTGACCCATGTCTACATGCTGGACAGCTATCTGCGCGGCGCCTCCTATCCCGAGGGCGGCGGCCACACCCTCGGCACGGCGCTGATCGAGTCGATCACCGAGCACGGCGGATCCGTGCGCACCCGCAGCCGCGTCGAGCGGATCCTCGTCGAGCGCGGCACCGTGACGGGGGTGCGCCTGGCCTCGGGCGAGACGATCACAGCGCCGCTGGTGGTCTCCGGAGCGGACTTCCCGCGCACCGTCCTGGAGCTGACGGGGGCCGAGCATTTCCCGCCCGCCTTCGCGCGCCGGACCCGCGAGGCCGCCATGCGTCTGCCGGTCGCCGTGCTCTACCTCGGCCTGTCCCGTCCGCTGGACCACCTGCCGAACACCAACCTCTGGCAGCACACCGAATGGGACGCCGAAGCGGCGTACAAGGAACTGGAAGCGGGCTGCCCGAGTGGACGGCTGCCCTTCGCCTTCCTGTCGTTCGCCTCGCTCAAGGACCCCGAGTCGCCCGCGGTGTGCCCGCCCGGGCACGCCAACCTCCAGGTGATGGTGCCCTACGCGATGCCCGGGACCTACCCGCCGCGCTACCGCCGCGACCCCTGCTACCTCCACGACAAACAACGCCTGCGGCACATGTTGCTGGCGGCGGCCGAGGACGCCCTCGGACCGCTGGAGGACCACATCGACCACATCGAGACATCGACCGGCCTCACCCACACGCGCTACACCGGCTCCTCCGGCGGCACCCCCTACGGCCTGGCCCGCTGGGGGACCCTCGCTGCCCGACCGGGGGTCGAGACGGCCGTCCGGGGCCTGTACGTCGTCGGCCAGAGCACCCGCTACGGCAGCGGCATCGTCGGCACCGCCCTGAGCGGAGTCGTGTGCGCGGAGGCCATCACCCGCCGCCGCCTCCTGGCGCCGGGACGGAAAGGAGCAGCCGCATGACCCGCGACCCGCAGGCGCTGCGCGTCGGCGACAGCGAACGCGACCAGGCCGTCGACGCCCTCGCCGCACACCACGCGGCAGGGCGCATCGACTTCGCCGCCTACGAGGACCGCGCAGCCGCCGCCCTGAACGCCGGGCACCGCGACGAGCTCTGTGCCCTCTTCGCCGACCTGCCCGACCCGAGACCGCCGTACGCGGAGAAGGCGCCCACCGCCAAGACGTCGTCCGCGGGGCGCGCCGCGGCGTGGGCGGCCGGAGCGGTGTGGCCCCTGACCCTTGTGATCGTGCTGCTCACCGGAGTCTGGCAACTCGTCCTGATCCCGGTCGCGTTCACCGCGGTCACCGGAGTCAGCCTGCGCTCGCACCGCCGGACTCGTCGCAGGCGGGACCGCGGATGAGCCGACCACCTCGCGCACGCCAGGAGCACCCGTGACCCTCGACATCGGCTCGCCCCCACGAGCCCTCCGCGCGCCCCGTCATCCGGTACTCACCACGGCCGCCTGCTGCGCCGGTGTCGTGATGAGCCTTCAGGAGACCACGGCCGCCATGGCCACCGTGCGTGCCATCCAGGACGATCTGCACGTCCCCACCGGCGCGTTGAGCTGGATCGCAGGCCTCTACACGCTGGTGGTCGCCGTGCTCGTCCTCACCGGCGGCACCCTCGCGGAACGCTACGGGCGGCGCCGCATGTATCTGGTGGGCACCGTCCTGTTCGGCTGCGGTTCCCTCATCGCCGCGACAGCCGGCACCTACGCGCATCTCCTGGCGGGCCGTGTCGTCAGCGGCGTCGGGGGAGCGCTGGTGCTGCCCACCTCGCTGGCGATCCTCTCCCTGAGCACCGACGACCCCGCCCGGCGTATGCGCCGCGTCTCCGTGTGGGTCACGTCCTCGGGAATCGCCCTGGCCTGCGGGCCGATCCTGGGCGGTCTGCTCGTCGAACGGTACGGCTGGCACGCCGCCTATCTGGTCAACCTGCCGCTGTCCCTCGTCACCGTCGCGTTGACGCTGGCGGGCGTCGCGGAATCGCGCACCCCCGGCCGCACCCTGGACCTGCCGGGACAGGCGTGCGCGATCGTGGGCCTGGGACTGACGGTGTATGCCATCACCCGCGCCGGTCACAGCGGCTACGACGATCCCGTCACCCTCGCCGCGCTGGGCGCGGGGCTGCTCGGAGTCCTCGCGCTCGTCCTCGTCGAGCGCCGCGCGGCCGATCCCATGCTGCGGGTGCGTCCCATGGGCCGACTCCCGCACCTGGCCGGGCTGATCCTCGCGGCCTGCGCCATGCTCGGATTCGTAGGCGCCTGCTACCTCCAGACCCTGTACTTCCAGAGTGCGCGGGGAATGTCCCCGCTCGCGGCGGCCGTCCACCTCCCGGCACTCGTCGTGCCGTTCCTGGTGACCAACACGGTGTGCGGACGTCTCCTGGCCCGGTTCGCGCCCCTGCGCGTGGCGGCCGTCGGGTTTCTGTTCTCCGCCGTCGGTGCCGGTGTGCTCGCCGCGTTCCAGGACTCCGGTGCCTCCACCGCGACCGTCGTCGCCGGGATGGCACTGCTCGGCACCGCCCTGGGCCTCACCGTTACCCCCGCGACAACCGCCGCCATCATGGCGGTCGACGCCCACGACGGCGCGGCCGCGTCCAACAGTGCCACCGCCTTCCGCCAACTCGGCTCCGTCCTGGGCACCTCGGTCCTCGGCAGCGTCTTCGCTTCCCACCTCACGGCCGGTCTGCCCGGAGCCCTCGCCCGCACCGGCCTGCCCGCCTCACTGGTCGACACGGTGGCCCGCGCTGTGCGCGACGGCGGTGCGTCCAGCGGCACGCGGCCACCGCCCCGCGTCCTCGACGCCGTCGCCGGTGCCCTGTCCGAGGCAGTGTCGGCGGCCTACGTCACCGCCACGGCGATCCTCCTCTGTGCCGCCTGCCTCGCCGCGTACACGAGCCGTCACCCGACCCGCACCACATCGAAGGGAAAGCACACGCGTGAACGACATCCTCTATCTGGACACGCCTTCCGTCGCCGCCGTACTCGAGGACCTGCCGGCGGTGGACGCCATCGCTGACGCCCAGTCCGACCACGCCCGCGGGACGGCGATCCTCCCCGAGGAGGCGTATCTGCGCTGGGAGCAGACCGACGGCTGGGCCCGCAGTCTCAGCCTCCCGGCCGCGTTCGGGAACCCCGCCACCACCGCGGGCATGAAGATCATCAACAGTTGCCTCGGCAACCCGGCGAGGGGACTGCCGCGCGCCTCCGGCCTGTTGGCCCTGTACGACGTCGACACCGCCCGGGTCCGCACCCTCATGGCGGCCGGAGACCTGTCCGCCACCCGCACCGCGGCCGTCAGCGCGCTCGGCGCCCTGCACCTGGCGCCGTCCCCCGTCCGGGAGGCCGCCATCATCGGCACCGGCCCGATCGGCCTGGCCCACGCCCGCGTTCTCGCCCGTGCTCTACGGCCCGGCCTGCGCACCGTACGGCTCTACGACATCGACACCGAGCGCTGCCGCGAGGCCGCCGCCACCCTCGCCGCCGAGCTGCACCCGCTGCGCGTGACCGCCGTCCACGACCGCGCCGAAGCGCTCGCCGGGGCCGGTCTCATCATCGCCGCCACGACAACGAGCCACCCCTACCTCGACATCGACGACGTCCCACCCGGCAGCGTCACGGTCAATGTGGGCCTCGACGACTGCACCGAAGCCCTCCTCACCCGAGCCGACCTCCTCGTCGTCGACAGCCGCATGCTGGTCGCTGCCGACCACCGCCGACTGCTCGGCCGCCTCATCGCCGACGGGAAGATCACCCAGTACGCCGACGCGGTGCCCGGCGCCCGCTCCATCGACGCCGAGATCGGCGAACTCGTCGCCGGGATCACCCAGGTCGGCATGCCCGCGGACGGACGCGCCGTGTTCAACCCCTTCGGCATGGCGGTCAACGACGTCGCCCTGGGCGCCGCCGTGGAACGAGAGGCACTCCGACGCGGCCTGGGCGTCCGGCTGCCACGGTGACGCGGTGACGACCCGCATCACCTCTCCCATGGGCGCCGACCACGTCAACACCCATGCCCCGACGCCCGGCCGATGAGAGGAAACCCGGCGTCGCCGCGCACCTTTGCCCCCATCGCTCGACGAGGAAGACAGGCTGCCATCCATGCCACCGCACACCGATCAGCACACGGGCGACCACACCGTCCCGCTCGGCCGCACCGGCCGCCGGGTGTGGAAGGACGCCGTTCTGCGCACCGCCGGATTCCCCGCCACCGGCCTCACCCGCCTCGGCGCACCCGCCTGCGCCGCCGTCGCCGACGCCCACCTCGCCGGGACCTGCGAGCGAGCCCACTTCGAAGCGGCTCTCGCCGCGGCCGCCGACACCTGCGCACACGTCATCGACGCCATCACCGCCGACCCGCTGCTGCGCGAAGCCATGACCTGGCAGAACCGCACCGCCCTCACCCTCCTCGACTCACTCGCCCGCAGCGGCCCGCCCGCGCCCCGCAACACCACCCGGCGGCGCCGTGAACAAGACCTGAGCCGCTACTGGCAGCGCTACTGCGCCAAGGCCGAGACGATCGGCTTCTTCGGACCGTCCGCGTGGATTCGTGTCGACCCGACCTCGCCCGAGACCGTCTCCCTGCGGCCCGGCCCCACGCTCGTCGACCGCCGTCGCGTCTTCTTCGAACCCTGGGCACTGGGCGTCTTCGGCAATCGGCTCGCCGAAGACCCGGCCATCCGCGCCTGGCTGCCGCCGGTGCTCCACTCCCATCTGGCCCTCGACGGCCTGCGCCTGCTGCGTCCCGGTGCTGCGCCGCTCCCACTGACCGCGCAACAGGCCCAGGTCATCGCCAGGTGCGACGGAGAGACCCCGGCCGAGGTCATCGCCCGCCGCCTGGCCGCCGACCCCGACACCACGATCGACGACCCCCGTGAGGTCCACCGCATCCTCGCCCGGCTCGGGCACCGGCGGCTCATCGGCCAGGGCGCCAACCTCCCCACCGATGCCCGAGCGGAGGCGACCCTGCGGCGCCGCCTGACCGCCATCGAGGACCCCCTCGCCGGCGGCCGCGCCCGTGCCTCCTTCGCCCGGCTCCTCGCCGCCCGCACCGCGATCGAGGACGCCGGGGGCGACAGCGGCGCGCTCGCCACCGCACTGGACCGACTCGACAGCGAGTTCACGGCGCTCACCGGGCACCGTCCGAGCCGCAACCACGGCAAGACCTACGCGGGGCGCGGCCTGTGCTATGAGGACACCACCCGCGCTGTCGACGCGACCATCGGCGGTGCCTTCCTCGACCGCCTCGCGCCTCCGCTGGACATCGTGCTGCAAGCCACCCGCTGGTTCGGCGTCGCGCTGGTCGAGGCATACGAACGCGAACTGACCGCGCTGTACGAGAAAGTCGCGGGAGACCGCGACGAGATCGACCTCGGCGCGTTGTGGGGCCCGGCGCTGCGCCTGTTCTGGAGCGAGCACCGGCGCCCCGTCGATGACGTCATGGAGGCGTTCGCGGGCCGCTGGCACGCATTCCTCGGCCTCGACACCGAGGAAGCCCGCACCCCGTCGGTGCTGCGTCTCCGCTCCGCCGACCTGGCCCCGGCCGTACACCGGGTCTTCCCGGCCGACCGCCCCGGCTGGTCGGCGGCCCGCCTGCACAGCCCCGACCTCCAGATCCGCGCACGGTCGCTCCAGGACATCAACAGCGGTGCGTACGAGGTCGTCCTCGGTGAGATGCACGCCTGCGCGCCGACCATGGCGGTCAATCTCTTCACCTGGTCCGCCGACGACCCGGAGGGTGCGGCTCGGCAGGTCAACGCCGACCACGGCCGTCCGCGCATCGTGCCGCTGCTGCCCGCCACGTGGCCGCGCAACACCGGGCGGATGGTGCCCGCCGAGCCGGGAGCCGGTGATCTGCTGCTCGGCTTCACCCCGGCGCCCGGAGTCGAACGTCGCCGCCTGATCCCCACGTCGGCGGTGCGGCTGCGCCGCTCTCCGACCGACGCGAGGGTGACGGCGGAACTTCCGGACGGTACCGGCGTTCCGTTGGCGGAACTCTTCGGCGTCCCGCTCACCCTGATCGCCGTCGACGCCTACAAGTCGATCACCCGCGTCCCGCACATGCCGCGCGTGGCCATCGACCACCTTGTGATCCTCCGTGAGACATGGCGGACCACGGTCGATGCCGTGTCCCTGCCACCGCGCGGCAGAGGCGCCGGGGGCAGCGAGCGGGACGACTATCTCGCGATACGCCGTTGGAGAGCCCAACTCGGCTGTCCGGAAAGAGTGTTCGCGAAGATCGAAGGAGAGATGAAGCCCGTCTTCGTCGACTTCACCAGCCCGGTGTTCGTGGCCTCCTTGTGCACCCTGCTGCGCACAGCGGGCCGCCGCCTGGGCCCCGATGCGGAACTCGTGGTCAGCGAGGCTCTGCCCGACCCCGAGGAGACCTGGGTGCAGGACTCCGAGGGGAGAGGCTATGTCAGCGAGCTCCGACTCCACGTGGCCGACGGGCCGCAGAGCCCTGGTACTCGGTGACTCGCGACCAGCAGAAATCAAGTGGGCGGCCGTTCACCGCAGGACTTCGACGAGGAGGACCCAGGCGTTGACGGCTGCGACCAGGACAGCGAGGACGAACGTGACGGGCAGCCAGTACAAGCCGCCCCCCTGGCCTGCTGCAAGGGATGTACCGGCGGCCAGCAGGGTGAGGGTCAGCGCGGCGGCCACGGACAGCCTGATCAGCACCGCGGCGGGCGGCGCGCCCTTGCCCCGGCCGGAGAGCGCGGCCCTACAGGGCGAAATCGCGCTTCCCACGGCATTGGCGAGAACGAAGGCGGCCAGTGCGCTCCGGCTGAGGGCCGGGGTCAGCGCAACTATGCTGACGACGACAACGATGAGCAGTGCAACGAGGGCTTCGAGAGCGCGGCCCGTCATGGAGTTGTGACCTTCGCGTTTCTCCATCTCCAGGACGGCTCGGAGGTTGACACTCAGGCCGACGAAGATGAGGCCGCAGAGCGCTGCTGCGGCTCCTCCCGCACACAGGAACATGTCGGTCCAGCCTTCGGTCGCGTAGCCGGTCATATTCATGGCCCCTCGTTGATCTCGGATCGTGCGTCGGTGGCTCTGCTGTGCATCTTCGGGACGTCTGCTCGCCGCGTCCGGCGGGAGTCGGGGTACCGGTCGGGCAGGGCCCCGCAGGGCCCCGGAAATCGCCCTTTCGGGGCCCTGCGGGAGCTGGCGAGGAGTTCCTACTTCGCCGGGGCGAGGGTGGTCTCGAGCCAGTCGAAGGTGACCTGGTGGAAGCGGGACATGGCTCCCATGTGGCAGTGCTCGCCCGCACCTTCGTCCTCGGGAAGGGTGATCAGGGTGTGGGGGCAGGTCAGGGCGTCGGCGACGCGCTGGGGCTGGCCGCGGAAGAACTGGTCGTTCTCGGCGTCCAGGATGAGGGTCGGGCATTCGATGAGCTGGACGACACCCTCAAGGGTGTAGTCGGTGGTGCGGCGGATGTAGTCCGCGGGTGAGGCGGCGCCGAACGCCCACACACCGTTGCGCAGGGCCCAGCGCAGCTGGGTGTTGTTCTGCATGAGCAGGCTCGCGACGGGGTTGGCCAGCTCGTCGCGTCCGGTCTCGACCCACTCGCTCAGGAACGGCGGCATCATGCGGGTGTGGGCGTCGTGGTAGTCGTAGAGGCCGTCGTCCAGGACCAGGGCGGCCAGGCGGTGTTCGTGGGCGGCGGCGCGAGCCGTGAGGTAGCCGCCGAGGCTGTAGCCCATCAGGACCAGTCGGTCGGGGGCTGTTTCCGGGCGGGTCAGCGCGTAGTCGACCACCGGGGTGACCACGGCCTCCCAGTCCGGGCGGAAGACCAGGTGCTGCTCACGCAGCGCGGCTCCCTGGCCCGGGCCGTCGTACGCCAGCACGTTGTAGCCGCGGCGCAGCGCGGCCGCGCCGATGGCGAAGTAGGCCTCTTCCAGGGTTGAGTCGAAGCCGCTGGTGAAGATGACGGTCGGGCGGGGGGTGCCCGAGTCGTCGACGAGGAAGAGGTAACCGGGCAGCGTCGTGTCCTCGTAAGGGATCCGGACGGACTCGACGGGGGTGTCCATCAAGGACGCGGCGGTGGCGAAGGTTTCGCGGGAGAGCGTGGACAGGCGCTTGACCTCCGGGTCGTTGTCGGGGTCGTCGCGGCGGTAGAACTCGGCGGTGCGGTAGTAGCTCGAGGCGCGGAGCAGGGCCTCGCGGGCGCTCACCCGGTGCCCGCCGGTCAGAGCTCGGGCGCCGATAGCGTGGACGCGCTCGGCGGTCTTCACCCACTCGCGCAGCCAGGCATCCTCATCGCCTTCGGGAATGTTGCGGGCTGTGGCCACGACCTCGCCGAGGTCCGCGCCGCCATAGTTGGCGAAGCCGGCCGCGCGCAGCGCCTCGAAGGAGAAGGACTCGTCCTCGAACAGGAATCGCATGGCTCTACCTCACTGTCAGTGCTAACCGCTGTCGAGACGGGGCCGTTCCGTCTCGCTTCGAGCAGGACAGTAGTCTGGATTCAGCCGAGACGCAACCGTTCCGTCTCATGTGGGTCCCTGGGCATGACCAGCACCCCCGCACAGCCCCCCGCCTCCGTGCGCCGGGCGCCCGGAGGGCCTGTCCTCCAGGACTCCGTGACGGAGGCGATCGCGACCGCCTTCTTCGAAGAACTGGCATCGACCGGTTACGCGCGGCTCTCACTCGAAGCGGTCGCCAAACGCGCCCGGGCGGGAAAGGCCGCCATCTACCGCCGCTGGCCGTCGAAACGGGAGATGACCGTCGCCCTGGTCACCGCCGTCGCCGTAGCTGCGCCACACCCCGCCGACACCGGCATGCGGCGCGGAGACGTACTCATGTTCCTCACCGAGGTCGCGGACGCCCTGCTCCCGCCGCTTGCCTACAGGATCGTCCCCGACCTGCTCGCAGAGGGCGCCCGCAACCCCGAACTGCGGCGGGCACTCTTCGAGGCAGTCCGCGACCCCCGCCGAGGCAGGGCGGCCCGCATGCTGGACCGGGCCGTCGAACGCGGCGAACTGCCCGCCGACATCGACTGCGAGCCCGCTCTCGACCTTCTCGTCGGCCCGCTGTACTGGCGCCTCGCCGTCCTCCGCACCCCCACAGCCCCCGACCACCTCGACCGCCTCACCGACACACTCATCGCCGCGATCGCTGCCTAGCTTGCTCTTCGTCCACCAGCATCGACCGGCTCTGCCGTTGGCCTTGAGGGTCCCGGGGGGCTATGCAGAGCGCGAGCTGCTGGTGTTGCAGCAGATCCTGGTCCTGCGGGCGCTGTGCCTGGGGTTGCCGGAGACCGACCGGGCCCTGGCCGATCAGCTCGACGAGGTGGAGGCCCTGCGCGGCCACCGTCGTCGGCTGCTCGCCGAACGTGACCGGCTCGACGCCCTGGCCGACACCGTCTCGCGCACGATCGCCGGAGTGGAGCAGTCCAGAAAGGACGGCACACCTGTGACCATCAACCGACCGGAAAACCTGTTCGAGGGCGTGGTGCCCTCCCCGTACCGGGGGAGTCTGCGTGACTTTCCCGAGCACTCCGAAGCGGTCGCGCGCCACGTCGCCGGGATGAGCCCGCGTGATGTCGAGTCCGGGCAGCGTGAGCGCACCGCGCAGATGATCCGGCTGGCCGAGCTCATGGCGGTCGGCCAGCCGGCCGATGCCGGGCGCGTACAGGCCGAGATCGACGCCCAGTACCAGATCCTGACCGCGTTGCGGACCGTCTCCACCGACGAATACCGGGCCATGGGGCGCTCCTGCGTGGACAACGACGCCTGGCGCACCGCGTACGAGGCCATCGCACCGGGCCTTGCCGCGTGTCAGCGCGACGCCATCGAGGCCTACGCCGACACACGGCTCGGCTGACCAAGGCGGCACGGCGGACACCGAGCCCGGATCCAGCCTTCCTCGGTCCCACCTCGTTGCGGCGGTGCGGGCGTCGGCAGCCGGCCAGGACGCCGTCCTCTCTGCCGCCCAGCGGTGACGGCCGACTCGGTTCGTTGATCGGTGTCCTTGCGGCCCGCACGAGGAACATGAGGTGGAGGCAGCGAACCGAAGGTGCGGCCGGGGGTGGTACCGAGGGACTCGGTACCACCCCCGTGCCCCGTTGTTCAGCCTCTTCTGCCTCGTGTGATGCGCGAGCCGAGGCCGAGTCGGTTGGTGACTGCTCCCGCGCAGCCGCCGATCACGAGGGCGAGCCAGGTGTCGAGTCCGAGGGCACGGCAGACGAGGACGGTGGCGATCAGCGCGGCCAGCATCACCACCAGATCCACGACTGAGGCCCACCGGCCGCCGGGCCGGCCCTCGCCGGTCATGCCCAGTACGGACTGCACATGTCTGCGCTTCTCGCCGCTCATGACAGCTGACCCATCAGGCAGCCGGCCGCGGCGACCGAGACGTAGCCCCAGGGGCCGCCCGCGAACTTCACCATCCGCAGTCCGCTGCGGGCGCGCTGGATGTTGACGCTCACGTGGTGGGACTGGACGGGGACGTAGGCGGCGAGGGCGCCCACGCCGCACTTCTTGGCCGCGTTCTTCACCGTCTTGCCGATCCGCTTCCACTTCCAGGTGAACGGGTTCCACCAGGGGTCGGCGACGACCGGGAAGGCCGTGGCCGCGGTGAAGTCCACCCGCTGCACCAGCGTGTCGCCGTCCAGCCGGTAGGAGGTGGGGACGTCGTTGCCGCGGGCGTCCTTGGCCCAGGGAGCGTTGACGGCTGCGACCGGCTCGTCCGGGTCCGCGGGCACGATCACGATGGAGCCGTCACCTTCTTGCCGGAGCCTTGCGCCCGCGGGCAGGCTGAGTGGAACGCGGTACTCCTGCGGTGCGCCTGCCTTCTTGATGACCTGCAACGTACGGCTGCCGCCCGCGAGCGTGGGCTGGACCACCGTGTCCACCGCGGAGGCGGCGTCGGCGTGGACCACGCTGCCGTTGAGATTGACTCCGCGCTGCCTGGCGCCGGAACCGATGCCGACCGGGGCGATGTCGTCCGGTTTCACTTCGGTGGTCCCCTTCGGGTCCCACGGCACGGTGACCGTGCCGGTCGCCGTCTCGGCGACGGCCGCGTACCGGCTGTCGCTGGTGGTGGCCGGGGTGATGTCGGCGGCGTCCAGAGTGGCGTTGGCCGCGCCGAGGGCATCGATGGCCGCACCCGGCTCCCACGAGGTGTCCACGGTGAAGGTCACCGGCTCCGACCAGCCGTTGGCGTAGTGCGTACCGTCGTAGGTGGTCGTACGGAAGGTGTAGGCGCGGCCGCTGACGAGCTTGCCCGCCGGCACCTTGGCGGCCGCGGTCCCGCCCGAGCGCACGAACGCGGAGTTGAACAGCGCGACGACCTCACCGGTCGCCTTCTCCTTGACCTCGAAGGTGCCCTGGACCATGTCGTCCTCGTTGACGTCCTCGGTGGTGAAGCGCAGCGTCGGGGTGAGGCTGCCGACCTTGTAGACACCGTCCTGGCTGTAGAAGGGCGGGCCGGCCTGAAGGTTGCTGCCGTTCCTGGGACGGTAGTTGAAGGTGACGGTCAGCCTCGGGATCCTGTCGTCGGTGGCCTCCGAGGAGTAGAAGCGCTTCCAGGAGTACGTGTCGGACTCGTCCGCGGCCTTCAGCGCCACCGAACCGGTCGCCGACTTGGCGCTCGCCCATGTCTTCGCCAGTTCGGTCACATCCGCGCTCACCCAGCCTGCGTTGTTGCAGCTGCCGCTGCGGGTCTCGGTGGACGCGGCGGTCTTCTGCTTCAGCGCCGGCTGTTGTGTCCAGCGGCTGGAGGTGTCCGCAGGGTCGGCCGCCCACACCTCCCAGCCGCGCCTCTCGCACGACCAGGAGTGGTAGTTGTACAGCTCGACCTTGGCGTCCGTGACGAGCGCGTCGGCGAACTGACCGGTCTCCCAGGTGATGAAGGAGCGGGCGATGCGCTTGGTGGAGCCGATGTGGTCGCCGGGCCAGCCCAGCTTGAGATCGGTGGACGCCGACTGGTCCGTGGTGTCACCGCCCTGGACGAAGGTGTCGAACATGACGGAGAGGGTGTCCGTGGCCGGGTCGACGGTCACCGGGTACTGCGTCGCCGGGTCCGCCAGGAACCCGGGGTCCGGGGTGAGCCGCAGCTCGACGGTGTCGCCGTCCTGGGCGACCGTCATCGGCACCCGGGTGCTGTGCTTGTGTTCACCGGAGCGCTCGTCGACCCGGGCGTCCCACATCACCGGCGCGGGCATGACAGCGACCTGCTCACCGGTCCCGCGTTCGGTGAAGGCAACCGAGCCGTCGGCCTGCTGAGCAGCCTTCAGGCCCGGGATCTTCAGCGGCAGGGTCATGGGCGCGACACCGTCGGCGGGGCGCTGCTTGAGGGTGAGGTACTGCTCGAAGCCGGTGCGGGTGGCATCCACCACCAGATCGGCCCCGGGCACCGCCTCCGGGTAGGTCGCCCTTGCCCCGTCCAGGACCGGGGCCGGCAGGCCTCCCTTCCACTGCACACCGATCTTCCGGGCGCCGGCCCCCAGGGTGATCAGATCGCGTGCGGCGGACGCCGGAGCCTCGGCGGCCTCCCTGGCCGAGCGGGCCTTGGCGCCCCCGGGGCCGGCCAGGCGCAGGTCTCCCGGATGCGCCTCGGCCTCCACCTCGCCGTCCGCCTGCCGCCGCAGGGTGGCGTTCACATCGACCCACCGGCCGTGCTCAAGCATCCGCACGGGGCCGCCACTGACCGTGGTGGTGAGGGTTCCGGCGGGGTCGGCCCAGGTGGTGGACGTCTCGGTCCTGCGGTCCAGTACCTCCACCTGGCGGCCGAACACCTGGGCTGCGAGCAGGGCGGACTCGGCGGTGTCGGCCTCGGTGACGGGTCCGCGCAAGGGATGCTCGGCGCGCGTGGCCTCAAGTAGGGCCTCACGCGCGGCGGCTGCGTCCTCCCCGTCGGCCAGGGCCGGAACGGACGAACCGAGCAGGGCGAGCGCCGCAAGCGCCGAAACACCCCCCGCGGCGACGGCTCGGCGATGCCCGCGTCGTATCGACGGCATGTGTGTCCTTGCGTTCAGGACCAGCCCCTGGTCTGAGGGGGCGTGGTCCGTGATCAGTAACGGCGCAAGGTTAAAGCGACATTAAAGTGAATGCAAATAGAACCTAAATCACCCTGTCTCTGGATGAGTTCGGTGCATCGCACGGCCTCATCAAACCCGGCGCGGGTGCCAGGCCGCTTGACCGGCGAGTGCAGGGTCCGGTGCCGAACGCGCGGCCGTCCGCGAGCTGCACGGCGTCGTTGGCGACACGGCGGACCACTCGGCCAGGCGCCGCGCCCCAAGCCCGGCGCTCGCCCTGACCGCGGTCTTCGCCGAGACCCTGACGGCGTGGAGCGCCGAGCCCCCTTCCTGCTCAACCTCCCCCTGTTCGACCGCGAACCGCTGCACCCGGACTTCGACGACCTGGTCGGCGACGTCACCTCTCCCGTCCTGATGGGCCGGGGCGGACCCCACTTGTCCGGGTGGGGCAGGCTCAGACGATCTCCTCCACGTTGCGGCGCGGCCGCCGTGCCCCAGCCGGCCGCGGCGCCCGCGCCGGCGGCTCCTCGGGCACGACCGGCGGGTCCAGCCGCTGCGCCCGCAGCGTCACGCCCTTGACCGGCTCGCTCTCCACCGTCGTGGGCGGGCGGACGACGGGGACGGTCACCAGCAGGTCCAGGACAGGGCGGGGAGGAGTGCCCAGGCTCGACCAGAGTTTGACCGACAGGGGCTCCGATCCCTCCGGGGTGTCGCGGAGTTTCAGCACCAGGGGACCGGCAGCCGGGTCGCGGTAGGGGGCGAGCTTCTCCGTGGCCACGCACCACTCCAGCAGGGTCCCGAGGAGGCTGTGTTCGTCGCGCGGATTCTGGGCCCAGACCGTGAGGGCGTAGCCGAGCCTGAAATAACGGGTCGGACGACGGTAACCGATGACGACCCCGGTCTCGTCGACGACGGTGGAGTCACCGGTCTGCCGCTGCGTGACCTCTTCCTCGACGCTGTGGAGGAAGAGGTTCACACACAGGCCCGAACGGCGCGCGACCCAGTCGGAGTTCGGGGTCTCGAAGGCGACCTCGGCGTGCACACCGTGCAAGGGGCCTTGTCGCAACTCCTGCTCAAGGGTGACGTCTATGTGCTGGACGATGCTCAACTATGTGACTCCGAGGGTGAAAAGGCTGGGTCAGGAGGAAGCCGGCGGCGTTTCCGGCTCGGCATGCGGGCCTTCCAGCGGGATCAGTTCGCCGACGACGACCGCCGTGGCGGCGCAGGCGACCGCAGGGGGGTCGGAAGGAAAGCCGGAGGCCGAGGGATCGGGGACGGGAGCACCGACGGGGCATTCCATCTGGAGCATGAGCTTCCTGCCCTCGTCCAGCGACAACGCAGCGGACGGGGTGAAGTCCCTGAGGTTCTTCACGCCCTGGCTCAGCAACTGCTGCTCTCCGGCCCTGAGGAAGACGGTGGCGTTGTCCGGCCCGGAGGCACTCAGCTGGACTGTCTTGACCTTCAGCCGGTAGCCCCTGCGCACCAGATACGCGGCCGTCTCCTTGTTGTTCTTCGTGTCGACGGACAGCGACGTCTGGAACTGTTCCTTCTCCAGCGCACCCTCCGCTTCCCTGTCCTTCTCCGCCTTTTTCTCCTCCTCCTTCTTCTTGTCCTCGGACTTCTTCTCCGAGGCCTTCACCTCGTCGTGCTGGGTGGGCCCCTTCGCGGTCTCGGTCCTGGCCTCCGGTTTCTTGCCCCCCAGCGGGGAGAACCAGAGAGTCACGAGCGCGATCAGGAGCGCTGTCCCCACGATGAGTGCCTTCCGCACGGGCTTCGGGACGAGCGGGTGCTGCCGGTGGACGTACGAGACCGATCGCTCCCGTCCGTCGTCCCAGCCGGCGGTGACCCCGATCGTCCAATTGACCGCCGTGCCGGTGAACACCGGGTTCACGACCCGCGTCATGAGGCTGATCCGGGCCTGTTCGCCGGGCCCGAGGGTGAGTCGTGCCCGCCGCAGCTTTGGCCGTAGGGGCGCGTCCTCGGCCTCCGGTGCCACGCGCAGCCGTACGGCCGTGGTGGCGTTGCCGGTGTTCTCCAGCACGACCAGATTGCTGCTCCACAGAGCCCCGCCGACCCGCGTACGTACCGGTTCGACGGTGAGGTCGTGGAACTTGCCGACATTGATGACCGCTTCGGGCACGGCCACCGCTGCCGGGTCCTCCACGGAGGCGATCCGCACGGCGAACGTCACTCTGCCGGGGGCGAGTTCGCTGTCGCGCGGCAGGGTCAGCGGGATGTTGATCTTCTCGTGGTTGCCGGGGTAGACGGGCAGCTTCCCCAGCTGTGCGTCGGTCTCCGGCCAGTCGGCGGGCGGCCCGAGCAGCCGCAGCCGGTAGGCGTCGACGATCCGGCTCTCGTTCCACACCCGCAGATGGGCGGTGACCGACTCACCGGGGGTGATCACGTCCTCGGGGACGACGAGTTCGGCCCGTACGCTCATGACCCCTGCCGACTGAAGAACTGGATCTCGGCCATGGCCACCGGCATGTCCGGCTTGAGTCCCCGATTGACCGCCATGATTGTCACCCGGACCTGAGTGACGTCGTCGATGCCCAGGTCGAAGCGCTGAGGGCCGGGCTGCCCGCCCAGCTCGATCTCCTTCTCCACCATGCCCCGCCCGGTGGTCGCGGTCACCTTGATCCTGGTGGGCCTTCCGGTCTCGGCAAACTGCCGAGGGGCCTTGGCAGCCCCGTTGATGACGAGGAGCGAGGTCAGCCGGAACGGCGAGTTGAACGCAGCCGTCCAGTACTGGCCGATGGCGTCCTCGCCGCTGTTCTGCGGCGCCCAGGCCCGGTTGTCGACGCCGTCGGCGGCCAGTTCCGGCTCGAAGCCCTTCGCTGAGCTGGAGGCGTCCACCGCGTCCGGCCTGACCGCGTACTGCGACAGGAAGCGGTCCTTGATCGTCGGTACGGCGCCGGGTGCGGCCGCCACCGCGCCGCCCATCGACGCTGCGGCAACGAAGCACAACGGCAGCGCGCCTAGCACGACGCCCCAGCGGCGGTCCCAATGCCATACCTCCGGCCGGTCGGCATACCGTTCGCGCAGCCGCTCCCAACGGGTCGGCGGCGGTGGCTCCTCGTCGGGCTCCGGACGCAGCAGGGCACCACAGGGGTGACAGTACGTGCGGGAATCCGTGTTCGGGCCGCCGCACGCCGGGCACTCCAGCAGGTACGGCTCCCCGTCCGGGGGAACGGGCGCGTCCGAGCCGTGCACACCGTCGTCGGCAGGGGCGGTACCGAGGACGACCTCGCCGCTGATGATCTGGGGGCGTCCGGCCGCGGGCCCGGTGCCAAACGCCCCCGTGCAACCGGGGTACGGATCTGCCCAGCCGAACTCGGGCAGTCGGCCGCCCGGCTGGGGACGGGCGGTGTGCGGCGCGGGCCCCGTCGGCAGGGGTGCGAAGAGGGGATCGACCCAGTAGAGCTCCTGCTGTGGCGGCTCGGCGTGGCCGTTGCCGGGACTCACCGGTGCGGGACCGGCGAGCTGAGGCCCCCCGGGGCCGCCGGAGCCGTGAAGTCCGGCACCCGGTGCGTCCGGGTGCCCGGTGCTTCCGAAGAGAGGCGGAGCCGGCCGGGGCCGATCGGTCACAGCCCCGGGAAATCCGTCACCTGCCGGCATCGGTGCCTCACACGCCTGCTGGACGGAACCGGGACGACCCGCATCCGGGTCCGCGGTGCCGTGTCCGTTGAAGCCGGACTCGCTCCCGGGATACGGACCCGTGCTGCGCGGCCCCGCGTACCCCGGGGTCGCCGCAGGCGCCGGTGCCCCCGGGGCCGGGCGCCCCGAGCCCTCCCGTGCCCTCTGCGACCCGCCGGTCGCGTCCCACCCCAGATACGCGCCGCAGGATACGCAGAACATCTCCCCGGGATATGCCACCACCCCGCAACTGCTGCACATGTCCTCTTCGCTGGGCACGTGCCAGCCCCGGCGGCCGGAGGAGTTCGTGCCCATCAACCCTCACCCCCCGGCACGTCCCTCACAAGCAGGGGGTCCACGTCGTCCTCGACCGTCACCACGGCCCTCAGGTGCGCGGGCAGCCACGCCCGCACCAGCTCTTCGACGTCGGCCACCACGCCGGGGCGGCCCGCCGACATGCCGTACGGCAGCAGCACCCGCACCCGCGCCCAGCTTCCTGCCGATACGGACACCGAGGGGCTCTCCGGCCCGGGAGCCATGTGCGTGGATCCCGACTCGGCGAGCTCCAGTCGCCCGCCCAGCACGTGTCGCACCAGCAGGTCGAGTCCCAAGCGGGTACCGCGCAGACCGTGCAGACGGTGGCCGAGCAGCAACGCGTTACGGCGTCCCGTCGCACCGACGCAGGCAGGCAGCACGGTGTTGCTCCAGCCGAGCATCCACGCGACGAAGTGGTCGGGCGCGGTGTCCGGGTCGAAGTAGGCGTCCAGGCAGTCCAGTGTGGTGATCAGCTGGGCGAGGGTGTCGTCGAATCCGACGATGAACCGGTCGGCGAAGTCGCCCTGCCGGTAGCTCTCCGGCAGGATCGCGCGCAGCGACCGGCTCCCGGGCACCAGCGGCGGCAGCGGGGGCACGGCCGGTACCGGTGCGGGTGCCGTCGCGGGCAGTCTCTCCATCGGGCGCTCCCTTCTTCCTGTCGGCTAGCGGGCGTTCTTCACGGCCACCTGGTGGCGGAAGGAGAGGAAGAGCGTCGCAGGGCCCACGTCGATCCGGTCGGCGGCGGCCTGCCGCTCACCGGTGCCGAGGTCCGCGGAGTACATCTCCAGCCGGCTCACCGACTCCACGTCCTCGCAGCGTGCGGCGACCGCGTACAGATCGCTCAGCCGCAGTGCCCGCCCCAGCGGCCAGCCGGAACGGCTGCCCGTCCCGGAGTCGGAGGGCAGCGGGCTCAGGCACTCGTACAGCGCGCGCAGCACCCTCTCCTTGACCTCGGCCCGGTCCGCGCCCCTGACCGCCTCGATCTCGGCAACGACCGTGACGCCCTGATAGGCAGGCCCGCTGACCGACACCGTGACGCCCAGCGGCCGGGCCTCCTCCACCGCCCGGGCGGCGGCGGACAGCATCTCCTCGGACGGCACCAGGTCCCGCCAGCTGTTCTCGTCCCGCACATCACCGACCTGGGGCACGATCAACACCCTTACCCATCCGTCGCGTTCGGAGTCGGCCCGTTCGTCCACGCACTCGATGCGGCCCGCGTCCCGGCAGGCGGCACGCACGATCGACTCGTAGTCGGACGCTGTCACCGCCCGGGCCTGGGTGCGCAGCCAGTGCCCGGCCCGCTGCCGCACACTGTCCACCGACTCGGCGTCCACGCCCCCGGTCGCAGGCTTGTGGTTCTCCACGCGGGAGATCAACGAGATCGGTGTGCGCAGTACGGTCAGCGTGGCCGCGGCGACATTGCCCCCGCGGCCGCCGCCGCACCGGTAGGGACCCGCCGTGATGCGGGCGCCGATCTCGGGTACCGCCCCGTACTGGCGTATCTCGCCGTCGGGCTGTCGCACCGCCGGACCGAAGCGGACGTCGCCGCCCGCCTCGTCGACGGTGACATGCCGGTCGGTGGGTGAGGAATCCGCGAACGACGTGACGACCTTCCACATCTGCCGCCCGGCCTTGGTGTCCACAGCCACCTCGAGGAGCGAACCGGCGACGACGGGCGTGCGGTGCAGCGTGAAGGACTGTCCCGGTGTGCCGTCGGAGACGCCGAGTTCGTCGTGCGGGATCGTCTCGCCCTCGACTGCGTCCGTGGTCCCGCCCGCGGTGTACGCCTCCAGCGCGGCGACCTTCGGAGAGGAGGAGTAGGCGGGTTGTCCCGGCGCCGCCTCAGCGACCCGGCAGCGCAGCCAGCCCGCCCGGCGCCGTCCGACGAGAGAGGCCACGTGCCTGTCGGGCAGGTGCAGTACGACCTCGCCGGGCCGGTTGAAGCCGCCCGTGGTGTCGCTCTCGATGTCGCAGGCCCCCCAGCCTTCACCGCACCACGCCTCCCACACACGCGGCGGTCGGCGCGGGTCCACGCCCACACCGTCCATGCGGCAGTCCACGCGCAGGGTGACCGCACAGCGCGGCGCCGCCTGCGTCAGTCCCACCAGCAGGGCGTCGCCCGGCACCGGCCGCTCCGTGAAGCACGTCACCGGCTCTCCCGACTCGAAGCGCTCGGTGCAGAGTTCGGGTGCCTGACCGGCCCGGGCGGAGCCGATGTGGCCCAGCGCGGTGGGCACGATGTCGAGTGGCCGGCTGACGGTGAACACGCGGGCGGGACCGCCGCCCGAGCGCGGGGTGGCCACCTCGGTGCCGACGGGCACCGTCACTTCCGCCCCCTGCGGGGCGGAGAGCCGGAACGTCAGCTCCGTACGTGCCGCCCGGGGCGCCGTCATCTGCACGCCCAGCAGGTCCAGGAACCCCAAGTGGATCTTGTCCGGTACCCGGTTGAGCCGGTACGACAGCTGGTCGACCATCTGCGCGAACGCCTCGATGAGGGCGACACCGGGGTCGGCGACGTTGTGGTCCGTCCACTCCGGGCAGCGGCGCTGGATGAATCGTCTGGCTTCGTCGACGAGATCCTGGAAGCGGCGATCGTCGAGGTTGGGGCTAGGCAGCGGCATCGTTGTCCCCTTGCGGGACGGTGCCCGCCGGCTCGGAACGGTTCGGTCCCTCGCCCTCGGGGGCGGGGATCACATAGAACGGATGGACCAGGTTGCGGTGGCTGTTGGTGTCGGCCAGGCGGTAGGCGATCCGGATCTCCAGCACCTCCAGTTGGCCTGCGGCCTGCGTGACGGCGACGTCGTCGACGACGACCCGCGGCTCCCAGCGCTCCAGGGCCCGCCGCACCTCGTGGGTGATGGCCCCGCTGGCGGAGGCGTCGAAGGAACCGAAGACGCGGTCGCGGATCGCACAGCCGAACTCGGGCCGCATGGGCCGCTCGCCGGGCTCGGTCGTCAGGATCAGCCGGATCGCCTGCTCGACATCGGCGGAGCCCTCGGCCATCGCCACGCCGCCCGAGGGGCTGATGCCCAGCGGGAAGGCCCAGCCGCGGCCGATGAAGAAGTCGGACACGGTTCAGCCGCCGATCATGACGGTCGGGCAGCCGCCGGTGACCGTGCCGCACCCGGCCACGGCGCCCATGACCACCGCGGGAAGGCCACCGATCAGCACGGGCCTGGGCAACGGCAGGGGGACCACGGGCACCGGGGGAGGCGGGACGGGTGAGCCGGGCGGCGGTACCACATACGTGCACAACGAGGACGGACTCGCTGCCGGCTGGCCCCCGATCAGGACACTGGGTACTCCGGGCGGCGCGAGCGTGCCCTGGCCCACGGGCGCAGGTGCCGGCCCCGGGTTGGGGACGTAGGCGATGGCGTCACCGATACGTGCTGCGGCTGGCATGGGGTGGGTCTCCTTCCGGACAGCGGGTGATCCCGGCCATCAGTTGATCTTTACGGGCAGACCGGTGACCTCGGTGACGCCCTTGGCGGCGAGCTTCGCCAGCGCACCGGTGACCTCCACCGGCCCCTTGGCCTTGACGTTGACGTTCAGGCCCGAAAGCTCCAGGCTCTCCTGGGCGCTGACCGTCACCTTCCGGCCCTTCAGCTCCAGCGGTCCCTGGTTCGCATTCACGGTGATGCCGTTCTTGGCGCTGATCTCCACCTTGCCGTCGCTGTGCACGGAGACGACCGTGTTGTGCTGGTCGAGGCAGAGCCTGAGCTTGCCGTCGCCGGTGACGAGCGTGGCCCCCATCCCCGAACCGCCCGCGTCCAGCAGCTCCAGCCGGTGGCCCTCCTTCGAGGCGAAGGACCGGCGGTTGGCCACACCCTTGCCGCTGTCGACCACCTTGAGCGTGTGCGGGGCGAGCTTGTCCACGCCGTTGTACACCCCGCCCAATACGTACGGCCGGTCCAGACAGCCCTGTTCGAAGCCGACGAGCACCTCGTCGCCGACCTCCGGCAGCACCACGCCGTGCCCCCGGCTGCCCCCGAGCTGCACCGTCCGCGCCCAGTTGCTCTCGTACTCGTCGTCCAGCCAGGGAAGGCGGACCTTTGCCCGGCCCTGCATCCTGTCGTCCTTGATGTTGACAACCTTCGCCGGCATGAGGCCGTAGAAGCGGCGCAGCCCCGACTCGCCGTCCCCGGGCCGCCCGGCCGCTGTGCGGTCCTCACCCTCATTGACCGTCAGCTCCGTGAGGTAGCCCGAGTCGGGATGGTACTCATGCCGTACCGATGTGACCGTGTACCGGCCTTCGAACTGCTTGCCGAGGCCGGTCAGCGACACCCCGGAGCGCAGCCGCAGCCGCGGCTCCCCCCGTACCACTGCGTGCAGCCGTGGCAGGCCGGCTGCGACTTCCTGCGCCATGCTCGCCGCGAGCGTCTCGGCCTCGTCCCTGGTCCGGCGCGGCAGCCCGGCCAGCAGCATCCGCGGCCCGGACACCGCACCGGGCGGCACAGTCCAGTTGGTGCTGTGCCGCTGCGTGTCCGGATCGCTCCTGGCCACGAACGGCTCCTTGCGCTCGGGGTCCCAGGAACGCACGGTGACCCCGGCCACCTGGTCGTCCAGGGATGCGACCGAGCCGACCTTCAGCAGATTCCTGCCGAACTCCAGAGCGAAGGGGTTGTCATGGGCGGATGTGCTCTTCACCGTGGCGCTGGAAGCCCGGGCAGGCCGGCAGAAGTGCAGTTTGCCGTCCCGGAAGAACAGGTCCCGCCCGTTCTCCCGGGCCAGGTGGCTCAGGAAGTCCCAGTCGGACATGGCGGGCTGGGTGAGAAAGTCGTACGTGTGCCCGGTGTCGTCGACGGTCCCCGTCCCGACACCGGCCTTCTTCGCCACCTCGCGCACGATGTCACCCGCCGTCATGTTCGGGTAGGCGGCGACCCGGTGGCCCCGGCGAAGCCGGTGGGAGCGGTCCTTGGCCCGGATGACGGTGAACACCCCGCCCGCCCCGTGCACACCACCGCTGTACGCACTGGCCCTGGCCTCACAGTCGGTGACCTCACCCTCGAAAAGGGAGTGTTCGCTGCCGGAGACCACGGAGGTCAGCTGGAGTGCGCTGCTCAGAGTGACGCCCCACGTGGCCATGAGCGACGCGTTGTGCGGGTCCCGGATGCCGATCTCGGCCGTGGCCGACATGTGGCCGCTCTCCTGCACGACTGCCCACGCCAGGGTGGTGCCACGCAAGGTGCGGCCTCCGGCCTTGACGATCAGCCCGGCGGTGTGACGCGCTGTCATGTCAGTTCCTTAGGTGTGAAGAGAGGAGCAGAGGAGGTCGGCGACCTCGAGGCAGTCAGTGGTCTGTGGCGTTCGGCAGGACCAGCACCGTTCCCGGCCGCACCTTCGAGGGGTCGTCGACGCCGTTCAGTTCGGCGATCAGCCGCCAGTCGGCCGCACGCCCCGTACTGCGCACCGCGATGGACTGGAGGGAGTCCCCTCGCACCACCACGCTGAACTGTCGTGACGAAGGTGATCCCGGGGCATGTCCCCGGCCCGGTGTACTCATTCGCCGATCTCTTCCAGGGTGAGCTCGCACACGGCGCGCGTGGGGTGGCCATTGCTGGAGAAGCGGGTGAACCGGACCGCGAGCCGTCTCATGACCGCGTAGAACTGTGCTGCCTTGCAGTGACCCCAGAGGAATCTGACCCAAACCGGCGACGCCTGGTTGTTGCCGACGCTCGTGTGTTCCGGTCGGCAGCACTCAAGGAGTTCGCGCACCCGCGCGTCGACGGATTCGTCACCTTGCCCCTGCGCGTCCAGGACGATGGTCATGGTGAGCACGCAGGGTTGGCTGCCCAGGAACTCGGGCGCGGAGGCATTCGGTGCAAGGCGTACGGTGTGCCGTGCCCAGGACGTCTCCTTGACCAGGGAGATCTCGGCCGGGTTGAACTGGAACTTGATCTCTTTCGGGCGGGTCGCGGGCTTTTCCTGACCGCCGATCGGTGGCGCGTAGACCTCCAGGATGGCCTTGACCATCTGTTCCTCCGGCATGTGCCCTCCTTTCCGGGCCGGTTGTCGTAGATAAGGGGCCGGGTCGAAGACCTGTGCGGCGGCTACTTGCGGAAGAACCCGCCGTGGACGAATTCGATCTCCTCCATGGCGGCCGTGCTGCCCGCCGCGTCCAGATTCGGCCCCCGCCAGGCCACGGGCATCACGTCGCGCAGCTCCCATGCGATGACAGACCTTCTGCCGTCCAGGCAGGCGATCTGTCCGGTCGACAGTGACGGCTTGCGTACCGAGTCCTGGACCCACTGGCACAGGTCTCTCCTGGCCGCGCCCACGGGCAGGGTCATGACCACCGATGCATAGGTGATCCGGGCGTTGAGGTGGACCAGGGAATCGTTGATGCCCCCTTCGGCGACTTCGTCCACTTCCACGGACAGCGCCAGTCCGCTGCAACGGGTGAAGAGTCCGAGTTCCTCGCCGTCGATCGACAACGAGAACCGGTTGATGGGTGTCACCGTGTGCTTATCGGACACGGCCGGTGCCTCCGTTTCTCAAGGTCTCCTGCGATTCCTTGTGCAGAACTGCCGGCGGGATGCCCCAGTCGGTCGCGGGCGCGGTGCTTCCCATGGCACTGGTGAGTGCCGCCGCCGAGGTGTCGGTGTCGGACCCCCTCGGCTCGGGTGCGTGAGCGGCGATACGGCGCAACACGGGTTGAGCGGAACCGACTTGGGGTCGGCCCGAGGGGCGGGCCGAAGCTGTGAATTCGGTCTGGGAGTGGGGAGCGGTCGTGCTCCGGGGGAGGAAGAGCAGTGCAGGGGCCGGGCGGGTGTCGGGAGGTGCCTCGGAGACGGAGGGGTGAGCTGTCCGGCGGGGACCCGTGCGGAGGGGAAGGGCGGTGCGGGCGGTGCCGAGGACGTGCGTGCTGAGCCGTGGCTCGGCAGGGTGGGCGGCGTCGCGGCGAGCAACGTTGTCAGATGTGCGCTGCTGAGTGGGCCGGGACGGTTCGTCGGGAACCGGCTCGGTGGGCGGTAGAGCCCTGTGCCCTGTTCCGCTGGGGAAGGCGGTTGCCGAGGCCGGCCCTGCGGCGGCGGATGAGGGTGCGGGGGACGCGGGCAGGGTTCCTGCGCTCGGCACGGCGGGGTGGTGGACGGTGCTGGGTTCGGGAAGCCGGCCGCCGCGACCCTCGCGTATGACGGCTTCCGGTGACGTGTGATCGGCCACCTCGGGCGTGGACGGGGACAGCGGTTCCGCCGCTCCGCCGGCTGGCGTGCTGCCGCTTTGTCGGCTGGTGAGGGGAAGCCGGGTGCGGGGACGTGCGGTATCGGCGGCTCGGCCCGTGGCCTGCCGCAGCGCGGCTGCACTGCGGTGGATACGGGTGTCGGTGCGGGGAGCGGGAAGTCCGGGGTGTTGCGTGGTGTCGGTGTCGGTGTCGGTGTCGGTGTCGGTGTCGGTGTCGGCGCGGCACGGCTGGTTGAGGCCGGGCGTGGCGGAGCCTGGTGGGGCGTCCGGGTGGTCACCCTTGCGAGGCGTTCGGTCGCCGGGCAGGTCGGGGCGCCCTCGGCGGATGCTGCGCTCTCCCGACGACGTGCTCTCGCGGTCCATCGGGCACGGCGTGCCGTCGGGGTGTTCCGGGTCGGCCGGGGACGGTCGATCCTGGGGTCCGGGTGCCAGATCACGGGCGGAGGGCACGAGCCCGGTGTGGGCCGACAGGAGTGTGCCGCCGTCCTGCGTACTCCCGGCGGGGGAGCGCGACAGTCCGGCCCTGTCGCGTCCGCGCTCGCCCGGCGGGAGGTGCTCTGGAGCGGGGTGCAGCGGGCTGTGCAGCTGGAGGGGTGCGGAGTGGTCCGCGGCCGGGGAGACGGCGGTCCCTGTGCGGGAGGGGGCGGCCGCAGTGCGCAAGGGGCGGTCCTCGGCCTGCGTGGACACCGCAGCGGTCGGTTCGCTGTGTGCGGGTGTGTGTGCTTGACGGGATGCGGCGTCACCGCTTCCGGGGGTGTCGGCGGACGGGTTGCCGACGGATGCGACCGCAGGGTGAGCGGGGAGCCGGTCGGCCTGGCCGGGCGCGGGCAGCGTGGCCGGACCGTGGTGTGCGGGGCCGTCCGTCCGCGGGCGCGCGGCTGTGCCGTGTGCCGAAGCGTCCACGGAATCGTTCCGTGCCGCCTCGACCGCGGGGGGTGCGGGACATTCCTCGGTGTGCGCCGGTGCCGGTGCGGCCGGAACGTTCAACGCTCGGTCGGTAAGCAGCTGTTGGTCGTGAACAACCGTGTTCCGGGGGTGGCCCGGGGACCGGTCGGCACCTGCCCGGGACGGTTCGGGGAGGGGCGCGTGTGGGGACGTGGCGTCGTGTGCTTGGCCGAGGGAGGTGGGTGGGGACGTGGCCTCGTGCGCTTCGCCGAGGGACGTGGCGTCGTGCGCTTCGCCGACTGCGCGCCGGTGGAGCCTGTCCCCTTCGAGGGACACGCAGACCGCGTCGGCGATCGGGCCCGCGGTGCCGACCGCGGCCGTATCGCGCCCGGCAAGCCGGAACTCCTGCCCGGCGTGAGGAACACCGGGCTCGCTGTCCGGGCCCATGGGCGCACCGGGGCGCCCGGCGAGCGAAGTCTGCTGAGTGGTGTGGTGTGCCGTCCGGGTGACGCGGACGGGCACCGGCCGGTCGGCACGTGTGGCGGGGCTACGGCCCTCGTCACCGGAATCGGCAGTGTGCCGCGTGTGTCCGGGAAGTTCAGCGGTGCGCTCCAGCGGCGGCGCGACCGCATTCTCGCCCTGAGTGTCCCCGACGTGGGTGGTGTTGTCGGTGTCCTGAGGGGACCCGACGGCAGCCGTCGCAGCCGTCGCAGCCGTCGCAGCCGTCGCAGCCGTCGCTGCCGTCGCTGCCGTCGATGACTCGCTGACGGCCGTGTCCGTGGCTACGGCAGCGTCTTCGGCCGTCCCGCCCTGCCGTCCGTCCTGGTATGGGACATGTTCGCTCGCCGCCGGAACATCGGCACCCCGTAGCGGAGTTGCCCAGAGCGGCCCGTCTGTCCGACCGTGTCCGGTGGGGGTTTCCTGGCTCGGGGGAGGTGTGCGGTGCCGTGCGGTGCGTTCAGTACGGCCTCCGGGCGTGGCCGGGAGGGACAGCCCGGGACCTGAGGCCCTCCACATGCGGCCGTGCTCCCCGGCACGCACGGCCGGGGAGGCCGATGCGTCGGACGCCGACCGCGGCCGGGGCCCGTGGTGACTGCCGGGGGCTGTCACCGGCTCGGAGTGCCGCTGCGTCCGGGCAGGTGAAGCCGCCGTGCCTCGCGGGTCGGCGGACGAGGCCGGCTCCGTACCCCGGCCTGGGGATCCGTGCTGTGCCGGGTACGCGGGCACGCCAGGGACTTGCGGGGAAGCCACCTCCGGCACCTGAGGACCTGAGGGCACACCGTGTGCCCCAGGGGTGGGCGAATGCGTGTCGGCTGTCTGTCGGTCAGTACGGGAGAGGCGTACGGGAGTGTCTTGCATTCGTGACGTTTCCGGGCGGAGGGCAGTCGTGGTCCAAGGGGCCGTGCCCGGTGCCTTGTCGGCACCCGCCGCACCGTGCTCCGCGGTCTCCCCGCCGGCGATGTCGGAGAGTGGTGTCACCGCCAGGCCCCGCGGCCGCGTCCCATGCTCGTCAACCGGCGCCTGTGCCGACTGCCCCGTGTTCTGCACGGGGGCTTCCCGCGGAGTGATGCGCTCGTCCGCCGGGGCCGCATCCGCCATCCCGGTCCACGAAAAGGCGGCGAGGCCTGACGCGGCCGGGCTGCTGTTGTGCGGGGCGTCATTGTCAGCGGAACCCATTGCGGTGGTCATGGCGGGGGGTGCGGTCGGTCCCGGGGCGGTCGACGCGTCGGCCACGGGAACAGGAGCGGCCGGCGCGCCGTCCCCGGTGGTCGGAGTGGGCCCGTCCGGGCCCGTGCGGGCCTGCGGCGCAGGTACGGCCACGCCCGCTGCGTCCTCGACCTCTGCAACGTCCCCACTGGCCAGGGCTGTTGACGCGGCTGCTCCCTGGGACGCGAAGCGGCCGGGTGCAGGGGCGGGTTCAGCAGCGGCTGCCGCATTGTCGCTGAGCACGGGGTGCTCCTGGCACCGGGGCGCTCTCCCGGCCGGGGGCGAGGGGACGACTCGGTCAGGGATGTCGTACGCATGGCTCTGCGCGGCGGTCCTGGCCGCCGTCGACGTGTTGCTGCCCGGCCCAACGGATCGGCACACTCCCTGCGTTGTCGCAGCGGATGAACCGGCGCAGGATGCCGGTGCAGCCGTGGCGTCAGGTGTGCCGGGCTCGCCGCCGGGAGCCGTCCGAGCGGCCCGGTCCTCGGGCACAGCTGCCGGGGCCGCCGGTGTCCCTGCCTCGGGCGCGACTCCCGTGTCCGTGCCACCAGGCACTGTCGCCTTCCCGGTGTGCCGCGAAAGGGGCGTGTCTGAAGCGCTCGGTGTGGTGCCGGACGGCCGAGCGGGCACGGCTGAGGATCTCGGCCGCTCGCCAACCCGCTTGCTTTCGGGAGACATTGAGTCGGTCGGCAGGGGCGCGGTCTCCCCAAGGAAGGTGGGTGCGGTGTGGCCCTCGCGCCGAGTTGTCGCCGCCGTGCGGGCCGGGGCCGTGGCACAGCCAGCAGCCGCAGCTGCCGTCACGTCGGGGTGGCGGGTGGTCTTCTGCGCCGGGTCCGTTGCGGTGGGGTGGTCAGCGGCTGTGGCTGCTGTGGTGTCGGTGTGGCGGGTGGTCTTCTGCGCCAGGCCCGCTGTCGTGGGGTGGTCAGCGGCCGCAGCTGCCGTCACGTCGGGGTGGCGGGCGGTCTTCTGCGCCGGTACTGCACGCCCGGACCCCGCCGTCGGGCGCAGAGCAGGCTCGCTGTCGGGCTTCCCTGCGTTATTCACCGCGTTCTTGTCCTGGTGCCCAGGGCGCCGCGGCGCGTCCTGGGCCACGCCCTGCGGGGCAGGCCCAGAAGCGCCTTGCGGGTCAACCGGTCGTGAGCCCGGACCGCGTTCCTCGTCCGGAACCGCCTTTTCCCCGGCTGTCCTCACGGGAGTGCGGGAGTTGTGCCGCCGGGAGCGGCGAGGTCGGGAGGGGCCTCCGGCACGGCCCGCGGGGCGGCGACGATGAGAGTTCCCGGCGGCTTCCGGCAGGTCCTCGACGGACGGCGCGGGCGCCCCCGGAACGATCGCCGAGTCCTCTTCGGCCCCGGCAGCTTCGTCGGGCTCCCTCTCCCCGTGAGACCGCCAGTACAGCTCTGCCACCGGGCGTCGGGCGGGCAGACCCGTCGTGTCCCACAGCCCTTCCCGCACCCGGAACACCAGGGGCGCCTCCTGGTCGATCAGAGTGGTGAGTTCACCGCTGAGCCGGTGGTCATGAAATGCGGTCAGCCGCCCCGTCGTCCGCTGCCCGTCGGTGACCGGTGTCAACCCGTCCGCCGACATGGGTCGGAACCTCCATGGCAGCACCATCGGAACCCGTACCGTCATAACGGCTGCCGTCTCCACGACGGCCCCCGCAACGGCGTCGGCATGTGTACCGGCATGGTGCGCCGCAGCACCGGCAACGTCCGCCCGGGACACCGCCGGCACATCGGAAACCACGGCCGTCCGGGGGGCCGCCGGTGCCGTCGCAGCGGTATGCGCGGCTTCTGTACCGGACCGGACCGCCGCGAGGCGGCGGACGGTGCGGCTGATCCGGTCCAGCATGGTTGTCACGTCCCGTCTGCAAGACGCCGGTTGATGGCGGTGATCTGACTGATCCACGCACGCCGCTCGATGTGGTCCATGTCGAGCAACTGGTCGTGCGGCCAGTGGAAGTGGTAGGCGATGTACGCGAGCTCGGAGCGCAGGTCCTCGGCCGCGTACGTTCTCATCCCCCCAGGCGGCTCCCCATGTCCACATCGAACTCGTGGGTGCAGCCGGGGCACACGGTCGTGGCCAGCGAGGAGCCATCCGTGTTGATCTTCTCGTAGAACTTCTGAAGGAACGCCAGGTCGGCAGCGAACAGCTGCTCTACGACTCCTGCGTCAACATCGGTCAGTGTGCCCAAGCGGGTGATCAGGCGGCCGAGCAGCACCACGGACAGGTATGCGGGATTCTCCCGTACCCTCATGTCGCTGAGCGGCAGGAGCTCATCACGCGCCGTGGCAAGGCGCATCACACCATCCCGGTGCACCACTCCCCGGTGGTCCACGAAGCCGCGTGGCAAAGTGAAGGGGAATTCGGTGCGCAGAGGGGCAGGCTCATTGCGCGAGCCTGCACCCTCCGCGGCCGGGGCGGGTGCGTTGCCCGATGACGACGCCCGCGCTGCGGGACGGTCTCCCTCGGTTACGCGCCCGCGCCTCACTTGATCTCGTAGCCGTCGCACTCGATGACGAAGGTCTCGTCCTTGCCGCCGGAGCCGGCGGCGCTGAGCTGGCCGGTGTTGTAGCTGGACACCCAGCAACCGGTGAGGACATGTTCCTTCTTCACCGAGAAGTCGCTGGTGTGCTCGGCGATGGTGACGTTCTTCTTCTCCGCATCTGTCTTGTCCGGGAGGCACTGCCTGTGCCAGTCGGCAATCACCTTGTCGGCCGAGCCCTGGCGGACGATGGTGACGGACGGCAGCTGAACCACGCCGGGAACGGAGATGTGCACCTGCTTCCCGTCGGCGGTGTTGACCACCTCCTTGGTGACCTCCACCCTGCTCTCGAGGCCGGATACCTCCTTGATCATGGTGAGCTGGATTCCGTCGATCTGCACGGTGAAGTCCTTCGCGAGGACGAGGCTTCCGATAGAGGTCATTTCGCCGGCCATGGTGGCTCCTGTCTGTGTGTGAATGAGATGGCTGAGAAGGGCGGAAATCTTGCTGGTCACTGGCCCCCTTCGCCCGATGCGGAATCCTGGGAGATCCGGAAGACGACGAACTCGGCCGGCTTGACCGGCGCCACACCGATCTCGCAGACGACCTGGCCGGAGTCGATGACCTCCGGCGGGTTGGTCTCGGCGTCGCACTTGACGTAGAAGGCCTCCTCCGGCGTGGCGCCGAAGAGGGCACCGTTGCGCCACTCGTTGGTGAGGAAGGCCGACACGTTGCGGCGGATCGTCGACCACAGCCGCTCCTCGTTGGGCTCGAAGACCGCCCACTGCGACCCCAGGTAGATCGACTCCTCCAGGTAGTTGAAGAGGCGTCGGACATTCAGGTAGCGCCACGCCGTGTCACTGGAGAGGGTGCGGGCACCCCAGATCCGGATGCCGCGGCCGGGGAAGCTGCGGATGCAGTTGATGCCTGCGGGGTTCAGCTGCTCCTGCTCTCCCTTGGTGACTTGGATGCCCAGATCGAGGGCGCCGCGCAGGACCTCGTTGGCCGGTGCCTTGTGCACGCCGCGAGCGTCGTCGTTGCGCGCCCACAGGCCGGCGATGTGACCGGAGGGCGGCATCAGGAAGCCCTTGCCGCTGACCGGATCGGCGACCTGGATCCACGGGTAGTACAGAGTCGCGTACTTGGAGTCGAAGCCCGCCTCGTTCTGCCGCCAGTCGTAGACCTCGGAGGGGTTCATGTCCGGCAGGGGGTCGAGGATGGCCATGCGGTTGGCCATGTTCTCGCAGTGGCTGATCATGGCCAGCTGAATCGCCTTGACCTGCTCGCGGCTGACGTTGCCGCTCTGGTAGGCGGCCATCAGGTCAGGGGCGGCGATCATGGTGACGTCGTCGATGGTCTCCAGGCCCGACAGGCCCGAGCGGTCGTTGACCCTGCCGACGTAGCGGCCCACGACATCCTTGACGGCCGTGGCGCCCCCGGCGGCGTCAGCGGTGGGAGCAGCCGTCAGTGCCAGGGTGGAGGACTCCGGCAGCGCGAGCGCGGCGCCGGTTGTGGCCTCCTCCACGAGTACGAGCTTCGAGTGCTTCTTGACCTGCGTGACGACGTACGAGGCGGAGGACTTCTCGGTGGAGACGTCGAAGGTCTCGGTCGGGGTGCCGTTCACCTTCACGGTGAAAGTGAAGTGGTCTTCCGCGCCCGCCTCCGCGGCCCCGTCCTTGCCGGCCCTGGCCTTGTCGGCCGGACCCGTGGCGGGGCGCTTGGCCTTGGGGTCGACCGCCTTGCGCTGCACGTCGACCGCGATTTCGTGACCGGAGGCAGCGGGGAGGGCGGCGATCCTGAAGTCACCGAGCACCTGCGCCGGGGCGGCGGAGCCCACGTCCTGCGTGCCGGTGCCGGTGCCGGCGTCCGCGGACTTACCGCCGACCCGTACGACGTAGCAGGTGCCGCCGCCGTTGGCGAAATAGCCGTACACGGAGTGCGCGAGGTAGGAGCCCTGGACGAAGTCACCGAACGTCTTCGTGAACTGGCTCCAGTTGGTGATGCGGACCGGCTCGTTGAGCGGCCCCTCGTCGGCGAACCCGACGAAGGCGGCGACCGCCGTGGCGACACCCTCCACCGGCCGGGAGCCGCTTGCGGCCTCTTCGACGAACACTCCGGGAGACAAATAGGTGGCCATCCAGCACTCTTTCTCGTGAGTTGTCCCGAGGGGGAATCCAATTTGCAGATCGCACCGTCCGACCGCAGCAGGAAATCAGGCGGCGGAGACAACCATTCGTCGTGGCTGGAGACACTACTTCTCTTGCCGCACGACTGGCTCATTGCCGGTTCCGGCCGTGGATTCTGCTTGGATCATGGTCAATATGACGACGCCGTGTCAAACGAATCGGTGCGCTGCGGCGGTTCACCGGAAATCTGTCAACGGAGGATTCGGCCGGGATCAACGTTTGGTCTACAGAGGGCGTGTCAAGTCGACTGCTCTGTCATACGTTTGAGGGTGACCAAGGGTGAATTGTCGCAGGAGAATGCGGAGTGTGGATGGAAAGAGCGCGCCCCGCCGTGCGTTCCCCCGGCGACCAGCCTGGCTTCTGTGGTGTGCTGCCCAGGTCCGGGCGGAGCTGTAGCGCCCGTTGTGGCTGAGTGGGGCTCGTGCGGCGATCTGGACCGGTCCCACGGGACGGAAAGGAGACACGACTGTGCCCCCCTGCGCAGCCATCTGCACAGGGGGGCGACGCCGCATCGTCCGTCACAGCATCGAATCCTCCACCACACGTGTCCGCGGCCGTCGGGTCGGGGACAGGCGTGGGAGACCCCCGACAGAGCGGGACCGAAGGGGAGGGCGGACCGGCTCCCCGAATCCGGGAGCCGGTCCGCCAAGGAGGGACGACGGGCTACAGCCAGGAGTTGAAGCGGCGGATGTAGCGGGTCTTGATCAGTTGGGTCAGGGCGCAGTAGGCGAGCAGGGTTCCGATGAGCCAGGGGAAGTACGTCATGGGCAGCGGTTGCAGCCCGATGCCGGCAGCGAAGGGGGAGAACGGCAGGTAGATGCCGAACGCCATGATGACGGCGGTCATCACCATCACGGGCAGCGAGGCGCGGGACTGGATGAAGGGGATCCTGCGGGTGCGGATCATGTGGACGATCAGGGTCTGGGAGAGGAGTCCCTCGATGAACCAGCCGGACTGGAACAGGCTCTGCTCTGCGGGGGAGTCGGCGTGGAAGACGTGCCACATCAGCAGGAAGGTGGTGATGTCGAAGATGGAGCTGATGGGTCCGATGCAGATCATGAAGCGCCCGATGCCGCGGGCGTCCCAGTTGCGGGGCTTGCGCAGGTACTCGGGGTCCATGCGGTCCCACGGGGTGGCCAGTTGGGAGATGTCGTAGGCGAGATTCTGTACCAGCAGGTGAATGGCGAGCATCGGCTGGAAGGGGATGAAGGCGCTGGCGACAAGTACGGAGAAGACGTTGCCGAAGTTGGAGCTGGCAGTCATCTTGATGTACTTGATGGTATTGCCGAACGTCTGACGGCCCTGGAGGACACCCTGTTCCAGGACGGTGAGGTCCTTCTCCAGCAGGATGATGTCGGCGGATTCCTTGGCGATGTCGACCGCGGTGTCCACCGAGATGCCGACGTCGGCGTCCCGCAGGGCTGCGGCGTCGTTGATGCCGTCGCCGAGGAAGCCCACGGTGTGGCCCTCCGCCTGTAGCGCGCGCACGATCCTGGCTTTCTGCACGGGGTTGGCCTTGGCGAACACCGTGACGCGGCCGACCAGTTCGCGCAGCTCGGCATCGTCGCAGATGTCGATGTCGGCGCCGGTGATCACGTCACCGACCTCCAGGCCGACATCGGCACAGACCCGGGCGGCGACCAGTTCGTTGTCTCCGGTGACGACCTTGACGGTGACGCCTTTGTCCGCCAGTGCCCGCAAGGCCCTGGCGGCGTCGGCCTTCGGCGGGTCGAGGAAGGCCAGGAACCCGACCAGGGTCAACTCGGCCTCGTCCGCCGTGGTGTAGGTGGTGCGCGGTTCACTGATCGTGCGGGTGGCCACGGCCAGGACGCGCAGCCCCTCACGGTTGCTGCTCTCGGCGATGCGGGTGACGTGCCGGCGCAGCCGGTCGGTGAGTTCGATCCGCTCGCCGCGGTCGGTCAGGTGGGTGCAAAGGTCCAGGACTTCTTCGAATGCGCCCTTGGTGATCAGCACATGTTCGGAGGCGGCCTTGTCCTCTCCCGGGGTGTTGCGGGCCAGGACCACGGACATACGGCGCCGGGCGAAGTCGAAGGGGATCTCGTCGACCATGGTGAAGCGGGCGTCGACGACAACCTCCTCGGCCTCGCCGACCCGGTCGATGACCGCCTGGTCCAGCAGGTTGCGCAGCCCGGTCTGGAAGTGGCTGTTGAGGTAGGCGTACTGCAGGACCTCGTCGTCCTCCTTGCCGTGCACGTCGACATAGCGGTCGAGGACGATGCGGTCCTCGGTCAGGGTGCCGGTCTTGTCGGTGCACAGCACGTCCATCGCACCCAGGTTCTGGATCGCGTTGAGCCGCTTGACCACGACCTTGCGCTTGGCCATCGCCACGGCGCCGCGGGCGAGGTTGGCGGAGACGACCATCGGCAGCATCTCCGGGGTGAGACCCACTGCCACCGCCACAGCGAACAGGAAGGCTTCGTTCCAGTCGCCCTTGGTGAGGCCGTTGACGGCGAACACCACCGGTACCATCACCAGCATGAACCGGATCAGCAGGAAGCTGACCTTGCGCACGCCGTGGTCGAAGTTGGTCTGCGGACGTTCGCCCACCAGCGATCCGGCCATGGACCCGAAGTAGGTCTGCGCGCCGGTCGCCACAACAACCCCGGTGGCCGTGCCCGAGGTGACCGAGGTGCCCATCAGACACAGGTTGTCCGCCTCGACCGGGTCTGCGGTTCCGTCCTGTTCCCGACCGCCCGGACGAAGGTCCCCCTTGGCCACCGGAAGCGACTCACCCGACAGCGCGGCCTGATTGAGCATCAGGTTCTTTGACGTCAGCAGGTACAGATCGGCCGGGACCAGGTCACCGGCGGCCAGCTTCACCACATCACCCGGTACCACCTGGTCCGTCGGCAGCTCGACGGTGGTCGGCAGCGCGCCGTGCCCGACCCGCCGCTGCACCGCCGTGGTCGTGGTCACCAACTGCTTGAGCGCGGCCGCCGCCTTGTTGGAGCGGTACTCCTGCCAGAACCGCAGCAGACCACTGAGCCCCACCATGACCGACAGAATGACGACACCCGGATCCTCCGGGTCCTGCCAGTACATGACACTGGCCAGGCACACCAGAACCAGGATGAACGGATTCCAGTACGCCTTGGCCAACTGCACGGTCCAACGTGGCGCCCGCTCCTGGGCGATCACATTCCGGCCGTGGCGACGCGAGCGATCGGCGGCCTCCACATGGTCCAGCCCGTCAGGCCTGGCGTTCAAGTCCCGCAGCACGGTGGCCGCCGGGCGGCCACTGATCGTGGCGAGCCGCTCGGCGGCGGCGCGGGTCTGCGCCGCCAGTTCGGCGGCTTGGCGCTCCCGGCGCGAACGGAATCCACCGCCGGGCGGAGCGAGCTTCTCGGGGGTGAGCAGGGTCATGGCGAATCCTCCCCCCGCGCACACGGCAGGACGGCAGGTGCGATCAAGCCGGTCGCGGAGTGGTCAGCGACGTGGGCCGGCAGGCCACCGGACACACGTGCGGGGAAAACAGAGACAAGAAAACCTGCGGAAAACACGAGATCGTGAAGCAGGAATCTGTGTGGAATGAGGGGTCAGTAAATCGGCACGCTGCGGCAAGGATTTCCTTCGGGACTCATCCCGATCACCTCCTTGCTCGTGCGGACAGCACAGTCGGGGCACGACCGGCGCCGACCCGATTCCAGCTCATGCTGTCATCTCAGCCAGGCGCGGCAACATGCCGAAAGTCATGTCCGGGCCATGACGAAAGCTGGAACATGAGTAATCTGTCAGCTCCTGGGGGCGGCCATCATGGCTATCCACTTCGACGCGTCGTTCACTCGCATCTTGCGGGTCACGCGCGCCATGAGGCTCAATTCGCGGAGCAGAGCGGGCGGCGGGACGGCAATCACCGGGCACTCTGCGCGTGCCAGACAGTACCGACTGACCGAGGGGAAGATGAGACGGCGCAGGCGACTGCGGTGACCGGTGCCGACGACGAGGAGATCGCTGGGGGAACCGGCGGTTTCAACCAGAGCCGGCCCGGCGGCGCCCAGTATCGACATGGAGTGGATGTCCAGGTCGTCGGGATAGCCTCCGAAGGCCTCCTCGAAGGCCTGGTCCAGCCGCTCGCGAGCAGACTTATGCAGTTCATCCAGCAAGTGGTAGTACATGGTGTCGTCACCTGGAAGCGACCAGGCTAGTACGGGAACGAGGGGCGCATCCGTACGCCGAGCTTCAGCCACGGCCCATCGCAGAGCCGCCAGATTGGCGGGTGAGCCACTCACCCCGACAATGACGCGATGCGCGCTGCCCATGGCCGCCCACCATTTCTGTCCAGTTTCAAAGAACTGCACAATGCCCGCAATCGGGATCCCTCACCGTTGCGAAATAGGCCTATTCTGCACGTCAAGCGGAGTGATCTGCTTGCCCCTGCGCATGGCCTCCCCGACACCAGAAGTGTCGGGTCATCGTGCGATAACAGCCTCCACTGAGCCGGCAGCGCCGGAGACCTGCCGAAAGGCATCGGTGGACAGGTCTTCCGGTAGGGCCGTGGTCCGGCAGGCAGGCATTACCGGGCGCGGCGGGGTCACGCGGACGCGAGGGGTCAAGGATCCGCCGGCTCCAGGTTTCGAGATCGGCACGGGCGTGAAATGCCCTGGTGGCAGCAGCTCAACCAGCGGAAGAGTAGGCTCACTTAAGGAACCGTTAGGCGGCGGCTAAGATCCGGTGGGCAAGACTTGACTGCATGAATCACATGGCGGAACTTGACCGCACCGCCGCAGGTCACACGGGTGGCACAGCTCGCCGCACAGTCCTCGTCGCTGCTGGTGAGACTGTGTTCCGCACCAATCTGTGCGCTGTCCTCAATGCTCTGGGGCGGTACGAGGTTGTCGCCCAGGCTTCCACCGCGTGGGAAGCGACGAGGCGTCTCCAAGCCGTTGAGCCGCATATTGCGGTCATAGACCTTTCGCTGGCACGAATGATCGGCCTCAGGGCCGACCGATTGGGAGGATCCCTGCGGAGGCCTCCCAAGGTTGTCCTTCTCACCGATGAGATACGGCACGAAGTGCTGGACGAAGCGCTGGAAGCAGGTGCACTGGGGTTCGCCACCAAAAACCTGGATGCCGCTCTCCTGGACGCCTTGTTGTCCCACGTGCTGTCGGACGGCTGTGCGATCGCCCCGGAATTTGTGGACGGATTCATGACTGGGCCTCGCAGCACGTCCGAGCGCTTTTCCCACGTGCATCCGCGGGTCAGTCTGCTGAATCAGAGCGAACGAGATGTCCTGCGGTTGCTGGGGTACGGCCTGGCCAATACAGAGATAGCCGCAGAACTTCACCTCTCTCTGGCCAGTGTGAAGACCTACGTCTCTCGTCTGCTCAACAAGCTACAGCTGAGCAACCGGACTCAAGCAGCCCTGGTCGCTCATGAGATGTATGTGACGGAAAGACTCGTCGATCCGCGGTGGCCCACGCGGCACCGGGACACTCTCGATACAAGGTGATGATGCGAATGACTGGGCGGCCGCCACAGGACGGGGCACGGACGGGGCACCCCCGGCACGAGGAGCTCTCGGGCGGAGAGACCATCGTGTTCGGCGTCGGGGAACTGCCTTGTCGGCGTCGCCGGTCGAGGGATCCTCGCCGGTGGGCACCGGCAGGTGCTGCGGGCACCTTGATGTTGGTAGGGGTGAGTCTCTTTGCCCTGGCGTCCCACGAAAACGGACTCGATGCCACCCGACCGGGCGTGGGTGCCCCGGATGCCGTCCCGTCAGAGGCGGCACCTCGGGCCGGCAAGGCACCCGTGGCCGACAGCTCGAGCTCCTCGGTCGCCCCCTCCCGCCATGACACCGCCCGGGCGGGCGGCGAAACGGTGGAGGCGAGCTTCACGGACAACCGCAACGGCAGTGCCACGTGGGCCCTCCCCTCCGACTCATCCAGCCGGCCTCCTTCGCAGTCCACGGCCTCTCCGTCGTGGTCCTCCTCCCCGGCCCGGTCGACGACGTCCCAGCCCGGGGCCCCGGTGCTGCGTCCCGGAGACAGTGGAGCCGAAGTCATGGCCATGCAGAACAGGCTCCACGAGCTTGGCCTGTACGCGGGCTATCGCTACGGCGACTACGACGCCGACACGAGGGACGCCGTCCGCCGCTTCCAGCGGTGGGCCGCTGTGGCGGACCGCGTGCAGTCGGACGCACTCGGGGAATACGGCCCTGCTACACGGCGGGAGCTGGAGCGACTCGAACCGTGAAATGGGGCCGGGCGGTGAACCACCTCTCGGGTGAAGAGTCAACTCATGTCCAAGGAAGAATCGACCAGCGGTGACGCGCGCGAGACGGCGATGTGGCTAGGGTCGCATTCACCTGGTCAAACATGCTGGCAGTCGGTGGCTGAGGAGTTTACGGTGGTCCGGAGCCTGTTGGAGGAGCGGCTTGAGGTGGCCGAGGACCGTCTTCGCCGGCTCTGCATGCAGCGTGAGGAGGACGACGAGGCCGCAGCCTCCCCTCCCGGGCTGATCACCGATACTCATTCCTGGCCCGGTGAACGCCGGCTTGAGCAGATGGCGGCCGACGGGGACCGACTGGCACGAGTGGCTGCGGAGTTCGGCCTCGGAAATGAAGACACGGACCTGCTCGTCACCTGTGTGCTGCCCGAGATCAGCCCTGCCTGTGGAACGGCTTGCCGGTATCTGAGCGGCCTGAGCACGTCTCGTCCCACTGTCGCGGTCGTCCTGGCCGCCAACAACGTGCCGCTACTGAAGGCCTTGGCACGTGGCCTGCTGCGGGAAGGGTCATCCTTGCTGCAATCGGGGCTGGTGACATACGAAAACCCCGAAGCGCCCTTTCCTGACAGAGTGCTGAATGTTCCGGATCAGCTGCTTGACTACCTGGCTGAGAACGACACCGGCCTACTGCCGGCCGGCCACTGGCTACGAGCCCTGCCTGCGCATTCTGATGAGCCCGTTCCGGGGAACGCCGAGGATCTGGGTGTACAACTCGTCGCCGATCCGCACCGGACCCGATACCTCCGTCAAGGGATGCGCGGTGAAGCGTTTCCAGCGGTGCGTACCGCACTCGCAACGGCAGGTCGGCTCCCCCTTCTGGTGGACGCCGACGCCCTCGCCTCGTGCGAAACAGCCCCCGCGCAGTTGGCCGAGCGAGCGGCACTGGAAGCACGCCTGCTGGGCGCGGCCGTCGTCATGCCGGTACCGGTCCCCGGCTCTGTCCCGCCGGAGCAGGTGGACCTGCTGCAACGCTTCATCACACGTCTCGACGAGAAGCCTGTGCCCCTGTTGCTCTACGGCAGTCAGGAGTGGGCGGCGTATCAGTGGGACACCCCGCTGACCATCGAGATCGACCTCCGCATCCCCGAGGCCGACCGACCCGGCGACCGACTCGGCCCCAAGGCGTCGGTGGCCGTGGAACGCATCCACCGAACATCGGCGTTGCTTGCCACAACGGCTCCGATGCACGAGGTCTGGGCCGCGGCCCGGCAGCGTTCCGCCGCCGATCTCGGGGCCCTGGCGCGCCACATCGTTCCCGAAGTCGGCTGGGACGACCTCGTTCTGCCCGGTCCAGTTCGGGAACGGCTCGACATGCTGGTCGGTCGCGTCCGTCATCGCGACGAGGTTTTCCGGACGTGGACACTGCGCCGAGGTGGCGGCCGAGGCCGGGGAACCACTGCACTGTTCGCGGGTGAATCCGGTACCGGCAAGACGATGGCCGCGGAGGCCATGGCGAAAGAGCTGGGCCTGGAACTCTTCGTCGTCAGCCTTCCATCCATCGTGTCGAAGTACATCGGTGAGACCGAGAAGAATCTGGAACGTGTCTTCTCCGCCGCCGAGACGCTGGACGCTGTCGTCCTCTTCGACGAGGCCGATTCGATGTTCGCGAAGCGAGGTGAAGTACGGGGAGCCAATGACCGGCACGCGAACATGCAGAGCGGCTACCTGCTTCAGCGCCTGGAGGCCTTCAACGGCCTCGCCGTCCTCACCACGAACCTGCGCTCCAATATCGACGCCGCCTTCACGCGCCGATTCGACGAAGTGATCCACTTCGAGAGCCCTGGCCCCGAGGTGCGTGCGCTGTTGTGGAATTCGTTCCTGGGGGACTCGGTACCGTTGGACATCTCCGTCGATGTGCTCGCCCAGGCCTATGACTTGGCGGGAGGCAGCATCCGTGCCTGTGTCGAGAGCGCTGTCTTCGCGGCAGCCGCGGGTCGCCGAGCGATAACAGGTGAGGACCTCTTGCTGGGGATCGAGACGGAGTACGCCAAACTGGGACGTCTCTTCGGAAGAGTGAACTGAGCGGTACGTCATTGCGGCCCCGGTACCGCATGATGTCCGCTCATCACTGGAATCCCCGCGTGAGGCCAAGCACGGGCGAAGCCCTGAGAGGGGCTTCGCCCGCTTGTTCGAGGTGCGGATCAGGGGGAGTCAGCCCCAACCGTCACCCGAGGTCAGGAGCGCGTCAATTGGAGACGCACAGGTCTTTGAGGGCGCGCCACAGCCCCTTGATGTGAAGGTCGTCGGGATGCTGGCTTCGGACGACCGCGTCGACCGCCTGAACGCGGATGCGTGAGCACTGAGGCGTCGACAAGAGAGGCTGCGACGCCCCGATGGCCGTCAGGAGTTCTCCATTGATGCGGTTGATCTCATCACGTACGTCGCCGAGGTCCGGCGCGGAGGTGGGGGCCTCTCCTGCATTGCTGCGCCAACGTTCGTGCAACTCGCTCTGAACAAGCTTGTTGGCCTCGATCTGATCCTTGAAGATCCGCTGCACCGAGGGACGGTCAATGCCGAGGCGTACCGCTTCGGCATCCATGCTGTCCAGGACCTGCTGCTCGCGAACCGGGTCCTCTATGGGCTGACCTGAGATCCACTTGGAGGCGGCGACCAGGTCGGCTGTGTTGACACGTTCGAGTGCCAACCCGGCCAAGTGCGCCATGGTCTGCTTGGACACACTGGACGTGTTGATACTGAGAGTTGTCATCTGAGAGTCCGCTTCGGTGGCCGCGTCGGCCGACGCGGCGGCTATCAGAGTCATGGCGGCGAGGGCACATCCTGTCGCGAGGACGGCAGGTCGCTGCCTGGTGCGGGAACGCCGTTCGTGGTGAGAGGGCAAGGTACTTGTCTCTTTTCGCTACGTGCCAGCGATTCCTGGTGATGGACTCATCCGGCTGATCTTCCTAGCTCCTCATCATGACCACGATCGATGAAATGGGGGCAGCATCAAAAGTGAAACGAGATGTCGCCAAACGTCGACAGAACAGCCCGGCGAGCGACTCTCTGGGCACCATCAGACTCGTCCGTCGGAACTCTCTGCCGTGCGTCCGAGGAGTGGCAGAGCGGGCCGCAACCCGCCCGGTGTCGTCAACCTTCTCCGCGGCCAGTCAACCTGAGCCGACGGCACTACGGTCAGCCACTCTCTAGGGTTTGAGAGGAGATACACCGAGCCACGGCGCCCGCGCCCCTGTCGGACATCTGCGTGACCACTCTGGGGCCGTCTCCGCCGTCGAGCGCGCACAACAGGCACACCCCCTGTGTGCGTTCACGCCGCCCGGGCTGCGTCGCGTTCACACTCGGGCGCGCGAGCTGGGTTCGCCGGCACGGCACCTCGCCAGTTGGACCTCGACCTCTGCGTGGCAACGCCTCGGAGATCTTCTCCCATTACGCCGGGCGCCTCGGCACCCATTTCACGTTGTCACCGGCTCTTGGACGCAGCCGCCGGATGCAAGGAGAGGCACACAAGCATGGAGCACGAGCCTGTAATGCCCATCTTGAAGAAGTCCACCTCGAACGGTACGCGGTCGACGAAGGGGGGCAATGGCAACAAACGCGTTCGGTTCGCGCCTTCTGTCGATGTGAGAGAGACCCCGAGCCCGTCGGAGCCCTCCAGGAAAGAAAAGCGGGCCCGGTATCAGGAGGCGTGGGAGGCTTTGGGCCTCGCCGGTGAGCCCCAGGGCCTGGACGGCATGATGAGCCCGAAGCTCCTGGACCAGCTAGTGCGGGCTGAGCAGGAACGGATGGAACGGCAGTGGGAGGAGAACAAGCGCCAGGCCGAAGCGGACGACAGCGCGCCGCCGGTCGGCTCGGCTCCGACGCCGATGGACGCCCGGCACGAAGTGGTGCAGAACATCGACATGGTGTGGCAGTACGCCACCGGTCGAACTGGCGCCTCGCCCAATGTCCCACCGGAGGCGCGGCCACGGAGGCAGTGGGGGGTCCAACACTGGGCTACCTGGCTTCTGCACACCTGGGACAGCTCGCGCATGCTGCCGGCGGTCGCCCACCAGACGGGATTCAAGCCTGCTCTCGGCACGATGACCGACAAAAACCTCCTGGATCTCGAACTGCGCGGGCGCCTGGAGCGGGCAGCGGTCATGTACAACGCATATCGTGCTGAGAAGTTGCGTGCGACTGCTGCGGCCTATCGCGAGATAGCACGCAGCCAGATGGATCGGGTCAACAGTCAGAACAACACCCCATCTCAGCAGAAGCAGCTGGAGAAAAGCGTCACCAAGCACGAGGGTTTGGCGAGGAAGTACGAGAAGGCTGCTGATCTTCTGTACATCACTCCCTCGGCACCGCACACGGGGCCGAGAAGATATGCGGATGCTGCACCGTCCCAGAAGAAGCAGAGAAACAAAGCCGTGCCGAAATCATCGGAGTACCTGGTCAAGGATCCAGTAGTCCCCGGCCAGGAAGCGGCGGACGAATACGCCACGGTCCACACAGTCGTCGCTGCCGGTGACCAGGCAGCGAGCAAAAATTCGGATACACCTGCACCGGCGTCCGAGTTGGCCACGACACCAGTGGTGAGTAGCAGTAACGCCCATACGTGGGCCAGAGACCTCGAGATTTTGCTCACCGGTTTGACGGGAACCATCCCGAGTGAAAACTCTGCTTTTCTCCCGGGATCTCATGCCGCCATTCGGTCTCCGCACGTCCGGAAGGAGCCGCTGGATTCAGAATCGATCGAGGCTCTGACGGTCAGTGACCTCAAGACCAAGTTCGCCTGGGAAACCATAACGCACCCCGATGGATTCAAGTACACGGCTTATTTCGTGCACCCAAACATTGTGGTGGCGGACGTCGCGAACATAAACGACCTGATCAACGTGGAACTGTATTCCGCTGACTTGAAGAATGTGCCCGGGAAAATCGACTTCTGCAAAGAGTCGAAACTCTCGGATGATGCCCTGCTGGGGCACGTGAAGGGCTATCTCCGCCTTTTCGACGGAGTGAAGCAGCACGGCTCAGTCAACCAGAAGAAGCTGCTTTCCTTCATCGAGACAGCCAGAGTTGTCGATGTCGACGACATAAACCCCGACATGGGAAAAACCAAGTTCTACACAGATCTCAGTCCAGCCGTGCCGCATGACGCCGATGGCAGAGAAATCGCGCTGGTCGTTCTCTCGCCGACAAAGAGCGTTAGCGCGAAGGTATCCCAACCTGACGGGGTTTACTCAGAGACGGCCAGAAAATTCGCAAGGGCGCTCGAAAAAGCGAAGAACGGGAAGGTCGGGCAAGCGAGTGTAACGTCTTCAAATCCTACGCTCAATACAGGCGGGTACGGAACGGCGAGCTACGTCCAGGTATCGGCCACTGAATTTGATTTCGGAGAGATAGCCGGAAAGAAATTTGTAGTCACGCCGGACGAGTCAATCCTCCACGAATTCGGTCATGTGCGTCAGAATGCGCAGGCGTACGACAAGAAGGATGGCACCGTGCAGCGGACCGTCGGGAACGGTCAGGAGTCGCATGACATCCGGTCCAACATCAACGAGCTCAGAACTCACGGGAACCCTGAAGTGCTGCGTGCGTTGTACAGCCCCGACAGGTCCGTCGAAGACATACAGAGGACTCTCTTCTCCTTCGAACTGGCAGACAAGTGGCGGGCGATAGAGAAGGAAATAGATGAGGAGACGCACAGGACGGAGGAGCGCATCTCAAAGCTACTGAAGTCCAACAGGAATCAAGCAGAGGTGGATGATCTGAAGGAGAGGCTGGAAGACTTGGAGAGAGCTCGCTCGATCAACACCGAGCGTCTCGCCAACCCGCTCTCGGAAGAGGTCCACGGCATTACTGACTGGAATTCTGTTCGCCATTCCCACATTCGACAGTACTATTCCCCTCCCGTAGGGAGCACCAGTCATCAGATTGTGACGATGCCGCTTCACCCTGAACGTCTCAGTTCAGCCGTGAGAGATCCAGGGCACTTTGCTGACTGGGTGGTATCTGTCCAGAGCAGCAACGGGAAACTCAACGCCGCAGAGATCCGGAAGTGGGCCACCAGTTGCGGTCTGAGCAAGCGCGCGTTGGGCAGTGGATGCTCGCCCCTTCCGTCCAAGACCGCTACGGTGCCCGAGGTGGAGAAGATCGTACGTCAGATCAGAAAGGACATAAATGTCTTCTCGAAGACCAATGACATTCTGAGCGGAAAAGTGCCTGTCCGGTCGGGAGGTAACCCGACCGTCGTATACAGAGTGGACTCCCGAGCACCCAAAGACATCGAGGGTAAGCATGGCTTCAAGGTGCCGAAGGAGGGTACCGACAACGATGTCTTCAACCATATCTGGGACATCAGTACCCGCAAGGGAAGCGGGAACACGAATTTTGTGTCCACGAGCCAGGACATCAATCAGATGGTGGCGCAGTGGACGCAGGTCCTGGGTGGCAACGAGGCATGGGTCTATGTCATCGCACCCGGCGAGAACTTCATTAGCGTTCAAAGTGAGCTTGAACGGCTCATCAATGATCCGAAGGAGTCAACGGAGCGGAAGGCCAGGGCGGCGGATGCGATAGCGCTGGGAGCCTACAAGGCAGAGTGGGATGCGCAGGGCGGAATCGAACTGGACAATATTCACCTGGCGTTCCGTATTGACGTGGACGCGAGTGGCAATGTAGCACCGGTCAAAAGTTCTGTGTGGTTCAACCGGGAAGGCTACGAGAAGAGTAGGAGCTCTCTTCTGTCCGTGTTCACCGCCTGCACATCGTCGCGGCAGCGCCGTGATGCGCTGTGCGCCAGGTTCGACCGGGCCGAGCTGCGCGAGCAGGTGAAGTACTACGGCATCGACGACGAGCCGGCAGTCAGGGAGGTTCTGGGCTCGGATGCCGTCACTCAGAGCAGGGGCCAGGAATTTGAATCCATAAAGTTTGCACAGGGAACCCCTCTTGTGCTCACCGCGTCGAACGTCGAGGTAATTGTTCAGGGTAGCCTGGCCTCCGGCCCGTACACCACGAACCTGAAGAACAATGATGTCATGTGGAGCAAGGTTTTCCGCAAAGGCAGCAAGGGCTTCTCCCGACGTGTGGCCGGAAGGATCGACAATGCGGCAGACCTCAAGGATCTCGCTCTCTACCTCAAGGGGTTCTATGACCTCGTAAAGTCGGGAGACGCCACTCTTGACGACTACCTCATGCACGGAATTCAGATTGTGCCCGGAGTGGGGAACGCGCTCGGTCTGAAGCAATCCGTGGAGAGCGGCGAGTGGGATGGAATCGTCTACCACGGTGCTTCGCTGGCGCTGCTTCCATATGCCCTGACCAATCCTTACGCAGCAGCTTTTCTGATTGCCGCCGAGGAGGCTTGGGGAGAGTATCAGAACCACAAGAACTGGGTGCGGACCGAGGAGGAAATCGGGAAGCGGAAGGAGAGTTTCAAGGCGGCTTTCAGGAAGAACTGGGAGATATATCTAAGGAGTCGCATATCGGCGGTTCTCCAGCTCTCCCCCGCAGAGCGCCAGGCTTTGGCGATGAACCTCGTCCTCGCGCGAACGACCGCGGTCAAGCAAATCGAACTGGACTACTGCCAGTTCAAACACCACCTCACGCCGCAGGAGGAAGTGGTCAAAATCGCAGCACGCAAGGGACCGGACGGCATTTCTGCCTGTATACCGCCGATCGTACTCGGAAAAAGGATTGTGATCGTGAACGGAGTGAGCGGCGACGAGCGGTACCGTAAGGCAGTAGAAGCCAGGCAAAAAATCCAGGAAGTGGACGCCAAAATTGCGAAGCTCAGGTCCTTCTTCGTCATGAATCCAACCTCTCCCGAGGCTGTGGACTTCGAGTCTCTGAAGGACGACATATCCCAAACGCTGAGGACCGACTTCACAACGATGGTACGCCAGGGTGTCCACAATCTCACGGAGGAACTGGCCGGCGCCCAGGACGGGAACTATCCGAATCTCATAAAACTCGCCGTGTGGCTTTCCGTTGACAACAGCCCTTCGCCGCCCGAAAAGCCCTATTCCAACTCTCCGGCATATGTCAACGGCCGCTGGAGGACATGGGGCATGGAGGAAGAAATCCTTCAGGAGATGCAGCGGATCATGTTGGAAACCACCGTGCAGTGCGAGAACTGGATGGCCGCCGAAACGCGCGCAGCGCAGGACGGCCGACTCGCCGACCTGCGGGTCTCGGCGTCCGGAGGTTCCAACAGCACCGCTGCGGCCGGCCGCGCGGAAGTCGACGGGCCCGGGGGTGGCGGACCGTCCTGGAGCGTAGCGGGAGCGCCGGTGAACGCCTTCCCGGACGGCGGGAGGAACATCACCCTGAGTCAGGAGCCGGTACGCCTCGCCGCCGTCCTCGGGGCACCGGTCCGGCACGGACGCCCGGCCGAGATGACCTTGAAGAGCCTGAACAACGGCACAGTAACGATGCACATCAAGAAGACGCGACGGGAGAAGGTCCGGTACACCCTGGACGGGTCATACGGCATGAGGCTCGAGGCCCGCATGTCGGACGGCCGGAACAAGACCCTCTGCTTCACTCATCAGCAAACGCAGCACACGCTCACCACCGCCCCCGGAGTTTCCCTCGACGTCGTGATGGAGGACCTCGCGGACCGTTCGGTCTCTGTCCACCTGCCGAACTCCCAGGTGGGAAACCGTCCCAACGTCTACAGTGGCGCCGGCGATGACGGCACACACAGCTGGAACGGTCCACAGCAGAACGAACTTTCCTACACGTTCCAGGAAGCGGGGGACAGGATGCAACTGCACTTCGCGGACGACGTACGTCTCATCGCCACGTATCTGGGGGGAGGGAAGGTGCGGTACCGGGTCTGGAATGAGCCCTCGGCCCCGAACGTACACATCCGCATCGGCAACGCAGAGCCTGTGCAGGTGGTGTCGGAGATGAACTTTGACGAGCAGACAGTCACCTCGGTGATGCTGATCAGGTGAGACGCGTGCCGGGCACGCGGACGTCGTGAACTCCTCGTGCGTCCTCGCGATGATGGGCGGACCTGTGCCAGGTGGCTCGGGTCCGCCCGCTTTCCGGTGCGCCACGGAGGTCTTGCACGAGGCCGTCGAAGCCCCGGCCTGGGCACCAGGCCTGCTTCCCGCGCCAGATCCTGTCCCGGCGGAGCCCGCCCACAAGGGTGCCGAGGCCTCGGTCCAACCCGCCACTCCGGCCATCGCGACCTGGCCGGGCGCTACCAGAGGTACAACGGAGTCAGGAAAAGCCGAGCGAAGCCCCTGGCACGGCTGGCTACTTCTCTCCAGCCCTGTTCCTCCAGGGGCTTCGCAGTCGTCTTATCGCACAGTCTCTACGACCGCGGGGCGATCACCGTCACGAATTCGGTGGACGATGCCACAAGGTTCTTGTTGTCGGCGGACAGGACCGCGACGTTCACCGGAATCTGCGCGCCGACCAAAGCGGACGGCAGCACCCGGAACTTGACGTCGACAGCAAAGTTGTGCCCGGGCTTGAGGGAGGGCACGTTCCACACGGCGTTGCCGTAAGCGGGCGTGTTGCTGATCAGGCCTTCACGCGGGGCGATCTGGCCCTGCTCGACTTCGGCCTGAGGCATAGCCACGTCGATGCGCAGGTTGGTCAGCGTGTGATCGGACGTGTTGGTCACCAGGCCACTCACGACTATTTCCTCACCAGGCCGAACCTGGGAGTCGGTGGTGTCGGTGGCCATGTTCACCTGGATGCCGGCATCAGCGGCCGGTGCCTGGGTGACGGCTTGAGGGGCAGCCGCAGCCGTGTGGGCGCCCACCCCTACAACGCCGAGTACAGCGACGCTGAGGGCGGCGGCAGCCGCTGTAGCGGTCTTCTTCGTGATGCGCATGGTGATGGCTACTTTCGCTCGAGATCTGGCGGATGCTCACCGACGGCCTTGCCGTCGGGAACGGCTGGAGCACCAGAGGACGTAAAATCGGCCGACGATCCGGGTAGCGGGATGCCAGCCGACATTCACGGTCACGTCCTGCTTGCTGAACCCAGTCTTCCTTTGACCTTCGACGGCTGCTGCACGTCGGAAGTCACAGATGGCCCCCGTCATTCGGCCCTCCGAACGGGCAGGCGGAGAGGGTACGGACGGTGCATGCGGCGCCGGCCCGCGCCTGGACCGGCGCGACCACTGGCCAGTTCGGACAGGCCCCTGCACCTCATTGCGGGGCGACCTCATGTGCCATCAGTTGGAAAGTCCGGCGAGTCGACAGAGTAGGTGCGCCTGGGGTCGTACACGACGATATCGCCCAAGGCGTTGTCGATGGCACACTGGAGATCGGAGTCCAAAATCGTACCCGCCGCCTTGGTATTCTCGACTACCTGCTGGGGTTTGGAGGACCCGATGACGGCGCTGGCCACGTCATCGTGCGACAGGACCCAGGCCAGAGCAAGCTGTGCCATGGTCAAGCCTGCCTGTCCGGCGAGCGGTTTCAGTTTTTGTACGGCCTCCAGGACATTTGGAGCGGTGAGCGGGCCCAAAAAGGGGTTACGTGCTGTTGAGGCCAGACGTGTGGTAGGGGGCGGAGTCCGACCTGGCCGATACTTTCCTGTAAGTACGCCCTGGGCGAGAGGGGACCAGGCCATCTGTCCGATTCCATGGCGTCGGCTGGCCGGGATTACTTCTGCCTCGATGACGCGCCAAAGCATGGAATACTGTGGTTGGTTGGAGATGAAGGGGACGTTCAGCTCACGCGCCAGCCCGGCTCCCCGGGCGATCTCCTCGGCAGTCCACTCTGAAACGCCGATGTACAGGACCTTGCCTTGCCTGACAAGGTCGGCGAACGCCAGCATCGTCTCTTCCAGCGGCACCGTGCGGTCATACCGATGGGCCTGGTAGAGATCCAGGTAGTCGGTCTTGAGCCGGTGCAAGGAAGCCTCACAGGATTCCCTGATGTGCTTGCGACTCAGTCCGCGGTCATTGCGGCCCGGGCCGGTGGGCCAGAACACCTTGGTGCAGATCTCAAGAGACTCACGGCGAACCCCGCTCAAGGCCCGGCCGAGTACGGACTCCGCTCGCGTTTCTGAGTACATGTCCGCGGTGTCAAACGTTGTGATCCCCTCGTCCAAGGCCGTTCGAATACAGGCGTGAGCCTCTTCTTCGTCAAGCTGATGGCCGTGAGTGAACCAATTGCCGAACGAGATCGAGCTGACGTGCAAGCCGCTACGTCCAAGACGTCGGTATTCCATGGGGACTCCATATGCATGACCATGCTGGGGAGGGCGGAGATGGCAATTCGAAAGCTGTGGCCGCCCGCGGCGAGGCCGCCTTGAGTAGTTGACGCGGCTGGGAGACTGCGCGCCGCTGCCGTCCATCTTCGACATGCCTGATCCACGGCAGTTGCGGTTGGTGAGAATACCCCAGTCTCCGGTTCAGTACGCCTGTCGAAAGTCAGGGGTCGGCGTATGACGTTCAGCCGTCCAAGGAAAGTCACCGAAGTGGGATGGTCTATAGGGCCCGGCGTTCGGGCGCCCCATATCGACGTTCAGTTCAGAGGAGCGCGCCTCCATGGACGCAGACCAGCTCCTGCGCCCGGGCAGCCCGGCAGCCGCGAGCGGGCCGCCGCACGGTTCCCCTGCGAGACCGGTGGATCCGAGCCGACAGTCGCTCACGGCAACGACGGGAGGGCCCGATCTGCCGGACGGTCGCCTACCCCACCACCGCGCTTTCCCTGATCGCCGCGGCGACCCTCGCACTGCGCCGTCAGCCCCCAGAGGTCTGCCTGCTCGCGGGGCTGGCCGCAGGTGTTTACTCCGACGGGCGAACACCGTAGTGCGCCGCAGCGTACGTGACGGCGCACTACGGGGACAGCTTCCGTACGGGATGGTCGCTGTGGTCGCCGCGGTGGGCCTGGTGGACGGACAGTCCGACCGCTGCCCGCGGCCGCCGAGCAGTGCTGCACCACCTGCGTCTCGAGAAGTTCACCAACGGGCTCGAGTACGCCCGTGGAGCGACGGTTCAAGCTTGTCTGTCCTTCGAGCCGGATCAGATCATCCTGGAGGTGCGCAGTGGCCCATCTGCTGGCGCGCGGCTGTTGCGCAACTCCCGCGGAATGGGGTTGGCGGGACTGCGGCTGCGGATCAGCGTGAGCGGCGGCCACCTGACAGCCGGTCACCTGAGAGACGGCGGCTTTCGCGTGGAAGCCGTTCTGCCGGCACCGGCTTCCTGCGGACCGAAGGCACCGCATGGGGCCGTGCCCGAGACATCGACGCCGTACCGCCACGACTCCACCAGAACCGTGGAGGTCACCGAGCTCGCCCCGAAGGCAAGGAATACGAAAGCGCCCTATGTCCATTCGCGTACTGGTCGTTGACGATCAAGCCATCATCCGCATGGGTCTGAAGATGCTGGTCGACTCCCAGGAGGACTTCGAGGTCGTAGCCGAGGCGGACGATGGGGCCAAGGCGGTCACGCAGGTGGCGGTGCATCGTCCGGACATCGTGCTGATGGACCTGAACATGCCCCGTGTCGACGGGGTGGCGGCGACCCGTCGACTGATGCGCATGGCCGCGCCACCGAGTGTGCTCGTCCTGAGCGTGTTTGATTCCGACGATCGCGTGCTGGAGGCGCTGCATGCAGGGGCCTGCGGTTTTCTCCTCAAAGACTTGCGGCCGGAGGAGCTGTTTGCGGCACTGCATGCGGTCGCCGCGGGGTGTCGCGTGCTCGCTCCCGCGGTGTTAGGGAGTCTTGTGCGCCGCGCTGCCGGTCACACACCGGTCCGTGTCGGCGGCGCGGGGGAGAAGATCTCTCTGCTGAGCCAGGGCGAGCGTCGCGTGTTGGTTCTGGTGAGCGCGGGCATGACGAACAAGCAGATCGCCGACGAGCTCCAGTTGTCTGGCGCGAGTGTGAAGACATATGTGTCTCGCACCCTCGTCAAGCTCGGGCTCGACAACCGTACCCAGGCGGCAATCATCGCCCATGAGATGGGTATGACGGCGCAGAAATCTTTCGGGGGCGGTCTCCGTCCTGAGGAGGACGAGCCCTGATCCCGTGCGGACCGGTTGCCGGGCTGGGCGTTGGTGGTGGGTGCGGTCAGCTGATGCGCAGGCCATCCGGCACGACTCTGTGGATCAACTCCGCGGTGTGAAGTGAATGGTGAAGCATGAAGACAGTCAGGGAGCAGCGGTGGCCGCGTCCGTTCTGGTCGTAGACGATCAAGCTCTGATCCGGGCGAGCCTGTGCCTGCTGGTGAACTCCACCGGAGAATTCGAAGTGGTGGCCGAGGCACGCGACGGTGCCGAGGCCGTGGCTCAGGCCCGAACCCACCGTCCCGACGTGGTCCTGATGGATGTCCGCATGCCATGCGTCGATGGGGTGGTGGCGACTGAGCAGCTGTTGCGGTTCACACACCCGCCCAAGGTGCTGATGCTCACCGGTGTCGATGTGGACGACCGCGTGCTGGACGCCCTGGAGGTCGGAGCCTCCGGGTTCCTGCTCAAGGACTTGTGTCCCCGGCAGTTGACGGCCGCGTTGCGGGCAGTGCTCGTTGGAGGACGTGTCCTGTCGCCGCAGGTGCTGGACAGCCTCATACACCGTGCGTCGGCCCCTGAACGGGCGCACGGCACATGCCTCCAGGAGCGGCTGGGGAGGCTCAGCAGCAGCGAGCGACGGGTGCTGGAGCTCATCGGTGGCGGCCTGACGAATGCCCAGATCGCCCAGCATCTCTATCTGTCTCCGTCCAGCGTGAAGACCTATGTCTCACGCGTCCTGGACAAGCTCGCCCTGAAGAACCGGACCCAGGCGGCCATCCTGGCCTACGATGCCGGGCTGGCTGACAGCGGCCGGTAGAGCCGTCCCACTTCGTTGCCCGGGGCTGGCCGGAGCCTTTGTTCTGGCCTCCACGCCTACCGCCGCGGCTGAAGTCGGGGTGGCGGCGGGCCGACCACTGCCGCACCCCTTCGACAGCTGCCTCACCGGCACCGGACCCACACTCGCCAGCCGGCCGACGACCACCCCCGAGAGCTCAGTGGTCATCCCGGTGAACCGTGTCGGTTCAGACGTCAGCTGGAGCGCTGATCAGCTGCCGGAGGTGGTGAATGAGGTCCGGGTCGTCGAGACGGGAGTCGGTGACCCGGTCGCGCACATCGATGAGGAGCCATTCCACCAGCTCCGCGGTGGCGTGGTACTCACTGTAGAACCCCAGGCTCAGGTCGGAGATCTCGTACTCGAACAGCACGTCGGCCATCAGGTCCGCCAGGTGCGCGTCGGCGGCCGGGGTGCGGGTGGCGGTCCATCTGTCCAGCCAGGGGCGCAGGCTGTCGGTGGCGACGGTGACGAGGGCAAGGGCGTCCCTGATGGACACCGGGCTGGGATGGGTGTGCAGGGTGGCATGCCACCATGCGGTCCAGACGTTGCGAAGAGCGTCGGCCAGGGGGGCGTCCCAGGTACTCCAGCCCGCCTCGACCAGGCGGCTGGCGATCAGCTCCTCGGAGACGTGGAACTCACCTGCGACGAGGGGGCGGATGATGCGCGGGACGAGACGGCGGTAGAGACGCGGGAAGTCGTCCCAGTGGCTGGGCACCTCTCCGGCGGCCGCGGACACCATGTCGTCGGGTATGAGATGCAGCGGCCCGGAGAGTTCGGCGAGTCCCTCCTCGCCGTAGCAGTACGTGCAACCGCCGACGGGGAACGGCTCTTCGGAGGCGAAGGCGCGGTCCAGTGCATCGAGGGCTGTCATGAGGTGCTGATGGTCTGACATGGTGCCCCACTGGGGACTCCGTCCGGGTGACCGGCGAAGGCCGCAGGCTATCGGGGTGTGCCGGAGCTGAGGCTGCGTACCGAGCAGCCGGGGGCGACAGGTTCGGTTCAGCGGTTTCCGATGACACCTACCAGGCCAAGGGCGCCGCGGCGTACTGCTGGCGGCCGTCTGTCTGGTGGGGTACGCCGTCCACAAGTACACGTCCCGTCAGGGCACGGTCGGTAGGCGCGACGTCCTGGGCGCCGTCGTCGCCGCTCGCCTCGGCGCTGACCGCGGTGGGGCCCCTCGTCATTGGGGCCCGCACACCGCACGGGGAAGCCGGCCCCCTGGAGACTTTGCTGCGCCGGGCCGGTCAAATGGCGAGCCGACAGCCTTGGGGCTCTGCTCTCACGGCGCATCCATTGCTGTCGGATGGCCGCAGGGCAGGGCAGGGTTCGATCTGGCGCACGCCACGGATGTCACGGAGTCAGCTGGCTGATGCTCGGTCATCGCGCTGTGCCAACCATGGCAGCCGAGCCAGACGCAGGTGAGGCCGACAGCCGTCACCAGACTTGTAGCGATCCAGTTGGTCATGACCGCGCCTCCTCTCGATGAGCGTCGAACTGGCCGAAGAATGCAGCAGGGTGGTCAACATGTGCCGGTGCCCGTGAGCGGCGCCGGTTTCGTCGTCACCGGTTGTCGAGCCAACGCCCGTGGTCCGGTGGCCCAAGGCCCCGACGGGCCACGGGCACAGACCCGCGGACCGTCGTCCCGAGCAGAGCGAGAGGCCGTGTGCGAATGCCGGGGCCGTGGCAACGCCGAGTCGATGACTGCCTCCTTGGCCTGTGCCGACGCTAGCCTCTTTCTGCGGCACCGTCCCTGAGCAGGCCGGAGTCGAGGTAGGTCTGCCGTTGCGCGGCCAACTGATTCTCATCCACGGCTAGCCGGGGATCCCATTGGTACGAAGGGGTCCTGCGCAGCACCTCAAGCTTTTGGCCGGTCGCCTTGGCGAGAATCTTGAGGTTCTCCTCCGACGTCGCCCGGGAGCCCTGCAATTCGCCCGCAGCATCACGCAGTGCCGCCAGGAACCTGTCCGCGGCGGGCTTTCCGGCGAACCCGCCGCTGAAGATGACGCCGGTGGCCGAAGTGCCTCGGGGCGGAACCGCCAGTGGCTTGGCAGTGCCGCGCTGTTCCATGGCAGTGGTAAACGGAGCGGGCGCCAGCGCCGCGTCGACACCGCCATCGGCGAGGGCAGTGGCCATGTCGGGGATCGGCACGTTCACGACCTTGACGTCCTTCAGCGTGAGGCCCGCTTCGCGCAGGGTCGCTGCTAGTTGGTATCCGCCGGCCGCGCCGGAACCACCGGCAACCGCGATCTTCCGGCCTCGCAGGTCGCTGGTTGTCCTGACTGCCTTGGACTTGAGGAGCCGCTGAGCGACTTCCAGGGCGGTGGGCGAAGGCTTGGCTCCAGTGGCAGATCCCATGGAGGCGACAACCTTCACGTTGAGTCCCTGAGCCAGCCCGTTGAACAGCCCGGCAGAGAAACCAGCGACGACCGCGTCCACTTTTCCGCTGCCGGCCAGTGGCACCGCTTCCTGCCCAGCCTGCACCTTCCGCAACTCGACATCGAGCCCTCGGTCCTTGAAATATCCCTTGTCCTGAGCCACATACAGCGGTGCGAAGAGCGTCGACGGCACGTGAGCGACCTTCACGGTGGTGGTCTGGGAGGCGTACCTACTGGAGTCCTTCGCGAGGTTCCCTCCCTCACAGGCTCCTGTGAGGATCGCGAGCACTGGCAGCAGCACGACGACGGCGAGCGGACGAAGACGCACGAAAACATTCCCTTCGACAATGTTGGGAGGCAGTTCACACAAGGGTGTTCCTGGTGGCGTCCAGCCCCGCTGGACGCAGACACGCAGGGGAATCCGCTATGTCTTCCACAGCGGTGGCCGGAGAGCCTGCCAGGGGAGCGCCCACCGTTCGCCGAGAGCGATGACCGCGGACAACGCTGCGCCCAGCAGAGCGACGCTCAGGAGACCCACGTACATCCTGTCGGGCTGGAAGAGAGTCCAGGAGTTCCAGATGAGGAAGCCCAGGCCGCTCTCGGACGCGACGAACTCCACAGCAACGTCGACCACGACGCTGAGGCCGATGGCTGTCCGGAGCCCCGTAAGCATGGCCGGGGCGGCGCCGGGCAACAGCACGAACCACAGCAGCTTCGGCCCTGACGCTCCATAGGACCGCGCGGTCTCCAACACACGTGAGTCGATCTGGGCCACGCCGGCGTGGGTGTTGATCTGCATCACGAAGAAGACGGTGACTGCGACGGAGAGAACCTTGGGCGTCTCGGTCAGCCCGAAGACGAGCAGCAGGAGAGGCAATGTCGCGATCTTGGGCACGCAGTACAGCGCGGCAAACAGCGGCCCGAAGGCGGCGCGTACGAGACGCGACGCCCCCATCGCGAAACCGGCCAGCGTTCCGGCCGATGCACCCAGCGCATAGCCAGGTAGCAGTCGTCGCAGCGTTGCCCCGTAGTGTCGAACGAGTTCACCGTCACGAATCATGCCGAACATGCACGTGGCGACGTGCGAGGGCGGGGGAAACAGCAGTGCGTCGACCGCCGCGGTGCGAGACGCTGCCTCCCAACCCGTCAGCAGCACCGCGGGTACGGCGAGCCCGAGTGCCATGGTGCGTGCCATCTCACGCTGCCTCATGGCGACGGCAGCGCGGATGGCCTGTTCCCGGGCGCTCACCACTCTCCTTCAGGGGCTACGTGTGGCACATACGGTTCGGCCGAGGTGGCTTGGGAAACTCTGAGAGCTTCACGCAGGAGGACGCGCATCCGCGCGAAACCAGGAGTGTCCTGGAGGCCTGGCGTGCGCGGGCGAGGAAAAGGTACTGAGAATTCTTCGGTGATTCTGCCGGGGCGACCGGACATGACCAGGACCCGGTCACCGAGCAGGAGTGCTTCGTCGATCGAGTGGGTTACAAGGACCACGGTTTTATATTCCTGCTCCCACAGGTCCAACAGATGTTCATGCATCTCCAGCCGAGTCAGGGGATCCAAGGCTCCCAGGGGTTCGTCCATGAAAAGCAGAGGGCTGCCGATGGCGAACGCGCGGGCGAGCGCCAGCCGCTGCCGCATCCCACCGGAGAGCTGGTGGGGATAGGAATCGGCGAAGTCCGTCAAGCCCACCCGTGCCAGCCAACGGTCAGCTACACCGTTGGACAGGCGTCGTCCCACGCCTGCCATACGCAGGCCGAACGCCGCGTTGGAACGGACGGTGAGCCAGGGTAGAACGCCGAAGTCCTGGAATACGAATGCCGCCGGTGGAAACACCGAGAGATCCCGCCGCAGATGCATGTTGCCTGCCGATGGCACATCGAGGCCCCCGAGGATACGCAGAAGTGTGGACTTTCCGCATCCGGAAGGACCGATGATGCAAACAAATTCCCCCTCATCCACTGTGAGCGACACTTTGTCCAGTGCCTGTAGAACCGCCCCTTTCGAGGAGATGAAAAATCTGTCCACGCCCTGGGCCGACAGCAAGGGGCCGGGGGCTTCGGTGACCTGCTTGTTCACGTAGGGAAGCTACTGGGGCACTGCCTTCCGGGGCAGTCTCCAATGGAAGTCAGAGCATGGCCGATCGGCTACATCAAGGTGTCTCTTTAGGCCTGTGGGTCGCCTGTCTGAAGCTGGTTACGATGCTTGATCGGAGCAGTGAGAAACCCGGGAGAGGGCAGCATGCCCACGTCGACCGCAGACCGAAGGGGACGCCAGGCAAATGGTCCGTTGCAGCGAGAAGGCCCTCGAGGAGTGTGACGTCGTCGTGGTCGGTGGTGGCTCGGCAGGGGTGGCCGCAGCCGTGGGGGCGGCGCAGGCCGGGGCCCGGACACGCCTGATCGAGAAGTACCCGTTTCTCGGCGGCGCAGCAACCGCCGCCTCCGTTTCCATCTACTGCGGATTTTTCGACCAGAATCGGCAGCGCGTGGTGGACGGCGTCGGGGGGCAAGTACTGCGGCGACTACGCGATCGACGGGTTTACCGAGAGGGCTCGTTCTCCTGGAGTGGCAATACATTCGTCCTGCTGGACGTGGAGACGACCAAGTCGGTACTTGACGACGAGATCGCCGCAGCAGGAGTGGACGTGCGCCTCCACAGCGTCGTCGTCGACTCTCGACAGAAGGACGGCCGGATAGGCGATATCGAGGTGAGCGACTCCGCCGGACGCCATCGCATCGCCGCTCGTGCCTTCGTGGACGCCAGCGGCGACGGGGTGCTGTGCGCTCTGTCCGGAGCCGCCGTCCGGGTGGCGCCCCTCGCGCAGCGCCAGACCAGCACACTGGTGTCCCGGTTCGGCGGGGTCGCTCCCGACGCCGATCTCTCCCCTGGCGGCATGTGCGCAGCGGTCGCCGCCTACAACGCGACAGCCGACCAGCCCCTGAAGCGTGACCGAGGGGTCCTGGCCCGGCTCCCGGTGACCGCGGAGGTGATCGCCCTGGTCGTCGACGAACACGTCGATGCTCTCGACCCGGTCAAGCTGACAGGCGCGGAAATCAGCGGCCGTCGCCAGGCTCGGGCATATCTGGACGCCTTTCGTGCCACGCTGCCGGGGTGGCGGCATGCCTTTCTGCTCGGTACCGGGCCTCAACTGGGCATACGCGACAGCCGACGGCTGATCGGCCGCGAAGAGGTACGAGGCACGGATGTGCTCGGCGCCCGCAAGCGCCCCGACGATTCCATCGCCCGATGCGGCTGGCCCATGGAGATCCACGACGGGCCAGGCGTCACGCGCTACGAGCCCATTGAAGGCAAGGGGTGGTACGACATCCCTTATGGTGCGATCTGTTCAGCGGGTCTGGACAACCTGTGGGCCGCGGGCCGACTCGTCGGTTCCGACAACGACGCTTTTGCTTCCTTGCGGGTCATGGGCACGTCGTTCGCCACCGGCCATGCGGCAGGGGTGGCCGCGGCTCTCTACACGCGCGGTGTGGAGCACGACACTCGCGCGGTAAGAGCGGAGTTGCTACGCCAGGGAGCCATGGTGTGACGCAGGATCATTCGCTGATCCGCCGCCGCCCTGTGTCTGTGTCCGCTGCGCGGGGGCCGGCGGCCGGACCGCCTCTCGCGGCACGCCCGGAACAATCAACCGAAGAACTACGAGGGAGCGCGATTCAAAGGCTTTTGGAGGGCTGAACGTCAAGCGCAAGGGCACAACGCTTCCTCAAAGTGGCCGCGCTGGCCGATGAAATGTTTCCTGTGGGCGTTGTCGGCGGTTTGGACTTGTGTGTCGTGGCATACAATTCCGACTATGGCAAGTGTACTTGTAGTCGAAGACGAGCCGTCTGTGCGCTCGGCTATTATTCGGCATTTGGCAGAGGCGAATCACGTGGTGCGCACTGTCGGCACAGCGCTTGAGGCGCTGAGGGAAGTGTCCTCTCAATACTTGGACGTCATCATTCTCGACCTCGGCCTGCCTGATCTGGACGGAGCGCAAGCGCTGAAGTTGATGCGGGGAATAACGGACATACCTGTGATCATTGCTACGGCTCGGGATGACGAATGCGAGATCGTCCGCCTGCTCAATGCTGGGGCCGACGACTATCTGATCAAGCCCTTCTCTGTGCAGCAACTCCTTGCCCGTATGACCGCGGTCCTCCGCAGGACTCGTTCGGGCCCACCGGAAGGGAGTGCCGATGCCATGGCTCTCATCCGGGTGGGCGAGTTGTGCATCTATCCCTCGCGCAGAAGGGCGGAACTGGGCGGGCGCCTCCTCGAACTCAGTCGACGGGAGTTCGATCTGCTGGCCTTCCTGGCTCAGCGGCCGGGCGTTGTGGTGCCCCGACGCGTACTGCTGTCCGAAGTCTGGCAGCAGTCCTATGGCGACGACCAGACCCTCCACGTCCACATGTCCTGGTTGCGACGCAAGTTGGGGGAGACGGCGGCCTGTCCGCGCTACCTGCACACCGTCCGTGGAGTGGGTGTCAAGCTGGAGGATCCGGGCGCGTCGCAACATTCCTAGAGGTTGTCCTGCACCCCATGCGCGGTTGGTGCGTTCGCTGGGGACGGGTGGGGTGATCTCAGCAGATGATCCGAAGTGGTCGCACCGTTGTGCGGACTGTCGAAGGCGCAGTTCGCCATGGTGGTGGCGATCGGCCTGCCGTTGCCCGGCAGTCGCAACGACTGCCGGGCGTTCACGGAGTCCGGCGCCGACCGGACCTGCACGCTAGAGCGCGGTGTCCGTGCTGGTGGTAAGACTCAGACTGTAGGCGGCCACCGCGGCCTGTGTTCGGTTGTCCAACCCGAGTTTGGTGAGAATCCGAGAGACATAGGTCTTGACGCTCGTTCTGGCCAGGTGCAGTTCCTTGGCAATCTGATCGTTGGTCATTCCCGTCCCGATGAGCCGAAGCACATTGCGTTCACCTTCGCTGAGTGCTGCGATTCTGGTGCCGATCCTGGTGATAGGAATGGGTGCGCGACGCGTAGAATGGCGGACCAGGCTTCGCAGGACCTCCGATGTGAAGATTCTGGCTCCGGAGGCGACGACGGGCAACGCGGTACACAGCTCCCCGCACTGGACATCCTTGAGGAGGAAACCGCTGGCCCCAGCTTCGAGAGCCTCGCACACGTCGCTGGTTTCGGTCGAGTCGCTGAGAAGGATCACACCAGGAGGACGGGGCAGTCCAACCAGCCTTCGCGTCGTGCAGATGCCGTTGAGATTGGGCAATTCGAGATCCACCAGAGCGACGTCTGGCTCGTGCAGCTTCGCCCGGGCGATGGCCTCCGCACCGTCCGCAGCCTCGCCGACCACCACGAGGTCCTTCTGTGACTCGATCATCATCCGCAAGCCGGCACGGAATATTGCCTGGCCGCCTGCGATCAGCACTCGAATGGTCATACAGCAGACTCCATTTCGCCGGTGTTGCGGAAGGGCGAGAGCCACGTCGGCCGAGGGGCCACCAGTCGGGAGAGGGGCCACGGGCCGTGGCCGTGGTGGGAGGTCGGGCACGACAATTCTCCGGGTTCCGACTGGTGAGGAACCCGAAGAGCCGGCTGGCGCCGGCAGCCCGTTCTTCATCCATGACGACTCTCACAAGTACCCGCATGCGGCTCTCTCAGAAGGTGCGCTGCGGACGCGGCCACGATGACATCCGCAGAGAGGACAACGAGGGCCGTTGTTCCCTGGTCGGTCGAGTCGAGGTACACGCGTGCGCCGTGCGAGGAAGCCAGATAATTGACCACGTCCAATCCGGAGCGCTCGGACTGCACCCAGTCGGCGGGCAGTTCGCTTTGCAGGCGGATGTTGAGCGAGTCGAGTTGCCCTTGCGGAATCCCGATTCCGGAGTCGCTCACGCGGACGAGGACGTCACCGGTAGCCGTCTCCTCTGCGGAGAGCCGCACGGGTTGGTTCGGGTGTGAATATTTGACGGCATTCTCCACCAGCTCTGCCATCATATGGGTCATACCGTGAACCGCCGACGCCTCGATGCACACGCTGGGTATGTCCTCTTGCACAACGGCTCTGGCATAGTCCTCGACCTCTGCCGCAGCGGCACGCAGCACATCGACCAGCGGGGCGTCTCTCTCGTATCGGCGCCCCGCGTCCTCACCCGCCAGCACGAGCATGGTCTCGCCGTGCCGTCGCATGAGCGTGGCCAGATGGTCAAGCCGGAAGAGGTTCTTGAGCGCGGTGGGGTGCTGTTCCGTCATGTGCATGGAGGAGAGCAGATCGAGTTGCCGATGGACGAGGACCAGGACGCGCCTGGACATGGAGGCGAGCTTGGCACGGACCGCTGCACGCAGGACGGCCTGCTGGGCGATCTGGGCGATGGCCTCCTTCACGACCGCGTCGAAAGCTTGTGCCAAGTCGCCCACCTCGTCACATGCGCGGCCGTCGACGAGCTCCACGCTGAATTGCAGCCGTGATGGGTCGGATGACCGGGAGACCTTCTGGACAAAGGCGGCCAGCTCGTTCTGGGCCTTGAGTGCGGTTCGCCGCAGTCTGTGCATGCGGCGGATGAGCTGTCGGGTGGTCAGCACGGCAACGACTACCGAGGCAAGCAGAGCGATCGTGCCCAGGACAGTGTGTCGAACCAGATCCTGTTGCGCTTCTGCCCCCTTTGCAGAGGCGGATTCCAACGCCCGCTCGAGGACGTTGGCTTCTACCGCGTGCATGTGGTCCAGAACGCGCGAGCTGCACGCGAACCACCCTGCCGGTACAGGGCGTTGGGCCACGACGTCCTTGCCTCCGGGACCGACGAGACACGAGCCGTCCACCTCAAGTTCGGAAGCTGCCAGACCGAGAGAGGCAGAGGCCGTATGGAACTCCCGGCTCACGAGGCGGCGTACGCCCTCCTTCTCTGACAGGAAGGTTGTTTCATCGTCCGTGAAGTCGGATTCGACAGTGGGCGAGTTGATCAACGCACGCTGGGATGAGAGCGCGGAGGCACCTACGGCGAGAGCGTATGCAGCCCTCAAGGAGTCCGTATCACCTGCATCCTGTCCGGCAGAGATGATCACACTGCTGAGTGCGTCGATGATCTCGGTGTACGCGGAACTTGCGGGGAGTACGGAAGACCGCGTTGCGAAATCGCCCGCACGCGCCTTGGGAATACCCTTGAGAGCCTTCTCGGCCTGTCCCAGCCCACTGGTGGGGGCGGGGACCCCCGTGGTGCTGGCGACGGCTTTACGGAAGTCTCCTAGGGTGGCGTCCGTGATGCGGCGCCGTTCGGCGACATCGTCCGTGATCTGTCCCGACGCGACTGAGAAGGCGTCGCGTTCATTTTCCAGGTCGCGGGCCAGTGCTGTTGCCCTCATGTACAGAGCTGCGCGCTTTTCCTCGGCGAGCTTCGCGGAATGGAGCGCGAACGAGTTCTTCACCTGGGGGATGGCGAGGGCGAAGACAAGTGACACGGGCAAAGCCATGATCATTGCCACTTGGGTGCCCAGTCGCCGATGGCGCAGCGAGTAGGTGTTCATGGTTCCAAATATCGTGAAGAAATGGCCTCTTGGTGAGGATCACGTAGGTGGTGCGGCAAGGCGGCCAGCGAGATGTGAGGCCGGAGCCCGTGTGGAGCCCTCTTCAGAGGTGATGGACCTCTACGGGTGGCGAATGGTTTGACTTTCCGCGTGCATCCGGGCGGAGTGGTCATCGGGTGACGCCCGATGCGCGCACCCGGATGCACGGTCACGGCGTACTCGCCGGCCAGAGCCCCGCCGCAGAGCGAACTGGGATCCGGTTTCCGGGTGACATACTGCGTCTCCGGCTCGTAAAACCTTCAAGTAACTGGAATCCGTCTCCCGGGGGTGAACAAGGTTCTCCTAGTGTACGTACGCCAAGCAGAAGGGTTTCTTGGCCAAAGGAGGATGTGCACCGGCCGAAAGTTGATTTTCCGCACGGGGTTGGGTTGCAGCCGCGGTGGCTACCGGCGAGGCGGCCCTGTGTGATGCATTCGCCGATCACCTGAGGAGAGCCCATGGCTTGGGGCGTGCCCGTCCATGGGCAGGAGGCCGTGCTTCCAGCGGCCACCCGCCTGCTCGCCGCTGCGGCATCGCTCAGCACGATCCGCCCCGCCGCCGGATCATGCTGAGCCGTTGCCGGTCACCTCAAGAGTCACCCGGCGATCTACGCGGCCGGCCGAGCCGGCGAACCCATGTGGTCAGGGCACGAGCCCGGCAGATGCGTTGGTGCCGGTCTGCATGAGGCGGGGGTCAAGCAGTGCGGTGGGCACGGCGTAGGTGAGCGGGACCTTCGCGAAGACATCCTCGAAGTCCGGTAGTTCTGCGGTGATGCCGTCGGAGCTGGACCAGCCCAGTCCGTCCATCACAAGCTCTTTGTGGCGCTGGCCCTGGGCCCACGCGGCAAGGGTTCGCGGCTTTTTGTCCCAGTCAATTCTCACCCGCAGTTGTGCCCGGGTGTCGATGACTGTCGCACCGTCAGGGAACGTGAAGTTGTCGGAGCGCTCATGGCCCAGGCTCTGACCGAAGCCTTTGGTGGTCTCCCGCTTGTATGTGACCGTGGCGGATCCGGTCGCACCGGGGTGCGTGAGCCCCATCTGGGTACCGGTTGTGGCGCCTGCCGTGGCCGAAGGACCTGTGGTGAGGCTGCTGTTCTGGGTCACTGCACTGTTGGACCGCCGTGAGTACCCCATGCCTGCCGCCACCGGGATGATCCGGGATGGCTGCTCGGCCAGGGACAGCGAGACTCGTACCCGGCACCGGTAGTCCCACGTCATGGTGCTGCCCTCCAGCTGCGGCAGTACATGTTCTCCGGAACCGATGAAGCTTGCGCCGTGCTCCGAGAGTCGCTCGCCTCCCAATTCCTGTGAAAGGAGAGCATAGTTGCGCCTGGACTGCAGTGCTGTCGGCAGAGCGGCGTAGACCATCTCGTAAAGCGTCGGGACGATGCCGAGCCGCAGTACCTGACTGCCCGTCGGCAGCGGCTGATCCATGTTCTCCACGGCCTGCGCGGCCATGCGGCGCAGGGCAGCGTCCCGGGCTGTGTGACGGCTTCGGCGTAGTTCTTGCTGGTACGCGGTAAATAATGCCCCGCGGCCCTGAACGGCAGGTGCGGTCGCGTGGGGGAGTGCTGCGGGTCGGCGAACCGGCGCCCGGGAGCGTAGGGGCTGACGACCGGGCTGGTTTCTCCGTAGGGCGAGTGGTTGGCTTTCGGGCACCGCGTACCTCCTGGGGGCTGCCGACTGGTGCCGTCAGTCTGGTGGGTCCACCTCCGAAGGGGGGTAGGCCGAAAGTCCCGTCCTCGAGCCGAATTCGTACTGCCGCAGTGGCATCTCGCTGCCGTGCGTCTCGGGATCACAGAGTGCTACGGCCTCCACGAGTCTCGCCCTCAACCCACGGCACGTATGCCCGGAAAGCGATCGCGGACTACGAGCAGCGTCTCTTTCGCCAGGGGGAGCGTAGACCCTGGTGAACAGAGATCGGCAGACTTCACGTTGTCCGAGCTTACGACGACCCCTGGGTACCAGGACGACGAGAGGGCAGTGAGGAGATTGCGTCCCGGACTTCTGCGTGGCGTGGCCGTGGCCCGGCAGCGCTTCATGTCTGTTTAGGCTTTGTCCATCTTCTCAACACCTGAGGCTCCCGACAATGTCTTTTATGTGGGTATGCTCCTGACTAAAGTCGGAGAGAGCAGTCCAAGCGGTGTGGTATGCCGTGGTTTTCACCGATCAGGGGGTGGTCCAGTCGGCGTCTGCGTCCAGGTGGGCACGGTAGGCCAGGCGCGCTGCTTGGACACGGCTTGCAGCGCCGAGTTTGGTGAGGACATTGCTGACGTGCCCTTTGACCGTGCCTTCGGTCGTCCCGATTTCGCTTGCGATCGCACCGTTGGACAGGCCACGAGCGAGCAGGCGCAAGATATGGCGTTCGCGCTTGCTCAGCGTCTCAAGGCGCTCGTGTTCGCTGTCGGTGAGCCGGGATGCGGGCTGCGCCAATGTGTCGAGGAGGCGCTTGGTGACGGCGGGGCCGAGCACCGCCTTCCCGCCATGGACGGTACGGATGGCATGCAGCAGATCGGCGGGATCGGTGTCCTTGAGGAGAAAGCCCACGGCGCCTGCGGTCAGCGCGTCGTGGACCTGGACGTCCTCGTGGAAGGCGGTCAGGATGATGACACGAGGCGGGTTCGGCAAGGTCAGCAAGCAGCGAGTGGCTGTGAGGCCGTCCATCTCCGGCATGACCAGATCGATGAGAGCGATGTCCGGACTCTCGCGCGCCGCGTGATCGACGGCGGCACGGCCGTTTGGGGCTTCGGCTGACACGTGAATGTCGTCGCTCGATTCGATGATCGCGGCAAGGCCGCGGCGGGTGATCTCGTTGTCGTCGGCGAGCAGGACGTTGATCATCGTGGAGTCCCCTTCAGGTAAGTGTGAGGTATCTAGTCTAGATTGTCCCTGCTGCCCGACAGATGGTGGACCGCGGCTCAGGGAACCCGATCGGCCGGGCTGCTCGGGAGCCTCGGCGGCCACTTCCGTTATGAGGGGATGCACGCACGGCAGAGTTCGGCGTATGGATGAGTGAGTTGCCCGATGACAGCGACCAGCAGCAATCAATACCTGGTTGTTTCAGCAAGCAACTGCGAGGCATCGGTGATATGGCCTGGGCGGCAGTGCACTGTGCAGTTCATGCCGGGGCGGCCTTCCTCGGGTCACTCGTGTCACCACCTTGTTCACACAGTCCCTATAGTGAGAACTCGACCTGCGGGAATTGGCAGGCTTCTCAGTCACGATGGCTGGCAGAGCGTAATCCAGCGGCACCGTGCCCAAGGAGGAGTAGTGATCAGCGTCCTTCTCGTCGACGACGATGCCGCAGTGCGACAACACCTGCGGACCATCATCGAGTCCAGCGGCGACATGACGGTTGTCGCAGAGGCTTGGGACGGTCGGGCCGCTGTCGACCAGACTCGTCGCCTGATACCCGATCTCGTCGTCATGGACGTCCGGATGCCGGGGATGAACGGCATTGCTGCCACCGTCGCGCTCCAGCAACTGGCCACCCCCGTGCCAGTCGTGATCCTCACTACCTTCAGTCATGACGTCTACGTGCAACAAGCCCTGAACGCGGGAGCGGTGGGCTTCCTCCTCAAGGACGCTCCGGCAGACGACTTCCTGCGCGCCCTGCGCGATGTCCATCGCGGCCACGCGGCCCTCGATCCCGCAGTCACAGGTCACTTCATCCGGGCGGCCACGCGGCGGCAACCCTGTTCGCAGCCCGATGTGGAAGAGGCGGAGCTGGTCACATCCTTGACGGCCCGCCAGCGCGACGTTCTGCACTTGGTCGCCCGTGGACTGTCCAACGCGTCCATCGGTGTCGAACTGCACATGGCCGAAGGGACCGTCAAGGGACATGTCGCCCAGATCCTCGCCAAACTCGGTGCGGCCAACCGTGTCGAAGCGGCCCGTTTCGCGTATCGCACCGGCCTGGACCCTCTTGATCCTTGACCTTCAGGGGCCTTGGGCTGCTGGCCGGGCCGCCTGAAGTGACACGGTCGACGGATCCTTGGCGGTGGTGCCACCCGGGAGCACTACCGGACGAACCTCACATGCACAGTTCGCTCCGCCGTCCGGCTGAGCACTCGCGACGCGTGCCGGATCATCCAGCGTCTGCGGCCGCTTCTGCCGCCGGTCGCCCCAGCCCTGGCCGTCCGCCCACACAGCCGCGACACGAGCCGGTCCGACACGCGAGCACTTACTGCCGCGAACCCTGACCAAGCCTTCGGACCTGCTTCTCCGGGTCTCTCCGCGAGGCCGGGCGGGCGCAGCCAGCAGTGATGCCTCTGGCTGCGTCTCACCTTGTGGATGATCATACTTACGTGGCACGTATGGCTTATTTTGGTAGCGTGTTGACGGAAATGCGTCCTGCGTGGTCGCCTCGACGTATTGATGCCGTAGTTACGGTTGGCGTTGTCGCGCTGGAGGGTGCCTACTGCTGGATCAATCCTTCGAACGGGCTGCTCACAGGGCTGCCGCTTTCTGAGGACATGGCGGCTTCGGTGGCCGTAGGGGCGCTGGTGCGGTGGCGTCGACGTCACCCCCGAGGGATCGCGGTGGCGATCATGATCGGGCACCTGGTCGCGTTCACACCCGTGGCGCTCGCCGTTGCCATGCACGCTGTGGGTACGGCGAACCGCCGCCGAGGTGATCTGTTCACCTTCGGGGTCGCAGGGTGCATCACGGTCTGGCCCGCGCTCTACCTGGGGCTTTCACAGGTGGAGATCCGGGAAGTGACATATTCGCTGGCATTCGTCATCGGGCCACTGGCTGCCGGCTACGCCATCGCTGTTCGTCGTGACCTGGCGGCGTCGGTGGCCGCCCGGCTGACTCAACTTGAGCGTGAGCGACTGCTGTTGGCCGATCGGGCCAGGGCCGAGGAGCGTGCGGCGATCGCCAGGGAAATGCACGACGTGGTGGGCCACCGGGTGAGCAACATCGTGCTGTCCGCAGGCGCACTGGAAGTGGGTGAGGCAGCCGGAATTCCGGCGGTAGCGCGGGCAGCCGAGTGCATCCGCACCGAGGGCCGGCTCGCCTTGGAGGAACTTCGCGAAGTGCTGGGCGTGCTGACCTCGCGACATGCCGGCGCTTCCGCCCCGCTGGCACCGCAATCCGACGCCTCCCGCCTCTCCGACCTGGTTGAGCGGGCCCGTTGGGTCGGTCGCCAAGCCGAGCTGCACGTCGACGGCTTTCCCGAGATGCTGCCTGCGCCACTACAGCGGGCTCTGTATCGCATCGTCCAGGAGTCGCTGACCAACGCGGCCAAGCATGCGCCCGAAGCGCCGGTGCATATCGACGTGGACTGCCGCGCGGATGGCGTGCATGTGCGAGTCTGCAACCCCCTACCGATCGAGCCTCTTGCGACGTCCCTGCCCAGCGGCGGAAACGGCCTGGTCGGCCTCGCCGAGCGGGTCGCTCTGCTGGGCGGCACCTTCCAGGTCGACACCGACGACGGAGTCTTCACCGTAACCGCTGTCCTTCCTCATCACACCCTTGGTCAGAGGCAGCCGGACGGCGCGCCGCACCCTTGCCGGAAGCCTGCCGAGAGGTGATCTGTTGTCGACCCGCGACCGTCGGGGCCTGCCCTTGCGGCCCGTCCCGTTTCAGCGTTCCAGACCGGCGCGATAGGCGAGCCGGGCCGCCTGCACGCGGTTGTCGACGCCGAGTTTGGCGAGCAGGCGGCTGACCTGGCCTTTCACGGTGCCTTCGGTGATGTGCAGCGCCTTGCCGATGTCAACGTTGGACAGGCCGCGTCCCACCAGGCGCAGGACTTCGAGCTCGCGTTCGGTCAGTGTGGCGAGGGCGGCCTGTTCGCGGACGTCGAGCTGGGGGGCCTGCTGGGCGAGGGTGTCCAGAACACGGCCGGTGACGGCAGGGTCGAGGGTCGCCTTGCCGGTGGCGACGTCGCGTACCGCGCGCACCAGTTCCTCGGGCGGGGTGTCCTTGAGGAGGAAGCCGCTGGCGCCGGCGCGCACAGCCTCGTCCACATACTCGTCCTCCCCGAAGGTAGTCAGGATGACCACGCGCGGCGGGTGTGGCAGTGCCCGCAGCTCCCGGGTGGCCTTGAGCCCGTCCATCCCCGGCATACGGATGTCCACCAGCGCGACATCGGGAGTGAAACGGCGCGCGGCCGCCAGCGCACTGTGTCCGTCCCAGGCTTGGGCGACCACATGCAGCTCAGGGCTGGACTCGAGCACATCGCTCAGTCCGCGGCGTACGATCTCGCTGTCGTCCACCACCAGGACCTGGACCACCATCAGGCACCGCCGCCCTCGTGCTCGGGGCGTCGGGACATCCGCACCGGACACGGTCCCAATGTCATGATCTGATCGCGCCGTGTGCCGTGGGCCAAGCTGGTGCGCTGCATCGCCCCTCCTCCGCTCCGGTCGCCGGAAGGCTTGCCCAGCCGCTACTGGCAGTGAGTGCGGCCCTAACGACGCTACGCGGCGTGGACGCGGTGCGCCCCTCGGTGCTGGCCCGCTCGAGGCACGCGGAGCTCCGGAGCAGGTGTTGGTGCTCGACCGACCCGGTCAACACCTGCCTCCGCCTGACCTCGGGGCCGGGCCGCGATACCGGGATCGATCGCACCATCACCTCGCCCCACACCGCGTCCTGCCGGGGTGCCAGGTGCCAGGTGCCCGATGGCCCGGCCCCGACACCTGCGCGCGCCCTCGGCGGGACAGACGGGCGCTGCTGCCCCCACCGGCCGCCCGCGCCGCTGGTGGGGGGTGGGGGGGGCTCGGCGGCCCGGCGCACCCCACCGGCGAGTGAGCCTCTCACGACGGCAGGGGGAGGAAGGCTGACACCCGGAAGCTGTCTCCGTGCGGCCCCGCAGTGAGTGTGCCGCCCAGCAACTCGACGCGTTCTGTCAATCCGGCGAGGCCGTAGCCGCCGCTGGGTGGCAGTTCGAGTCCGGCCTCCCGGTCTGAAGGCCCGTTGGTGGCGCTCACATGGACACCCTCCAGGCGACAGTCCACGTTCAGATCCACAGCCGCGCCGGGCGCGTGTTTGGCGGCGTTGGTCAGAGCTTCCTGCACGATGCGGTAGATCGCCCGCTGCACGGCCGGGGGCAGGGCCTCCGGGTGCCCGTTCACCTCCAGACGCGCACTCTGACCGCGCCCCCGGGCCTGCTCGACGAGCGAGGCCAGCTGGGACGCGTCCGGCTGCGGGAAGTACGGAGCTCGCACGGCCGCGCGCCCAGGGGTCAGTACGCCCAGGATCTCCCGCAGCTCCTCCAGCGCATGGTGGCCGTCCTCGCGGATCTGTTCCGCTGCCTTGGCGACCTGCGGCGCCTCGCGTGCCACAGGGCTGACCTTCAGTGCTCCGGCACTGAGCACGATGTTGCCCACCCGATGGGCCACCACGTCGTGCATCTCCCGGGCGATGCGAGCGCGCTCCTCGGCCTGAGCGTGCTGCGTCAGCAGGTGCTGTTCGCGCTCCAGGCCCTCGGCCTTGGCCTTGGCCTCGGTGGCCAGGTCGTGCCTGACGCCTACGCCGTAGCCGACCACCAGCATTCCCATGATCAAAGCCAGGACGTAGAAACTGTCCCGCAGACCGGATGCGGGTGAGGAACCCGCCACCAGACCGGCCAGGTCGGCAACGAAGGCGCCCGCCGCGAACACCACCAGCGTGCGGACCCGTCGGTAAGCGGTTCCCACGGTGTACATGGCCACGGACAGGGACAGGGGAGTGAAGGCGACCACGTAGCCGACCATGATCGCCACGGCCACCGCGCCGGGCCAGCGCCGACGCCACCACAGCAAGGCGGCCACCCCTGCCGAGACGGTCGCGAGGATGGGGGTGGGGGCGGTCTCGAGCAGTCCATTGGGGCCCTTGACCCAGCTGACCGCCGCGGACAGCGCCATCGCAGCCCCGGCCACTGCCGCATCGGTTGCCCGGGGCGACCAGCGGGGACGCCCTTCGCCTACCACGGCACCACCGTAAGCCGATTCCACGCCCCGGGCCTGCGGCGCCATTCGCTGCCCCCAAACCCGGCGCCGTACAGCGAAGGCCATGCGCCCCACCTGTCTTTCGATACCCCGTACTCCTGCCCACCGACACCCAAACGGCACTTCCGGCGCGCCCACGCTGGAACACAGGGCACGCCACACCCCACACAAGCCCAGTCCCCGCCGCCGTCAACCTGGAGCTCCCTGTGACTGCCACCCTCGCTCCCACTGCCAGCGTCACCATGAACCTGCCGCGCCATGCCCGCGCGGCTGCCCAGGCCCGACGCGTCCTGGAAACGGTCGCCCCGGTGGACAGCGAGATGGGCGACACCGCAGTGCTCCTGCTGTCCGAGGTGATCTCCAACGCCGTCCGCTACGCGCAGGGCGCCAGGATCGGGGTCGCCGTGGCGTACGACGAAGACGACGGCACCCTCACCGCCGCCGTGTTCGACGAGGCTGCCCGCATGGGCAGCGGTGCGCGCCGCGGCGACGCCCCGCTGGACAAGGGCGACGCCCCGCTGGACAAGCTGGAGACCGGCCGTGGCCTGGACCTGCTGGACGCGCTGGCCACCAAGTGGGGCGTTGCCATGGTCGGTGACCGAGGCAAATGGGTCTGGTTCCGTGTCGCCCACCACCCGGGCGAGTCCGGCGCCCACCACTGACCCTCGGCTCTGGCCGTCTGCGCCTGACGGAGGGATCACTGAGACCACTCCCAGGCCCATGGATGGTCCCGGCCGCGCCCTGACCTCCTCGACTGCTCCGTGCCCGCGGACGAGCTCCGCATCCTGAACGGCTCCATCCCGCTTCACACCGGCCGCACCGACCTGACCACCATGTGCCCCGCCGCCGAGCCCGCCTCCCGGCAGTGAGTGCGGGCACACCCGGAACGCCCAGGCACTGCCGCCCCTCGCCCTCGCCGCCCACATCCACACGTACGTCTGCCATGACTCAGTCCCAGCTGCTGATCGGCTGGGTGCCGACGCCTCCTCGCCCCGCCACCGCCGACCGGTGGCACCCTCCGGGCGCCGGCTTCCCCCTCCTCGCCAAGGGACCACTCCCGTCGGCCACCCCCTATGTCTGCACCCCCTGACCGGCCGTTCCTGGCCGTCAGCGGATAGTTTCCGGAGACCATCATGGCCCTGCGCCTACTCTTCCTGATCGGTATCGCCGCCTTCGCCGCCGGTGGCGTCCTCGCCGCCCACCGTGCCCGCCTCGACCCGTTCGGTGCCCTGGTCCTGGCCCTGGTCAGCGGCCTGTCCGGCGGAACACTGCGCGAGCTGATCCTCGGCCACGGCCCGCTGTACTGGACCCGTGACTGGATTCTGCTCACCGTCATCATCACCACCGCGGGTGCGGTCATGCTGCTGCTGCACTACCGCGACCTGCCGCCGCGCACCCTGCAATTCCTGGATGCGCTGGGCTTGGCGGCGGTGACCGTCATCGGTGCTCGCGCCGCCATCCATGCAGACGCCACAGCCCCCGCAGTCCTGATCCTCGCGGTTCTCTCCGGCACGGCCGGAGAAATCGTGCGCGACCTACTGTGCGGGCGCCACCTGCCCCAACTCCTCCACGAAGAGGTCTACGCTCTCACAGCCCTGGTCGGCGCCGCCGCCCTCCTGCTGGCCGACCGCGCGAACTGGACCGGCACCGCCCCCACCGCGCTCAGTGCCGCGCTGGTCTTCGTCCTGCGCCTGGCCGCGGCGCATCTGGATCTCCACTTGCCTCGGCTGGGCCGCCGTCAGCCTGCTCAGCCGAAGGGCCCCCACCGCCCCGACCCCTCGCAACAGGGAAGCCAGTCATGACCCTTGTGCGCCTTCTGGCCGGCTCTCGACCGGTGCCGGGAGGACGAGCGAGCGGGAGGCGCGTACGGCATCCGGGGCGGCGAAGGCGCCGGAAGTCCGCGTCCGTCTGAGCCGCGCCACTGTCGCCCGCCCGCGCCTGTGACCGTGGCCCACGGGTCAAGTGCCTGCCTGAGGCAGTGGAGGCGGCGTGGCCGCGGACCACCGGGCGGGCCTGCGTCGTGCGTCTGCTGCGGAACTCTTTCCGCTCCGCCGCCCGGCCGGACGGGGACAAGGCCGCCCAGTGACGACCGCGCACCCCCGCTGGATTCCTCGCCGCCAGACCGTTGACCAGGGTAAATCTGGAAGTCGGGCTGGCGTACGGGGGCAGTCGCTGATACGCCCCCGGCGGCGGCCGCCCCGTCGCCGCGCTCAGCCCCGTGCCGGTAGCCGAAGAATCTGTCCGGCCTCGATGCGGTCGGGGTTGTCGCCGATCACCTTCCGGTTGGCCTCGTAGATCTCCGGCCACCTCTCGCCGTTGCCGAGCTTGCGAGCGGCGATGGACCACAGGGCGTCGCCGGGTTGCACGGTGTAGGAGTGGGGGTCCGGGTAGACCACGGTGACCCTCAGGGGTGTCCCGGCGCGGAACGTGAGGGCCCGGCTGTCCTTGACCGTCTCACTGCGCCCGTCGCCCTCGACCCGGGCCTCCACCCCCGCCAGCGAGCCGTCGTCCTTGCAGGGAAGGAGGAAGACATAGCTGATGTCGTTTCCCTGCTTCATGGGAGCGATGCCGAAGGGCTGGTACTGGGTGAGAGGGTTGTACAGCCGGACCATCCCGCTTTGGAAGCCTTCCTTCGGCAGCGTGCCCGTGAAGACGACGGTGTCACCGGACTTCATGCCGCGCTTGTACCGGCCCGGGTTGGTCTCCTGGTGCTGGAACCGGCTGGCTGCCCTGCCGTCGACGGACCAGGTGATCTCCTCCTCGGAGTCCTCCGCGTTCGACACGAGTGCCTGGGTTTCCTCGCCCGCGATGGCGGACAGTTCGATCGTGACCCTGCTCCCTTGTCCCGCTGCGTCCTTCTCCGCGAGATACCGCTCGGTGTGCACGGCGTACAACTGGGCGAACTCGGCGATCCCGTGGTCCACACATTCCTCCGCGACGATGGCGGGTGTGATGGTCTTCAGGATCTCGTCCACGTCCGCGAGGTCACTGGGGGAGACCTCCGCCCCGTCCTCGGATTCTCGGATCTTTCGCGAGAAGTACTGTTTGATCTGCTCCAAGTTCTCGTCCGCCCAGACACGGGCAGTGGAGTAGCGCAGTGCCTCCTTGAGGTTCTTGACGTCGCCCTCGCTGATCTCCGCTTCCACTCGGATGGAGAGGAGGTGGCCGTAGAGCTTGGTGTTCCGCGTCACCTTCCAGAGAGACTCCTTCCACTCCGGGCGTTCCTCGGCGTAGCGGCGGTTGGGGATGGCGTCGTAGACGTCACGGGCAGCGCGGGCGCGGCCGAGTGCGGGCATGAGCGTGTCCTGGACGCTGCGCTGGGCTCCGGACCACTTCTCGTCGATCCAGGAGTTGAGGGGCGCGAACACCTGCCGCAGCTCCGGGAAGATCTCGAAGAGCTTCTCGGCGATGAGGATGCCACCACTCGCCGCCTTGACCCCAGTGCGCACCGACTTCGACACGGGACGCCGGTTGGCGGCGACGCTGCGCTGCCACACGGCGTACCTGTGCTTGATCCGGCTGCCCAGACTCTTCGCCTGCGACTGCATCCGTGCCGGCTCGACGTCGACGATCGCCTCGGGCGGGATGTAGTACATGGCGGCGACCTCGGCGTTCTGCTGCACGGCGCCGTCCATGGGGCGCCCGGTCAGTCCGCTCGACCCGTAGACGTTGAAGACCACCCCGAGCTTGTTCTTGTCGATCTTGTAGACCCAGCCGTGGGAGCCTGCGTACCGGCGGGCCGTCTCCTTGTCCCAGCTGGTCGAGATATAAGCCGAGTCGGCCATGTCGCCGTCCAGGTGCGGGCGTTCGGCCACGTCGAATCCGTTGGAGTAGAAGCCGTTGACCAGGATGCCGCTCTTGGGGGCGCGGGTGTCGCCCCGGTAGAGGAAGCGCTGCCCCTTCGGTCCGACAAGGTCCGCTCCAGGGATGTAACGCACGACGCCGCCTACGGCAGCCTTGGTGCCCGGGGCGGGCCTGCCATACGGGTGGGCGTTCGCCCGCGGGGTGGCGTCCGGGTCGAAGCCCTCCCGGGCTGTTCCCGGGACCTTCACATTCGGCTGCGCGGAGCCGATCACGGGTTTGCCGCGCCCGGTTTCCGGCCGTGAGATCGAGGTTGCGCTCTTGATGTGGTCCGCGGGGATCCTGCCCGTGGCCACCCATTCCCCTTGGGCCTGCGCGTGGTCCACCAGGCTGGGGTCGACACCGCCCTTCGCCTGGAGGCTGCTGGGCAGGTTGTAGAGGCTGCGGTTGGGCAGGATCTCGTACAGGTAAACGGTCTGCTGCTCCGTCAGCAACTGCTCACTGAACCTGATCGCGAAGGCCCGGTTGGAGGTTGTCGCGATGAAGCCGCTGGACTTCGCCTGCCTGGCGTTGCCGATGGTAGTGGCACCGCGGGCGTGCTTCTCCAGGTCCATGTCCTTGCCGTAGGCGGAGAAACCGTCCCGGAAGACGTCCACCGGCAGCCGGGTGTCCACCCGGTACAGCACCGTCGGCGGCTTCTGTCCCGCGGGCGCGTCGGAGCGGGGGATGGCTGGATCCCGCTGGATGGGCCGCTTCACCGCGTCCGGGCGGGGTTTCTGCTTGGAGCCCGAGTGCTGGTCCACTACGGGGTCCGGTACGCGCAGGTTCTGATCCTGCTCGTCCGTGTCACGCTTCTTCCTCCTCCTGCCGGCTTTCTCGCCCATCCTGAATTGCTCGTACTGCGCGTCCCCCGCGGGCTTCCCGCTCCTTTCCTTCGGCGGGTTGGTGAAGGCGCGGCCGATGGTGTTCCGATAGCCGCCCAGGACCGGCCGGGTGCGCCGCTCCTCCCGGGTGATCTCCTCCGTGCGTCCGACGACGACCCGGGCGACGTTGGCCAGGGATTCGGTGCCGCGGTCGTAGTAACTGGTGTGTGCCTTCTTGAGGTTGTCCACCAGGCCGGACTGCGCCGTCCACGTGTAGTCGGCCTTCATGCGGGTGACGTTCTTGCCGTAGTTCTGGTGCGACGGGTCGATGCTGAACCAGTCGAGCATGCTGATGAAGTCGATGTCGGTGGCGGCGACGAAGAGGTTCGCGTCGAGGTGTTTGGCACGCAGCCCGCTGCCCGGGCTGCCGAGCAGGACGAGGTTGTCGATGACCGGCTTTCCCGCGGTGTCGGTTCCGGCGCCGGTGGCCGTGTGCCCGGCGACCACGCTGCCGTAGCTCAGACCGCTGATGGTCAACGAGGGATAGGCGGGCATGTCCAGAGCCTTCCGCGCGGCGCTTTTGCGCCAGTGAGTGCGCCAGGTGTCCAGATCGGCCCGCAGGACTTCGGCGCCCGCGGCGGCGGGCTGCTCCCAGGCGGCCTCCGTGAACCCCTGCGGAGCCTTGTAGCCGGTCCAGGCCACGACGGCGACCTTGGCGCCGAGGCGGGTTCGCAGGCACTGCCGGTACAGGTCACGGGCGTGACCTGTCAGTTCACCGAGCGATTCCAGGGAACTGCCCATGCCGGGGACGAGGAGCGCGACGTACTCTGCCGTCTCCAGCGATCCCACGGCCACGGCTGCGCGTCCGCGGCCGTTCTCGAACTCCGGGTCGTAGACCAGGAGCGAGCAGTCCTTCCGGCCGGCCAGAGCGGCCTCCGTCACCAGGGCGGCGTTGTGCCGGGGCGTGCCCGTCGCCGATTCCAGGTCCTTCATGCAGCGCAGGTAGTTCCGGTCGGAGTCGTTCTTGAAACGGTCTTCGAGGGAGACGGACTTCGGCACCGTCGGATCAAGAGCCAGCTTCTCCCGCTCGCGGCTCACGACGTCTTCATCGATCTCCGCGATGAGCCGGTTCGCCGAATGCTCCAGCACCGGGACCAAGGGGAGGCGTCTCTTTCCCCGCTCCGTCCATTTGTCGATCGCGCGGCGGGTCGCGGCGTCGGCACGCTCGGCGTATCCCCGGTTGCGCCTCAACTCCTTCGGATCGACCGTGAGTTTCACCTTCTCGTTCCAGCGGTCGATCTCTGCCAGGTACTTGTCCTTGCCGTCACCCGGCTGCCGTGGGCCACGGCCCGGGATCTGCTTCCTGGCCGCGCCGGCGCGGTTCCCGGTTCTGCTGGTGGGCTGATCCCGCGGCTGCGGCGCAGGCACATACTCGCCGTTGGGCATGTCGTTGTTCCCGTCATTCGGCTCGAACGGCAGATGACATGAGGTGGCCCCACCTCATGTTTTCCGGGCAACGGTAGCCACGGACGCACGGGCGGTTCGTATACCGATCGAATACAACGAGCTTCGAAAGGATGACAGCGTGCGGAGGATGCCCATATGTCCTTCGTCAAGGCCGGGAATGAGCGGTACAGGCCCTGACGGCCCTCGTGCGGGGCATGTCACATGCCCAGCCGAATGCCGCCTGTGCGTACGGCAGTTACCGGCCGAAGTGATCAAGTGCGAGAAGTTGTCCGGCCGTCGAGGTCTGGTGCTCCATGAGCCCCTGCTTTCCTGACGGGAGATCTTGGCAGGCCCCCGCACAGCGAGCCGCCGCCTTGGCCGGGCGCGGTGTCGGCTGACCTGAATACGGGGCGGTCCCGGAACGCCGAGGCGTTCCGGGACCGCCCCGCCGCAGCGCGTCGCGGATCAGCTGTGGTTGTAGGTGACCGAGAAGTTTTCCCCGCCGCTGAGCGAAGAGGTGGTGGCCTTGGTGGTGCTGCCCGACGCCATGTCGATCTTGTCGGGTGAGTAGGTGCCGATCGGCTGGCCGTTGGCGGTGGCGTTGGTGAAGCTCGCGGTGCCGAAGTTCGACAGCGGGAGCACGCCGGAGGAGCTGGACGGTGCCTCGGCTATGACCTCGGCGGACGCGTTGGACAGGCCGCTCTGCGTCTTGGTCGTGGTCTTCGTCCACCCCTTGGTGCTGTCCGTGAGGGTGAGCGTGTACTTGGTGCCGCTGCGGCTGATCGTCGAGGTGAAGCGGTCACCGGCGCTGACCGGGTTGCTGTAGTTGACGGGGTAGGCCGGGTACATCTCGTACCAGGACGAGTAGACCGCCCTCCCGCTGGAGCAGTCCGCCTCAGTGCCCGTCTGCTCCACGGAGTTGCTGCCGTCGCCGTCGATGCCGATCCAGAACGACGAGTACGTGGTTGATCTGGTGCAGCTGACCGCGGGCTGCACCCAGCTGGCGGAGACGCTGGTGAACGTCGTACCGGTCGCGGCGTAGCCGGCCCAGTTGGAGCTGGTGCTGTTCCTGATGCCACCGGCCAGCTGGTGGCTGCTGATGTGGCCGCTGACCGGGGTCATGCGCAGTGCCGTCGCAGCAGCGGCGGCCGTGGGGGAGGCCGCCAGCGTGGACAGGACGGCGGCGGCTACGGCTGTGGCTGCGGTGAGGCGGATTGTGGCAGACATGCTGCTCCTTCTCGCGGGACTCGAGGTGCAGACGTATCTGGCGGCCACCAGTGGGGGAGACGTGCGCCCGTTGTTGTCAGTGTGCAGTCAATGTGCGCCCCGTTGTCACCCGGCTTCCGGGTATTCACAGCAAAGGTCCTGCCAAGTGCGCTCTACAAAAGGCGCGTTGATGGTCAAACCGCCGAGCCTGTGGGGCGGGTTCCCTCGCGCGCCGTCGTTGCCGACCGCGGGGGTTGCGCGGTCCAGGACAGTTGCCGGCGGCTGCGGACCGCCACCCCACGGCAGCACATCCGACGGCCGCCCCGGTCCTGTGGTCCCCTGCCGCGGGCCGAGAGGAGTGTTCGTGGCGGCCGCTGGGTGGTGGGCGCGGGATCCTGGCTGTGGGCGGGGGCCCGTCCTGTGCTGCGGGCAGGGGACGGGCTCCCGGCTGTCGCGGCGAGGGCGGAACTGCCTGGAGCGCCCGTCGCGACCGGTGGCGGGAGTGCGGTCGTCAGCGCTTGGTGATCGCGACGTGGCGGATGTTCACGGGCAGGTTAGGAAAGCCGTCGCCGGGGTTGTTCTGGTCGTCCTCGCCGCCTGCCGCGATCTTCTCCAGAACGTCGAGCCCGGTCGTGACCTGTCCGAACGGTGTGTAGTTGGGTGAGAGCTTCGTGTCCTTCCAGACGAAGAAGAACTGGCTGCCGTTGGTGTTCGGGCCGGCGTTGGCCATGGCGACGGTTCCGGCGGGATAGGTGGCGCCCTGGAGGTTCTCGTCGGGGAAGGAGTACCCGGGGCCGCCGCTGCCGGTCCCGGTCGGGTCGCCGCACTGCAGCACGAAGATCCGCTGGGTGGTGAGCCGGTGGCAGTGGCTGCGGTCGAAGTAGTCGTGCTCGGCCAGGAACCTGAAGGAGAAGGTGGTGCAGGGCGCCTTGTCGGTCAGCGCCGTGAAGGTGATGGCGCCTTGGCTGGTGCGCAGGGTCGCTCTGTAGGGTTTCGCGGCCTTCTTCGCGTCGAAGACGGGAATGCCCTTGAAATGGTCGGCCGGGACCGCCGATGTGTAGGTGCAGGTGGCGGTCGGTGTGGCGTCGGCGACGGCTGGCCGGGCGGCAGCGACACTGCTCGACAGCGCTGGCAGCAAGGTGGTCAGGGCCGTCAGAAGAACCCAGGACGTGCGCTTCACGTGGCAGCCTTCCGGTTGGGGTTGGCGCGGACCTGTCATCTCTGCCCCACCGGTACGGGGCCATGCGTCGTGTGAGGGATGAGGGTGGGCTCGTTCAGCGTGACGCGGTGCAGTCGGGCCCATGCTCGGGCCGCCGAGCGTGACTCCCTTGTGCGAAGGGCCGGTAGACCATGGGTCACGCAGGCGCGAAGACCGACGGCAGCTGCCCCGATGAGCACCCTGACGTGGCTACGAGCGCGATCGCCACCAGGCACTCACGGTCCCCGGCCCCGTCGGCGGGCACCACTGCGGGCGCATGGCCACCGGCTCCGGCACCACCCGCCGGAACATCTCCCACAGCCCATCAGGGCACCAAGCACTCGGCAGGCTCCGTCATGTCAACGCAACAACCCCCGCTGTCAAATGAGCTCGACCACCCCGACCTCGGGCATCCGGCAACGGTGGGCCGCCGACCCGTATGTCATTCGCTCGCCTCGAAGGCCGGGGCGGGTCGGCGTGCGACGTCGCTCACCTTGATCAGCAATGCCGCGAGCAGCCAGTTGGCGACCATGGCCGAGCCTCCCTGGGCAAGGAACGGCAGGGCCTTGCCGGTGAGCGGGATGAGTCCGGTGACACCGCCGACCACGACGAAGACTTGAAGCACGAGGGAGACCGCCAGACCCGCGGACAGAAGTTTGCCGAACGAGTCGGTCGCGGTGATCGCCGTCCGCAGGCCGCGCTCGGCCAGGAGGGTGTAGAGGAGGATGACTGCGGTCACACCTGCCAGTCCCAGCTCTTCACCGACCGTGGTGAGGATGAAGTCGCTGCGACCGGCGAACCCGATGAGCTCCGGATGCCCCTGGCCGATGCCACTGCCGAGAATGCCGCCGGAGCCCATGCTGAACAGGGCCTGGGCGGACTGATCGGAGACGAGGCCCGCGGGACGCTGGTCGGGCGGCAGGAAGATGTCCATGGGGTGCAGCCAGGCGGCCACCCGGCCATGGACGTGCGGTTCGAAGGATCCCACCACGAAGGCGCCGACGACGAAGAGGACAACCCCGAAGACCACCCAACTGGTGCGTTCGGTGGCCACGTACAGCATGATCACGAAGAGGCCGAAGAAGATCAGTGACGTTCCCAGATCCCGTTCGAAGACCAGGACCAGCAGGCTGAGGATCCACACCGCGGCGATGGGCCCCAGCTGGCGCCCGCGCGGGAGGTACAAACCCATGAAGCGCCGCCCCGCGAGAGCGAGGGCGTCCTTGCGCAGACTCAGGTAGCCGGCGAAAAAGAGCACGAGAATGACCTTGACGAACTCGCCGGGCTGAAAGGACAGGGGCCCGAGGAAGATCCACCGTTTGGCGCCGTAGACGTCACCCGGGTAGAAGGCCGGCGCCATCAACAGGACCAGCCCGACCGCGATGGTCAGATACAGGTAGCGCTGGAGCCTGCGGTGATCCTTGAGCAGCGCCATCGCCGCGGCGAAGGCGGCCGCTGCGATGGCGCACCACATCAGCTGGCCGGGCGCGGCGGGCGGAGCACCGTAGCGGGCGTGGTAGGCGATGTCGAGGCGGTGGATGAGGACGAGGCCCAGACCGCTGAGCAGCGTGGTCATGGGCAGAATCAGCGGGTCGGCGTGCGGAGCGAAACGGCGCACCGCCAGATGACATACCAGCGGAAGCGCCGCCAGAGCCGCGATCTGGCCCAGCACGGCTCTGGGCACCTCGCCCTGCACGGCGAGAGACGTCTCGGCATAGCCGTAGCCGCATATCATCACGGCGCCCAGCACCAGCATCAGTTCCACACCGCGGCTGCCCAGCTGTATCCGCCCGAGCCGCAGGTCAAGTCGACCGCGCATTTTCCTCTCCCTGTGAGAAAGCAGGGTCTCGGCCCCCGTCGCGGCCTTGAGACACCATACTTGCATGGATGTGCAAGTATTACTCGCGGGCCCGACGTGGCCGCCCTGTTCATTTGCTGTATTGCGCAACTATGTGATTTGCCTGGTAGGAGGCTGTCTTCCGGCCCGCCCGGGGTCCTGTGATCACCCCTTCATCACCGTGCTGGCGTGGCGATACCACTAGGAATCGGACAGTCGTCCATGTCGGCGCCCGCTGCCGGGCGCGGGCCCGGCAGCGGCCGCGGAGGCGTTCACGAAGAGCCCTGGGCACGTCGACCCCGCGAGCTGCGGAGCGGCTGCCGAAGGCTGCGGCTGACGAGCCCGCCGTCGGAATCGAGGACCTGGGCAGGCCGATCACCAGATCCCGTCCAAGAGGGCGGTCGCCGGCCTCCGGGGCGCGGTGCAGCCTGCGTACCCTGCGGCACCGAGGCCCGGCTGCACGCGGTCGCGCAGCGGCCACCGAGCAGGCCGAGGGAAGTGCGCCCTGGTGATTCGTACCTGAGCCGCTGCCCGAAAGGGCTCTCCTCCTGTCCGTACGGTCCTGGTCCACCACCCGGATGTCCGGCCTACGGGGCCAGCGCTTCTTTCGACTTGGCCCAGTTCTCGTGGAGCTGGTCCACATAGGAGCGGGCCTGGCCGCCGACATGCTCGCCGCGAGCGATGGAGAGCATGTTGCCCGGGCCGGCGTTGTACCCGAGGGCCAGCAGGTCGGTCTTGGTGTACGGGGCGTCCCAGTGTGCGGGGAGCCGGACGGCCAGGTCGTGCAGGTACCAGGTCATGGCTTCGATGGCTAGGTCGCGATCGTCCGGCAGATCCTGCCAACGGCGTTGTGCGAAGTCCCGCCCCTGCTTGACCTCCTCAAAGGCGGCGCGATGCATGTTGGCGATACCCAGCGCTGCGCCGGGCTTCAGTTTCAGCCATGCTCGCTCGAAGGCCGGGTCGTGCGGTTTGTAAGCCTCGTTGTAGAGGATGGCCATGCTCAACTGGGCGCTGACTCCGGCCTGCTGGGCTCGATGGCGGACGCTCGAGGCATAGTCGGCGGGGTCATAGGCCGCCTGAGAGGGAGCCACGGCGGCTGGAGCAGATTTCCCGGCCTCGTGCGGCGCCTCGTCCTGCGGAGCACCTGTGACGCGTATGACGACGTACAAGGGCAGTGCGAGGGCCGCCACCAGGAGGACGGAGCCCCAGCGTCCCCACGTCCCCGAAATCGGCATGGATCGCCCCCTCTTGGTACCGCGGCTTCGGTTGCCGGAGCTGCGCATGAAGCCTCCCGCCTGCGATGAGAACTCGTGTGATCCCTGGTTCCGCTCCTTCGTGCAGGAGGGAAAAGGGGCGGCCGGGAAGGCGATGCGAACGGACTCAGTTGACACAGGGAATCCCTCCGGACTTCACCGCGGGGCCTGACGAGTCAGCCGATTCGGACGCCGACTCATCAGAGGCTGCGGGCGCTTCCGGCCGCGGCGTGTAGTCGTGTCCGAGGGTGACGCGAACGTGTCCGGATGGAACATCTGAACTCTGCTGCGCCGTCGCGGCCTTGAGCCGGGCCGCGATCTGGGTGGCGGCTTCCCTGGCTCCGCTTCCGTAGGTCACCGTGGTGTGCTGCTGCGGGACGGCGTTTCCCGTGGTGCCGGCCGCATGTCCCAGCTTGACCAGGTCTTTGAGCTCACTGTCGGCCAGGCCCGGGGCACCGTTGCCGTTGAAGACGTCAACGGTGCCGGGTGCAGCCTTGGCGGTGTCGCTTCGGGTCTTCTCCTTCGCTGTGAACGCCTGCTGGACGATTGCCTTGATCTTCGCGGGGTCGACGAGGTTCACCGATTCGCCGTTCTGCGTGGCGAACTGGGCGATGGGCAGCGTGTGGAACTCTGTGTTTCCCCCGGTGAGCTGGGGAGCCTGCTGGGCGAAGTCGAGCAGGTTCCAGGAGCTGTCGAGAACGACGTCCTTCTTCACCACGTCGAGCAGGCCCGTCAGCTTTCCGACGTCGCCCCACACTCCCTGCGTCTTCAGTTGATGGGTCACCGACGAGATGAAGGCCTGCTGGCGGCGGGTTCGGTCCAGGTCGCCCGCGGTCAGGCCGTGGCGCTGCCGGACGAAGGCCAGCGCCTGTCTGGCGTTGAGCTTCTGCACACCGGCCGGGAAGTCGGCCCCGGAGTAGCGGTCCTTGACCGGGTTCTTGAGACACACCGTGATGGGTTGGAGCACCTTGGCAATGTCGTAGAACCCGAGGAGATTGACCTCGGCGAAGTGGTCGATCGGTACCCCGGTGAAGTCCTGCACCGTGGCCAGCGTCGCCCGGCGGCCGGCCTCACGGCTCTTGCGCTCCAGCTCCGTACCCGTGACTCCCGTTGCCGACAGCCTGTCGTGGGCTGCGGTGTAGGCGTAGGCGTACGCCTCCTTGATCTTGTGTTTCCCTTGGGGTGAGCCGTCCCCGTTGAGCGTGTCGACATAGTCGTCGCGCGGGATGGAGAAGGCGCTGGCCTTCCCGCCGTCCGCCGGGATGTGCATGAGGATCAGCGTGTTGGTGTTGTAGTAGCCGATCTGGCTCGAACCGGCGTGGAGTTCACTTTCGACGAACTCTTTCGGCAGGTCGTTGCCGTCCATGTCCTTGCGTGAATCCAGCCCTACCAGCAACAGGTTGACCGAGTTGTCCAGGTGCCGGGAGGAGCCCTTCCTGATCGCATCCAGTGCGTCGGACGTGCTCAAACCGTCGGTCAACGAGCGATAGGCGAAATGAGTCACCCCGCACGCAAGGAGTATGAGGGCCGACATCACCCAGGCAGCTGCGCGCAGCGCAGTCAGCCACCGGGCGGCCCGACCGCGTCCCGCCCGCGGGACACCCGCGGGACGGGTGCCGCCTTGCCTGGTCGGCTCTTCCTTGTCACGCATGGAAGCGCCTCCTGCGACTGCGGGACCGCACCGCTCTCATGACGGCCACCACCAGCACGGCGCACTCGGCCGCCACCATGGCCGGGAAGGCGGCCAGTGCCCACTGCACCCACTGCGCGGCATGGACCTCACCGCTCGGATTCGCGAGCATCCCGAGCGTGACCGCGGCAACGGCCACCGCCGGCGTCGGCAGGGGCGCCACCCACCGCAGCAGGTCCCGACGGGCTGACAGCAGCGCCGCCCACACGGCCCCGGCGACTGCTCCGGCCATGAGCCCCCAGTTTGCTCCGCTTCCCGAGAGCACATCCACGGAAGCCCCCAGCACGGGTGCCGCCACCAGGGCCGCGGCGACCGCGAGAATCAGGGACCGCCCGCGGGAGGGGGCGGCACGGTGCCCGCCCTGCCCGTTCGACCGTCCCGCCTCGTCCCTCGCGGCCGCATGAGGCGGGGACATGGGCGGATCCCACTTCCGGGAGGAGGAGGGGTCCACGTTCCGGCTCTGCCGATGGGCTTGGCTGGGGCCCGCGGGTTCTGACTGTCCTGCGTGCATGCCTCTGCTCTCGTCTGTGCTGATGGATGCCGGGCCTTGAGGTGCCGGGACGGTGGCGCCGCCCCGGCAGCTGGTTAGACGGGGGACAGAACGAGTAAGTTGCAGACTTACGCAACTAAGCAAGCGATTTGTGACGGGCATCACAAGGGGCGACCACGGACCACACGCAGCAGGTCACTCCAGGTCACCCCCCGGCTCGGCGGCAGCATCAGCCGGCCTCGGACTCACCGGCAAGAGTATGGAACTCCAAGCAGACACAGGTGCGAAGGCAAAGCGGTGGAACGGGTCGGCGGGGATCGGAATCTTCAGATGCACAGCCGGCCGGGTCATGCCGGTCGCGTTGACCCATGGGATCGTCCACGACCCCACCCGACAGGAAAGACATGAGAATGGACTTCGCGTTCGAAGGGGCGTCGATCGACAGCTCCGCCTACCTGAGCGTGACTGGCCTGGCCCAGCGCGCCCCCGGCTGGCTGAACGCCGCAGTGACGGCATGGTCGGTGTACGGGCTGATCGTGTTCGCTGTGTTCACGAGTACGGCCTGGTGGCAGGCCCGGCGCGCAGGGCGGCCCGTGACAGCGATGACGGCACTGGCCGTTCCGGTGATCACGGTCCTGGCGTACGGGGTGAACGTGGCGGCCAAGCTCACAGTGCACGAGAACAGGCCGTGCCAGAGCCTGTGGGTCAGGACTCTGGAGGCATGTCCGACGGCTGGAGACTGGTCGTTTCCCAGCACTCATGCAGCCGTCGCGGGAGCCGTCGCCGTGGGGCTGCTGTTCGTCTCCCGGCGCCTGGGCGCGATCGCCTGCGCAGCGGCGGCCGCCATGGCGGCGTCCCGGGTCTGGATCGGTGTGCACTACCCGCATGATGTTCTGGCAGGGCTCGTCGCCGGCGGAGCCGTCGCGTTCGCGTGCATGGTCGTGGTCCGACGGTGTTCCTCGGCGATGGCTCGGCGGATGACGGAATCGGCTTCGCTGCGTCCGTTGCTGACAGCATCCTGAATCCCGGCGCCGACACCGGGCTCTGCGTGGCGCGGCTGTGGGCGTACCGACGGTGCCCGAGGCCACGGCCCGGATGCCGCCTCCTGGCGAACCGACGTCGTCCGGCCCATGAGGCCGGAGATGACTACCCGGCGGGGGTGCGGCGGACCTCGTGCTTACGGACCGGCCGCGTTCCTGCCACTGGCCGTCGGTGTCTCGGCTGCCACCACCCACGACAGGGAAGCGCTGAAGCCCATGGCCGAGGGTCACCGACGGGGCAAGGGCCCCTCGACGGCAGCCACTTCAAACGCAGCCCTGCACGCCGGCACGGCTGGGCCACCGTGTCTCCGGATCCCTCTTTCGGCTGGCTTCACTGTGGCCGTTCGGCCAGCTACACCGACGCGTAGCAGTGCCTACCGTGAATACGTCGGAAGACGGGACTCAGTCCCGGAAAGCCGACTCATCAACCAGCGACCGAGCTGAGAAGAGAGAACCACCGTGCTTTCATTCTGTCGTCGAGCGGTCACAATCGCACTCGCCGCTTCCATTGGTGTTCCGCTGGCTGTTCCCGCCACCGCATCGGCCGCTGCCGCAGATACGCTCACCTGTGACGGAATCAAGAACGTTCTGGACGCCAACGCCTTCAACCCTCGGACCGGCTCCGGCACCACAGCCACATCCTTAGACCGTGTCCTATGGGGTGAGGCGGACGTATCGCTTGTAGCAGCAGAGTGCGGCTGCGAGTCCCAGAAGGCCCAGGTAGTTGCGGGGATTTCGTTCGTAACGGGGGCTGAGGCGGCGGTAGCCGGACAGCCACGACATGGTGCGCTCGATCACCCAACGGTGAC
>NZ_JBIUBV010000017.1:0-158858 GCF_044548405.1 Streptomyces sp. NPDC052040 | reverse complement strand
ACGCCCGGTTACATTCCGAACCCGGAAGCTAAGCCTTACAGCGCCGATGGTACTGCAGGGGGGACCCTGTGGGAGAGTAGGACGCCGCCGAACAAATTGTGTGGGAAACCCCCGTGCCCTCAGGCACGGGGGTTTTCTGCGTTTAAGGTCGGGTCATGCATTATGACTTGATCATCTTTGACAACGACGGCGTGCTGGTCGACAGCGAGCCCCTCTCCAATCGGCATCTGGCCGCCTACCTCACCGAGTTGGGGCACCCCACCACATACGAGGACTCCATCCGGGACTACATGGGGTCGGCGATGCATCGCATCCATGACCTGGTGCTCGAACGGACGGGACAGCGGCTGCCCGACGACTTCGACGATGTCTTCCACGCCCGTGTCTTCGCCGCGTTCGAACGGGAGCTGAAGCCCGTGCCCGGGGCCGTGGACGTACTGGAGCGGCTCCGCGCCGACGGGATTCCCTACTGTGTGGCCTCGTCCGGGAGCCATGAGCGGATCCGGGTGGGACACCGGGCGACCGGGCTCGACCGGTGGTTCGAGGAGGACCGCGTCTTCAGCTCGCAGGACGTGGGGCGGGGGAAGCCGGCACCCGATCTCTTCCTCTACGCGGCCGAGCGGATGGGGGTGGAGTCCGGGCGGTGCGCGGTCGTCGAGGACAGCCCCCTCGGAGTGCAGGCCGCGGTGGCCGCCGGGATGGACGTCTACGGCTACACCGCCATGACACCCGCCGACCGGCTCACCGGAGCCACCCGGCTCTTCTCCGGCATGGAGGAACTGCCCGGCCTGCTGGAACGAGGGCGCGGATGACCCGAACCACCGGGCCGGCGCTGACATTTGTCATGCCGACCTCCGGACGATCGTTTCTACTGGCGGACCCCCCGTTTCCACGAAGCTGAGGGCATGACGACGAACACGGTTCCCCAGCGCCAGAGCAAGACGAAGAACGTCGCGCCGCTGATCATGGACGTAGCGGTGCCGGTCGGTTCCTACTACCTCGTCAAGGACGGGTTCGGGACCAGCACCCTCATGGCCCTCGCGCTCAGCAGCGTGGTGCCCGCCGCGCGGACCGTCTGGAGCGTCCTTCGGGAGCGGAAGGTCAACGCCCTCGCCGGACTCATCCTGTTCGTGAACATCGTCGGGCTGCTGCTCAGCCTGGTCTCCGGCGACCCGCGGCTGATGCTCGCCAAGGACAGCGCCGCCAGCAGCGCCATCGGCATCGGCATCCTGGTCTCGGTGGCCCTCGGGAAGCCGATGATGACGGCCGGTATGAAGCCGTGGCTGGTGAAGGGGCAGGCGGAGCGGGAGGCCGCCTGGGAGCGGCTGCTCACCGGGTCCCCGGCCTTCCGGCGGTACGAGCGGGTCTTCTCCGTCGTCTGGGGCGTCGTGCTGCTCGGCGAGTGCGTGGCGCGGATCGTGGGCGTGTACACGCTGCCGGTGGACACCATGGTCTGGCTCGGCAACGTCGTCCTCGCCGTCGCGATGGTCGTGGCCTTCCGGGTGAGCAGCGCCCTCGCGGCCGCTCCCATGGCACGCCTGCTCATGGCCGAAGTGGAGGCGGGCGCGAGGACGTTCGCCGGGGAGGGAACCCCGGCGAACGCTCCCGCCACGGCCCCCGCCCTCGCCCGCTGAGCCCCCGCCGGACCCGGAAAGCTGAACAGAAATCACCTTCGGCTGGATCTATCCAGCCGTGACCAGGAGCCCTACGCTCGCCGCCATGACAGATGTGCTGCGGCGCGGCAGGGCCTCTCTGGCGTTTGGGTTCTTCGCCCAGGGCGCCACCTTCGCCCTGCTGGTCACCCGGATTCCGGCCATCCAGGACCGGTACGGGATCTCCGACGCGCTGCTGCCCGCCTTCCTCGCCGCGGTGCCGGTCCTCGCCGGTGTCGGCAGTGTGACCACCGAACAGCTGGTCAGGCGGGTACGGCCCAGCCGGGTGCTGCGCTGGTCGCAGCCCCTGGTACTGCTGGCCCTGCTCGGTGCCGGGGGCGCCGACGGAATGGCCGGACTGGCCCTCGCACTGGGGGTGTTCGGCCTGACGGTGGGGGCGCTCGACGCCTCGATGAACATGCTCGGGGTCAGCCTCCAACGGGCCTACGGGCGCAGCATCATGCTCGGCTTCCATGCCGCGTACAGCCTCGGCGGGATCCTCGGTGCCTCGCTGGCCTGGGCGGGCGCGCACTGGGGGCTCACGCTGTGGGTGTCGTATCTGCCCGTGGTGGCCGTGCTGTTGTCGGCCACGCTCGTGGGGAGCCGGTGGTACGTCGACGGGGCGGGGGCGGCCGGACAGGAGGAGCCGGGCGGGTCCGGGGCGGTGGTCTTCCGGCTGCTGCTGCCGCTGTGCCTGGTGATGACCTTCGCGTACATCGGGGACTCGACCGTCTCCAACTGGAGTGCCAAATACCTTCAGGACACCCTCGGCAGCTCGGAGCAGCTGGCGACCGTGCCGTACAACGTGTACATGGTGACCACGCTGCTGGGGCGGGCGATCGGGGACCTCGGGGTGCGGCGGTTCGGGGCCGCGGCGGTCGTACGGCTGGGCGCGCTGGTGGCGGCGCTCGGGTTCGCGGTGGTGGCGGGGGCGCCCGGTCCCTGGGTGGGGATGCTCGGGTTCACTCTGCTGGGTCTGGGGCTGTGTGTGCTGGTGCCCCAGACCTTCGCGGCGGCCGGGCGGCTCTTCCCCGGCGCCTCGGACGCGGCGGTGGCGCGCCTGAACATCTTCAACTATGTCGGTTTTCTGGTCGGTTCGCCCTTGGTGGGTGCGCTCGGGGACGCCTGGAGCTATCGCGGGGCCATGCTGGTTCCGATGGTGTTGGTGCTGGTGACGCTGGGGTATGCCCGCTCGTTCGCGCCTCCGGCGGACCGATACGGTGGCGGGCATGAGCGGCCGAGCACAGCTGATGTGGGACGAGGCGGTAACGGGCTATGACTTCGGCCCGGACCATCCGATGGATCCGGTCCGGCTCGCGCTGACCAGGAAGCTGGTCGACGCCTTCGGGCTGGAGAAGGACATCGAGGTGGTCGCGGCGAAGCCGGCGGGCGACTCCACGCTCAGGCTGGTGCACCGCGAGGACTATGTGGCGGCGGTGAAGGCCGCGTCCGCGGACCCGCGGTCGGCCGACGGGGCGTACGGTCTCGGCACCCTGGACGATCCCGCGTTCGCCGGGATGCACGAGGTGTCCGCGCTGATCGCAGGGCAGTCGGTCGGGGCCGCCGAGGCGGTGTGGCGGGGGGACGCGCTGCACGCGGTGAATTTCGCCGGAGGGCTGCACCATGCGATGCCCGGTGGTGCCTCCGGGTTCTGCATCTACAACGACGCGGCCCTCGCCGTCGCCCGGCTGCTGGAGCTGGGCGCCGAGCGGGTCGCGTACGTGGACGTGGACGTCCACCACGGCGACGGGGTGCAGGCCGCGTTCTGGGACGACCCCCGGGTCCTCACCGTCTCGCTGCACGAGCACCCGCAGACCCTCTTCCCGCAGACGGGGTGGCCGCAGGAGACGGGCGGGGCCGGTGCCGAGGGCAGCGCGGTGAATGTGGCGCTGCCGGCCGGTACGGGCGACGCGGGGTGGGTACGGGCCTTCCACGCAGTCGTACCGGAGCTGCTCGCCGACTTCCGGCCGCAGGTGCTGGTCACCCAGCACGGCGCGGACACCCACTTCGAGGATCCGCTCGCCCATCTCGCGGTGTCGCTGGACGCGCAGCGGTCCGTGCAGCTGGCGTGCCACGACCTGGCGCACGAGTACGCCGAGGGGCGCTGGGTCGCGCTGGGCGGCGGAGGCTACGCGGTGGTGGAGGTCGTACCGCGGTCCTGGACGCATCTGGTCGCCGTGGCGGCGGGGCGGCCGATCGAGCCGGAGACCGTGATCCCGGACAGCTGGCGGCAGCAGGTCTTCGCCCGTACCCGGCAGTTGGCGCCGGGCCGGATGACGGACGGGCGGTGGCCGGTCGGGTACGCGGACTGGGAGTCGGGGTACGACCCGGCGGACCGGCTGGACCAGGCGGTGCTCGCGACCCGCAGGGCGGTGTATCCGCTGCGCGGTCTGCTGCCGTAGCGGGCTGCGGGCTGCGCGATCGCCGGAACGGGCTTGAAGGCTGCGGGCCGCGCGGCCGCCGGAGAGAGAGCCGCGCGACGGCCGGAGCGAGCCGCGCGATCCGCCGGAGAGGGTCGCACCATTGGGCCGACGGTGGGGTGTTTCCCGCGTTCCGGTCATGCGGGGCGGGCGAGTGGGCCAGTATCGCCCGCGTGTTGAGCACCGGAGCGCTGCGTGCGCATCTGCTGGCCGCCGGGCTGGCCGGGACCGTGGCCACCTCGCGCGAGGACAGTCTGCGCAGCTATCGGCTTTTCGCCGCGCGGGACCCCCGCGTTCTGATCGGACTCGATCCGGAATGGACATGGGGGGCGCGGGATCTGATCGAGTTAATGGCAGACAAGTGCGGGGTTTCGGCCGATCCTTGTCATACCTCCGGCCATGATGTGATTGACCCGGAGCGCACCCTGACGGGTCTGGAGGCCTTCGCCGACCGGCTCGCGACGGCCGCGCGGCGCGGGGAGGCGGTGCTGCTGGGCACCGGACATCCGCACCGGCTGACCGGTTTCTACGCCGCTCTCGCCCATGCCCTGTCGGCGGCGGGATGTGCCGTCCTCACCCCGGCGCAGGGTCGCTCTGTCGACATATTGACCCGGTTCGGCCTACGCACGTACACCCTCGACTACGTACGGGGGGTCGCGTTCGTGCGGAAAGCAGGGGGCGGGGGAGCCGGTTGTGAGCCGGGCGCACATTCGCACTCACCGCTGCCGGTGCGACTCGCGCTGGCCGCCGCGGCGGAGTCCGGCGGCCCGCTGCCGCATCTGGTGATCGGGGACCACGGCTGGGTCTGCGGGGCAGGTCAGCTGGGGTTCGAGACGATCGGCCTGGCCGACACGGACGACCCCGCGCTGTTCGTCGGGGAGGCGGAGGGGCGGGTGTCCGTCGTGGTGCCGCTCGATGACGCTGTGCGGTCCGATTACTACCGACCGCTTACTCGCTATGTACTCAATCGAGCGTGTCTGTCACAGTAGGCCGCGGATGGCATCCCCTCTTCCCCACTTGCATCACCCGCACCTAGTCTGGGGAGTGAGCACGCAACGACGAAGAGTCACCGGAAGGGGAAGCCGGTGGCCGTCGAGTGCGGAAGGTTCAGGTGTGTCATGGCTGCTGCTGGCGAGAGGCCTCTGAACGAGGTTCAGTTTCTGACCGTGGCGGAAGTCGCCTCGGTGATGCGTGTGTCGAAGATGACCGTGTACCGGCTGGTGCACAGCGGTCATCTGCCGGCGATCCGGGTGGGAAGGTCTTTCCGGGTGCCGGAGCAAGCGGTTCACGAGTACCTCCGCGAGAGCTATGTGGGGGTCGAGACGGCCTGACGGCGGCCCGGCGGGGCCCGCTTGGGCCTCCCCGGGCACCTCGATTACGACCTCAGCGCTCGGGCGGGTAGGCTAGCCCCTCGTAGGTCGTATGGGCCCATGGCGCCCAGCACCGAGTGATGAGAAGTGAGCGAGGGTAGTCGTGGGCTCTGTTATCAAGAAGCGGCGCAAGCGGATGGCGAAGAAGAAGCACCGCAAGCTGCTCAAGCGCACGCGCGTTCAGCGTCGCAACAAGAAGTAGGGCGCGGCCCCGCGAGGGGCGGCGACTCTGCTTCTGTGCGCGTCTGCGCGTAGTGGCCCCCCACCACCGGTGGGGGGCCCTTGGCGTTTCCGCGCCTTTCCGGCCGTCGTCGCCTCCGGCCATCGGTCCGCTGTGCAGAGGTCCGTGGGGGCCGAATGGCTGGGTCTGGTCGTACGTACGGGGGTGTCGTCACTTCGTGCATCAGGCGGTCATCACAGCGCAACATCGACCGGCTAAGTTGGCCGCACACGGGGAACGCGGCAGGCTGAGGGCAGGCTCCCGTCCACGAGTGGACGGGACGGAAGAGAGGCGCTGATCTTGGGCAAGGTCGTGCTCGTGACCGGAGTGGCCCGCCGGCTCGGGGGCCGGTTCGTACGACGGATTCAGCGTGACCCGGAGGTCGACCGGGTGATCGCGGTGGACGTGGTGCCGCCCGAGCACCATCTCGGCGGCGCCGACTTCGTCCGGGCCGACATCCGCCAGCCCACCATCGCCCGGTTGCTGGCCGAGCACTCCGTGGACACCGTCGTCCACCTGGACGTGACGGGGACCCCGCTCGGCAGCGGCAGCCGGGCCACGGTCAAGGAGACCAATGTCATCGGCACCATGCAGCTGCTGGGTGCCTGCCAGAAGTCCCCGGCGGTCAGACGGCTGGTGGTGAAGTCCAGCACCAATGTGTACGGGTCGGCGTCGCGCGATCCGGCCGTCTTCACCGAGACGACGTCGGCCAAGTCGCTGCCCAGCGGAGGCTTCGCCAAGGACACCGTCGAGGTCGAGGGGTATGTGCGCGGCTTCGCCCGGCGCCGCCCCGATGTGGCCGTCTGTGTGCTGCGGTTCGCCAACATCCTCGGTCCGAACGCCGATTCGCCGCTCGCCTCGTACTTCTCGCTGCCGGTGCTGCCCACCGTCCTCGGCTACGATCCGCGGCTCCAGTTCGTGCACGAGGACGATGTGATCGAGGTGCTGCGGATCGGCTCGCACGAGCCGCAGCGCGGCACGCTCAACAGCGGCACCTTCAACGTGGCCGGGGACGGTGTGCTGCTGCTGTCGCAGTGCGCGCGGCGGCTGGGTCGTCCCACCGCGCCGCTGCTGCTGCCCGCCGTCACCTGGGTCGGCTCGGCGATGCGCACCCTGGGCATGACGGACTTCTCGCCCGAACAGATCCGGCTGCTCACCCATGGGCGGGTGGTGGCCACGGACCAGATGCGCGAGACACTCGGGTACCAGCCCCAGTACACGACCGCCGAGACGTTCGCGGACTTCGCGCGCAGCCGGGGGCCCGGGCTGCTGCCGCCGGAGGCCCTCGCGGGGGCCGTGGACCGGATCGCCGCACTGCCCGCACTGGGCGGTGGCCACCTCCCGACGCACAGCGCCAACTGAGGAGCGCAGCAACGATGGCGGACGCCAAGGTCATTCCGTTCGACGACGACCGGTCCCGGGGGCCTGCCGTGCAGCGGCCGCAGCGGCGCCGGAACGCGGCGGCCCGCCGCCCGGGCGAGCCCGGAGCGGTCCGGGAGGTGCAGCCCCTGCCCGGTGCCGCGGAGCCGGGCGATGACGCTCCCGCGGCCGGGGAGCAGCTGACGGACCCGCGGCCCCGGGACGGGGGCCTGGAGCGGCGACTTGCCGGGGGGCTGGCGTTTCTGCGGCGCAGGCTGACGGGCGACTACGAGGTCGACGACTTCGGCTACGACGAGGAGCTGACCGACCAGGTCCTGATGTCGCTGCTGCGGCCGGTGTACGAGAAGTACTTCCGGGTCGAGGTGAAGGGCATCGAGAACATCCCGTCGAAGGGCGGGGCGCTGATCGTCGCCAACCACTCCGGGACGCTGCCGCTGGACGGCCTGATGATGCAGGTCGCCGTGCACGACAACCACCCGGCGGACCGCCATCTGCGGCTGCTGGCGGCCGATCTGGTCTTTGTGCTGCCGGTGGTCAACGAGCTGGCCCGCAAGCTCGGTCACACCCTCGCCTGTGCCGAGGACGCCGAACGGCTGCTTGCGCAGGGCGAGCTGGTGGGGGTGATGCCGGAGGGCTTCAAGGGCATCGGCAAGCCCTTCGGCGAGCGCTACAAGCTCCAGCGGTTCGGCCGCGGCGGCTTTGTCTCCACCGCTCTGCGCCAGGGGGCGCCGATCGTGCCGTGCTCCATCGTCGGGGCCGAGGAGATCTATCCGATGATCGGCAATGCGAAGACCCTGGCCCGGCTGCTGGGGTTCCCGTACTTCCCGATCACGCCGACCTTCCCGTGGCTGGGGCCGCTGGGCGCGGTGCCGCTGCCGACGAAGTGGACCATCCAGTTCGGTGAGCCGATCCGCACCGACGGCTATCCGCCGGAGGCCGCCGAGGACCCGATGCTGATGTTCAATCTGACGGACCAGGTCAGGGAACAGATCCAGCACACCCTGTACAAGCTGCTGGTGCAGCGCCGGTCGGTCTTCTTCTGACCCGGCTTGCCGATACGACAACGGGGGCGCTCCTGATGGGGCGCCCCCGTCCTCGTAGGGACCCTCGGGGTGTTAGCCGTTCTCGTTGCCGTCGCTGTCGATGCCGAGGCCGGGGAGCAGGCCCGGGAGCAGCGGGGGCAGGGTCACATGCGGTTCCGTCGAGGGGGTCCTGCTCGTCGAGGGCGAGCTGCCGGTGGACTCCTTCGGCGGGTCCAGCAGGCCGCCGGTGCTGCCGCCGAGCAGTCCTTCGCTGCCGCTCTGGGAGGCGGACGGCTGGGGTGTGCCGCTGCCGGAGTGGCTGCTGCCCGCGGATCCCTGGGGGGTGCTGGGGGCCGTGCGGCCCGTGCCCGCGGAGCCCGTGGGAGGCGCAGCGGTGCCCGGGCGGGTGCCGGAGCCGCTCCGGGGCGGGACGCCCGGCAGCAGCGACCGGAGCGGGGCGACCTCTTGGTCTATGGCGTCGAACACCGACGAGACCTGCTGGCTGATGTCGCCGAGCTGGACCGGCAGCCGGTCGCGGAGGGCGCCCCAGGCCACGCGGTGGGACTGGGAGAAGGCGGAGAGGGCCTGGATGGGGGCGAGGGAGCCGTCCCGCTCATAGGCCTCGTGCAGCAGGCGGTGACCCTCGGAGGCGTCGTGCTGGACGCCGGACAGGGTGCGCCGAACCTCGCCGATGGACTCGTGGTCGAGATGGCCCGCGCGGTCGCGCTCCATCAGCCGCCGTGCCTCGTTCAATCGGGTGGAGGCCTGGTCGAGGTAAAGCTGTCCGCGGTCGGTGTCGCCCTCGGCCATGCCGAGTCTGACGTCCTCGATGCCGCGTTTGAGGCCGTACAGGGAGTCGCCGGGCAGGGCGTCGGAGCTGGCGGCGGCCACACCTCCGAAGGAGGCGGCCGCCACGCCGACGCTGAGTCCGCCCGCGGCGAGGCCCTTGGTGAGCCTGCTGCGCGGACGCAGTTTGCCCAGTGGGCGGGCCCGGTGGGAGCCCCGTGCCCGGTGGTCGCGCTGCCCCGGCACGGACGTGTCCGTGGCCTCGCCCTGGGCCTCCTTCTGGAGCATGGCCTCCATCGCGGCCACCAGCCGTGCGCGCTGCACGACCTTGACCTCGGGGTCCAGTACGGGCCGTGGCAGCTCGCCGAGGCCCGTCGTGAGGGCCAGCAGCCGGGCGTACTCGGTCCGTTCCGCGGCAGCCGGGGCCGATCCGTCGGGCTGCCCGGCCGCCGTGCCCCGGTCGTCGGACTGCTCCTCCAGGGCCTGGGCGAAGGCGTTCGCCCGCCGGTGTGCCGATACGTTCGCGATCACTGGCGGCACCTCCTCTCGTCATCACGGTCGACTCCCCAGGGGGTCCTGAGGGTTGCACAACCTCGCCGCTTGCACACGATCGGGTGATCGGGGGCGGCCAGGGGTGACCACAGGGAGCCTGTGTCCCGCACAACGAGCGGCTCGGCACTTGGGTTACGGACGACGGATGATCGGACCGCGAACTCAACAGGCCAGCACGGAAGGTGAGTTGACCGTGACCCGGTGTGTGCCGTGGGGTGGCGGACACGGTCGGGGCTGCTCGGTGGGGGGCGGCGGAGGGGCGGCTCGGCGGACTCCCGGGGGCTCACGCCCTCGGGGCCCGGCGGTCTGCGGTGGTCAGCGGGCGTCTTCGGGCAGGAGCCGGGCGAGGGTGCGCACGGCCCGGTACTGGAGGGTCTTGATGGCGCCCTCGTTCTTGCCCATCACCCGGGCGGTCTCGGCGACGGACAGCCCCTGGAGGAAGCGGAGCGTGACGCACTCCTGCTGCTGGGGGTTGAGCCGTCGTACGGCGTCGAGGAGGGCGGCGTTGGAGAGGGACTCCAGGACCGAGTCCTCCGGGGAGCGCTCGACCTCGTTGGCGTCGAGCATCTCGCCGGTGGTGACCTCCAGCCGGAAGCGGCTCGACTTGAAGTGGTCGGCGACCAGGTTCCGCGCGATGGTGACGAGCCAGGCACCGAAGTCGCGTCCCTGCCAGGTGAAGGTGCCGATCCGGCGCAGGGCGCGCAGAAAGGTCTCACTGGTGAGGTCCTCGGCGGTCGCCCGGCCTCCCACCCGGTAGTAGATGTAGCGGTACACGGTGTCGCTGTACTGGTCGTAGAGGCGCCCGAAAGCCTCGGCCTCTCCGGCCTGGGCGCGCTCCACGAGGTCCATCATGCGGGCGCTGTCGCTGTCCGCGGCGGGCCGGCGGGCTGTGGCCGCCGAACCGGAACGGCCCCGTCTGCCGCCGACCGCGGCGCTGCCGTCGGCCAGTGCGTAGCACGGGCCGAGCGGTGCGGCGGTGGCGAAGGCGGGGACGGCGTACGCGGTGGGGACGAAGCCGCGCAACAGGTCGTTGACCGTTGCGCGCAGCGTAGCCAGGCCCGAGGCGTCAACCCCGACGTGTGGGTACACGGGACTCCCAGAGGCAGAGCTTCCATCACGTGCAGTACGGGACCGTTCACCCGTCGTAGCGACGGAGGGGTACCGGTTTGCGTCTGAGGAGAATAACGCTTAGTACAGGCGGCGCTACACCCAGTTGCTCAAATCATCGATTACGTTGCTTCTGTAACCGATTGATGCCCACTCAAGTACCGCACAGTGACCGTTTGTTGATTGATTCGGTTCGACTTCTGTCTGGCCAAGGGGCGTGTTGTGGCCGGGTGCGGGCGGGGGGAGTGGTGGGGAGGGGTGTGGGGTAGGACACGGCGAATACGGCCCTTCCACGGGGCCGGACCGGTCTCCACGAGGCCGTGACCGACCGCGTCCGCCCGGCAGGCGCTCGGCGAACGTGCGGCGAACGGCGGCGGTTACGCAGGGTGATGCGGCCGAGGGTGCTCCGGGGCGCGGGTCCGGTGCCGCTAGCGGCGGCGGCGGTGCAGGGCGATGGCCGCGGCCGTGCCGCCCGCCACCGCGCCGACCCCGGCCGCGGCCGGGAGGCCGACCTTGGCGGCCTTGCGGGCGGTGCGGTAGTCCCGCAGGCGCCAGTCCTGGGCGCGGGCGTGCTTGCGCAGCTTGGCGTCCGGGTTGATCGCGTAGGGGTGGCCCACCAGCGACAGCATCGGGATGTCGTTGTGGGAGTCGCTGTACGCGGCACAGCGGGACAGGTCCAGGCCCTCCGCAGCCGCCAGTGCGCGGACCGCCTCCGCCTTGGCCGGGCCGTGCAGCGGCTCGCCGACCAGGCGGCCGGTGTAGACGCCGTCGACGGACTCCGCGACCGTGCCCAGGGCCCCGGTCAGGCCCAGCCTGCGGGCGATCACCGTGGCGATCTCCACCGGGGCGGCCGTGACCAGCCACACCTTCTGGCCCGCGTCCAGGTGCGCCTGGGCCAGCGCCCGGGTGCCCGGCCAGATCCGCTCGGCCATGTACTCGTCGTAGATCTCCTCGCCGATCGACATCAGCTCGGAGACACGGTGGCCCTTCACGATCGACAGGGCCGAGTCGCGGGCGTCCTGCATGTGCTCGGGGTCCTCGACCCCGGCCAGTCGGAACCACGCCTGCTGCCAGGCGAACTTCGCCAGGTCGCGGGTCTCGAAGAACTTCCGCTTGTACAGGCCCCGTCCGAAGTGGAACAGGGCGGCGCCCTGCATCACGGTGTTGTCCAGGTCGAAGAATGCGGCGGCCTTCTCGTCGCCGAGGACCGGGAACTCTGGCTCCTGCGCGGAGCCGTCCTGGCCGGGGGCGTCCTCGGCGGAGACGTCCTGGGCGACGGCGTCCTGCGAGGTCTTGCGCGCTGCCTCCGCAGAGGCCTCGCCTGCCAACACGCTCCGCGCCGTGGCGGAGCGCCTACGGGGAGTGAGCCATCCGAGAGCGGCCATGACGCGAGCATAGCCAGTTTGTTCGGTGGTTCCGGAGTCGAGAGGTTGGGAGGCTGTGAACTCTCCGCGACGGCGCCGTTAAAGAAGCGGCCGCTCACCGGCGTGGCGGTGCCGCGGCCCCGGTGTACCACGGTGGCGTCCGGGACTCGCGCGCGCGGCCCGCGGGGTGAGAATGGCCGACATGAGTCCCATTTTTCGGCGGAAGGACGCGCAGGGCCGCGATCCCCGGGACCGCCTCGTGACCCTCGTCCGCAAGCCCGGCTGCCATCTGTGCGACGACGCGCAGACCGTCGTGGAGAAGGTCTGCGGAGAACTCGGGGTCCCCTGGGAGCAGAAGGACATCACCGAGGACGCGGAGCTGCACCGCCGGTACTGGGAGCAGATCCCGGTGGTCCTGGTCGACGGCGCCCAGCACACCTTCTGGCGGGTGAACGAGGAACGACTGCGCAAAGCCCTCACCGCAAACTGACCGATCAGTCCAAGTTGGCCGGAGAGTCGCTTAGGATCGTCGGCGATTGGTCTCGGGGGCGAGGAATGTCGAGGAGAGTGGGCGACTTTGCCCCCAGGAGATAAGGAACGGCCCGAGTCGTACGGCGGTTCCCCGGCGCTGCACCGAAGGCGCGTGACCCCGGTCACGTTGGCCGGGCAAATCGGACACCATCTTTGTGCACGCGTTCACAAAGACATAGCCTGCATTCGACGGGGCGGTCTGGGGACGTGTGACCGCCTGAAGCCCCGCGCTACCCGCAGGAGCACCGTGGCAACTGGCCGAACTCACCGACCGGCGACCCGCAGCCGAGGAATTCCCGAGGCCACCGTCGCCCGGCTTCCGCTGTACCTCCGCGCGCTGACCGCACTGTCGGAGCGCTCGGTTCCCACGGTCTCCTCCGAGGAGCTGGCCGCCGCCGCCGGAGTCAACTCCGCCAAGCTGCGCAAGGACTTCTCCTACCTCGGCTCCTACGGCACCCGGGGTGTGGGCTACGACGTCGAGTATCTCGTGTACCAGATCTCCCGCGAGCTGGGCCTCACCCAGGACTGGCCGGTTGTGATCGTCGGTATCGGCAATCTCGGCGCGGCGCTGGCCAACTACGGCGGGTTCGCGTCCCGGGGTTTCCGGGTCGCCGCCCTCATCGACGCCGATCCGGCAATGGCCGGAAAGCCCGTCGCGGGCATCCCCGTCAAGCACACCGACGACCTGGAGAAGATCATCCAGGACAACGGGGTCTCCATCGGGGTCATCGCCACCCCCGCGGGCGCCGCCCAGCAGGTCTGCGACCGGCTCGTGGGCGCGGGCGTGAGCTCCATCCTGAACTTCGCGCCGACCGTGCTGTCCGTCCCGGACGGGGTGGACGTGCGCAAGGTCGACCTCTCCATCGAACTCCAGATCCTCGCCTTCCACGAGCAGCGCAAGGCCGGCGAGGAGGCCATGGGGGCGCTCGCCGACGGGCTGCCCGCCGCCGCAGCCAAGGGTTCCGCCGAGCAGGGGCCTGACGGGGACGTCCCCGCCGTGATGCCGGCATGAGTCTCCTCGTCGTCGGGCTGAGCCACCGCAGCGCTCCGGTCAGCATCCTGGAGCGGGCCGCGCTGACCGCGGACGCCCAGGCCAAGCTGGGCCAGGACACGGTCGCCGCCGAACCGGCCGCCGAGGCCGCGGTGCTCGCCACCTGCAACCGGATCGAGCTGTACGCCGATGTGGACAAGTTCCACGCCGGTGTCGCCGAGCTGTCCACCCTCCTCGCCCAGCACAGCGGGGTCGGCCTGGACGAGCTGACCCCCTACCTCTATGTGCACTACGAGGACCGGGCCGTCCACCATCTGTTCTCGGTGGCCTGCGGCCTGGACTCGATGGTCGTGGGCGAGGGCCAGATCCTCGGCCAGATCAAGGACTCCCTGGCCGCCGCGCAGGAGCTGCACACCGCGGGACGGCTGCTGAACGACCTGTTCCAGCAGGCGCTGCGGGTCGGCAAGCGTGCCCACTCCGAGACCGGCATCGACCGCGCCGGGCAGTCGCTGGTGACCTTCGGCCTGGAGCAGCTGGCGGCCGGTGCCCCGGTCGGGGCCTGGGCCGCGGGCAAGCGCGCCCTGGTGATCGGCGCCGGTTCGATGTCCTCGCTCGCCGCCGCGACCCTCGCGCGCGCCGGGGTCGCCGAGGTCGTGATCGCCAACCGCACCCCGGAGCGCGCCGAGCGCCTCGCGCGGATCCTGACGGAGGCCGGAGACACGGACGTGCCCGCCCGTGCGGTACCGATGGAATCGGTCCCGGACGAGCTGACACGTGCCGATGTCGCGGTCTCCTGCACCGGCGCCACCGGACTGGTGCTGACCGCCCGGGCCGTCGCCGAGGCCCTGGAGGGACGGATGCCGGGCCCCCTGGCCGCGCCGCGCCCCGCGCCCGCCACCCCCGGGCCCCGCACCGGCGACACCGGCCCCGCGGGCGTCCAGGACATGAGCGGTCCGGAGCCCGCGCGCGACGGCCTGGGGGCCGCCGGAGCCGACGCGGACGAGGGCTGCCCGCTCGACCTCACCGCCGTACAGGCCACCGCCGGGTTCTCCGTGCTGGGCGAGGCGGCGGTGGCCGGGATGGGCGCCGCCGAGCTGGAGCAGCACGCGGCCTGGGTGGACAAGGGCGCCGAGGAGCGCGCCGCCCGCCCGGCCGGAGCCGTGGTCCTGGACCCGGAGGCCGATGCCGAGGTGATCACGGCGCTCGCCGCGACCGTGGCCACCGTGGGCCGGATCCCGGAGCGCCGCCGCCCCGAGGCGGTCGTGCCCGCGCCCCGGCCCGAACCCGTGCTGTCCCTGCTCGATCTGGCGATGCCCCGCGATGTCGACGCGGCCGTGCACCGGCTGCCCGGCGCCCTGCTGGTCGACATCGAGTCCCTCGCCGAGGCCTCCGCCGACGCGCCCATGGCCGCCGATGTGGACCAGGTGCGGGCGCTCGTCTCCGACGAGGTCGCCGCGTTCGGCGCCGCCCTGCGCGCCGCGCACATCACGCCGACCGTGGTGGCCCTGCGCTCCATGGCCGCCGATGTGGTCGCGAGCGAGATCACCCGCCTGGAGGGGCGGCTGCCGGGCCTGGACGGCAAGCACCGCGCGGAGATCACCCAGACCGTGCGGCGCGTCGTCGACAAGCTGCTGCACGCGCCGACCGTACGGGTCAAGCAGCTGGCGGCCGAACCCGGCGGCGCCGGGTACGCGGACGCGCTGCGCACCCTGTTCGACCTGGACCCCGAGACGGTCGTGGCCGTCTCCCGGGCGGGGGAGGACACCCGGCAGGCCGGGGACGCCGAATACGCCACCCACACCGAGAACGCCGAGAACCGAGGGCGAGCATGAGTGAGCCACGTGAGCCGAAGGGGCGCGCCCCCCGAGAAGAAGGGGCGGTGCTCAGGCTCGGCACCAGGCGCAGCAAGCTGGCGATGGCCCAGTCCGGGCTGGTCGCGGACGCCGTGCGCCGTGTCACGGGGCGGCCCGTGGAGCTGGTGGAGATCACCACGTACGGCGATGTCTCGCGCGAGCACCTCGCCCAGATCGGCGGCACCGGCGTCTTCGTGACGGCGCTGCGCGACGCGCTGCTGCGCGGCCAGGTGGACTTCGCGGTGCACTCGCTGAAGGACCTGCCGACCGCGCAGCCCGAGGACCTGGTGCTGGCCGCGGTGCCCGAGCGCGAGGACCCCCGGGACGTGATCGTGGCCCGGGACGCCCTGAAGTTCGCCGACCTGCCCCGCGGTGCCCGTATAGGCACCGGCGCGCCCCGCCGCATGGCGCAGCTGAACGCGTTCGCGCGCAGCCACGGACTGGACATAGAGACGGTCCCGGTCCGGGGCAATGTCGACACCCGGATCGGATACGTCCGCAGTGGTGAGCTGGACGCCGTGGTTCTCGCGGCGGCCGGCCTGAACCGGATCGGCCGGATCGACGAAGTCACCGACTTCCTGCCGGTCGACACCGTTTTGCCCGCCCCCGGCCAGGGGGCCCTGGCGATCGAGTGCACCGCGGACAACGCGGACCTGATCGCCGCGCTCGGGCAGCTCGACGACCCGCTCACCCGGGCCGCCGTGACCGCCGAGCGGTCCCTGCTCGCCGCCCTGGAAGCCGGTTGCAGTGCCCCTGTGGGCGCGCTGGCCGACGTTCCCCCGCTCTCGGCTCCGCTGGAGCGTGGGGACCACCGGGCCGACAGGCAGATTGTCAAGGAAATGCGCCTGCGGGGTGTCGTCGGCACGGCCGACGGCAGCACGCTGGTGCAGCTGTCCACCACCGGTCCCGTGCCCGAGACGCACGACCAGGCAATGGCGCTCGGTCGCGAACTCGCAGCCGAGATGCTTGCCAAGGGCGCGGCCGGTCTGATGGGGGAGCGAGCACATTGAGCCCCACCACCCTTCCCGCCGGCCTTGACCACGGGCACGTCACCTTCCTCGGTGCCGGACCCGGGGATCCGGGACTTCTCACCCTGCGCGCCGTGGAGGCGCTGGCGAACGCGGACGTCCTCGTCGGCGAGCACGACGTGCTCGACGTGGTGCGCACGCACGCCCGAGCGGGTGCCGCCGTCCTGACCACGGGTCCGGACCCCTTCGCGGGGCCGTATCCGGGCTCGGGCAAGGCTCACCCGGGGGCCGTTGACGGTGAGTCAGCAGCCGCTGGTGTCCCTGTGTTGAGGGATGCGGCACATCTTGTCATGGAGGCCGCGCGGGGCGGCAAGCGGGTCGTCCGTGCGGTGACCGGGGACCCGGGCCTGGACGCGTACGCGGCCGAGGAGATGCTCGCGTGCGCCGCCGAGGGCGTTCCGTTCGAGGTCGTGCCCGGTGTCGCGACCGCCGTGGGCGTGCCCGCCTACGCGGGTGTGCCGCTGCGGGACGCACAGGGCACGGACGTCCGGTTCGTGGACGCGCGCAGCGCCTCGGACCGCTGCTGGACCGAGGTCGGCGCCTCCGACGGCACGGTCGTGGTCTCCACCACGCTGGACTCGGTGGCCGCGGCCGCCGGGGAGCTGGTGGCCGCGGGCCGCAAGCCGGACACCCCGCTGACGGTGACCGTCGCCGGTACGACCACCCGGCAGCGCACCTGGACCGCCACGCTCGGTTCGATCGCGCAGACCCTGAAGCAGGCGAAGGTGCTGCCCTCGCCGGAGGGCGGGCGGCCGGTCATAGCCGTGGTCGGTGAGCGTTCCGCCGCCGCCCAGCGCGACCAGCTGTCCTGGTTCGAGAACAAGCCGCTGTTCGGCTGGCGGGTTCTCGTCCCGCGGACGAAGGAGCAGGCGGCGTCGCTCTCCGACCAGCTGCGGTCCTACGGGGCCGTGCCGCACGAGGTGCCGACGATCGCCGTCGAGCCGCCGCGCACGCCCCAGCAGATGGAGCGGGCGGTCAAGGGCCTGGTGACGGGCCGCTACGAGTGGATCGCGTTCACCTCGGTCAACGCGGTGAAGGCGGTCCGGGAGAAGTTCGAGGAGTACGGCCTCGACGCGCGGGCCTTCGCGGGCATCAAGGTGGCCGCGGTGGGCGAGCAGACGGCGAAGGCGCTGGTCGACTTCGGTGTGAAGCCGGACCTGGTGCCGAGCGGGGAGCAGTCCGCCGCCGGGCTGCTGGAGGACTGGCCGCCGTACGACCCGGTGTTCGACCCGATCGACCGGGTGTTCCTGCCGCGGGCGGACATCGCCACGGAGACCCTGGTGGCGGGCCTGATCGAGCTGGGCTGGGAGGTCGACGACGTCACCGCCTACCGCACGGTCCGCGCCTCGCCCCCGCCGGCCGACACCCGCGAGGCGATCAAGGGCGGCGGCTTCGACGCGGTCCTGTTCACCTCGTCCTCCACGGTGCGGAACCTGGTGGGCATCGCGGGCAAGCCGCACAACGTGACGGTGATCGCCTGTATCGGCCCCGCCACCGCGAAGACCGCGGAGGAGCACGGCCTGCGGGTGGACGTGATGGCCCCGGAACCGTCGGTGCACAAGCTGGCGGAGGCCCTGGCGGACTTCGGCCTGAAGCGCCGCGCGGCCGCCCTGGAGGCCGGTGACCCGGTCACCCGGCCGAGCGAGCGCCGCCCGGGCGCCCGCCGCCGCCGCTCCACCTCCTGAGCACGGCAACCTGAACACGGCCACCTGAGCACAGCCTCCTGACACCACGGCGGAGCACCCCCACCCGGGGCGCTCCGCCGCGGTGCGTCCATGGGCGGCGGGTCGTGGTGGTGGGGTCGACAGGGCGTCGGCAAAAGGGGCGACCGGCCGGGCGTAGCGTGGAAGCCATGACGAAGTACGGTTCCTTCCCCGGTTCGCGTCCCCGTCGTCTGCGGACGACGCCTGTCATGCGGCGCATGGTCGCCGAGACCCGTCTGCATCCCGCGGACTTCATCCTGCCCGCGTTCGTGCGGGAGGGCGTCTCGGAGCCGGTCCCGATCGGGGCCATGCCCGGCGTGGTCCAGCACACCCGGGACAGCCTGAAGAAGGCGGCGGCGGAGGCCGTGGCGGCCGGGATCTCCGGGATCATGCTCTTCGGCGTGCCGGAGGAGTCCAAGAAGGACGGGCTCGGCACCGCCGGGACCGACCCGGAGGGGATTCTCCAGGTCGCGCTGCGGGATGTGCGGGCCGAGGTCGGCGACGAGCTGCTCGTCATGTCGGACCTGTGCCTGGACGAGTTCACCGACCACGGGCACTGCGGGGTGCTGGACGCGGCGGGCCGGGTCGACAACGACGCCACCCTGGAGCGGTACGCCGAGATGGCCCAGGTCCAGGCCGACGCGGGCGCCCATGTGGTGGGCCCCAGCGGCATGATGGACGGTCAGATCGGGGTCGTCCGGGACGCCCTGGACCAGATCGGGCGGGAGGACGTCGCCGTCCTCGCCTACACCGTCAAGTACTCCTCCACCTTCTTCGGCCCCTTCCGGGAGGCCGTCGGCTCCTCGCTCCAGGGCGACCGGAAGACCTACCAGCAGGACCCCGCCAACTGGCGCGAGTCCCTGCGGGAGCTGGCCCTCGACCTGGAGGAGGGCGCCGACATGGTGATGGTCAAGCCGGCCGGCCCCTACCTCGACATCCTGGCGCGGGTCGCGGACGCGGTGGACGTGCCGGTGGCCGCGTACCAGATCTCCGGCGAGTACTCGATGGTCGAGGCCGCCGCCGAGAAGGGCTGGATCGACCGGGAGCGGGCCATCCTGGAGACGCTGACCGGCATCAAGCGGGCCGGTGCCCGCACCATCCTGACGTACTGGGCCGTCGAGGCCGCACGGATGCTGCGCTAGCCGCTAGCCGCTAGCCGCTAGCCGCTAGCCGCTACGGCGTCCGGGCCGCGGGAGGGTCGCCGCGGCAACGGCCACGGACAGCAGGTCGGCCTCCCGGCCCGGCGGGGCGACGAGGTGGAGGCCGACGGGTTCACCCGTACCGGTGCGCCCCGCCGGGATGCTGACGGCGGGGTGCCCGGTGATGTTGAACGCCCATGTCAGGGCGGTGCTCAGCACCTCCCCGGGCCCCTGGTGGCCGTGCGGGGGGTTGGGCGTCGTCGGCGTGGCGAGCAGTTCGTACGAGGCGAAGACGCCGTCCAGCGCCTGCCGCAACGCGGCCCGGGCGGCGCCCGCGTCCACCGGGGCCGTGCCGTCCCTCCCGCCGCCGCGCAGGGCGGTCCAGCAGGGCGCGGGGTCGGGCAGCCGCACGGGGGTGTCCTCCGGGGCGACGGCACCGACGGCGGCCAGGGCGTCCAGGAACGCGCGGGCGGTGTCCGCGATCCGCGGAACCGTGTCCGCGAAGCCCAGCGTGGACGACCAGGCCGTACGCAGCGGCCGCCGGGGCGGCGCGAGGCCGGGCAGCAGTGCGGTGCCCGCGAGGGCGTCGAGGCAGGCGGCGGCGTCCCCGGCGGTACGGGCCAGCGTGCCGGGCACGTTCAGCCCGGCGCGGTCGCGGGCGGGGACGAGACCGTTGGTGGGCTTCAGACCGATGATTTCGCACCAGGCCGCCGGGATCCGCACCGATCCGGCGCCGTCGCTCCCGGTGGCCAGCGGCACCATCCCGCACGCCACCGCGGCGGCCGAGCCCGCCGAGGAGCCGCCGGGACTCCATTGCGGATCAAGGGGGTTGAGCGTGGGGCCGCGGGCGGTGGCGCCCCAGGTCCGCCAGGCGGTGCCCGGGCCGGGGGTGGCGGTGGCGCCGACCGGGACGCAGCCCGCGGCCAGCAGCCGGAGGGTCCCCCGGGCGCCGAGCCCCTCGGTGGCCTTGACGCCGAGCGGCACCCCGGCCAGCGGCAGCCGTTCGCCCGCCCGGACCCGGCGGTCGACCTCGGCGGCCCGGGCCGCGGCCCGCTCGGGCCACACCTCGGTGAAGGCCCGGACCGAGCCGTCGCGCCGGGCGATCCGGTCCAGGGCCGCCCGTACCGTCTCCCGGGCCGTCACCTCCCCGGCACCCACCAGCGCGGCGATCCGCCGGGCCGACAGCCCGGAGTGGCCGTCGGGTCCCCCCGTCTCCTGTGCCATCGCCGCCCCTTCGGGCACCCGGGCCGTGCGGCTCAGCGTGTGCGGACTCTGATGGTGTACGTGGCCTGTGCGGGCTCGGTGCGTGTGTCGCCGCCGAAGACCGCGGTGAAGGTCGTGTTCTTGGTGACCTTGAAGGTGACGACGAGCTTGCCGGTGCGGTCCACCGTGGCCGTCCGTATCAGCTTCTTCGCACCGCCCGCAGGTTGCGCGTAGACCGAGACCTTGCGCTCCTTGCCTGTGGTGCCGAGCTTGGCGGTCAGTGTGGCGTTCTTCCCCTTGGGGACGGTCCCGCTGCCGGCGCCCAGGGTCAGGGTCGTCCTGTTCCGCGGGACCTCGACCGTGGCGGTGGCGGTCGCGGGGGCGTGCGTGGCGTCGCCGGGGTAGCGGAGCGTGTAGGTGACCTTTCCGCCCGCTCCCGGGGTGTCCTCCATTGTGAACACGCGGTCGGGCGACAGCCACGCCGTGCGGGTGCCGAGCGACATGCCCTTGGGGGAGGCGAGGTCGGTCCGTGTCACTTCGATGGGCAGGGAGTCGGGGAGCCAGGGCAGGACGAGACCGAATGTGCCGGTCAGGGTCAGCTTCCGGTCCAGCGGCGCCTTCGCGGGCCCGCTGACGCTCAGCCTGGTCACCGCTTTGGCGGCGTCGTCGAACGACCGCAGCACGAGGTTCTTCCCGCTCGCGCCGTCGCTGGTGAGGAGGAACAGCTTGCTGCCGTCGGGGGCCCAGGCCAGTCCGTGCGGCTCCACGGAGTTGTACAGGCCGGTGCTGATGGACCGGATCGCGAGGTTCTCCCCCGGCAGGTAGACATAGGTGTCCACGCCCGTGCCGGACCAGACCCCCACGGCCAGGGCGCCGTTCGGCGCGTACTCGACGGCGTCGGTCTTGCCCTGGATAGCGAGGGTCCTGGTGTTCTTGCCGCCGAAGAGGTCGGGGCGGAGGGTCGTCACGAAGTCGTCGACGCCGTCCGCGGTGACGATCTCCTGTCCGTCCGGCGAGACGGCCAGGTCCGCCTGGCCGCCGAGGCTCTCGGGCATGATCTGCTTGCGGTAGGCGCGCTTCAGCGCCGTGCCGGAGGAGACGTCGTAGACGGCGAGTTCCTCCGGGGATGCGTCCTTGCTCCCCGCGACGAGGACGCCCCGGTCACCGCCGGGGGCGGTGGTGAGCCGGGGCGCCGACTCCCAGGGCACCCCGCCCGACTGGTCCAGGGTGACGACCGGCTCGGCACCGGAGAGGTCGAGGGAGCCGATGTTGCCGCCGCCCTGGGCGTACCGGCCGTAGCCGAACCAGAGCTTCCCGCCGGTGAGAGCCAGGTCGAGCGGGCCGGTGTGCGCGCCGGTGGAGTGGCGGGCGGTCTCCTTGAGCGTCACCGTGCTGACGGCGGAGATCGCGTCGGCGTCGGGCAGGGCGACATAGAGCGTGGACGAGTCCTGGCTCAGCGCCATTCCGGTGCCGCTGGTCTCGCCGGTGATCCGTCCGACGGTCCTGCCCGTGTAGTCGGCGACGACGACGGAGTTGCTCTTCGGGTCGCTGACGAAGACGTGGTGGTGGACGCCGTCCACCACCATCTCGCCCCGCGGCCAGTCCGCCGAGATGGGCAGTGTCGCTCCGCTGTCCGCGGCGGCGGTCCCGGCGTCCGCCCCGGCGAGGCAGACGGAACCGAGCAGGACGGCGAGCGCGGCCGCTCCTCTGGCGGCGGCTCGAGCATGGGCGTGACGAACACGCATGGTGGTGTGCCCCCCGGTCTCACACTGTGTCCGGCCCGTTCCCCACGGGCCGTGATCGGTCATCGCTGAGGCTATGTCACATCCCCTGCACGCGCTGACCCTGTGGACAACCGGGGCGGGGGGCCGCCGTGGGGCTTCCGGTGTGGTGCAGGGACATGGCGTCCGAGGTGGAGGGGCCCTCGTCCCGTACGCCCTGGCCGTCCCGGCAGCCGGTGAGCGCGAGCGCGGCGACCGCGACCGCGGCGGCGGCGAGCAGACGGGTACGGACGGCGGGAGGCACGGACATGGGGCGGGCCCTTCGACGGACGAGCTGGGGGGGTGGGGCCGCCGCTCGGCCGGTCGAGGGGAGCGGGGCCTTGGTCCCCAGCTTGGCCACACCGGCAGCCCGGATGCCACACCGGGTGCCGTCTTCTGGGACGCCGGGATCCCGTCAGCGCCCCTGAGCTGCGAAAACGCCATCCCCTGGGCGGTGTTCGCGGGACGCGGACGCCGCTTCCCACGGCCCGCCCGCCCCGCAGTCCGTCAGCCCTTGGTGCCGAACCACAGCTCGGCGAGCGCCTCGAACCGGGGTTCGATCGGCATCGGGAGTTCCTGGAAGGAGAGCGGCAGGTCGCTGTAGACGTGCAGCAGCGCGTAGGCGAGGAGCTGGTCCGGGTCGTGCGGGGCGCGCCCGTAGGCCTCGTAGAAGCGGCGCAGTTGGCGGGGGTCGGCCCGGCTGACGAACAGGCCGACGCCCGCGAAGTCGTAGGCCGGGTCGCCGATCAGCGCCGGTTCGAAGTCGAACAGGCCGGTCAGTCTGCGGCCGCCCCGCATGTCGATGGTCAGATGGTCGAGCATGAACTCGGTGTGCAGCAGCGACCGTTCCGTGGAGACCGGCAGCGGCACCGAGTCCAGGTAGGCGGGGATGCGGCTCAGCCAGGGCTCGGCCACCCCGGTACCGCGGTGCCGCTCGGGCGCCTCCGCGCGGCGGCGGCGCAGGAACGAGGTCCAGTCCGTGGGCCCCACGATGTCGGTCAGCGGATTCCACGCCATCGCGTGCAGCGCGGCCAGCGCCTCGGCCGACTCCGACACGATCCGGTCCCGGTCCGCCGCCGTCAGCCCCGGCCATGCCTCGGCGACGCTGCGCCCCGGCAGCCGGGACATCAGCACGAACCGCCAGCCGTTCACATAGTCGTCGGTGGCGATCAGCCGGGGCGTGGGCAGGGGGAGCTGCCCCCACAGATGGTTCAGCACCCGGGCCTCGCGTATCGCCTCGGCCGTCGCATACCGCGGATACAGCTTCAGCACCAGGTCGCCGCCGAGCGCGTACACCGGCAGGGTGCCCTCGTCGAAGCGCCGCAACGCGAGCCCCACGAGGCCCATTTGGTTGCACAGGTCCAGAGCCGCCGGACGCAGCACCGTCTCGTCCGAGACGATGGCCTCCAGCTCCTCGTACGAGTCCACGGTGGGCAGCATGCGCCGCATGCTAGGGCCCGCCGGGGTGCTCCGCAGGGCTAACCGGAATTGCCGCGGAGCGCCCCGGGGGCCCCAACGGGCCCGAACACGGCGTTTTCGAGCGGCCCGCCCCGCACGTTCGGTTACGGCGTGCGAGAGGACGCCGTGCCGCGCCGGGGCGGGCGGCCCGGGCCCAGTCCTAGGTCCGGGCCCGGTGTCAGTCCCACCAGAAGGACCACACGCGCTGTCCCAGGACCTCGTGCTCGGCGTAGGCCCTCAGGGTCTCGTGGTCGCCCTGCATGATCGTGTCCGGGCAGAAGGCGAAGTGCTCGGCGGCCACCGCCTCCGCCTCCGCCTGAGTGGCGGGCGGCGCCGCGACGGACAGGACCAGCAGGTCATGGGTGAGCGCGACGACCCGTATGCCGAAGCGGTCCTCCCAGGAGCGGAGCACGGAGCAGAGCACGCCCGTGTCGCTCTCGTAGCTCAGCGGGCCGGTCCAGCCCATGGCCGCGGGCAGGTCGGCGGAGCGGCGCGCCGGGACCAGGGCGAGACGCGGCTCCTTGAACCAGGAGCCGTCGTCCAGCAGCCGGTCCGCGATCTCGGCGGCCCGGCTGTCGGGGTCGGCCTCCAGCCGGTGCGCCCCGGCCGTCCCGGGCCACTCGATGCCGTGCGGCGCGAGGATCTCCGCCAGCTCGTCGTCCCCGTCGTCCTCGTCTGGCCCGTCGGCCGTGCAGTCCTCCCACAGCTCGGCGAGCACCTCCTCGCCGTCGTGGTCCCCGGGATACGACATCCGCCCGGGTGTCAGCAGCCACTCCCGGGGTCCGCCCTCCTCCCCGCCGATGTCGACGAGCACCGGAAGGAGTCCCACCCGCGCGGCGGGCACACCGAGCCGCGCCCAGTTGCCCGAGGACGCGGTGCGCCCGGCGTGCCACAGCAGCGGCTCCTGTGCCGGGCCTTCGTCCGTCGCGTCGATCAGGCTCCCCGGAGGGAGTTCAAGCCCGAGCGCGCGTCCGCTCGGATCGGCCGCCAGCCGGGGCAGCGGATTGGGAAGTGTCGCCATGCCAGTGACTGTAGGCGCAGCCACTGACAACGCCCTTAGCGGGCCGCGTAGTCGGTGAACGCGGACCATGCCTCGGGCGAGACGGTGAAGGCCGGTCCCGCCGGGTTCTTGGAGTCCCGGACGTGGATGGTGTGGGGGCAGGTGGCGACCTCCACGCACTGGCCGCCTTCGTCGCTGCTGTAGCTGGACTTGCGCCAGGTGTAGGCGACTTCGAGGCACGCGCCGCCTTCGCTGCTGCTGTAGGACGACTTGAACCACTGAAGTGCGGTGCTCATTGCTCTCCTAGCAGGCGGTCGAGCAGGCCTCTGGAGTCCTCGGTGGTGAGAGCCTGCGTCCGCAGCATCGCATATTTGCGGGCGAGGATGGACACCTCGTTGGGGTCGGACACCCACTGGCTGCCGCGTTGGGATTCGGTGTACGCCAGGTGCTGGTGGTCGGGTGTTTCCAGGAGGGTGAACGGTCCAGCCGTACCCGCGTGCGCCGGGCGGTTCAGGGGCAGGACCTGCAAGGCCAGACCCGGGAGTTCGGAGTGCTCGCGCAGGAACCGCAGCTGATCGAGATGCGTCTCGCGTCCTCCGATCGGCATGCGCAGCGCGGGCTCCCAGACCACGAAGCTGAGCGTCGGCGAAACCTTCTGGTGGAGGATCTCGCGGCGGCCGACGCGGGCCGCGATCCTCGTGTCCAGTTCGTCCGGGTCGTAGGCCGGGACGCGCCCGCTCAGCAGCGCACGCGCGTACGCCTCCGTCTGAAGGAGGCCCGGCACGACCAGTGCGTCGTACCACGAGAGGGCGATGGCCTCGCGCTCGTGGTGGACGTACAACTCGGCCCACATCGGGAACTGGTCGATCTCCGGCAGGTTGGCCACCCCGGCGGACAGCAGGCCCTTGGTGTCCAGGACTTCGTCCAGTAACGCGGCCAGATCCGGCTTCAGCGGACGCCTTCCCTGTTCGATCGACGCGATGGTCTCCTCGTCGATCTTCAGGCGCTCGGCGAGGGCCCGCTGGGTCAGGCCCGCCGCGTGGCGGGCAGCGGCCAGCTGGGCTCCCAGCATCTTCATGGCCGAGAGGTTCTTCTTCCGTGGAGACTTCCTGGAGTTCATGCTGGACCAACTCCCCCGACGTGCCCGTACGCGACCCCGAACGAACCCGTACAAATAATTTGTACGGGCTCACGCGGTGATCTACGGTAGTCACGCTGCGCAACGCTTGTCCCGTGAACGAATCGATTCAACTCCCGCCCCTGCGCGAGAGGTTCTTCCGGCGTGAGCGCCGGGCCGTCCCCGCCGCCCGGCGGTTCACCCAGGAGACGCTGACCGGCTGGGGCTTCGCGGGGGCCGAGCGCGGCGACGACGTACTGCTGTGCGTCAGCGAGCTGACGACCAACGCACTGGTCCACGGGGTGCCGCCGGGCCGTCAGTTCCGGCTGTTCCTGCGCTACGACGGCGCCGTGCTGCGGGTCGAGGTGCATGACAGCGGCGGGGGAGTCCCGCGCCTCGTCGACCAGGCTCCCGTGGGCGACGAGGGCGGGCGCGGGCTGCTGCTGGTCGCCGCGCTCGCCGACAAGTGGGGTGTCGACGAGCGGGACCCCGGCAAAGTGGTGTGGTGCGAGTTCGCCACAACACCGCCCAGGAGCGTCACCAGGTGAGGGCGTCGGTCGCGCCGGCCTGCCAGTAGGTGGCGGTCAGCTTGCTGTCGTAGTACACGCCCTTGGCCGGCAGCTTCACGGTGGCGGTCGGGCCGCCGTCGCTGCGCGGGGTGCGTCCCTGGAAGAGGACGCTCAGACGGTGGCCCGTGGTTCCGTTCTCTCCGCTGCTGTCCGCGGCGGAGAGGCGCACGCCCGCGTAACCGGACTGGCCGGGGGCGAGCGTGACCACGGCCTGCGGCTTGCTCTCCTCGAACGCGCCGGGCGCCCACTGCATCTCGTCGAAGCGCAGAGTCGGGTAGTACGTCAGGTCGCACGTCCGCGAGCCGGTGTTCGTGACGGTGAGCAGCATGTGGTCGACGGGGCGGGACACCAGTTCGGCCTTGATGCTGGTGTTGGCGCCGTTGCAGAGCACGGGGGTGGTGGACGTCGTGCCGCCCGCACCGGAAGCGGAACCGGAGCTGTGGCCCGAGGAGCCCTTTCCGGACGTCGTGCCGCTGTGGGACGCCGTCCCCGTGCCCTGCGCGGCCGAGGACCCGGACCCGGCGGCGGAGGCGGCGTCGGAGGCCTGGGTGGTGGTCGTCGCGGCCGGTGCGGAGGCCCGGCCCTCGTCCTTGGTGCCGGTGCCGTCCTGGCAGGCCGTCAGGGCCAGGGTGCCGACGAGTGCCGTCACGGCGAGCAGCACGGTGCGGGAGTGGGCGGTGCGGAAGGTGCGCATGGCGTGAAACCCCGTTTGCGGATCGGATCGGAGCGGGCCGCCCGGCCGGTCGGCGGGGGCGGCGTGCTTGGATGGCAGAAGCCTGCGGGGTGATCCGTCCCAGCCGCCACGACCGGCGCGCCGTTCGGGACGCTGGAATGACCGCAATGGCTCTGAGCTGGGACAACACAGGGTCCCTGGAACGCCGGGCGGGAACGGGGGAGCGGAGGAATGGTGTCGGGGGCGGATGCGGCGGCTGCGTTCGGGCGGCTGCTGAGGGAGCTGAAGGACCGGTCCGGGCTGAGCTACGGGACGCTGGCCAAGCGGCTCCATATGAGTACGTCGACGCTGCACCGGTACTGCAACGGGGATGCGGTGCCGACGGATTACGCGCCCGTGGAGCGGCTGGCCCGTCTCTGCAAGGCGTCACCGGAGGAACTGGTCGAGCTGCACCGCCGCTGGGTGCTGGCGGACGCGGTGCGGGGGCAGGAGCGCGAACGGGAGCGGGAGCGGAAGGGCCGGGCGGGCGCCGTGGCGGACGGGGAGGCGCGCCCGGCCGCCGCTCCGGAGGCAGGGGCGGGCGCCCCACCGGAAGCGGACGTTCCGGCCGTGGCTGCTCCGCGGGCGGCTGCTCCGCCTACGGATGCGTCGCGGGCGGATGCATCGCTGGCGGATGCGTCGCGGGCGGGTGACTTGGGGGCGGATGTTCCGCAGGCGGACGTTCCGGGCGTAGCCGCATCGCGGACGGGCGTTCCGCGGACGGGCCTTCCGCAGGCGGACGCTCCGTCGGCGGCCAGCGCGCAGGCGGCCACCGCCCACGCGGCCAGCGCGCACGCGGCCGCCACGCAGTCCGCCGCTCCCGCGCGGGCGGGCTCGCGGCGCCGTCTCCGGCCCGCGGTGTTCGTTCCGGTCGGTGCCGTTGTGCTGCTGGGCGCCGCCGTGCTCGCCTGGGCGCCCTTCGCCCCCGGCGGGGACCAGGCCAAGGGCCCGGTGGGAGTGTCGTCGCCCGCGGACCGCGGATTCCGTACGAGCCCGACGGACACCCGCTCGCCCTCGCCCTCGGCCTCCCGGTCCGGCAAGGGCAGCGGCAAGGGCGCGGACCGGGCGACCGGTGCGTCCCGGAGCCCCGGTCCGGGTGACGGGTCCGCGGCTCCGGGCGCCGGTGCCGGTGCCGGGTCCGGATCCGGCACGGGGGACCAGGGAGACACCGGCACCGCCGTACCGGTGACGGTCCTCACCCGCCCGTACGCCTTCGAAGACCCGTGCAGCCAGCACTATCTGATCAACCGTCCGCCGGGGCAGGTCCCCCCGCCGCCCACCGAACAGGACGCCCCGGGCTGGGTGTCGGCGCTCGGCGCGGTCTCCTCGGGCGGGCAGTACGTGGTGCTCACCGTGCAGGGCACCGGCGCCTCGACCGTGGTCCTGAACGATCTGAAGGTCCGGGTGGTCTCCTCGGACGCGCCCCTGGCCTGGAACGACTACGGCATGGGGGCGGGCTGCGGCGGCGGTGTGGACACCGAGGGCTTCGACCTGGACCTGGACGCGGGCCGCCCGGCGCTGGCGCCCGCCCGGGCCCAGCACGGCTTCCCCTTCAAGGTGAGCGAGTCCGACCCGGAGGTCTTCCAGATCCGGGCTCGGACCGCCGCGCACGACATCCACTGGTACCTGGAGCTGGAGTGGTCCAGCGGGGCACGGCACGGCACCATCCGCCTCGACGACCAGGGCAAGCCCTTCCGCACCAGCGGCAGCACCGGACGGCCGAGCTATGACTTCCCGATCGGCAACACCCAGTGGGAGACCCACCAGCCGGGCTGAACCGGGTCCCGCCCGGACAGCGGGAGCGAAGCCGTCCGGACCACGGAAGCGGCCCCCGCCGGACAACTCCGGCGGGGGCCGCTTCCGTCTGCGCGCGGGCGTCAGAGCCGCTCGGGCGTCCTGATGCCCAGCAGGGCCATGCCCTCCTGGAGGGTGCGGGCCGTGACGTCGCACAGGAAGAGGCGGTTCTCCACCTGCTCGGGCGTCTCGGCCTTCAGGACCGGGCACTTGTCGTAGAACGAGGTGTAGAGCGAGGCCAGCTGGTAGAGATACGCGGCCAGCTTGTGCGGGGCGTACTCCGCCGCCGCCTCCGCGACCGCCTCCGCGAACTGGTCCGCGTGCAGGCCGAGGGCCCGCTCGGCGTCCGCCAGCGCCAGCTCCGGGTGCGCGGCCGGGCGCACCTCGCCCGCCTTGCGCAGGATCGACCGGATCCGGGCGTACGCGTACTGGAGGTACACGGAGGTGTCGCCGTTCAGCGAGACCATCTGGTCCAGGTCGAACTTGTAGTCCCGGTTCGCCGACGTCGACAGGTCCGCGTACTTCACCGCGCCGATGCCCACCTGGGTACCCCGCTCGGCGATCTCCGCCTCCGACAGGTCCTGCGCCTTCTCCCGCACGACGGCCGAGGCGCGCTCGACCGCCTCGTCGAGGAGGTCGACCAGCCGGACCGTCTCGCCCTCACGGGTCTTGAAGGGCTTGCCGTCCTTGCCGAGGACCGTGCCGAAGGCCAGCTGGTACGCCTTGACGCCGTCGTTCAGCCACCCGGCCCGGCGCGCGGTCTCGAAGACCATCTTGAAGTGGAGCGACTGGCGCGCGTCCACGACGTAGATGATCGAGTCCGCCTTCAGGTTGAAGACACGGTCCCGGATCGCGGACAGGTCCGTCGCCGCGTAGCCGAAACCGCCGTCGGACTTCTGCACGATCAGCGGGACCGGATTGCCGTCCGGGCCCTTGATGTCGTCGAAGAACACGCACAGGGCGCCCTCGGACCGGACCGCGACGCCGGACTCCTCCAGCAGGCGGCACGTCTCCTGGAGCATGTCGTTGTACCCGGACTCGCCGACGATGTCGGGGTCCTGGATCTCCATGTCCAGCTTCTCGAAGACGGAGAAGAAGTAGATCTTCGACTCGTCCACGAACTTCTGCCACATGGCCAGCGTGCGCGGGTCGCCCGCCTGGAGGTCGACCACCCGGCGCCGGGCCCGGGTCTTGAACTCCTCGTCGGAGTCGAAGAGCCTGCGCGCGGCCTTGTAGAGGCGGTCGAGATTCGACATCGCCTCCTCGCCGGTGACCTCGGCGTCCTTGTGGTCCAGCTCGTGCGGGTGCTCGTCCAGATACTGGATGAGCATGCCGAACTGGGTGCCCCAGTCGCCGATGTGGTGGCGCCGGACCACCGTCTCGCCGGTGAACTCCAGCAGCTTCGCCACGGAGTCGCCGATCACCGCGGAGCGCAGATGGCCGACGTGCATCTCCTTCGCCACATTCGGCTGGGCGTAGTCGATGACCGTGGTGCCCGGCTGCTGGGCGCAGGGCACGCCGAGGCGGCCCTCCGGGTCGGCGGCGCGCGCGGCCAGGTTCCGGGTGATCGCCCGGTCGGTGACCGTGATGTTGAGGAAGCCGGGTCCGGAGACCTCGATGTCCTCGATCAGGTCACCGGTGACGACCTGGGAGACGACCTGGGCGGCCAGCTCCCGCGGATTTGCCTTGGCCTTCTTCGCGAGCGCCAGGATCCCGTTCGCCTGGTAGTCCGCCCGGTCGCTTCGTCGCAGCAGCGGGTCCGCGGCGGCGGCCTCCGGCAGGGTGGCCGTCAGGGCGTTCGCGAGATGCTGGTGGACAGAGGCGGTGAGGGACGTGACCGAGGCCATGAGGTGGGTGCCGTTCTCCTCGTGCGTGCGGATGGATGCGGCCAGTATCCCACGGGGGGTAAAGCGGTTTTTCCGGGTGTGGACGGCGCCCTTCGGTGCCGGGTTCCGGGTGACACGCAGGTAAGAGGTTGAAAAGGCGTTTTCACGGATGCGCGTACGACAGGGACAATGGTCCGGTCAGCCGTGTGACCGTGCGGCTGGTCCCGAGGAAAACGCCGGACTGAAAGAGGACGTGCCGATCGTGGCTCAGAGCACCGAGACCACCGACTGGGTCTCCCGTTTCGCGGATGAGGTCATCGAGGAGTCGGAGCGCCGGGCCCCGGGCAAACCGGTTGTCGTCGCATCCGGACTCTCCCCCTCCGGGCCCATCCACCTGGGCAACCTCCGTGAGGTCATGACGCCCCACCTCGTCGCCGACGAGGTCCGGCGGCGCGGGCACACGGTGCGGCACGTGCTGTCCTGGGACGACTACGACCGCTACCGCAAGGTGCCCTTCGGTGTGCCGGGCGTCGACGAGACCTGGGCCGAGCACATCGGCAAGCCGCTGACCTCCGTGCCCGCCCCGAAGGGCTCGGCGCACGCGAACTGGGCGGAGCACTTCAAGGCCGCGATGGTCGAGGCGCTGGCGGAGCTGGGCGTCGAGTACGACGGCATCAGCCAGACGGAGCAGTACACCTCCGGTGCCTACCGCGAGCAGGTCCTGTTCGCGATGAAGCACCGCGGGGAGATCGACGCGATCCTCGCCCAGTACCGGACCAAGCCGAAGGCCGCCGGGAAGAAGCCGCAGCAGAAGGCCGTCGACGAGGCCGAGCTGGAGGCCGAGGAGGGCTCCGGCGCCGCCGCCGAGGACGACGGCAGCTCCGGTTCCGCCGGGTACTTCCCGTACAAGCCGTACTGCGGCGGGTGCGGCAAGGACTTCACCACCGTCACCGGCTACGACGACGCCACCACCGAGCTGACGTACACCTGTGCGGACTGCGGCTTCGCCGAGACGGTCCGGCTCTCCGAGTTCAACCGCGGCAAGCTGGTCTGGAAGGTCGACTGGCCGATGCGCTGGGCCCACGAGGGCGTGATCTTCGAGCCCTCCGGTGTCGACCACTCCTCGCCGGGCTCCAGCTTCCAGGTCGGCGGCCAGATCGTCGGCATCTTCGGCGGCAAGCAGCCCATCGGCCCGATGTACGCCTTCGTCGGCATCAGCGGCATGGCCAAGATGTCCAGCAGCAAGGGCGGGGTCCCGACCCCCTCCGACGCGCTCCAGATCATGGAACCGCAGCTGCTGCGCTGGCTCTACGCCCGCCGCAGGCCCAACCAGTCCTTCAAGATCGCCTTCGACCAGGAGATCCAGCGGCTCTACGACGAGTGGGACAAGCTGGAGGCCAAGGTCGCCGACGGGTCGGCCCTCCCGGCGGACGTGGCCGCGCACACCCGGGCCGCGGGCACCGCCGCCGGTGAACTGCCGCGCACCCCGCGCCCGCTGCCCTACCGCACCCTGGCCTCCGTCGCCGACATCACCGCGGGCCACACGGACCAGGCGCTGCGCATCCTGTCCGACCTCGACCCGGCCAACCCGCTCACCTCGCTCGACGAGGCCCGCCCGCGGTACGACAGGGCCGAGGCCTGGATCAACACCCAGGTCCCCGCCGACCAGCGCACCATCGTCCGCGAGGAGCCGGACGCCGAGCTGCTGAAGTCCCTCGACGAGCAGGGGCAGCAGTCGCTGCGGCTGCTGCGCGACGGCCTGGCGGAGAACTGGTCGCTGGACGGCCTCACCCACCTCGTCTACGGCGTGCCCAAGGTCCAGGCCGGGTTCTCCGCGGACGCCACCCCCAAGGAGCTGCCGCCGGAGATCAAGACCGCCCAGCGGACCTTCTTCGCGCTCCTCTACCACCTGCTGGTAGGCCGCGACACCGGCCCCCGCCTCCCCACCCTGCTCCTGGCAGTGGGCCAGGACCGGGTCCGCAGGCTGCTGGGCGAGTAGCGGCGCAGGAGTTGCAGCAAAGGGGGGCGCCCGGTGAACACCGGGCGCCCCCCCTTTTTTGCGCGCTTGAGCCAACCCACCCGCTTTCCTGACGACGGGTCACTGCAACCGGTCCTCGCGGCTCGCTAAGGTTGCTCGTTGTGTCTGCCCGGATACGATCAGTGGGGGTGCGGGGTGGGCGGGGGCGAGAGCGCCACCTTCGGCGAGTTCATCGCCAAGCTGCGCGGGCGCAAGGGCTGGTACCAGCGTGACCTCGCCGCCGAGGTCGACCGAACCGAGGACTGGGTGTCCGGGGTCGAGCGCGATGTCATCCCCGTACGGAAGGTCGAGATGCTGTCCCTGCTCGCCAGGGTGCTCGGCACGACGCTGGACGATCTGCTCGCCCATCCGCAACCCGCCACAGCCCCGTCCGCCTCGCCTCGACGCAGGGTCAGCTCGGCTAGGCTGACGGCCATTCGGGCTGCCGAGGAGGTTGACGACGAGGTGCGACGCCGTGAACTCCTGGCCGCTGCGGCCGCCGCCGTCTTCGCCCCGGTCATCGGCGGTCAGCCCGCCGACGCGAGCCCGGCACCCCTGGCTCCGCTGGAGGACCTGGTGCTGAACGGGGCAGCCGCGGTCCCTGGACAGCGTGAGCCCACCGTCGCGAGCGTCGGAGCGTCGATCGCGACGGCGCGTCAGGAGTTCCGGGCCGCCCGCTACGACGCCCTCGGCCAGGCGCTGCCGGGGTGGATCGCTGCCGCTCAGAGCGTCGGCACACCGGAGGAGTCCGCCCGTGCGCTGGCTGCGCTCTACAGCGTCGCGGCCCGGCTGTGCATCAAGATCGGAAACAACGGGCTCGTCGCCATCACCTCGGACCGCGCCCTGACCGCCGCCCGGGCCGGTGGCGACGGCCTGGTGATCGCCGAGGCCCAGCGCATGGTCTCCAGCGCCTGGCGTCGCCAGGGGCACCTGAGCCGGGCCGCCGACATCGCCGTGCGGGCCGCACACGAGCTGCAACGTGACGGCAGCGTCCCGGAGCGAGCCCGCCTCGCTGCGCAGGCCGGCCTCTACGCCACCGCCGCGTACACGGCGGCGAAGCTCGGCGACCGCGGCTATGCGCACTCCCTGATCAGCGAGGGTGCCGACACCGCCCGCGCCGCCGACCGTGCCGACGGCATGCGGGACATCGCCCTGCACCGTTTGTCGGTGCACTACGAGCTCGGCGACGCCGGGCAGGCAATCGACCTGGCCCGCACGATCAACCCGGCCGCGCTGCCGACGGCCGAGCGGCAGGCCCGGTTCTTCATCGACGTGGCACGCGCCTACGACCAGTGGGGCAAGTCCGGGCAGGTGTACCGCGCCCTGCTGGCCGCCGAGCAGGCCGCCCCGCAGGAGATCCGCCGCGGATCGGTCCGCGAGATCACCACCGGCCTGCTCCGGCACGACCGTTCCCTGCCGGGCGTGCGCGACTTCGCCGCTCGGGCCGGTGTCCAACTCGGCTGAGCCGTAACCGGCTTACGGGCCCGTAGTCCGATTACGGATCCGATCTCCGCCAGGGCCTTTCACTGGGGCTGTCCTCCCCGTCCCCACCCCAACGCCCTTCGGCCCGGTCACGCCATGCCCTGAGCCGCTGCGTACCTCAAGGCGGCTGCCGCCACCACCGCCCGGACCTGCCCGCGCACCCGCCGCCACCTCTTCACTCGCTCATCCGAGAGGAGACCAGCCATGGACCGACTCCCCGAGTCCCTGACGATGAGTGCGGAGTCGGCGCACGCCGACTACCGCACCACCCCCGAGTACTACATCGACACCCAGCGGGTCACCGAGCCCGTCATGCTCCACCTGCTCGGCCGCTGCCCGACCGTCTTCGGGCTGAAGAAGGCAGTGGCCGACCTCCTCGCCGGTCGGGACGGCTTCGCCCTGCCGCCCTCCGACGGCACCATCGAGCCCGGCGCGACCGTACACGGTGAAGTGATCGTGGCGGCCGGGGCCGTCATCGCCGACGGCGCGTACGGCACCGGGCCCGTCCTCGTCTGCCCGGGCGCAGTGATCGAGGCCGGAGCCCGGGTACGGGACAACACCGTCATCGGGCCCGGCTGCCGGATCGGTTTCGGTGCCGAGGTCACCCGCAGCCTGCTGATCGGCGACGCCTTCATGAAGCACGCCAGCTTCGTCGGCGACTCCGTCCTTGGCCTGGGCGTCAACATCGGCGCCTTCGTCTCCACCACCAGCCTCCGCGTCACCAGTGGCCCAGTGCGCGAGCCGGCCACCGAGGAGATCAACGCCCACCTCGACGGCCACCGCATTGCCACCGGCCAGACCAAGTTCGGCGCGGTCATCGGCGACGGCGTCGTCGTCCCGGCCGGCACCGTGCTCCAGCCCGCCACCCTCATCGGCGCTCACACCGTGCTGTACCCCAAGACCCAGGTCGGGGGCTTCTTTCCCGCCGGAAGCCAAGGAAGGTGACCATGAACCAGCTTTCTCTGCTGTCCCGCACCGACGATCGCCTTCTCCGCGTCACCGGCGGTATCCGCCTCACCGGCACCGCCCGGGTGCAGGGCAGCAAGAACATCGCTCTGCACCTGTACGCCGCCGCCCTGCTGGCCGACGAGCCGCTGACCCTGACCGGTGTGCCGGAGATCCTGGACACCGTGGTCTGTGCGGAGATCCTCAACCGCACCGGCACCCCGGCCGAGGGCGTCGGCGACCGCTTCGAGACCACCCCGGCCGCTGTCCCGCACCCCGTCATCCCCGAGCAGCTCGGCCGCCGCATCCGCACCACCGCCGTGCTGGCTGCCGCTCTGCTGGCCCGGGCAGGGCGGGTCAGTTTCCCCATCCCCGGCGGAGACGCCTTCTGCCGCCGCCCCATCGACCGCCATCTGGCGGCGATGGAGGCCGCCGGTGCCACCGTCGCCGTCACCGGGACCCAGGTGGAGGCCCGCATCGCCGACCGGGACCGGGCGCCGTTCACCAGCGATGCCGCCACCCCCTTACGGGGTCCGAGCCTGGGCGCCACCGTCACCGGGATGCTGCTGGCTGCACGCGTTCGTGGGACCTCCACCATCGTCAACCCGAGCATCGAGCCCGAGGTCCTGGTCACCGCGGGCCTGCTGGCGGCCGGCGGGGTCGGCACCGCCTGGGAAGGCACGACCGCACTTCACGTCACCGGCACCGATCGCATCACGGGCGGCGCCTTCCAGGTACCGCCCGACCGGCTGGAGGCCGCCGCCCTCGCCCTCGCCGCGGCGATCACCCGCGGCGCCGTCCGGCTGGACAACTTCCCGACCAGCGGGTTCCCCGCCGGACTGCTGGCCGTCTTCGCCGACGCCGGGATCGAACTCACCCCGGTGAACGGGGGCACGCTCGTCCGCTGCCCGGCCGGACCACGTGCGGTGCAGATGGCCACCGGCCCTCACCCCGGCTTCCCGACGGACATGCAGCCGCAGCTGACCGCCTTCCTCACCCAGGCCCCGGGCACCTCGCGGATCGAGGAGAGGATCTACCCCGAGCGGCATACTCATACCGGCCCGCTGCGGGCCTTCGGAGCTGTGGTCCATCCCGACCGCACCACGATCACCGTCCACGGCCCCTCTCCGCTCCGTGCCGCCGACGTGGTCGGTGAGGACATCCGGGCTGCCACCGCGCTACTGATCGCCGCTCTGGCGGCCGAGGGCACCTCTACGATCCGAGGCATGTACCACCTGCGCCGCGGCTACGGCGGTCTCCTGCCCAAACTGGCCGCGCTGGGTGCCAGGCTGACACTCGATCAGGAGATGCTGTGACCGTCCCTCCCTGGAAGCCCGCCGTGCTCACCGAACTGTGCGACTGCCTGGACCTGATGACAGCCGACGGCACGGTCCCCGGCGGTGTCATCGCCTACGGCACCATGGACGGCGAGCCCGGCTTCACGGCCTCCGGCGTTGTCGCCCCCGAGTGCGGCGACGGCCGCCCAGGGCCGCAGACGCTCTACGACGTGGCCTCGCTGACCAAGGTGCTGGCCACCTGGCCGCTGATCGGTACCACCGGGATCGATCTGGACACCCCCGTCCGTACCTTCCTGCCCACGGTCCCCGCCGAGGCCCCCGGCGGGCGGGTGACAATGCGGCAGGTCCTCGCCCACACCACCGGCCTGGGCGCCGAGACCCGGCTCGACCAGTACCGCGGCCGCACCGAGGATCTGGCGCGTCTCCTCTGCGGCGAACCGCTGATCGCCGAGCCCGGCACCAGCCACCGCTACATCAACCGGGGCTTCATCCTCGCCGGGCTCCTCCTCGCCCGGGTCACCGGCCGCCGACTGGACGACTTGGCCGCCGAGCTGTGGTGCTCGCTCGGAATGGCCAGCACCGTCTACGGACCCGTCGGCCGCTCGAACCGGGTGGCCCCGACCGAGCAGCGCCTGGCCGGAGTCCCGCACCTGTGGGGCCTGCCGCACGACGACAACGCCGCCCTGCTCGGTGGCGTTGCCGGGCACGCCGGTGTCTTCACCACCGCCGCCGACCTGGCCACCTACGCGCAGGCCCTGCTGAGCGGGTATCGCGAGGGCACGCCTCTGGGCCGCTGGCTGACCCAGAGCATGGCCCCGCAGGCAGCGATCGAACCCGGCCTGGACCGTGGCCTGGCCTGGATCCTCGCCGACAAGGGACGGATCGCCTACCACCACGGCTTCACCGGAACCAGCCTCTACCTCGCCCCGCACACCGGCCGCTACCTGGCCATCTGCACCAATGCCGTCTACCACCACCAGGACAACCGCATCCGCCTCGCCCCCCTGCGCACCCTCGCGCTCAAGGCGGTCACCGCCGAGCCGTAGGAAGGAACCAGTCGTGGTCCCCGGCCTCGTGAGGCATCCGGCAACGGGGTCGGTTCATCGGCTGCCCGACGGCTGCCCGGTGGTGGGCGTGGCGCTTGGCTGGTCCGGTGCGCTCTCGTCGTCGGCTGTGCGGCGGCGTCGCTTGCGGAGACCGTGAAGCGCTCTGGAAGCTGCCGCCAGGACCAGGGACGCGGCGAGGCTGCCGAGGAACTCGGGGAGCGCGGAGCGCAGGAGGGTCATGCCCGCCTGCTTTCGGCGCCCATGGTCAGGGCACGGCGGCGATCGAGTTCCGCTGCCAGACGGCGGCACTTGCGCCGGACCCGTTCGCCGAAGACGGCGGGGTCGTCGGCGCCCGCCAGCCGGGCAGCCTCGGTCCAGTTGCGCACATCGGGATCTGCCCAGGCCAGGGCGGCAACCCGCTCCGCGGGCCGCAGAGCTCTGATGAGAGCGGCGAGCCGCGCGTCATCCGGCTCGTAGGCGAAAGGAGCGTCCTCCGCGTTCATGATTCCGCATGCGAGATCGTGCAGGGTGAGGCCGTCGCCGAGGGGAGTCTCCAGCAGGAGGACCCGGCCGTGCCGGGTCCGGCGACGCCACACGGGCAGCAGGTGCCGGTGTGTGGTGTGGGCATCCGTGCGCAGTCGTGCCACGGCGATGTCATCGAGACGCTGTCCCGCGAAGAGCGGCTGGATCCAGTCACCGAGCAGGGCGGTGGAGACCGCTTCCTGCCAGCGGGCGTGGCGCGACAGTCCCAGCACATCTGTCGCAAAGGCTTTCACCAGGTCGCCGTGACCGGCCAGCGCCGCCTGCCGTGCCTCCAGCGCCCGCACAGCCCGGGACTGCTCGACCACCCTGTCGAAGTGCAGGTTCAACTCCGAACGCTGCTCCGGTGTGGCACATGGCGGGTACAGGGTGGGCCGGTGGGTATCGACGGTGCCGTCGCGGTACACCGTCACGGCTGGCGGGGTCGAGGTGTCGGGTCCGCCGATGAAGAGGGTGGCCAGTTCGTCGCCCTGGCTGGGATTCAGCACTCGAACGGTGACCAGTTGTGTCGTCCGGGCGGAGCGCCGCACGGTGAGGCCGGGCCGGCGGACAGGCAGGGGCTGCTTCTCCCGGGGCTGGGGCACACCGTGCGACGCAGGTCGCGGCAGAGGTTCGACGGCTGGGGGCATGGCGCACAGGAAGAGGCCACCGCCCGGCAGCAGTTGTTCCCTGTGCGTCGGCTTCCGCTTCCTCCTCAACGACGGGAGGCGCGGACACAGCGTCGGCCAGTCGTCCAGCCTTCCGCCGTCCCTGGAATCGATCCCGGGCCGGGACGATGACCACAGGGCCGCGAGCAGTCCGGCCAAAGCGTTGATCGTCAGCGCCAGGGACGCGGACAGGTACTTCTTGCTCGCACACTTGCTGGGCACGGACAGGCTCCTCGGTGACTGTCGAAGAAGGCTTTCTCTTCTCAGTCGCGACAGGAGCCCGGACCGGCAAAGAACTTCGGCCGGTCCGGGGTGATGTGCGTCACATGCGCGCAGCGGGCGTCAGTCGCCGCCTACGCGATGTGGTCCTCCTCCAGCTGGGCCGTGTGGCGGTTGGTGAAGCGGTGCACCATGCGCTTGGCCTCCTCCGGGGGGAGGGTGATGCGGAACTCGGCGTCGACGTTGTCGCTGAACTCGCGCGGGGTCGGGTAGCTGCCGTTGATCGACTGCTTGAAGACCTGGTAGTACGCCTCCTCGTCCGGCTCCGGGGAGCCGCCGCCCTCGCCCAGCTCGCGGGTGCGGCGGGCGGTGACGGGGATCGGGAAGCTGCCGGTGTCCTCCGGCGAGGGGCCCTGCGGCTGCTGCGGGGCCGGGCCCTGGTGCTGCTGCGGCTGGTCCGGGGACGGGTGCTGGTACTGCTGGGGCTGCTGCTCCTCGTACCACTGCCAGTGCTCTTCCTCGGGCTCGTAGGAAGGCTCCGGTTCGAACGAGGGGTCGTAGCCGCCGTGGTACTCCCCCTGCGCGGGGGAGGTGAACCAGGGGCTCTCCTCGGGGTCCGGGGCGTAGGCCTGCTGGGGCGCGGGACCCCGGTCGGCCGTCGGCTGGGGGCGCTGCTCGCCGGGTGGGGCCTGGGCCGGGGTCCGGGACTCCACGGCGGCACGCGGGTCCGGCTGTGCGGCGGCCGCCGGGAGCTGGGGCGCCGGGGGCAGCAGCGCCGGTTCTACCCCGGCCGCCGCGAGCCCCGCCGGGGCCGTCTGCGCCAGCGGCACGCCGTAGCGGGCGAGCCGCAGCGGCATCAGCGACTCCACCGGAGCCTTGCGGCGCCAGGCGCGGCCGAAGCGGGACCGCAGCCGGGCCTGGTAGACAAGACGTTCCTGCTCCAGCTTGATGACCTGGTCGTAGGAGCGCAGTTCCCACAGCTTCATCCGGCGCCACAGCAGGAACGTGGGCACCGGGGAGAGCATCCAGCGGGTCAGCCGGACGCCCTCCATGTGCTTGTCCGCCGTGATGTCCGCGATCCGGCCGATCGCATGCCGCGCCGCCTCCACCGCGACCACGAACAGCACGGGGATCACCGCGTGCATGCCCACACCCAGCGGGTCCGGCCAGGCCGCCGCGCCGTTGAAGGCGATGGTCGCCGCCGTCAGCAGCCACGCCGTCTGGCGCAGCAGCGGGAAGGGGATACGGATCCAGGTCAGCAGCAGATCCATGGCGAGCAGCACACAGATGCCCGCGTCGATGCCGACCGGGAACACATAACTGAAGTTCCCGAAGCCCTTCTTGATGGCCAGGGCGCGGACGGCCGCGTACGAGCCCGCGAAGCCGATCCCGGCGATGATGACGGCCCCGGTGACGACCACACCGATCAGAATCCGGTGCATACGTGTCAACTGGAGTGGCCCGGTCACCTGTACTCCCCTCCCCTTGCGTGTTGTTGCGCGCAACAGGGTGGCACATACGTGCGCCGAACGCGTGGCCGGTGTGGGCGGAGCCCGGTCCGCGGGCGGACCGGGCTCCCTCCATGTCCCTTTATAGGGGCGCAGTTCAGGCGTACGGCCCGGATCAGCTCTTCTTCGAGGAGGAGGCCGACGGGGACGCGCTCTTCGAGGGGCCCGCGGACGCGCCCTTCGACGGGGACGCCGACGGCGAGGCACCCTTCGACGCGCTCTGCGACGGGGACGAGCCCGCCCGGGCGCTGTCGTGGTTGGCCGCGGCCACCGAGGTCACCGTCTCCTTGACGGCCTTCTCCGCGGCCTTCGCCAGATCGTCGGCGTCCGGCGTCTTGTCACCGGCCAGACCGGCGCCGTTGTAGTCGAGGGTGACGACGACGTTCTCCACCCGCGCCACGACCGTCTCCTGGCGGAAGGAACCTTCCTTCTTCTTCAGGTCGTAGCGCACTGCCGTCGCCTGGTCGCCCGCCCCGGCCAGCGGCGCCGACTTGATGTTCTTCGCGCCCTGCACGGACTGCGCGTCCTGTACCTGCTTGCCGTAGTACTCCTGGGCGAGCTTGTCACCGGAACCGCGCGCGGCGTCCGACGCGAAGCGCAGCAGGGAGACGTTCAGCCAGCGGAACTGGGAGCCCTTGACGCCGTTGTTCTCCAGGCTGCTCCACGAGCAGCTCGCCCGGGACCCGGTGCTGTCCGAGCTGCCCTGCTTGCCGGACTTGGCCCCCTTCGGCACGAGATCGCCCAGGGTCTTGGCGGACAGGGCGTCGCATGCCTTCGGCAGCGTCCCGTACGCGGCCGGCTGCACCGCGTCGGCCGAGGCGCTGCCCGAGGGCGTGGCGCCTGCGGTGCTCTGCTGCTGCGTCCCCGGCTTGGTGGCACTGTCCGAGCCCGAACCGGAGTCCGAGGAGCAGCCCGCGGCGACGAGTACCGCGGGGACGGCCGCCGCGCAGACGAGGAGGCGGCGCAGCCGCGTACCGGTCAGGAGGCCGTCGCGGGCGTCCCGAACGTGCTGGACGCCCTGATCGGCCTGTTCGTGCTGGTCTCGCTGTGCAGGTCGGTGCATGGTTCCTTCACTCATGACGCTCGTGGATCGTGCGGTCGGATCGGGTCCGAGGGGCCACGGTACGCGGTGGGGACGCATGCGGTGCGGGGTCCGGTTCCCCTCCCGGGGCGGACGAGGGGGGTCGCTCAGCCGAGGGAACCGGCCAGCCGGTGGGCCAGTTTCTGGGCCTTGTCCTGCATGTCCTCGCTGCTCGGGGCCGTTCCGGCGGCGGCCGGCTGCTCGTCGTACTCGATGGTCACGATCACATTGGACGTGCGGAACACCACAGTCACCGTGCGCTGCTGGGAGGTGCTCAGCTGGTCGTCGAGGAACGCCTCGTCACCGAGGCCGTCGAGGGTACGGGGCTGGAGATCGGCGTCGCTCGCGTCGGAGGACGGGCTCCCAGAACCGGAGGGGCTTCCCGAACCGGAGGGGCTTCCTGAGCCGGAAGGGCTTCCCGAGGCGGACGAGGACGGGGAGGTGGAGGCGGACGGGGGGCCGCCCGCGTGCGGGGAGGCGCCGCCGCTCGGGGTCGCGGAGGGCGAGCCCGAACCGGAAGCGGAACCGGAGGCCGGGGCGGAGGGGCTCGCGGGCAGGTTCGCGGCCTGCTGCTTGGTGTCGTACACCTCATGGGCGCGGTCGTCGTCGCTGACCGAGCCGTCGTACGACACCACCCGCTCGAAGTCGACGAACAGATGGTCCGTCGCCGTCGTCGACTCGGCCTTCCAGCGGCAGCCGGAACGCCGGTCGTTGTTGTACGTCAGCGCGGCGTCGCCCTGGTAGGCGTTGTCGCGCTGCTCCTGGTCCGCTATCTGCCGGATGCCCGGCAGCAGCGAGTCGAGGGAGGCGCGGCTCACCGCGCCGCAGGCGTCGGCGAGGGTGCGGTACTTGCCGGGCTCGGCCGCGGCGCTCGCGGTGGAGTCACCCGCCTTGGAGTCCTCGGCCGCGCCACCGCCCCCGGAGCCCGAGGAGCAGGCGGCCAGCAGAGCTGCGAGGAGCACCGCGGCGCCCGGTACATACGCCTTCCGCAGCACGGTGAGGCTCCTCTCGACGGTTCTGCGGACGCGGGGTCCGCTGCTTAATCGTTTGCCGCGCGGGGCGGCTCCCTGGAGACAATGTCTATCGCACGCACTGCCGTGGACGCCGGTCCGTTGTCCGTTACGTCGACCTTGGCGCCGGTTTTGCGATGAGTGACTTATGTACTTTTCCGGGGGAAAGTGATTGATATGTCGTACGTAGAGGTGCCGGGTGCCGCCGTCCCGATCCGTATGTGGACGGACCCGTCGACGGTCGAGGGCGCCGCGATGCAGCAGCTCCGGAACGTGGCGACGCTGCCGTGGATCCAGGGCCTCGCGGTGATGCCGGACGTCCACTTCGGCAAGGGCGCCACGGTCGGCTCGGTGATCGCGATGCGGGGCGCGGTGTGCCCGGCGGCGGTGGGCGTGGACATCGGCTGCGGAATGTCGGCGGTCAAGACCTCCCTGACCGCCAACGACCTCCCCGGCGACCTCTCCCGCCTCCGCTCGAAGATCGAGCAGGCCATCCCGGTGGGCCGCGGAATGCACGACAGCCCGGTCGACCCCGTCCACTTCCACGGGACGGCGACGGCGGGGTGGGGGGAGTTCTGGGGGCGGTTCGAGGGGGTGGCCGAGGCGGTCAGATTCCGTCACGAGCGTGCCGAAAAGCAGATGGGAACGCTTGGATCCGGAAACCACTTCGTCGAAGTGTGCACCGATGACGACGGATCGATCTGGCTGATGCTGCACTCCGGTTCCCGGAACATCGGCAAGGAACTGGCCGAACACCACATAGGTGTGGCCCAGAAGCTTCCGCACAACCAGGGGCTGATCGACCGCGACCTGGCGGTCTTCGTCGCGGACACCCCGCAGATGGCGGCCTACCGCCACGACCTGTACTGGGCGCAGGAGTACGCGCGCTACAACCGGATGCTGATGATGGCGCTCCTGAAGGACGTCGTCCGCCGGGAGTTCAAGAAGGCCCGGCCGTCCTTCGAGACCGAGATCTCCTGCCACCACAACTATGTGAGCGAGGAGCGCTACGAGGGGATGGACCTGCTGGTCACCCGCAAGGGCGCGATCAGCGCCAGGACCGGGGAGTACGGCATCATCCCGGGTTCCATGGGCACCGGCTCGTACATCGTGAAGGGCCTCGGCAACGAGAAGTCGTTCAACTCGGCGTCGCACGGCGCGGGCCGCCGTATGAGCCGGAACGCGGCGAAGCGCCGCTTCACCGCGAAGGACCTGGAGGAGCAGACGCGCGGGGTGGAGTGCCGCAAGGACTCCGGTGTCGTGGACGAGATCCCCGGCGCGTACAAGCCCATCGAGCAGGTCATCGAGCAGCAGGGCGACCTGGTGCAGGTGGTGGCCAGACTGAAGCAGATCGTCTGTGTGAAGGGCTGACGAAGGGGGCGCCCGGCCGGGCGCCCGGGGTCAGCGCGCGTCCCGGTGGACCTTGGTGTTGGAGGCCTGGGCCCGGGGGCGGACCACCATGAGGTCGATGTTGACGTGGCTGGGGCGGGTGACCGCCCAGGTGATCGTCTCGGCCACGTCGTCCGCCGACAGGGGTTCGGCGACGCCCTCGTAGACCTTGGCCGCCTTCGCGGTGTCGCCGCCGAAGCGGGTCAGCGCGAACTCGTCGGTCTTCACCATGCCGGGGGCGATCTCGATCACCCGTACCGGAGTGCCGACGATCTCCAGGCGGAGGGTCTCGGCGAGGACGTGCTCGGCGTGCTTGGCGGCGACATAGCCCGCGCCGCCCTCGTAGGTGCCGTGCCCGGCGGTGGAGGAGACCACGACCACGGTGCCGTCGCCGCTCGCGGTCAGCGCGGGCAGCAGGGCCTGGGTGACATGGAGGGTGCCCAGCACATTCGTCTCGTACATCCGGCGCCAGTCCTCGGGGTCCCCGGTGGCGACGGGGTCCGCGCCGAGCGCGCCGCCCGCGTTGTTCACCAGGACGCCGATGGTCCGGAAGGCCGTGGCGAACTCGTTGACCGCCGCCCGGTCGGTGACGTCCAGGGCGTAGGCCGTCGCCGAGTGGCCCGCGGCCGTCAGCTCCTTCGCGAGCGCCTCGATCCGGTCCTTGCGGCGGGCGGTGAGAACCACTCGGTACCCGGCGGCCGCGAGCCCACGGGCCGTCGCGGCGCCGATGCCGCTGCTCGCGCCCGTGACAACGGCGATGCGGGAGGCGGCGGAGGGTGCTGCGGCGGTCATGGCGAGGCTCCTCGGACGACGGGCTGGGGTGTACGCGCCACCGCGCGCGCTGGCGCGGGCGGCGTGCGCCCAGGATAGGTCCCGGGGCGGACGGGGGTCCCGAGCGCCCGGCGTGCCCGGTGCCTGGCCGCTGGTGGTTCGGGGTGCCCGGTGTCTTCGCGGGGCGGCCGTTCTCAGTGGCCTCGTGGTGCCCACATGATGACGGCCATTCCGGTGAGGCAGATCAGCGCGCCGGTGATGTCCCAGCGGTCCGGGCGGTAGCCGTCCGCCACCGCGCCCCAGGCGAGCGACCCGGCCACGAAGATCCCGCCGTACGCGGCGAGGATCCGGCCGAAGTTCGCGTCCGGCTGGAGGGTGGCGACAAAGCCGTAGACGCCCAGCGCCATGACGCCCGCGCCGATCCACAGCCAGCCGCGGTGTTCGCGCGCACCCTGCCAGACGAGCCAGGCGCCGCCGATCTCGAAGAGCGCGGCGACGACGAAGAGGGCTGCGGAGCGGAGGACCATCATGCGGCCACCCTCGCACGGCGCGCCGCGGAGAGCGGCCGGGGCACCTGCACCTCGCCGGGCGCGCCGCGGGGGAGCGCCCGGGGCGGCCGCACCCTCGCACGGCGCGCCGCGGAGAGCGGCCGGGTCACCTGCCCGGCGGTGCCCGGGGCGGGCCGCACGTGGCATACATGCGGTGTTGTCGGGCCCGATGTGGAGGAAGTGACCATGAGGAAGTGGATTGCGGGCGCACTGGGCGCCGCCGTCGTGGTGGGCGCGGCGCTGCCCGCCACCGCCCTGCCCGCCGAGGCCGGGCTCGCCTATCACGGCTATGTGACCATGGGCCGCGGCGAGGTCAACGTACGGATCACCCCGCGGAACCACGGAGTTTCCCGGGTCCAGGACGCCGCCGTGCGGCTGCGCTGGTCCAAGCCGCTGGCGGACGAGCAACTGCTGCCCGCGGCCTGTGCGCGCTATGACACGACCACCGTGCTGTGCCGCACGGGGGCGGTCGCCCCGCTGGCCCAGGGCAGGGAGATCCATCTGCGTGTGCAACTGACCGACACCTCGGCGGACGGGGTGCGGATGGAGATCGACTCCGTGGGGTCCGGTGGCGCCGCGGACCGCACCCCGAGCGCCCAGCAGGTGCTGGTTCTGGGGACGGGGGACCGGTACACGTTCTGAACGGGGATCGCGGGCGGCGGCGGGGGCGCCGCCTGTGAGGGGTCAGGGGGTGCGGGGTGGGGGGTTCGGAATACCGGGGGCAGTGGTGCGGTTCAGGGGTATAGTTGAATCGTCAACTATTCGGAGGGTGTGAGCGAACATGCAGTTCGGGATCTTCAGCGTCGGCGACGTCACCCCGGACCCGACCACGGGCCGGACCCCGACCGAGCGCGAGCGGATCAAGGCCATGGTCGCCATCGCGCTGAAGGCGGAGGAGGTCGGTCTCGACGTCTTCGCGACCGGTGAGCACCACAACCCGCCGTTCGTGCCGTCCTCGCCGACCACGATGCTCGGATACATCGCCGCGAGGACGGAGAAGCTGATCCTCTCCACCTCGACCACCCTGATCACCACCAATGACCCGGTGAAGATCGCCGAGGACTACGCGATGCTTCAGCACCTCGCGGACGGCCGGATGGACCTGATGATGGGGCGCGGCAACACCGGCCCGGTCTACCCCTGGTTCGGCAAGGACATCCGCGAGGGCATCAACCTCGCTGTGGAGAACTACGCCCTGCTGCACCGCCTGTGGCGCGAGGACGTGGTGGACTGGGAGGGCACGTTCCGCACCCCGCTCCAGGGCTTCACCTCCACCCCGCGTCCGCTGGACGGGGTCCCGCCGTTCGTCTGGCACGGCTCGATCCGTTCGCCCGAGATAGCCGAGCAGGCCGCGTACTACGGTGACGGCTTCTTCCACAACAACATCTTCTGGCCGGCCGACCACACCAAGCGGATGGTCGAGTTCTACCGGAAGCGGTACGCCCACTACGGGCACGGCACCCCGGAGCAGGCGATCGTCGGCCTGGGCGGACAGGCGTTCATGCGGAAGAACTCGCAGGACGCGGTGCGGGAGTTCCGGCCGTACTTCGACAACGCGCCGGTGTACGGCCACGGGCCGTCCCTGGAGGACTTCACCGAGCAGACCCCGCTGACGGTCGGCTCCCCGCAGCAGGTCATCGAGAAGACGTTGGGCTTCCGTGAGTACGCCGGTGACTACCAGCGCCAGTTGTTCCTGATGGACCACGCGGGGCTGCCGCTGAAGACCGTGCTCGAACAGCTCGATCTGCTGGGCGAGGAGGTCGTACCCGTGCTGCGCAAGGAGTTCGCCGTCGGCCGCCCGGCGGACGTACCGGAGGCGCCGACCCACCAGTCCGGGGGAGACAAGGGAGACAGTACGGAGGAGGGGGTGAGCGCGGCATGAAGCTGGTCGTCGTCTCGGCGGGGCTGAGCGTCCCGTCCTCCACCCGGCTGCTGGCCGAGCGGCTGGCCGCCGCCGTGCAGCGGACGGTTCCGGCCGCCGGGCCTGCGGTCGTCGGGCGGCCGGCCGAGGTGGAGATGATCGAGCTGCGCGACCTCGCCGTGGAGATCGCGCACAACTTCACCAACGGTTTTCCCGGGCGGGCGCTCGCCGCCGCACAGGAGGCGGTGAGCGGGGCCGATGGGCTGATCGTGGTCACGCCGGTGTTCTCGGCGTCGTACAGCGGGCTGTTCAAGTCGTTCTTCGATGTGCTCGACAAGGACGCGCTGGCGGGCAAGCCGGTCCTGATCGCCGCGACCGGCGGCACCGCCCGGCACTCGCTGGTCCTGGACCACGCCCTGCGTCCCCTCTTCTCCTCTCTGCGGGCTGTGGTCGCCCCGACCGGCGTCTACGCGGCCTCGGAGGACTGGGGCGCGGAAGGACTGCCCGAGCGGATCGACCGGGCGGCCGGGGAACTGGCCGCGCTGATGGGGCCGGCTACCGCTGCCGCTACTGCTGTGGGGGCCGCGGAGTCCGCGGAGTTCCGGGTGGTGCCCTTCGCGGAGCAGCTGGCCGCGCTGCGCAGTTAGCGGCCGGGCGGGTGCGCCCTGGGACGGCGTACCCGGGCGGGCTTCATGGCTGCGGCTCCCCGCGCGTGCCCGGCGCAGGCCCGCGACGCCCGCCGCCGTCGCGCAGGCCCCGGCGAGTCCGTCGTGGGCACCCGAAGAGCCCGGGCGACGTAGCCGACACAGTGGCCCTGCCGGGTAAACCGGCCCGCCCGGGGCGGTGAGAGGCGGGTAAGAAGCCCGCTCCCGGCTCCGCCCACCCGGTGGTGCACCACGCTGGCCTTGGCAGACTGGGGGCGTGACCCAGACAGTGCTGCTCGCCGAGGACGACCGCGCCATCCGCCATGCCCTGGAACGCGCGCTGACGCTGGAGGGTTACCAGGTGACCGCCGTGGCGGACGGGGTGGAGGCCCTGGCCCAGGCCCACCGCACCCAGCCCGATGTGCTCGTCCTCGATGTGATGATGCCCGGCATCGACGGACTCCAGGTGTGCCGGGTGCTGCGCGCCGAGGGCGACCGCACCCCGATCCTGATGCTCACCGCCCTGGTGGAGACCGCCGACCGGATCGCGGGACTGGACGCGGGCGCCGACGACTATGTCGTCAAGCCGTTCGATGTCGAGGAGGTCTTCGCCCGGCTGCGCGCCCTGCTGCGCCGTACCAACGGCTCCTCCTTCGAGATCCCGAAGGAGGAGGAGAAGATCCCCACCGGGCAGGTCGCCGTCGCCGGGCTGCGCATGGATGTGCAGGCCCGCCGGGCCTGGCGCGGGGACCGGGAGCTGGAGCTGACCCGGACCGAGTTCGACCTGCTGGAACTGCTCGCCCGCAACGCGGGCATCGTCCTCGACCACGCCACCATCTACGACCGCATCTGGGGCTACGACTTCGGCCCCGGGTCCAAGAACCTCGCCGTCTACGTGGGCTATCTGCGCCGCAAGCTCGACGAGCCGGGCGCCCCGGCCCTGATCCACACGGTGCGCGGTGTGGGGTACGTGCTGAGGGAGGACTGAGGACCCGTGGCCCCGCCCTCGCGCCCCGGCCCCGGGGACGGCACCGGGATCGGGATGCGCCTGTGGCGCCGACTGCCCGCCCGGCTGCGCCGCAGGCTGCGGCTGCGGTCCCGGCTGCGCCGGATCTCGTCGCTGCGGACCACCTTCACCCTGTCCTTCGCGGCCGTGGCCGCCGGTGTCACCGTGCTGGTCGGCTTCCTCAGCTACGACGCCGCCGCCCGGCTGGTGCGGGTGGACCAGCAGACCGTGTTCGCGCAGGTCGTGGCCGATCTGCGGACGCAGGTCCGACAGAAGCCGCTGATGCCGGACGACTTCGCCATCTCCGACAAGGACCACGACACCCCGCGCGACGACATCATCCGGCCCAGCCGCACGGTGGTGCAGGTGCTCGGGCCCGGCGGCAGGGTGGTCGACCACTCCAATCCGGCGCTGCCCATCGACAGCTCCGACTGGCGGATCGCCGCGACCGCCACCGCGGGCAAACTGGTCCAGCACAACAGCGTCAGCGTGGGCGGCGATGTCTACCGGGTCGCCACCGTGGCGCTCGGCCGCGGCCAGGGCGCGGTGCAGGTCGCCCAGGAGCTGAGCAGCACCGAGGACCTGCTGCGCAGCCTCCAGCAGCGTACGGCGGTGCTGATGGGCGGGGTGGTGATCGCGGCCGGGCTGTTCGGCTGGTGGCTGGCGCGGCGGATCACCGGGCGGCTGGTGCGGCTCGCGGGTGCCGCCGAGGATGTGGCGCGCACCCGGCGGCTGGGTATCCAGGTCCCGTTCACCGGGAACGACGAGGTGGCCCGGCTCGGACGTTCGTTCGACCGCATGCTGGGGCGGCTCGCCCAGTCCGAGGAGGACCAGCGGCGCCTGGTGCAGGACGCGGGCCATGAGCTGCGTACGCCCCTGACCTCCCTGCGTACCAACATCTCCCTGCTGCGCCGCATCGACGAGCTGCCGCCCGCCGCCCGCGAGGAACTGGTCGCCGATCTCGCCGAGGAGTCCCGTGAGCTGACCGACCTGGTGAACGAGCTGGTCGATCTCGCGGCCGGGGAGTCGGACACCGAACCGGTGCAGCGGCTGGTCCTCGCCGACATCGCCGAGGACGCGGCGTCGATCGCCCGCCGCCGTACGGGGCGGGAGGTCCTGGTGCGGGTGACGGGGGACACCACGGTCGACGGGCGGGCCATGGCGCTGCAACGGGCGGTGTCCAACCTGGTGGAGAACGCCGCCAAGTTCGACCGCGACGCCGGGTCGCCGATCGAGATCGCCGTCACCGGCCCGGCCCACCCGGCCGAGCCGCTGGAGTCCGACGAACCGCACACCGGCCCCCCGCTGGGCAGTGTGCGCATCGAGGTCCTCGACCGTGGGCCCGGTATCGAGGAGAGCGACCTGCTCCGCGTCTTCGACCGCTTCTACCGCGCGGCCGACGCCCGCAGCCTGCCCGGCTCGGGCCTCGGGCTGTCGATCGTGCGGGACGTGGCGATCTCCCACGGGGGAGCGTCCTTCGCCCACCGGCGCGAGGGCGGGGGATCGGTGATCGGCTTCACGCTCGGCGGCGGCACGGGGTCCGATACCGCGTGAGCAGGCGGTTTCCCGGCCCTGGCCGGGTGCGGCCCTAGTCGGGTACGGCCCTGGCCGCCGGGTACGGCCCTGGCCGGGTTCGGTTCCGGCCGCGTACGGTCCCGGTTCAGCCGACGTGGACGCGGGGGCGCCGGTCGCGGTGGGATTCCGCCTCGCGGAGCACCTCGCGGGTGACGGGGGCGACCTCGCCCTGGCCGAAGAGGAAGAAGCGCAGGAAGTTGGAGAACGGGCTGCCCTCGGTCCACTCGAAGTAGATGTGGGGGGTGCAGCCGGTGGTGTCGCGGACGTGCAGGAGCAGGGCGGCGAGGGCGTTGGGGATGGAGGAGGACTCCAGGGTGAGCACCCGGTAGCGGCCGTGCAGGACCTCCCCGCGGACGGTCAGGCCCGCCTCGAACTCCGAGGGGTCGGTGACCGTCACCTCCACGAAGACGAAGTCCTCCTGCGGGGGCAGCTCGTTGTCCGCCCGGATCTGCTCGATCTTCTCCCGGTACTCGGTGGCGTCCCGCTCCCCGGGCTTGTTGGCGATGAAGCGGATACGGCGGCTGGCGATGTCCCGTACGAAGCGTTCCGCCAGGTCGTCGAGGGTCACGCTGGTCACCCGCAGTTCGAAGGCGCGGGCCAGCCGGGAGAGCAGGGAGACCAGGATGATCCCGGCGATGAAGCAGGCGCCGATCTTCACACCGTCCGGCCGCTCGATGACGTTCGCGACGGTGGTGTAGAGGAAGACGGTGGCGATGGTGGCGAAGGCGATGGTCCACCTGCGCTGGCGGGCCTTGCGGGCGGCGATGGTGACGGCGATGGCGGCGGAGCTGATCAGGACGAGGACGCCGGTGGCGTAGGCGCCGCCCTGGGCGTCGACGTCGGCGTCGAAGATCCAGGTGACGAGGAAGGCGATCAGGGTGAACACCATGACCATGGGCCGTACGGCGCGGGCCCAGTGCGGGGCCATGCCGTAGCGGGGCAGATAGCGCGGCATCAGGTTCAGCAGACCGGCCATGGCGGAGGCGCCCGCGAACCACAGGATGGCGATCGTCGAGATGTCGTAGACCGTGCCGAAGGCGCCCCCGAGATACAGGTGTGCGAGGTAGGCGAGGGCGCGGCCGTTGGCCGGGCCGCCGGCTCTGAAGTCGCCCGCGGGGATCAGCAGGGTGGTGATGAAGCTGGTGGTGATCAGGAAGACGCTCATGATCAGGGCGGCGGTGGTGAGCAGCTTCCTGGTGTCCCGGATCCGGCCGGTGGGCTTCTCCTCGGTGTCGGCCGGGTCGCCCTGGACGTGCGGCATCACGGCGACACCGGTCTCGAAGCCGGACAGGCCCAGGGCCAGCTTGGGGAAGACGAGCAGCGCCAGGCCGACCATCACGAAGACATTGCCGTGCTGGGTGGTCAGGGCGCCCGTCCAGTCCGTGACCACGTGTTCGGCCGTGAGGACGTGCCAGAGGCCGACGGCCACGACCACGACGTTGAGGGCGAGATAGATGCCGACGAGTGCGACGGCGACGCCGATGGCCTCCAGGAAGCCCTTGAGGAAGACGGCGCCGAGGAGGGCGACCAGGAGCAGGGTGATCAGCATCTGGTGGCCGTGGAGGGCCCCGGTGAGGTGGGGGTTCTCCACCAGGTGGGTGGAGGCGTCGGCCGCGGAGAGGGTGATGGTGATCAGGAAGTCGGTGGCGGCGAAGCCGAGCAGGGTGAGCACAAAGAGCTTGCCCTGCCAGAAGGAGAGCAGACGCTCCAGCATCGCGATCGAGCCCGCGCCGTGCGGGCTCTCGACGGCGACGCGGCGGTAGACGGGCAGGGCCCCGGCGAGGGTGACGATCACCAGTACGACGGTGGCGATGGGGGAGAGCAGTCCCGCGGCGAGGGCGGCGATGCCGGGCTGGTAGCCGAGGGTGGAGAAGTAGTCGACGCCGGTCAGGCACATCACCCGCCACCAGCGCTGGCCGCGGTGGGCGGGTTCGGGCTGGGCGTAGGGGCCCTGCGAGGTGCCCTTGCCCATGTCGGACAGCCCCTCCAGCATCCACTCCCGCAATCGGCTCGCAGGGGGGCGTTCGGTGGTGGCCATCGGCGTGCACTCCTGGCGTATGGCGTACGGCTCCGCGAACGACTCCGGCCATCGGGAAGACCGCCTTACCAGCCTAGGCAGAGTGCATTGCGGGTGCCTCCGCACAGCGGACGCGGCGGACCCGGGGCCCTTTCACTCGCATGAGGGCGTGGCGAGCGGTCGGGCATATGAAGCGAAGGTAAGAAATGAGATGTTTCTGATAACGCAAATGACCTCGTCGTATCACGTTGAGTGACTGCTTTTCCGGCCTTTGTATTACTGCATTGCAGTGATCGCCGGGTCGCCGCCCGGTCGGCTCCATGGAAGCCTCAAAGGTGCGCGCAGTTGGGGGAATCCGTCAGGGGGGATCTGTCTCAGCACAGGAGAGAAACGTGAAATCCTCGCTTCGTACCCGCTCCGCCCGTGCCCTTCCCGCCGGTCTGGTCGCCGTCGCACTGCTGACGGCCGGGGCCCCCGGCGCCTTCGCCGCCACGCACACGGAGACGAAGAGCACCAACGTCATCGCCGCCTCCATCACCGTGAAGCCCTCCAAGTCCGTGCTGCGGATGGGCGAGTCGGTGAGCTTCTCGGGCCGCACCCAGGGCCTGAGGGCCGGCCAGGTGCTCAACCTCCAGCGTTACAGCGGTGGCAAGTGGGTCATCGTGAAGAGCGTCAAGGTCGCGCAGGGTGACACCTTCGCCATCTCGGCCACCAAGCTCGCCGCGAAGGGCACGGAGCGCTTCCGTGTCATCCACGGCAACACCATGTCCCCGACGGTGATCCTGACCGTGCGGTGACGTGACGCCACGAGGTGTCCCGCGGGTGGCATCGAGAGAAGCCACTGAGCGGTGACATCGAGAGGCCGAAGGGGCGCCCCGGGCCCGGGGCGCCCCTTCTCCTTGCCTTGCCTCTGTCGGCCGTGGGGTCGGTGCGGCCGTGGTGGACCTGGCGGCCGTGGCGGCCGTGGTGGAGGCTCCCCGCCGTCCGGGCCCACCCCGCCGTTCGGTCTTCGGTCGCCGGGGGCTACCTTCGCCTGGGAGCCGTGGCGGCTCGCTACGGTACGGGCTGAAGGAGGGTGATCCGCATGGTTGATCACGCGATGACCGGGATGTCCACCCCGTCGATCCTGTCCGCGGGGCCGCTCGCGGAGCTGACCACGGGACGCCTGCTGTCCTCGTGGCAGCTGGACGTCCCCGCGCTGCTGCTGGTCCTCCTCCTCGGCGGGCTCTACGGCTGGGGCGTCGTACGGCTGCGGCGCCGGGGAGCCGTCTGGCCGCCCGCCCGTGCCGCCGCCTTCGTCCTGCTCGGACTCGGTGCGCTGGTGGTGGCCACGATGTCCGCCCTGGCCGTCTACGACCATGTGCTGTTCTGGCCCGCGGCCGTGCAGAACATCCTGCTCGACCTGGTGGCCCCGCTCGGCCTGGCCCTCGGCGACCCCCTGCGGCTCGCCGTCGAGGCGCTGCCGGAGACCACGGCCGCCCGGGTCCGCCGGGCGATGACCGGCCGGGTGGTACGGGTGCTGACCTTTCCGCTGGTCAGCACCGCCTTCGTGCTCGCCACCGAGCTGACCGTCTACTTCACCCCGTACTTCGCCACGGCGCTGCGCGTCAACTGGCTGCACGAGCTGATGTACCTCCATCTGCTGGCGGCGGGCTGCCTGTTCGTGGTGCCGGTGCTCACCCGCGAGGAGACCCTGCCCGCCTGGTGCACCCATCCGGTGCGGGCCGCGCTGGTGTTCCTGGACGGGATCGTGGACGCGGTGCCGGGGATCGTCGTCATGACGCACGGCACGCTGATCGCGGGTGCCTGGTACCTCCACCACGCCCCCTCCTGGTCACCGGACGTCCAGCACGACCAGCAGATCGGCGGCGGGGCGATGCTCAGCATCGCGGAACTGGTCGCGCTGCCCTTCCTGCTGGCCATCCTGGTCCAGTGGGCACGCGCCGAACGCGCCCAGAACGCGGCGCTCGACCGCCGCCTGGACGCGGAACTCACCCCCGTGGCCACGGCCGCGGCCACGTCCCCCGCGACCGCGACGGCGACGGCGACTGCGACCGCCACTGCCTCCGCCGCGGCTCCGGTGCAGAGCGACGCCCCGCCGGTTGCCGAGCGCGTACGCCCCTGGTGGGAGACCGAGCAGAACGACGTGGCGGCGAGGATCCGCCGCCAGCGCGACGACGACTGACGCCGCGCCCGGCCTGTCCGCCGGGCCCGGCGGACAGGCCCTCACAACCAGCCGTTGCGCTTGAACCCCCGGTGCAGGAAGAAGCAGGAGGCGGCGATGACGGCCAGTACGACGGGATACCCGTAACGCCAGTGGAGTTCCGGCATGTGTTCGAAGTTCATGCCGTAGACGCCGCACACCATGGTCGGTACGGCGACGATGGCGGCCCACGCGGTGATCCTGCGGGCGTCGTCGTTCTGGGCGACCGCGACCTGCGCCAGATGGGCCTGGAGGATCGAGTCGATCAGGGCGTCGAAGCCGGTGATCTGGTCGGTGACCCGGATCTGATGGTCGGCGACATCGCGGAAGTAGGCCCGTATGCCGGGATCGACGGCGCGCAGCGGGGTGGCGTACAGGGTCTCCAGGGGGCGGCCGAGGGGGACCACGGCCCTCTTGAACTCCAGGAGTTCGCGCTTGAGCTGGTAGATACGGCCCGCGTCGGCGGTCTGGCCCGCGCTGGGGGAGAAGACCTCGGTCTCGACCTCGTCGATGTCCTCCTGGACGGCGTCGGCCACGGTCAGATACTCGTCGACCACATGGTCGGCGATCGCGTGCAGCACCGCCGAGGGCCCCTTGGCCAGTTGCTCGGGCACGGCCTCCAGGTCCTCGCGCAGGGGGCCGAGGGAACCATGACGGCCATGGCGGACGGTCACCACGAAGTCGGGGCCGGTGAAGACCATGATCTCTCCGGTGTCGACCACCTCGCTGGTGGCGGTCAGCCGCTCGTGCTCGACATAGGTGACCGTCTTGAACACCGCGAACAGCACATCGCCGTACTGCTCCAGCTTGGGCCGCTGATGCGCCTGGACGGCGTCCTCGACGGCCAGCGGGTGCAGACCGAACAGCTCGGCGACGCGCGCGAACTCCGGCTCGGTCGGCTCGTGCAGCCCCAGCCACACGAAGTCGTGCCCGCGTCCCCGCACCTGCCGTACGGCCTCCTCGACCGTGTCGGTGCCGGGCTGCCGGGTGCCGTCGCGGTAGAGGACGCAGTTGACCACCGAGGAGCCGAGCGGGGAACGGGCCGGATGGCTCAGATCCACTCGGCGCCGGTGCTGCCGCGCCAGGCCGGCCACTTTGCGCAGATTGCCGACCATCGACATACGGGACTCTCCTTCGCCGGGTCCGGACAGTGTGCCAGTGCCCGGTAAGAGGGAGTCAGGACCGGGAACTCCTCCCTCCTCTTCCCCTTGTCACCGCAAGTGAGCCAGGAGATTGTCGTCCACGGCGTACGGACTCTCGCTCGGCAGGAGCTGCCACGCGGCGTCCAACTCACCGTCCCTGACGTGCGCGTGGACCGCCCGGGCGAGCGGTGTGACATCGGTGATGGAGACGATCCAGTCGTCGGCGTAGTGCTGGGCGGCTTCCCCCGCGAGACCGAGTTGGAGAGAGCGGTGGGGGAGCGGCTGGAGGTGCAGATCGCGCTCGGGTTCCCACTGGACCCGGGCCGGCGCCTGCTTCAACTGGCGCCTCCAGGCGGCCTGGTCGGCGTGGATCTCCGGCACGTAGTGGGACAGACGGGCGTGTTCCAGCGCCCACTCGAAGCCCTCGCGGGAGATCACGACGGCGAGGACGGTCTCCTGCCCTTCCCCTCTGCGGAGGCCAGCGAATTACGACGGTCGCCGCTGGTCGCTGGGCACCGGGCCCTCGCCCGGTTTCTCCTGGTGGGAGTAGCGCTGCTCCTGCCAGGGGTCGCCGATGTTGTGGTAGCCGCGTTCCTCCCAGAAGCCGCGGCGGTCCTCGGTGAGGTATTCGATCGCGCGCAGCCATTTGGCGCTCTTGTAGCCGTACAGGTGCGGCACGACCAGGCGGAGCGGGAAGCCGTGCTCGGCGGTGAGGGGCTCGCCGTTGTGGTGGGTGGCCAGCAGGGTCCCGGGTGCCGTGAAGTCGCTCAGGCGGAGGTTGGTGGTGTAGCCGTACTCCGCCCAGGCCATGACATGCGTGACCCCCGGTGCCGGGGGGACCAGGTCCAGCACGGCGGAGGCGGGGATCCCGTACCACTCGTGGTCGAGGGTGGTGGGCCCGGACGCGCAGTGCAGGTCGGCGACGACGGTGACCCGGGGGAGGTCGGTCAGGACGTCGAAGGTCCAGACGCGCTCGGCGCGCTCGGCGGTCGCGCCGAAGACCCGCAGGTTCCAGCGCTCGGGGCGGAAGCGGGGCACGGAGCCGTAGTGCGACACCGGCCAGCCGTGCACCAGGTGCTGCCCGGGAGGGATGTGCCGGGAGGCGTCGGTGGGAGCCCCGGCGAGGTCCGGTCGGTCGTTCGCCACGCGCGTGTCTCCTCTCCACCGGTGCCGCATTTCACGATTACCCTTCCCGCGCAGCGTAGGCGCTCACACCGGGTAAGGCCGGGGCCGCACCTCGGCGGCCGCACCGGGACCCGACGCCGAGGACCAGACCACCCCTGGGTGCGGTCCGTCCGTGCCACCCGTAAGCGCGGCCCATGCCACCCGTGGGCGCGGCCCCCCGGGCGGCTTTGCCGGGGGCGGTCCGCAAAGCCGACGGGTTCAGTGACCTGCGCCCCTCGGCACGAAGAAGGCGGGGCCCCAAAGCCCCGCCCGATCCGCAAGAAAAGCCCGGCTCAGGGCCATACCAGGCAGTACGGCTGATGCCCCGCCTCATGCAGCCGATGGCTGAAGTCCTGCCACTCGTGGAGGAGTTGGTAGACGTTGAAGGCGTCACGGGGGCCGCCGCGGTCGGGGACCGTGGACCAGATGAAGGCTGCCGCGCCCACCGCCTCCTCGCCGATGCCGCGCAGCGGGTCCACCACCGTCATCGGGAGTTTGACGACGGCGTAGTCGGGGTGCAGGACCACCAGTTCCAGCGGGGGGACCTTGTACAGCGGGACGCCCTCGATGCCCGTGAGGACCATCGCAGCCATCGTCTCCGGCTTGATCTTGGTGAACATGCCGCCCATGCCCAGCTCGTCGCCGCCCAGCTCCTCCGGCCGCATCGAGATCGGGACGCGGGCAGCCGTGGCGCCGTCCGGCGCGCCGAAGTATTTGTACGTCACCCCCACCCGACCACCATTCCCGCTCCCTGCCCGCAGCCGGTCGACCGCGCGGCCTCGGGAGTCCATACGCGCCGGGCGCTCGATTCGCTCAGGACCGGCCGGTGAAGCCGTCGAACCCTGTGCGCCTTGTGAACCTTGTGAACTGTGCGAACCCCGAGAAACCGGTTGATCAGCCGGGCTCGGGAGAGCGCCGGGGCCGCGTGAAGCCCCTGGCTCATGTGCCTCGTGAGGCCCCTGTGCCCGACGTGTTTCGGTCGTTTCCTCCGCCTCGCGCCGGTGTCTTCCCCGCCGGGCACGTCGAGGACCCAGGTCATCGGTCCCCTCGCCCAGTCCGCCACCGCGATGCATATCTCCACCCGACTGCTGTTCTAGGACGCGTGGCCCCCGCCGCGCAACCCGATCATCGTGTCAGTGACCTCCCCCACGGCCGCGCGCCGAAACGTGCGGTGAAACACCTGTCCGCAGGATCTTCGCGGCCTCTGACACCATGGCTAGTGTGAGCTATCCGTACGAAGCCCCAGTTTCGCAGACTCTTTTCGAGCGCGCGGCGGCCGTCACGCCCGGCGGCGTGAACTCTCCGGTGCGCGCCTTCCGCGCCGTGGGCGGTACGCCCCGGTTCATGGTGTCCGGAAACGGTCCTTATCTGACCGATGCCGACGGACGCGAATATGTCGATCTTGTGTGTTCCTGGGGGCCCATGATCCTCGGGCACTCCCACCCCGAGGTGATCGCGGCCGTCCAGGAGGCGGTCGCGCGCGGCACCTCCTTCGGCACCCCCGGCGAGGGCGAGGTCGCGCTCGCCGAGGAGATCGTCGCCCGGGTGAAGCCGGTCGAGCAGGTGCGGCTCGTGTCCAGCGGGACCGAGGCCACCATGTCGGCGATCCGGCTGGCCCGCGGCTTCACCCGGCGGTCGAAGGTGGTGAAGTTCGCCGGGTGCTACCACGGCCATGTGGACGCGCTGCTGGCCGCGGCCGGAAGCGGGGTGGCCACCTTCGCCCTGCCCGACACCCCCGGGGTCACCGGTGCCCAGGCGGGGGACACGATCGTGCTCCCGTACAACGATCTCGACGCCGTGCGGGCCGCCTTCGCCGCCCACCCCGGTGAGATCGCCTGTGTGATCACCGAGGCCTCGCCCGGGAACATGGGCGTGGTGCCGCCGCTGCCCGGGTTCAATCAGGGCCTGAAGGACCTGTGCCGGACGAACGGCGCCCTGTACATCTCCGACGAGGTCATGACCGGCTTCCGCACCAGCCGCGCGGGCTGGTACGGCGTCGACGGGGTCGAGCCCGACCTCATGACCTTCGGCAAGGTCATGGGCGGCGGCTTCCCTGCGGCTGCCTTCGGCGGCCGCGCCGACGTCATGGCGCACCTCGCCCCGGCCGGTCCGGTCTACCAGGCGGGCACCCTGTCCGGTAACCCGGTCGCCACCGCCGCCGGTCTGGCGCAGCTGCGGCTCCTCGACGACGCGGCGTACGAGAAGGTCGACGCCGTGTCCGCCGGGATCCAGGCGCTCGTCACGGACGCGCTCACCAAGGAAGGCGTGGCGCACCGGCTCCAGAACGCCTCCAACATGTTCTCCGTGTTCTTCACCGACCGGCCGGTGACCAACTACGAGGACGCGAAGGCGCAGGAGTCCTTCCGGTTCACCGCCTTCTTCCACTCTCTCCTCTCCCAGGGCGTCTATCTGCCGCCCTCGTCGTTCGAATCCTGGTTCGTCTCGACCGCCCACGACGAGCGGGCGGTCCAGCGGATCGCCGACGCGCTTCCGACGGCGGCCCGGGCAGCAGCGGAGGCCACAGCAGCATGAGTGACATCACCGTCGTCCACCTGATGCGGCACGGCGAGGTCGAGAATCCCGACGGGGTGCTCTACGGGCGCCTGCCCGGCTACCACCTCTCCGAGCTCGGCCGGAAGATGGCCGACCGGGTCGCCGATCACCTCTCCTCCCGGGACATCACCCATGTCGTCGCCTCCCCGCTGGAGCGGGCCCAGGAGACGGCCACCCCGATCGCCAAGGCGCACGGCCTCGACCTCGCGTCCGACGGGCGGCTCATCGAGGCCGAGAACGTGTTCCAGGGCAAGACCTTCGGTGTCGGGGACGGCGCGCTGCGGCGGCCGGAGAACTGGAAGTACCTGGTCAACCCGTTCCGGCCGTCCTGGGGTGAGCCCTATCTGGAGCAGGTCGTCCGGATGACGGCGGCGCTGGACGCGGCCAAGGACGCGGCGCGGGGCCATGAGGCCGTGTGCGTCAGCCACCAGCTGCCGATCTGGATCGTGCGCAGCTTCGTGGAGAAGCGGCGGCTGTGGCACGACCCGCGCAAGCGGCAGTGCACGCTCGCCTCTCTTACCTCGTTCACGTACCAGGGCGACAAGATCGTGTCCGTGGGGTACAGCGAGCCGGCCCGGGATCTGGTCCCGGCCCATCTGCTCGCGGGCGCCAAGCCGGTGAAGGGCGGGGGCAAGGCGTTCGGCGCCTGACCGGGCGGCCGTACGTCCAGCGCCTGACCGGGCCCCGTGCGAGGACGAGGGTGACGGGGCGCACCCGGCGGGGTGGCTGTGACGCGACGCACTCCGCAGGGCGCGGCGTACGCTTCGTCACAAAGCGTGTTCGGTCCTGTCATCCAGTGCTATTTTCGTAAAATCCGTTGTAAGTAAGCCGTTTGGCGGAACCTCCGTCCCCGTAGCGCCCTCTCATTGTGTGACCGCTGAGAGGGCGCTATGAGATGAGGACGGGATGCGGGACTTCAGCCGACGGGGACTGATCGGACTCGGCGCGGGCGCCGCGGCCGCGATGGGGCTGGCCGCCTGCGGCACCCAAGGTCGGGACGACGCGGGCTCCGGGAACGGTTCCGGCAAGGGCGGCCCGGATTCCTCCAACGGCCCCTCGCGCAAGGCCCGGCTGATCGGTGACGGCTCCACCGCCGACACCGGCAAGCAGCCGTACCAGCCGGGCAGGCCGGTGCCGCTGGAGCCCGGCGAGACCCCGCCGCAGTTCGTGGTGTTCTCCTGGGACGGCGCCGGTGAGGTGGGCAACGGCCTCTTCCCGCGCTTCCTGGACCTCGCCAAGAACCACGGCGCGCACATGACCTTCTTCCTCTCCGGGCTCTATCTGCTGCCCGAGTCGAAGCAGCGCATGTACCTTCCGCCGAACAACCGGCCGGGCGCCTCCGCCATCGGCTACCTGAGCGACGAGCACATCCGCGCCACGCTCACGAACGTGCGCCGGGCGTGGCTCGAGGGCCATGAGATAGGCACCCACTTCAACGGCCACTTCTGCGGCGAGTCCCACACCTCGGTGAAGTGGTGGACGCCCAAGCAGTGGCAGAGCGAGATCGACCAGGCCAAGGCCTTCGTCAAGGAGTGGAAGACCAACACCGGGTTCAAGGACCTGCCGCCGCTGCCCTTCGACTACGAGCGGGAGCTGACCGGCGGCCGTACGCCGTGTCTGCTCGGGCAGGACAACCTGCTGCCCACCGCCCGGAAGCTGGGCTGGCGCTACGACGCCTCCTCGCCCGGCGGCCGCCAGGTCTGGCCGGTCAAGCGGCAGGGCGTGTGGGACTACCCGCTCCAGGCGATGCCCTTCCCGGGGCACAGCTTCGAGGTGCTGTCCATGGACTACAACATCCTCGCCAACCAGTCGATCGCGACCACGAAGGCGCCGCCGTCCAACTACCCGGGCTGGCGCACCCAGGCGACGCAGTCCTACATAGCCGGATTTGAGCGGGCATACAAGACAAACCGGGCACCGTTCTTCATAGGCAACCACTTCGAGCACTGGAACGGCGGCATCTACATGGACGCCGTGGAAGCGGCGTTCAAGCACATCGCACGCGAGAAGGAGAAGGGCGCCGACGTACGGCTGGTCTCCTTCCGGCAGTTCACCGACTGGCTCGACGTGCAGCGGCCCGAGACGGTCCGCAAGCTCCAGGGCCTCGGGGTGGGGCAGCAGCCGACGGGTGGCTGGAAGCAGTTCCTCGCGGACAGTGGGAGCAGCTCGGCGGGGACGCCGTCGAACGCCGCCTGAAATGCGGTTTTCCACCCGCAAGGGGGGTGCGCAAGATCCCCGGAACGGACATGCGAAACTTTTCACATGAGTGCCGCCTGCCGCGCCCCCCAGCGCCTGAACCGCACCCGTAGCCGCACCCGCCGCCGCGGCGCCCTGGCCGTCGCCGGGGCCGCCGCCGCGGCGCTTGTGCTGTCCGCCTGTGGTTCCGGTGGCACCTCCGGGGGCTCCGGCCAAAGCAACTTCGTCGCTGGCAAGGACGGGATCGCGACCGTCGCGAAGAACGAGCGGTCCACCGCCCCCGATCTCTCCGGCACCACCATCGACGGCAAGAAGCTGGACGTGGCCGACTACCGGGGCAAGGTGGTCGTCATCAACGTCTGGGGCTCCTGGTGCCCGCCGTGCCGCGCCGAGGCGAGCAACTTCGTCCAGGTCGCCAAGGACACCGCGGGCAAGGGCGTCCAGTTCGTCGGCATCAACACCCGCGACACCAGCACCGAGCCCGCCCGCGCCTTCGAGAAGCAGTACGGGGTCACCTACCCGAGCCTGTACGACCCGACCGGCCGCCTGATGCTCCGCTTCAAGCGGGGCACCCTGAACCCGCAGGCGATCCCCTCCACCCTGGTCCTCGACCGGAACGGGAAGATCGCCGCGCGGACGCTCCAGCCCCTCACCGAGGAGAAGCTGCGCGAGATGCTCGACCCGGTCGTCGCGGAGAAGTGACGTGACCGGAGTGTCCCTGCTCGCCGCCGCCGGCGACCCGAACCAGACGGTCCTCAACGGGGCGCTGCTGGTGGCCCTTCCGGTCGCCCTGCTCGGCGGTCTCGTCTCCTTCTTCTCGCCGTGCGTGCTGCCGCTCGTCCCCGGCTACCTCTCCTATGTGACCGGCGTCACCGGCACCGACCTCGCCGAGGCCAGGCGGGGCCGGATGGCCGCCGGAGCCTCCCTGTTCGTCCTCGGCTTCACCGCGGTGTTCGTCTCCGGCGGCGCACTGTTCGGCTTCTTCGGGCAGACGCTCCAGGAGAACCGGGACGTCCTCACCAAGGTGCTCGGCGTCCTGATGATCGTCATGGGCGTGTTCTTCATGGGCATGATGCCCTGGCTGACCCAGCGCGAGTTCCGGTTCCACCGCAGGCCCGCCACCGGTCTGCTGGGCGCGCCCCTCCTCGGTGCCCTCTTCGGCATCGGCTGGACGCCCTGCATCGGACCGACCCTCTCCTCCGTGCTGGCGCTCTCCTCCCAGCAGGCGAGCGCGGGCCGCGGGGCCATACTGACGGTCGCGTACTGCCTCGGACTCGGCGTCCCCTTCGTCGTCGCCGCGGTCGCCTTCCGCAAGGCGCTCGGCGCCTTCGGCTGGGTCAAGCGCCACTACGTCTGGGTCATGCGCATCGGCGGCACCATGATGATCGTGACCGGCGTGCTGCTGCTGACCGGCGTCTGGGACGGGATCGTGCAGCAGATGCAGAGCTGGTCCGGCGGCTTCACGGTGGGGATCTGATCCATGAGCGACACACGGAGCACCGACGTGCACAGCGAAACGACGGACACCACCCCCGACGGCGATCTCGGCGCGGCCGGTTCGCAACTGTCCACCGCCCCCGCCGAAGTCGCCATGCCCGGCTCCTTCGGCGGTTCCCGGGCGCCCGGCGCCCGCGGCTGGATCACCTGGACCGCACGCGAGGTGATCGGCTGGTCCCGCTGGTTCTGGCGGCAGCTGACCTCCATGCGGGTCGCGCTGATCCTGCTCTTCCTGCTCTCGCTCGGCGCGATCCCCGGCTCGCTCATTCCGCAGACCGGAACCGACGCGCTGAAGGTGGCCGACTTCATGGCCGCCCACAAGACGCTGGGCCCGGTCTACGAGAAGCTCGGGCTGTTCCATGTGTACAGCTCGGTGTGGTTCTCGGCGATCTACATCCTGCTGTTCATCTCGCTGATCGGCTGCATCGTCCCGCGCACCGGCCAGTTCGTCGGCCAGCTGCGGGGGCGGCCCCCGGCCGCGCCCAAGCGGCTGACCCGGCTGCCCGCCTACGCCACCTGGCGCACCGACGCCGGGCCCGAGCAGGTCCGCGAGGCGGCCCTGAAGGCCCTGCGGAAGCGCCGCTTCCGGGTGCACGAGACCGGGGACGCGGTCGCGGCCGAGAAGGGCTATCTGCGCGAGGCCGGAAACCTGGTCTTCCACAGCGCCCTGATCGTGATGCTGATCGCCTTCGCCTGGGGCCAGCTTTTGAAGTCCGAGGGCAACAAGCTGATCGTCGAGGGCGACGGCTTCTCCAACACCCTCACCCAGTACGACGACTTCAAGTCCGGCAACCTCTTCACCGACGACGACCTGGTGCCCTTCAGCTTCACGCTGGACAACTTCACCGGGACGTACGAGCGGACCGGCCCCAACAAGGGCACCCCGCGCACCTACCGGGCGGACCTCACCTACAACAAGGGCGCCTACGGCAAGAGCCGGAAGACCTCCGTCAAGGTCAACGAGCCGCTCAACATCGGTGACGCCAAGGTCTACCTGGTCAGCCACGGCTACGCGCCCGTCGTCACCGTCCGCGACGGCAAGGGCGACGTCGTCTACCACGACGCCGTGCCGCTGCTGCCGATCGACTCCAACGTCACCTCCCAGGGCGCCGTCAAGGTCTACGACGGCTACCGCGACGCCCAGGGCAAGGCCGACCAGCTGGGCTTCGCCGCGTTCTTCGTGCCGACCTTCGCCGGAGCCGGCAAGGGCACGATGTTCTCCCAGTTCCCCGGGCTGGACTTCCCGGTGCTCGCGCTGTCCGCGTACCACGGCGACCTGGGCGTCAACGCGGGCATCCCGCAGAACGTGTACCAGCTCAACACGAAGAACCTGACGCCGTTCAAGGACGCCAAGGGCAATCTCGTCAAGGCGCGTCTGCTGCCCGGCGAGACCATGCAGCTGCCCGGCGGCAACGGCTCCATCACCTTCGACAAACAGATCAAGGAGTGGGCGGGCTTCCAGATCGTGCAGCAGCCCGCGACCGGCTGGGCGCTCGGCGGCGCGCTCGCCGCGATCTTCGGTCTGGCCGGTTCCCTGTTCATCCAGCGCCGCCGCGTCTGGGTCCGGGCCACGGCCGGGGCCGACGGGGTCACCGTCGTGGAGATGGCGGGCCTCGGCCGCAGCGAGTCCGCGAAGCTGCCCGAGGAACTCGGCGATCTGGCCGCCCTCGTCCACGACCACGCACCCACGAAGACCGACGAGAAAGACGCCGACCCCGATCAGGAGCCGGGCGCCGACACCCCCGTACCCGCCGCTGAAGGGGCTCAGAAGAAGTGACCCTCGCCACCGCCACCAACGAACACCTCGCGAATATCAGCAACACGCTGATCTATTCCGCGATGGCCGTCTACACCCTGGCCTTCTTCGCGTACATCGCCGAATGGCTCTTCGGCAGCCGCAGCAAGGTCGCCCGCACCGCCAATGCCCTCACCGCCACCCCCGCCAAGAGCGCCGCGGCGCCCGCGGTCACGGTCAACAAGGCCGGGGGCACCGCGGTGCTGGAGCGCCCGAAGGTCGTCACCCGCTCCGCGTCCGGCGCCCGTGACGTGCCGGACGGGCCCGGCGCCCACGGCGGCGACGCCCAGGGTGACCTCTACGGCCGGATCGCCGTGTCCCTCACCGTGCTCGCCTTCGTGGTGGAGCTGGCCGGTGTCGTCACCCGCGCGGCCTCCGTGCAGCGGGCGCCCTGGGGCAACATGTACGAGTTCAACATCACCTTCTCCACGGTCGCCGTCGCCGTGTACCTCACGCTGCTCGCCCTGAAGAAGAACGTGCGGTGGCTCGGCCTCTTCCTCACCACCTCGGTCCTGCTGGACCTGGGTCTCGCCGTCACCGTCCTGTACACGGCCAGCGACCAGCTCGTCCCCGCGCTCCACTCGTACTGGCTGTACATCCATGTCTCCACCGCCATCATCTGCGGTGCGGTCTTCTACGTCGGCGCGGTCGGCACCCTGCTGTACCTCTTCAAGGACGCCTACGAGAACAAGCTCGCGAGCGGCGGCAAGCCCGGCACCTTCGCCACCTCGGTCCTGGAGCGGCTGCCCGCCTCGGCGTCCCTGGACAAGTTCGCCTACCGCGTGAACGCCGCCGTCTTCCCGCTGTGGACCTTCACCATCATCGCGGGCGCCATCTGGGCCGAGTCCGCCTGGGGCCGCTACTGGGGCTGGGACCCCAAGGAGACCTGGGCCTTCATCACCTGGGTCGCCTACGCCTGCTATCTGCACGCCCGTTCCACGGCCGGCTGGAAGGGCCGCAAGGCCGCGTACATCGCGCTCATCGCCTTCGGCTGCTGGCTGTTCAACTACTACGGCGTGAACATCTTCGTGGGCGGCAAGCACTCCTACGCGGGCGTCTGAGTCCTGCGTGGCGAAGGCCGGTTCCGGTGACGGGTTCACCGGGACCGGCCTTCGCCGTACCGCGGGCCGGGGCGGGCCGGTCCCCTGATGCGGATCCCCGGCGGGCGGGCCAGGCTGGTGTCATGACCGGTTCCATCGAAGAGGGCACCGCCGAGCAGCGGGGGGACCGGCGCGTCCGCCACTGCCTGCTCCGCCTGGACCGGCCCGTGGAGGAGGTCTGGCCCGCCCTCGCCACCGCCGCGGGCCTCGGCCGTTGGCTGGCCCCGGCCGGGCCCTTCGAACCGCGGCTCGGCGGCGCGGTGGCGTTCCGGCTGCCCGAGGGCACCGCCCGGGGCCGGGTCACCGCCTGGGACGTGGAGCGGGTCGCCGAGTACACCGTGGAGGGCCGCGGCCGGATCCGCTTCCATCTGGAGCCCGGCCGCCCCGGCGGCACCCTGGTCCGCTTCACGCACGAGAGCGGGCAGGGCGGCGATCCGGGCTGGCGGGAGCGGTTCGAGCGGCTCCTCGCCGCGGTGGAGGCCGGTGCCCGCTGACGGCTCACGCGGGCGGCAGGCACTCCTTGGCGGGCGGCCTGCCCTCGGGCCAGGCGAGCTTCACGAACCGCGACCCGCCCGACGGCGTCAGCTCCACGACCGCCACCGCCTTGTCGTAGGGGTTGCCGTGCCCGTCCAGGCAGATCCAGCCGCTCGCCCCGTCCACCCGGTGCGAGCCCTTGATGTACGCCCACTCGTTGACCACATCGGTGAGCGCGGGCACCGTCCGGCCGGTCGGGGTGGCTTCCCGCAGCCCCTGCACCGCGAGCTGCATCCCGTCGTAGGCGATGATCAGCTGTCCGTCGGCCAGGGACGTCGGCCCGATCGGACCGAGCGGCGCGGCCGTGCTCCGGGCGAGCTGGTCGTTCAGCGCCTTGGCGTCCGCGGGGCTGCCGCCGGTCGCCGGGGCGTCCTTCGTCCAGGCGTCCGGATGGGCCAGCGAGGTGTAGCGGACGGCGAGATTGCGGGTGAGGGCGTCCCGGTCGAGCTTGGTGTCCCCGGTGAGGTACGAGCCCTCGTCGCCGGTGAGCACGGTCAGCTTGCGGTCGGTGCAGCCGCGGTCCCCCAACGCGTTGACGAACTGGCGCAGTTGGGTGTGGCGTCCGGCGAACAGGATGGTGTTCACGGAGGCCGGGGTGTCGCACACCAGGGACGCGATCTGCCGGAACTGGTTGCCGGTGGTGCCGTCCAGGGTGCGGTCGGCGGGCGGGGTGAACGACTGCGGCGCGATCGGCGACCCGGACAGCAGCTTCTCGAAGGAGTCCTGGAGGGTCCGGGTGTAGGGGTCGCCCGGCTTGTCGTACACCAGCAGCGCCCGGCCGCCGGAGACCCGGGCGAAGGAGGTGAGGGCGCGCGCCTCGTCCGTGTTGGTGGGGGCGACCCGGGCCAGCCCCGGGTAGGGGTCCTTGCTGCCCTGCCCGTTGGCCAGGTCGTCGGCGGTGATCGAGGTGCCGATCACCGGGATGCCCCGCCGGGTCAGCGCCTGGACCGCCTGCTTGTTGCTGTCGGTGCTCTGCCCTATCCCGATCACCGCCCGCAGGGTGTCCGGGCCGCCGGTCATCGCGGCCAGCCGGTCGACGACACCCTGCCAGTGCGTGCCGTCCGCACCGGGGTTGGCGAGCACCAGCCGGATCGACGGGGTCTGGCCCGTGGTGCCGTGGTTGGCGCGGTACTGGGCCAGATAGGCGCCCTGCAACTGGTGCTGGATGTCACCCAGGCTGGCCGGGGCGGTCGAGGTGAAGGGCAGGAACAGGGCGACGGTCACATAAGTGCCGGGCTTGAGACGGCGGTTCTCGCGGTCGATCGCCCGTACGGTCGGGGTGAACGCGGACCGGCCGAAGTCGTACGCCGTCTCCGACACCCCCACGCAGTCGCCGCTGCCCGGCGGCCGGGACACCCCCGGCGCACAGGACCGGTCCTCCCTGGTCATCACCACACCGGACCAGACGGCCGCGGCCACGACCACGGCGGCCACCAGCAGCGCCACATAGCGGCGGAAGCGAATCTCCCACACGTCCTCGCGCAGCCATCTCCACAGCCGTGCCGCCATCACCGACCCCCGTCCTCGTAGGAAACCGCCGCCCTCGCGCCGTGCCTCACCCCTGGTCCCCGTCCTCGTCGTCGCGCGGGATGCGCAGCGGCCGCCCGGCCAGGGCGTCCGCGGGCCAGTCCCGCGAGGCGCGCCACAGCAGGGCCGTGCCCCCGGGACGCAGATTGGACAGCTGCTCCAGCTCGAACCGCAGCCGCTCGGCCACCTTCGGGTCGGGCAGCACCAGCGGATCGGTCAGCTGCCACACCGCGTGCAGCAGCCGCCGCACCCGCAGATGCAGGGCCGCGTCCACCCCTTCGGGCGGCCGCTGCGCCCGGTCGGTGCGGCCGAGCGCCACCGCGATCCGGTCGTCCCGGCCGTCCGCCTCGGGGCCCCCGGGGCCGGGTGCCGGGCAGTGCGGCGCGGACGCGATGAAGACCAGCTCGGACAGCCAGGCGCCGGTCTCCGCCCCGGCGAAGGTGTCCCGCAGATGGGCCACCGCGAAGTCGGCCTCACCGAGCGCCAGTTCGTGGTGCAGCCGGTAGCGGGCCGCGTCCTCGGTGTCCCGTTCCCCGTAGTGGTCGATGACCGCCCGGTGCACCGCCCGCCACGAGGCGCCGCCCGGGTCCAGGCGGTGCAGCCGCAGCAGGAGCAGCGCCCGCAGGAACCGGTCGCCGACGAACTGCCCGGACGCGGACGGCCAGCCCTCCCCGGCCAGCCGCTCCTGGAGGCCGAGCACCCCGGCGGCGCCGAAGTCGTCCGGCAGCCGGTCCTCGGCCAGTGCCAGCGCCGAGCCGCGGTCGTGGGCGGCGGCCAGCACGGTCAGCTCGTCCAACTGGCCACCGGGCACCAGCCGGTCGAGGAGTTCCCGGTAGGCGGCGCGGCCCTCGCGGTCCTCGGACAGGGCGACGTCCGCGGCGAGCAGCGTCCCGAGGGACCCGGCCCCCCGGGGCAGGTTCTGCCGGGCCGACTCGGCGAGCAGGGTGATGCCGAGCGGATTGCCCCCGGTCAACCGGTGGGCGGCGTGCGGGAGCTGGGGCGGCACGGCGAGCCCCGGGCACAGGGCGCCCACCAGATGCAGGGTGTCGTCGGGCGTCAGCTGCGTCAGCGACACCAGCAGCGCCCGGGAGGAGGGGGTGGGGCCCGGCTCCCAACCGGTGGTGCGGGCGACCTCGGCGAGGGTGCGGCGGGCGGCGTTGCGGAGCGCGGGGTCGCCGTGGCCGCGCAGGGCCGCGAGGAACACCACCTGGTCGCCGATGCCGTCCGCCCGGTCGCGCAGCACGGCCTCCATCAGGCCCCGCCCGGCGGGCGTCTGCACGTTGTCGATCAGCACCAGCGGGCGGCCCAGCCGGTGGGAGCGCTGCACGACCCCGGTGAAGGCGTCGTCGAGGTCGGCCAGCAGGGCCCGGACGAGATGGCGCTCGGCGTGGGCGCGGGAGTCGCCGCCCGCCCGGAAGTGCCCGGAGAGCAGGATGAGTCCCAGTTTGGGGTTGCCGCCCGCGTTGGGGTAGTCCCGGTACCAGGTGGCGGCCTTGCGCAGCCGCCGGTGGGTCGGCGAGACCCCCTCGCTGAAGGACTCCAGGGTCGCCTCGATGATCGGCTCCACCACGGGCCCGGTGTTCGACATGGAGGCGACGAGCTTGGCGACCACCTTGCCCACCCAGCGTCCGGCGAACCCGTCGAGGAAGGACCGGGCGTCGTTCAGCAGCAGGATCCGCTCGGCCTCCTGCCGGATCCGCGGCACGTCCCGGTCGCTCCAGCCGCCCGCCGCGACGGCCAGCAGCCCCGAGGCGAGCCGCGGGAAGCTGATCCGGCCTGCGCCCTTCACCGGCTCGGCGAGCTGCTCGGCGACGGTGGTCAGGGCCTGGGCGACCGGTGACCAGGCCTCGCCGGGCTGCTCCGGCGGCGCCGCCGCGAACTGCGCGTCCTCGCCGTCGATCAGCGCGACGGGCGTATGCCCCTGATAGGCGGTGCGCGCCTCGGCGAGCAGGGCGCTCTTGCCGATTCCGCGCCCGCCCGCGAACACCACGAAGGGCAGGTCGCCCCGGTGTTCGTACGGCGAGGAGCGGAGCTGATGGGGGCGCAGACCGACGAGCCGCGCAGCGAGGCCGGGCGGCTCCGTGTCGAACAGCGGTCCCCGGCCGTGCAGCGGTCTGTGCACCGCGCCTCCCCCCGGAGCGGTCCGATCCGATGTGCTGCTGTGAGGTCTACCAATACCAGTGTAAAAAGGGGGAGTTGCTTCGGACTAGGGCGCGTACTGTTCTTTTGGGCGACAGAAGGTAGCCGGAGTCGTACCGGATGTGATCGTTCCGCGTCGGACCGCCGCCCAGTCCCTCGGAGCCCCCGCTTCCGCCCCGCCTCCGGAGCCCCCGCTCCCGCTCACCCCTTGGTGACCCCGCTCAGCCCTGGCTGTCCTCGCCGCGCTCCCGGCGCCGCAGTTCCTCCTCGCGGCGGCGCAGGTCGGCCTCCCAGTCCTTCAGCAGCGTCTCGTCCTTGCCGCCCTCCGCCTTCAGCGACCGGAGGAACTCCGGATTGTCGTCGGGGGCCACCCAGCCCGTGCCGCGCCCGGAGGGGGCGGAGCCGTCCGCCGCAGCGTGCCGCACCTTGCCCGCGACAAGCCAGGCGACCGGTCCCACCAGCACCTCGCCGAAGAGCAGCACGATGATCACCCAGACCACCTTGGGCAGCCCCCGCACCTGCTCCTCGGGGGTGTTCAGACAGTCGATGAAGGCGTAGGTCCACAATGCCAGGACCAGCAGATAGGGCAGATACCTGAGCATGTCCGGTGCGACCCCCCGAAGACGACGACGGGGCATGGGACGGCCCCGGTGACGGGGTCAGGTTAGCCGGTACCGGATACTGGAACGCATGGCTTACGACGATCTTCGGTCCCTGCTCCGGGCGCTGGAGCGCGAGGGAGACCTCAAGCGCATCAAAGCCGAGGTCGACCCCCATCTGGAGATCGGGGAGATCGTCGACCGGGTGCAGAAATCGGGCGGCCCCGCGCTCCTCTTCGAGAACGTGCGCGGCTCGCGCATGCCGCTCGCCATGAACGTGTTCGGCACCGACCGCCGTCTGCTCAAGGCGCTCGGCCTGACGTCGTACGACGAGATCTCCGACAAGATCGGCGGCCTGCTGCGGCCCGAGCTGCCGCACGGCTTCGTCGGGGTCCGCGAGGCCTTCGGCAAGCTCGGCGCGATGGCCCATGTGCCGCCGAAGAAGGTCAAGCAGGACAGCGCGCCGGTGCAGGAGGTCGTGCTGCACGGCGACGACGTGGACCTGGACGCCCTGCCCGCCCTGTTCACCTGGCCCCAGGACGGCGGCTCCTTCTTCAACCTCGGGCTCACCCACACCAAGGACCCGGAGACCGGGATCCGCAACCTCGGGCTGTACCGCCTCCAGCGCCACGACCGGCGCACCATCGGCATGCACTGGCAGATCCACAAGGACAGCCGCAACCACTACCAGGTGGCCGCCCGCCACGGCGAACGCCTCCCGGTCGCCATCGCCTTCGGCTGCCCGCCCGCCGTGACCTACGCCTCCACCGCACCGCTGCCCGGCGACATCGACGAGTACCTCTTCGCCGGGTTCATCGCGGGCCGTCGGATCGAGATGGTCGACTGCAAGACGGTCCCGCTCCAGGTGCCCGCCAGTGCCGAAGTGGTCCTGGAGGGCTGGCTGGAGCCCGGCGAGATGCTCCCCGAGGGGCCGTTCGGCGACCACACCGGCTTCTACACCCCCCAGGAGCCCTTCCCGGCCCTGCGGATCGACTGCGTCACCATGCGGAAGCGGCCGCTGCTCCAGTCCATCGTGGTGGGACGCCCGCCGACCGAGGACGGGCCGCTGGGCCGTGCCACCGAGCGCTTCTTCCTGCCCCTGCTCAAGATCATCGTGCCGGACATCGTGGACTACCACTTGCCCGAGGCGGGCGGCTTCCACAACTGTGCGATCGTGTCGATCGACAAGAAGTACCCCAAGCACGCCCAGAAGGTCATGCACGCGGTCTGGGGCGCCCACATGATGTCCCTCACCAAGCTGATCGTGGTGGTGGACTCCGACTGCGACGTCCACGACCTGCACGAGGTCGCCTGGCGGGCCCTCGGCAACACGGACTACGCCCGCGACCTCACCGTCGTGGAGGGTCCCGTCGACCACCTCGACCACGCCTCCTACCAGCAGTTCTGGGGCGGCAAGGCGGGCATCGACGCGACGCGCAAGTGGCCCGAGGAGGGGTACACGCGCGACGGCGGGTGGCCCGAGATGGTCCTGTCGGACCCGGATACGGCGGCCCTGGTGGATCGCCGCTGGAAGGAGTACGGCCTGTGAGCAGCGCCTCCGCGGCACTCCCGCAGCCGGGACGCACCAAGGCGTTCCTGCGCCTGGTGATGATCGAGCACTCCGTCTTCGCCCTGCCCTTCGCGTACACTGCCGCGCTCACCGCGATGTACCAGGAGGACCGCACCGTCCACTGGGTGCGTCTGCTCCTGGTGACCGTCGCCATGGTGGGCCTGCGCACCTTCGCCATGGCGGCGAACCGGATCATCGACCGCGAGATCGACGCCCGCAATCCGCGCACGGCCCAGCGGGAGCTGGTCACCGGCGCGATGTCGGTGCGGCACGCCTGGACCGGCGCGCTGATCGCACTGGTCTTCTTCCTCGGCGCCGCGGCCCTGCTCAACCCGCTCTGCCTGGCGCTCGCCCCCATCGCGGTGATCCCGATGGTGGTGTACCCGTACGGCAAGAGGTTCACCAACTTCCCGCAGGCCATCCTCGGCCTCGCCCAGGCGATGGGCCCGGTCGGCGGCTGGCTGGCGATCAGCGGCACATGGGACTGGGACGCGGTGATCCTGGGCCTGGCGGTGGGCATCTGGATCGGCGGCTTCGATCTGATCTACGCCTGCCAGGACGTGGAGACGGACCGCGAGATCGGCGTCATGTCGGTGCCCGCCCGCTTCGGCATCCCGGCGGCGATCCGGGGCGCCCGGGTCTGCCACACCGTCGTCACGGCGCTGTTCGTCTGGTACGCCCTCGCCACCGGGGCCGGGTTCTTCTTCTGGCTCGGCCTGGTCGTCGTGGCGGGTGCCTTCGTCTACGAACACTCGATCGTGCGGCCCCACGACCTCAGCCGCCTCAACCGCGCCTTCTTCAGCGTCAACGGATTCATCGGCATCGCCCTGTTCGTGTGTGCGCTGCTGGATCTGCTGGTTCGCGGCCTCACGGTCTGAGTGATGCGACCTCACGGTCTGGGCGATGAGAGCTGACGGATAGGCTCCAGGTCATGAACCCAGGACTGACGCAGCGCACGCCTTGGATCGTGGGGGTGTCGGGCGCCTCCGGCACTCCCTATGCCGCGGCCGTGCTGCGCGCCCTGCTGGCGGCCGGGGAGAGCGTCGACCTGGTGGTCAGCCGGGCCTCCCGGCTCACCCTGCTCGACGAGACCGGCCTGCCCTTCCGGGACGCCCACTGGCAGGACGACCTGCGGGCCTGGCTGTCCCGCGGCGCCGACGGCAAGCCCGGCACCTTCGAGGTGGACCTCGCGGGGGTGCGGCACTGGACCGCCGGGGACCTGGCCGCCGGGCCGTCCTCGGGGTCGTACCCGGCCAAGGGGATGCTGATCGTGCCCGCCTCGACGGCCTGTGTGGCCGGGGTGGCGCTCGGGCTGTCGAAGGACCTGCTGCAACGGGCGGCGAGCGTCACCCTCAAGGAGGGCCGCCCGCTGGCGGTGGCCGTCCGGGAGGCCCCGCTGAACGGCCAGACGCTGCGTCATCTGGTGGCGCTGGACGACGCGGGCGCGGCCGTGGTGCCCGCCTCGCCCGCCTTCTACGCCGGGGCCACGCACATCCAGGACCTGGTGGACTTCGTGGCCGGGCGGGTGCTCGACGCGGTGGGGGTGGAGCACCGGCTCTACCGCCGCTGGAAGGGCGAACTGGGCGGTGGCAGCCGTACGCCCTGAGGGCCGGGCGGCCCGCGGCGGCCCCCGCACCGCCCGCACCGCTGAGACCGCCGGATCCCTTTCTGACGTCTCTTTTCTCGTCTCTTCTTTTTCTCGTCGGTTTTCTCTTCGGATCTCTTCAGATCTCTTCAGCGGAAGGCTTCGATCGCATGGACGCCGTGGACAGGCAGCTCATCCAGGCCCTGAGGGAGAACGGCCGGGCCTCCTACGCGGAGCTGGGACGCCTCGTCGGCCTGTCCGGGCCCAGTGTCACCGACCGCATCAACCGCCTGGAGTCGGCCGGTGTCATCACCGGATACCGTGCGACCGTCGACGCGGCCTCCCTCGGCCTGGGGGTCACCGCCCTCATCGGCATCTCGCTCTCCGACGCCGCGGACCACGAGGACGTGGCGCACCGGCTGAAGGACCTTCAGGAGATCGAGGACTGCTGGTTCATCGCCGGTGACGACTCCTACATGCTCAAGGTGCGGGCGGACGACGTGGACGGCCTGGAGAAGACGATCCGCCGGCTGTCCGGCACCCAGGGCGTCTCCCGCACCCGGACCACGATCGTGCTGTCCACCAAGTGGGAGAACCGGGTCGGGGAGCTTCCGGAGCCGCAGTAGGCACGGCGGCCGGGCGCCCCGGGCGGGGCGGGAGTCCGGGTGGGGCGCCGCCCGTCCGCGGGGCGGGGAGTACGGTGGGGTCGGTTTGTCCAGAGGGAGAGGCAGAAGCATGGATGTCGGGCTCAAGCGCGAGCTGGAGGACAAGGTCCGGGCCGGTGAGCGGCTGACCCGCGAGGACGGCATCGCGCTGTACGAGTCGGACGACCTGGCCTGGCTCGGCGGGCTGGCGCACGAGGTGCGCACCCGCAAGAACGGCGACGTGGTCCACTTCAACGTGAACCGCCACCTCAACATGACGAACGTGTGCACGGCCTCCTGCGCCTACTGCTCGTTCCAGCGCAAGCCGGGCGAGAAGGACGCGTACACGATGCGCATCGAGGAGGCGGTGAAGCTCGCCAAGGCGATGGAGGGCGAGAACCTCACCGAGCTGCACATCGTCAACGGCCTCCACCCGAACCTGCCGTGGCGCTACTACCCCCGGTCGCTGCGGGAGCTGAAGGCGGCTCTCCCGAACGTCTCGCTGAAGGCGTTCACGGCGACGGAGATCCACCACTTCGAGACCATCTCCGGGATGTCCGCCTCCGAGATCCTCGACGAGCTGATCGACGCCGGTCTGGAGTCGCTGACCGGCGGCGGCGCGGAGATCTTCGACTGGGAGGTCCGGCAGCACATCGTGGACCACCGCACCCACTGGGAGGACTGGTCCCGGATCCACCGGCTGGCGCACGAGAAGGGTCTGAAGACCCCGAGCACCATGCTCTACGGCCACATCGAGGAGCCCCGCCACCGCGTGGACCATGTGCTGCGGCTGCGGGAGCTCCAGGACGAGACCAACGGCTTCCAGGTCTTCATCCCGCTGCGCTACCAGCACGACTTCGTGGACATGAAGGACGGCAAGGTCCGCAACCGCCTCCAGGCGCGCACCCAGATGGCCACGGGCGCGGAGGCGCTGAAGACCTTCGCGGTCTCCCGGCTGCTCTTCGACAACGTCCCGCACGTCAAGGTCTTCTGGGTGATGCACGGCGTGCAGACCGCGCAGCTTGCCCTCCAGCACGGCGCCGACGACATGGACGGCTCGGTCGTCGAGTACAAGATCACGCATGACGCGGACAACTACGGCACGCCGAACAAGCTGACCCGCGAGGACCTGCTCGACCTGATCCGGGACGCGGGCTTCCGCCCGGTGGAGCGCAACACGCGCTACGAGATCATCCGCGAGTACGAGGGCCCGGACCCGGCCCGTCGTGACGCGCCCCAGCCGATGCGGGTCTGACCCGCACCGCGTTCGACCCCGCACCGCGTGCGGAGCAGGCCCCGGCATCTCCGCCGGGGCCTGCCCGCGTTCCAGGGGCGCCCGGGGCGGGTGAGGGGCGCCACATCTGCTTGAGCCCGCAACCGGGTAATGGATAGCCTCCCGCCATGCCCCTTACGTTCGTCCTTGATCCGCCCATGACCCCCGCCCTGCGCGACGGCGTCCTCGACCTGTGGACGGATGTCTCCAACGCCGGAGGGGCCGTCGGCTTCGTGGCGCCGGTCGCCCGCGAGGCGGTCCGGCCCGAGCTGCTCCGCCATCTGGCGGCGATGGACGAGGGGCGCACCCGGCTGCTGGTCGGGCGGGACCCCGAGGGGCGGGTGGCCGCGTGCGCCTTCCTCACCCGCAACACCCACCGCCTGATGGCGCACTGGCTGTGGCTCTACACGGTGATGGTGCACCCCCGGCACCAGGGCAGGGGCTACGGCCGCGACCTGCTGGCCGCCGCCGCGGACGGGGCCCGCGGCATGGCGGGCATCGAGGCGATCCGGCTCGGCTGCCGCGGCGGCCTCGGCCTTGAGCACTTCTACGCCTCCTGCGGCTACAAGGAGGTCGGCCGGGTGCCCGGCGGGATACGGGTGGCGCCCGGCGACGACCGCGACGACATCACCATGCTGCTGCCGCTGCACTGACCGCCGCCCCCACCCCGGTGCGGGACCGGGCATCGCGCGTGTTTCACTGGACGGTGACCAACTGGGGGATTCCGACCGAACGGAAGAGTGGATAGAGATGCTCCGCTACACGCTGATGCGCCTCGGTATCTTCGCGGGCTGCCTCGTGGTCGTCTGGGGCCTTGTCTACTCGGGTGTCGCCCCGCGCGGCCTCGGCGCGTCCAACGGCCTGTGGATCGCCCTGCTGGCCCTGGTCATCTCGGCTCCGATCAGCTTCGTGGTGCTGCGCGGGGAGCGGGACCGGGCCTCCGTGCAGATCGTGCGGAAGGTCGACCGGATGAAGGAGAACATCGAGGCGAACCGCGCCCAGGAGGACTCGGCCGACGACTCGGCGCGGGTGCAGGGCCAGACCTCGTAGCGGACACCCGCCGGGCACCCGGGGCTCGTAGGACTGGGGTCTTTCGTTGGGATCGGGCCCGCGAGCCCGGCGTGATCCCCACGAAAGACCCTAGCTCTTTCCCGGGGGCCGCCCCTCCGGCGCACCGCCGTCCAGGGGCGGGTGCGGGGGATGGTCGAAGTGCACCGTGACCTTCTCGAAGCCCTTGAAGGACTCCGTCGTCGCATACGACCGGTAGGCGCGCAGATCGCCCGCGCTGAGGTGGACGCGGTCGGTGAAGGGACTCAGCAGGCTGCGCGGCCACAGATGCATGGAGCGCACCGCGCAGATCTCCGCGGTGATGAGATAGACGAGCGCGCCGAGATACAGCCAGGCGATCAGACCGAGCACGATGCCGAAGAGGCCGTAGGTCGCCGTGGCGCCCCGCAGGACATGGCCCACGTAGTACGAGCCGCCCCACTGGAGCACCTGCCAGGCACAGGCGCCGCCGAGCGCCGGGCCGTACATCAGGCGCACCGGCAGCCTGCGGCGCGCCAGTATGCGGTAGCTGAGCATCAGCAGTCCGGCGTTGAGCACGACGGCGGTGGCCGCGGCGGCGAGCCGCGCCCCGATGGCCAGCCGGGCACCGAACACGCTGGCCTCGCCCTCCCCGGCGGACAGCGCCGTGGTGACACAGAGCCCGAGGGCGAGCAGCGAGAGGAACTTCAGGCCCTTCAGCCGCGAGTGGAACGGGTCGGGGCGGGCGTGGCGGGGCACCGCGAAGATCTTGTTCAGGGCGAGCTGGGCGGCCTGGGCTATGCCCAGGGCGCCGTAGACGCTGCCCGCGACACCCACCCCGAGCGCGACACCGTTGCCGTGGAAGGAGTGGATGTTGTGCCCGAGCTGGTCGCCGATCACCGGGAACTCGCCCAGCGCCGAGTTCAGTACCGCCTGCTGGAGCTGCGGGTTGCCGCTGAGCAGGGAGCCCAGCACGGCGACGAGGAAGAGCAGCAGCGGGAACAGCGACAGAAAGCCGTAGTAGGTCAGCAGCGCGGTCAGATACGCGGCCTGGTCGTCGAAGAACTTGTAGGCGACGGCCAGAGGGAAGCCCGCCCAGCGATGCCGTCGCTGATAGCCGTCCAGGCGGGCCAGCACACCCATGGTCTCCCGGTACCCCCCTGCACCGTACCCATGCGGTCCCCGCAGGGCGTCGGGTGTCCCGGTGGGCCCCGCCGCACGGCCGCGCCCCGGAGCCGCGCAGCCGTGCGGGGACATTGCACACGCCCGTCCCGGGACCGTCCCGGATCCCTTCCCGAACATGCACGGATTCCCCATCCGGGGCCCGTACGATCCGGGCCCTGACCGGCGGTAACACGCGAGCCGCGACCGCCGCTGAACCTTTCGGTGCACCCGGCGCGTACCCCCATGCAGCAAAGCAGTGCACCGCTGCTGGCCCCAGGAGCTGCCCATGCCCATCTCGTACTCCTCCGTACCCGTCGCCGCCCCCACCGGCCTCGGCCACGACGGCGGCCCGGTGCCGGCCGGGCCGGAGATCCGGCGGCTGAACGGCGAGGTGCGGGAGGCCTATGTCCCCCCGCTGGCACCGCGGGTGACCCATGGTTCGCTCGCCGACCTGCCGTTCGAGAACGCCGCAGAGGAGCCCGGCCACCGGGCCCTCAGCCGCCGCGACCCGGACGGCGGCTGGACGGACGTGACCGCGGCCCGGTTCGCCGAACAGGTCCTGGCCGTGGCGAAGGGCCTGATCTCCGAGGGCCTGATGCCGGGCGACCGGATCGCCGTCATGGCACGGACCACGTACGAGTGGACCCTGCTGGACTTCGCGGCCTGGGCGGCGGGCCTGGTGACGGTCCCCGTCTACCCCACCTCCTCCGTCTTCCAGGCCCGCTGGATCCTCCAGGACGCGGGCGTCGCCGCCCTGGTCACGGAGACCCTCGCCCAGGCGGCGGCCCTCGGCCCGGAGCGGCCCCACATGCCCGGCCTGCGCCATGTGTGGGTCATGGAGAAGGGGCACGTCGACCGGCTCGCGGAAGTGGGGGAGCACATCCCCGACCAGGAGATCTCGGTACGCCGGGGCATGCTCGGCCCGGACACCCTCGCCACCCTCGTCTACACCTCGGGCACCACCGGCCGCCCCCGGGGCTGCGCGCTGACCCACGGCAACTTCCTCGCCGAGGTGGACAACGCGACCGCGCTGCTGCACTCCGTCTTCCATGCCCAGGACGACGAGGAGCCCTCCACCCTGCTCTTCCTGCCCCTGTCGCACGTCTTCGGCCGGATGGTGGCGGTCGCCTGCATCCGCGCCCGGGTCCGGCTCGGCCACGCCCCGAGCCTGGAGGCGCAGGACCTCCTGGACGACCTCGGGAGCTTCCGGCCGACCTTTCTGCTGGCCATCCCGTACATGCTGGAGAAGATCTACAACAACGCCCGGGCCACCGCCGAACGCGGCGGCCGGGCGGCGCTCTTCGACCGCGCGGCGGACGTGGCCCGCCGCCACGGCGAGGCGACCGAGGCCCGGCAGCACGGCACCGGCCCCGGCCCGGGCCGCGCCCTGAAGACGGCCCGCGCCTTCTACGACCCACTCGTCTACCGCCGGATCCGCAACGCCCTGGGCGGCAGGGTCCGCCATGTCATCTGCGGCGGCTCCCCGCTGGGCCGCCCCCTGGCCGCCTTCTTCGCGGGCGCGGGCATCGGGATCTACGAGGGCTACGGCCTGACCGAGACGACCGGCGCGGCCACCGTGACCCCGCCGCTCAAGCCCCGGCTGGGCACGGTGGGCTGGCCGCTGCCCGGCACCCGGGTGCGGATCGCGGCCGACGGCGAGGTGCTGCTCAACGGCGGCCAGGTCTTCCGCGGATACTGGGACCCGGGGGCGGGCGGGGTGGTCCCGGCGGGCCCCGACGGCTGGCTGCCGACGGGCGACATCGGCCGCCTGGACGAGGAGGGCTATCTCACCATCACCGGCCGGAAGAAGGAGATCCTGATCACCGCGGGCGGCAAGAACGTGGCCCCGGCCCCGCTGGAGAACTGGCTCCGCTCCCACCCCCTGATCTCCCAGTGCCTGGTCCTCGGCGACGGCCGCCCCTACATCGGCGCGCTGATCACCCTCGACCCCGAGGGGATCACCCACTGGCGCCAGATGATCGGCAAGCATCCGGTGCCGCCGGAACTCCTGCTCGACGACGAGGAGCTGCACGCGGTGCTGCAACGCGCGGTGGACGAGGCCAACAAGCTCGTCTCCCGCCCCGAGTCGATCCGCCGCTACGCCGTCCTCCCCGTGGACTTCACCGAGGAGGCCGGACATCTCACCCCGTCGATGAAACTCCGCCGGGACGCGATCCTGCGGGACTTCGCCGCGGAGGTGGAGGGGCTGTACGGCCCCTGACCGAGTGGTCCGCGCGCGGCGGGCGGCCGGCACCTCCCGGGCGGGAGGGCGCGGTGCCGCTCAGGCGGCGATCACCGCCGTCGTGGTGCGGCCGCCGTCCACGTCGAGGGTGATCCCGTGGACGAACTCGGCCTCGTCGGAGGCCAGATAGACGGCGGCCCGGGCGACGGCCTCGGGAGAGCCGACGACCCCGGCCGGGGTGCCGCGCATCATGGCCTCGGCGGGGTGCGGCCCCTTCCCGTTCGCCGCCTCCTCGTGGACCACACCGGGGGAGACGGCGTTGACCCGGACCCCGCCCGGCCCGAACTCCGCGGCCCAGGCCCGGGTGAGCGTCTCCAGGGCGCCCTTGGAGGAGCTGTAGAGCGCGCCGACCGGAATGCCCAGCCGGGTGATCCAGGAACCGAGGTTGACCACGGCGCCGCCGCCCGCGGCGGCCATCGCCGGGGCCACCGCCGCCGTCAGGAAGAAGGGAGCCTTCACGTTCACCGCGTAGACCCGGTCGAAGGTCTCCTCGTCGGTGTCGGGCGTGGTGGGGCCGGGGTAGATGCCCGCGTTGTTGACCAGGATGTCCAGCCGCCCGCCGAGCGCGCGGCGAGCGTCCTCGGCCAGTCGGCGGGAGGCGGCGGCGGAACCGTCCAGGTCGGCGGGGACGAAGACGGCGGCGCCGCCCCGCGCGTGGATCTCCGCCACCACGGCCTCCCCCCGCTCGCGGCTGCGCCCGGAGACGGCGACGTACGCCCCCTCCGCGGCGAAGGCCAGCGCGATGGCGCGGCCGATGTTGCTGGTCGCCCCGGTGACCAGGGCGTTCTTGTGCTGAAGACGTGCGGTCATGGTCTGGGCACTCTCCTCGGTACGGACGGAATGCGCCCCACCCTGCGCCGCAAAAAATGGACCCGCAAGTCCAATCTTGCCCCGCCCCCGGCTACTCTGGACCCGTCGGTCCACTGTCCGGGAGGGCGCGCTCCATGCCAGGCACACTGACGGCCAAGGGCCGGGCCACCCGCGGCCGGATCGTCCGGGGCGCGGCCGAGGTGCTCCGGGAGAAGGGCGTCGTGCTGGCGACCCTCGACGATGTGCTGGCCCGGACCCGGACCAGCAAGAGCCAGCTCTTCCACTACTTTCCCGGCGGCAAGGACGAACTCCTGCTGGCCGTGGCGGAGTTCGAGGCCGAACAGGTGCTGGAGGACCAGCAGCCGTATCTGGGGTGCCTGGACTCCTGGGACGCCTGGGAGCAGTGGCGGGACACCGTGCTGCGGCGCTACGAGGAGCAGGGCGACCACTGCCCGCTCGGCTCGCTCACCCTGCACCTCGGCCGGACCACACCGGGCGCGCGGGCCGTGGTGGACACCCTGATGGACCGCTGGCAGGCGAGCCTGGCCGCGGGCGTCCGCGCCATGCAGCGGGCCGGGCACCTCCCCGGCACCGTCGACCCGGACCAGACGGCGGCGGCCCTGCTCGCCGGAATCCAGGGCGGCGTGACGGTCCTCCTCGCCACCGGCCGCTCCACCCACCTCCGCGCAGCCCTCGACTGGACCCTCACCGCACTGCGCGCGACGGCCCGGGAGCACTGAGCCGCGCTGCGGGCCGCGGCTCGGGAGCCCCGGGAGGGCCGAGCCGCGCTGCGGGCCACGGCCCGGGGGCCCCGGGAGTACTGAGCCGCGCTGCGGCGGGCCGCGGCCCGGGAGTACTGAGCCGCGCTGCGGCCCGCGGTCCGGGAGCCCCGGGAGGGCCGAGCCGCTCCCGCGCCCGCCCCGGGGGCACTGACGCTGCCGCGCGCGCCCGGGGCGCTGAAGGCGCGGCGGGGGCCCGCCGCGGGCCGTCACCCGCTTCACCGACGGACGGTTAGCCCACCCGGCCCAGGGCGGCGGCGGTGCTGGCCGGTGTGCGGGAGCCCGCGTGTTTCCATCCCGTCAGGAGGCACAGACGATGGCCGGGCACCGACCGCAGGACTCCCGCCCGGGCACCCGCGCAGCACGGGGACGGGGCGCGGCCGCCCGGCGCACCGCCCGTGGCACGCGCCCGACCCCCGCCGCCGTCCGCGCGGTGCGCTGCCCCTGGCCGCCGCCGCGCCGACGACGACGGCCAGGAGCGGCAGGCACGGTGACCACCGGGGCCGGGCTCCGCCGAACCCCCACCGTGTGGACTCCGGACCCCGTCGCGCGGACCCCCGACCCTGCGCCGCGCGGACCCCGAACCCCCGCCGCGCGGATCCCGGACCCGCCGTGCAAATCCCCGGACCCGCCGCACGCCCCCCGAACCCCCGTCGCGCAGACCCCGAACCCCCGCCGCACGCCCCCGCCGCGCGGCCCCCGAAACCCCCGCACGCCCCCCAACCACCCGCCCCCTGGAAACGGAGACCGCACGATGACGACCCCGGCCAACGAACCGCTCATGTGCCCGTTCGACTTCAGTGAGGGGCTGGAGTTCGACCCCTCGCTCGCCAAGCTCATGGGCCGTGACTCCCTCACCCGGATCCGGCTCCCCTACGGCGACGGCGACGCCTGGCTGGTCACCGACTTCGAGGGGGTCCGGCAGGTGACCAGTGACCAGCGGTTCAGCCGGGCCGCGATCATCGGCACCGACTACCCCCGGCTGACCCCGGAGCCCATCGTCTCCCCGGAGTCCGTCAATGTGATGGACCCGCCGCACAGCAGCAGGCTGCGCCACCTCGCCTCCCAGGCCTTCTCCCAGCGGCAGGTGGAGCTGATGCGGCAGCGCATCACCCGGCTGGCGGACACCCTGCTGGACGGGATGGAGGCCGCGGGGCCGCCCGCGGACCTGGTCCAGCATCTGTCGAACCCGCTTCCCCGCCGCACGATCTTCGACGTCCTCGGCATTCCCGAGGAGGACTGGGACCGGATGCAGGAGTACGTCCACCAGCTGCTCGCCACCGGCCCGGACAGCCGCGAGACGGCCGCGGCCGCCAAGGCCGGGCTGCGGGACTACTTCGCCGAGCAGGTCGCCCTGCGGCGCCGCACCCCCGGCCCCGACCTGATCAGCGCCCTGGCCGCCGCCCGGGAGGGCGAGGACACGCTCGACGACCAGGAGCTGGCGGTCATGGCGCTGACCCTGGTGCTCAGCGGCCAGGACACGGCCACCTGCCAGATCAGCGACATCGCCTATCTGCTGCTGACCCGGCCCGCGCTGATGCGGCAGCTGCGGGACCGGCCGGAGACCCTGACGGCCACCCTGCACGAGATCCTGCGCTACATCCCCTTTCGCAAGGGGGTCGGCATCCCCCGGGTGGCGCTGGAGGACGTGGAGATCGACGGTGTCCGGATCCGGGAGGGCGACTACGTCCATGTGTCGTACCTGACCGCGAACCGCGACCCGGAGCGCTACCCCGACCCGGACCTCATCGACCCGGACCGGCCGACCATGCCGCACATGACCTTCGGCTGGGGCGGCCACCGGTGCATCGCGGTGCCGATGGCCATGGCGGAGCTGGAGGTGGCCATCGGGCGGCTCCTTGAGCGCTTCCCGGACCTGCGGCTCGCGGTGGAGCCGGGGGAGATCCGCTGGGACACCGAGACCATCCGGCGCTTCCCGCTGGAACTGCCGGTGGAGTGGTAGCCGAGCCGGCCCGCCGGAGCACAAAAAGCAGGAGCCCCCTGCGCCGTACGGCGCGCGGGGCTCCTTGGGTACTGCAATCCGTTCCGGATCAAAGCATCGGACTCAATGGGCCGGAAGGCCGGTGAGCCGAAGGCCTGGAACCGAAGACCGAAAACTCCGGGTCAGCGACCTCACATAGGGGTGACGTTCTCCGCCTGCGGACCCTTCGGGCCCTGCGTGACGTCGAAGCTCACCTGCTGGTTTTCCTCCAGCGAGCGGAAGCCGTTCGCGTTGATCGCGGAGTAGTGGACGAAGACGTCGGGGCCGCCGCCTTCTTGGGCGATGAAGCCAAAGCCCTTTTCGGCGTTGAACCACTTCACGGTTCCGGTAGCCATAAGCCCTCCTTGGGCCCAAAGGGTTGCCCTGCTCCAGAACCTGCAAGTGTGAAAACTTAAGCGCCGCACAACTGCATGTCTCTGAAAACGACGAGAGCCCGCGGTCACATGCTCCGCAGGCTCTGTACTGCAAGGAAACCAAACTGCAACTTGCGGCGAGCCTAGCATGCAGGCACCCGAACGCAATAGAGGCCAAGATCACTTCACCCAAATGTTTGAACGGGTGCGAGCTGAACTGACGAGAAGGTGTCGCATGGCCGAAGCGGAGGTGGACGCCGGAGATCCACGAGGCGTCCGGAGCGGCTCGCGGACCCTGAAGCCTGCACCGTACCGCACGGGGTCTACTGTCGCGATGTGGACAATTCTCGCACCCGGCCGCGCGTCGGCCACATCCAGTTCCTGAACTGCCTGCCCCTGTACTGGGGGCTCGCGAGAACCGGAACGCTCCTCGATCTGGAGCTGACCAAGGACACCCCCGAGAAGCTCAGCGAGATGCTGGTGCGGGGCGATCTCGACATCGGTCCCGTCACCCTGGTCGAGTTCCTCAAGAACGCCGACGACCTGGTCGCCTTCCCCGACATCGCGGTCGGCTGCGACGGGCCCGTGATGTCCTGCGTGATCGTCTCCCAGGTCCCCCTGGACCAGCTCGACGGCGCCCGGGTCGCCCTCGGCTCCACCTCCCGGACCTCCGTACGCCTCGCCCAGCTGCTGCTGGCCGAGCGGTACGGGGTGACGCCGGACTACTACACCTGCCCGCCCGACCTCAGCCTGATGATGCAGGAGGCGGACGCCGCCGTCCTCATCGGGGACGCGGCCCTGCGCGCCAACCTCCACGACGGCCCGCGCTACGGCCTCGCCGTGCACGACCTCGGCACGCTGTGGAAGGAGTGGACGGGCCTGCCGTTCGTCTTCGCGGTGTGGGCCGCCCGCCGCGACTACCTGGAGCGCGAGCCGGACACCACCCGGCGGGTGCACGAGGCGTTCCTCGACTCCCGCAACCTCTCCCTGGAGGAGGTCGGCAAGGTCGCCGAGCAGGCGGCCCGCTGGGAGTCCTTCGACGAACGCGTGCTGGAGCAGTACTTCACCACCCTGGACTTCCGCTTCGGGGACCCGCAGCTGGCGGCGGTCACCGAGTTCGCCCGCCGGGTCGGCCCGACCACCGGTTTCCCCGCCGACGTGACGGTGAAGCTGCTGGAGCCGTAACGGCCCGCCCCGGCGCCAACTACCCTGCCGGTACGTCGTACGGGGGAGGGGTGGCGCCATGCAGCCGCTCGATGCGGGGGAGCCCACCGCGGTGGGGCCCTACCGACTGCTCGGCAGACTCGGCTCGGGCGGAATGGGCCGGGTCTATCTGGGGCGCAGCGCGGGCGGCCGCACGGTCGCGGTCAAAGTCGTGCACCCGCACTTCGCGCTGGACGAGGAGTTCCGCGCCCGCTTCCGCCGGGAGGTGGAGGCCGCGCGGCGGGTCGGCGGCGCCTGGACCGCGCCCGTCCTCGACGCGGACCCCGGGGCGCCGGTCCCCTGGGTGGCGACTGGCTACGCGGCCGGGCCGTCCCTGGCCGCCGCGGTGACCGAGGGCGGCCCGCTGCCCGCGCACACGGTACGGGCGCTGGGCGCGGGCCTCGCGGAGGCGCTGGCGGCGGTGCACGGGCTGGGCCTGGTGCACCGCGATGTGAAGCCGTCCAACGTCCTGCTCACCCTGGACGGCCCGCTGCTGATCGACTTCGGCATCGCGCGGGCCACCGACGGCACGGCGTCGCTGACCGCCACGGGCGTCTCCGTCGGCTCGCCCGGCTATATGTCCCCCGAACAGATCCTCGGCAGGGACGCCATGGGCGCGGCGGACGTCTTCTCCCTGGGCGCCGTGCTGGCCTACGCGGCGACCGGACGGCCCCCGTTCCCCGGTGACTCCTCGGCGGCCCTGCTGTACCGGGTCGTCCACGAGGAGCCCGAACTCGACGGGATGGACGGGGAGTTGCGGGACCTGGCGGCCGTCTGCCTGGCCAAGGACCCGGCGGCGCGCCCCGCCCCGGACGAGGTGGCCCGGACCCTGGCCCCGCAGGGCGCCGCCCGCCTGGTGGCGGGCGGCTGGCTCCCGGGCCCCCTGGTGGAACAGGTCAGCCGCCGGGCCGTGCAGCTGCTGAACCTGGAGCCGTCCGAGGTCCCCGGCTCGGGCCCGCTGACCTTCAGCAGCCCGTCGCAGCCCGGCCCGCCGCCCACCGCGGGCTCCGGAGCACCGGTGGCCGTGCCCGGGGGCGCCGACCGGCCCGCGGGGCGGACCGTCGGAGCCTTCGGCCCGCCGCCCGCCATGTCCGGCCGTCCCGCGGGGACGCCCGCGCACGGCGCGCCGACCCAGGGCGCCGTGGTGCCCGCCGACGGCGGACCCGGGAAGGTCGCGGTGAGCGTCGCCGCCACCTCCGCCCCCGGTGCCGACGGCCGGGGGCGGCGGCTGAGCTGCACGGTGGCGCTGGCGGTCGCGGGAGCGCTGGCCGCGGTCACGGTCGGGGTGTCCTTCATGACCGGGCTGTTCGACGGCGGTTCCCCCGGCGGGAACAGCGCCGGAAGCGCCCCCGCGTCCGGGGGCACGACGCCCGGGGACGGCACCGGGAGCGCCTCCCGTTCCCCCTCGGCCGCCGCGAGCGCGTCCCTCCCGGCCACCGGAGGGGCCGCCGTCCCCTCCTTCTACCTCGGCACCTGGGAGGGCGACGCCCTCGCGCTCGGCGGCACCCTGCCCGCGGGCACCTTCCGCATCACGCTCCGTCAGGGTGGAGCGGGCGGCGAGATCGGCACCTTCCGGTCCACCGACCAGATCGGCGGCGTCTGCGAGGACATCCTCTATTTGAAGCGCGCCTCGGCCCGGCAGCTCGTCGCCACCGGCGTCGCCCGGACCACCAACCCGCCCACCTGCACCACCGGAAGCCATGAGGTCCGGCTGACCCCCGCCGGAGCGGACCTCCGCTACGAGACCGACAACCCCGACGCCGGAAACCCCACCGCCCGCCTGGGAAAGGTCAACTAGCCCTCCGCAAAGCCCAGTCGGGACCGGACCGGCGCCCGTACTCTGGGCCCGTGGATCTGGACCTCTGGGCGGCCGCCGGGGCCGCGGTGTGGGGTGCGGGCGCCGGGGCGCTGCTGCCCCGGGCCGCGTACCGGCTCTGCGTCGAGCCCGGGCAGCCCTGGCGGGACCGCTGCCCGCAGGGGCACCCGGTCAACGGCTGGCTCGGAGACGCCCGGTGCGCCGACGGGCAGGCCCACGGCCCCGGCACCGCCGCGGTCTGCGCCGCCACCGCCCTGGTCTGCGCCGCCCTCGCCCTCGCCACCGGCACCCGGCCCGAACTGGCGGTCTGGCTGCTGCTCGCCCCCGTCGGCGTCCTGCTGACGATCGTGGACTTCCGGGTGCAGCGGCTGCCCGACGTGCTCACCCTGCCGCTCGCGGCCGCCGCCCTGCTCCTGCTCGCCGCCGCCGCGGCGCTGCCCGGCCACGCGGGCCACTGGCGCACCGCGCTGCTGGGGACCCTGGTGCTGGGCGGCGGCTACGGCGTGCTCTTCCTCGTCCATCCGAACGGCATGGGCTTCGGCGACGTCAAACTCGCCCTCGGACTCGGCGCCGCCCTCGGCTGGTACGGCTGGCCGACCGTGGTCCTCGGCACCTTCGCCGGTTTCCTCTTCGGCGGGCTCTACGGGCTCGCGCTGGTCCTCGCCCGCCGGGCCGGGCGGCGCACCGCGATCCCCTTCGGGCCGTTCCTGGCCGCGGGCGCCCTGCTGGGCCTGCTGACCGGGGCCGCAGCGGCCTGACGTCGGTGGGGACACACCCCTGGCGTAGGCTGGGCGAGTCCGTCCGCCAGCCGCCCGGAACGCGCTTCGCGCCTGATTTTCTCTCCTCGACGAAAGGGACGCCCGGTGACCGAGAAGGCCGACCCCACGTCTTTTGATGTCACAGCCGTCCTCGACCGTGCCGCCGCCGGCGGGCGGATCACCCCCGAAGAGGCGCTCGTCCTCTACCGCGATGCTCCGCTGCACGCGCTCGGCGCCGCCGCCGACGCCGTACGCCGCCGCCTGTACGCGGGCACCGAGGACATCGCGACGTACATCATCGAGCGCAACATCAACTACACCAACGTCTGTGTGACGGCGTGCCGGTTCTGCGCCTTCTACGCGGCCCCCAAGGACACCGCCAAGGGCTGGACCCGGGACCTCGACGACATTCTGCGCCGCTGCGCGGAGACCGTGGAACTCGGCGGCACCCAGATCATGTTCCAGGGCGGCCACCACCCGGACTACGGCGTCGAGTACTACGAGAAGCACTTCAAGGCCATCAAGGACGCCTTCCCGCAGCTGGTCATCCACAGCCTGGGGGCCTCCGAGGTCGAGCACATGGCGCGGATCTCCGGTGTCTCGGTGGAGGAGGCCATCACCCGCATCCACACCGCCGGACTGGACTCCTTCGCCGGAGCGGGCGCCGAACTGCTGCCCGAGAGGCCCCGCAAGGCGATCGCGCCCCTGAAGGAGAGCGGCGAACGCTGGCTGGAGATCATGGAGATCGCGCACCGGCTGGGTGTGGAGTCGACCTCCACCATGCTCATGGGCACCGGCGAGACCAACGCCGAGCGCATCGAGCACCTGCGGATGATCCGTGACGTACAGGACCGCACGGGCGGCTTCCGTGCCTTCATCCCGTACACCTACCAGCCCGAGAACAACCATCTGAAGGGCCGGACGCAGGCCACTCTCTTCGAGTACCTGCGGATGATCGCCATCGCCCGCCTCTTCCTGGACAACGTCCGCCACATCCAGGGCTCCTGGCTGACCACGGGCAAGGAGGTCGGCCAGCTCTCCCTGCACTACGGCGCGGACGACCTCGGCTCGATCATGCTGGAGGAGAACGTGGTCTCCTCGGCCGGTGCCAAGCACCGCTCCAACCGCCTGGAGATCATCGACCTCATCCGCAAGGCGGGCCGCGTCCCGGCGCAGCGCGCCACGACGTACGAGCACCTGGTGGTGCACGACGACCCGGCGAACGACCCCGTGGACGAGCGGGTCGTGTCCCACATCTCGTCCACGGCCATCGAGGGCGGCACGGCCCACCCCGAGCTGAAGCTGCTGACCTCCAACTGAGCCCGCCGTGCTGACGATTCACCGTCCGCTCGCGGACGACTCGGTGTCCGTCGTGACCGAGGGCGGCCGGATCGCCGCCCTCGGTCCGTACGCCGGGCTGTACGCGGCCCACGGTGACCGCGCCCGGGTCCGCGAGTGGGCCGGGACCCTCACCGCCGGGCGGTACGAGCCGGACGCCGTACGGCTGCTGGAGACGTTCTACTGGCCCGACCCGCGCGAGGCCGACGAGCTGGGCACAGAGCCGCTGCCCGCGGGGTCCGCCCCGATGACGGACGCGCGCTGGGGCGGGAGCGCCCGGCGCGGGCTCCAGCGGATGCTGGGGCGCGGGGTGACGGCCGTCGCCGGGCCCTTCACCCGGCCGCCGGTACGGACCGCCGTCCAGCGCTCGGGCGTCCTGGTCGGCTCCGGCGCCCCCGCTCTCGCCCCGGGCGGTCGCGCCGACTTCACCGTGCTCGCCGGGGACGGGAGCTGTGTGGTGACGGTGGTGGGCGGACGGCTCGTGTACCGCAGCGCATAAGTGCGACTATTAAGACTTTAGTGATCGGCGCCACAGGGTGATGCGTTGCACTTACTCTCGGTGAGGGAGAGAGGAGTGACTGCCGCATGACCAATGTCAAGCAACTCGACCCCAGCGCCTCGCCCTTGGACTACTACGGCGCCGAGCTGCGCCGCCTCCGGGAGGCCGCGGGCCTGAGACTGGCCGACCTGGGCCAGATCGTGTTCTGCACCGGCTCCCTGGTGGGCCAGATCGAGACGGCGCTGAAGGTGCCGACGCGCGACTTCTCCGCCCGGGTGGACGCCGCCCTGAACACGGACGGGATGTTCTCCCGCCTGGTGGGCCTGGTCCTGCGAAGTCAACTTCCCACCTGGTTCCAGCCGTACGCGGAGATGGAGGCGAAGGCGACGTACATCTCCACCTACCAGGCGCAACTGGTCTACGGGCTCTTGCAGACGCCGCAGTACGCCCGTGCCGTATTGGAGACAGGTGATGCGGAGCGGGTCGACGAACTGCTCGCGGCACGTCTGGAACGGCAGCGCATCCTGGAAGCGGGTCGCCCGCCGCTGACGCTGGCCATCCTGGACGAGGCTGTGCTGCACCGTCCGGTCGGAGGCACGGAGGTGATGCGCGCACAACTGTGCCACCTGCTGAAGTGCGCCGAGCGCCCCTGGTTGCAGATTCAGGTGCTGCCCAACTCCGTGGGCGCGCATGCGAGCCTGGTGGGGTCGTTCAACATGCTGCGCTTCGCCAAGGACCCCGAACTCGTCTACACCGAGGACCTCATCTCCGGTCACATGACCGCCAATCTGGAGATCGTTCGCGAAGGCGCCCGCCGTTACGCTAGCTTGCAGGCTGCTGCCCTCTCCCAAGAGGATTCAGCGCACTTGATCAAGCGCGTGATGGAGGAACGGTATGGCTCCCGCCCAGCAGTCGGCGAACATCCGGTGGCGTAAGTCCTCCTACAGCGGCAACACCGGTGGCGACTGCGTCGAGTGCGCCCCGCTCAACGGCGCCGTCTGGCGGAAGTCGTCGTACAGCAGCGACACCGGCGGACAGTGCGTCGAGTACGCCGACCTCGACGCCCACGTCGCCCTCCGCGACAGCAAGAACCCGGCCGGAGGCCACCTCACCGTCACGCCCGCGGCCTTCGCGGGGTTTGTCGGCGCGGTGGTGCGGGGCGAGCTGTAGGCCCCGCCCGGGCGGCTGCAAGAATGGGCCGGTGACCCGCGCCTCCCTGAACAAGCAGCCGCACGAAGTCGCCTCGATGTTCGACGACGTGGCGGAACGGTACGACCTGACGAACGACGTGCTGTCGTTCGGCCAGGACCGGCGCTGGCGCAAGGAGGTGGCCAAGGCGGTCGACGCGCGGCCCGCGCAGAAGGTCCTCGACCTCGCGGCCGGTACGGCGACCTCCTCGCAGCCCTTCGTACGGGCGGGCGCCTACGTGGTGCCCTGCGACTTCTCGCTGGGGATGCTCCGGGTCGGCAAGAAGCGCCACCCCTGGATGCCGTTCACCGCGGGCGACGCGACCAGGCTGCCGTTCCGGGACGACGTCTTCGACGCCGTGACGATCTCCTTCGGGCTGCGCAATGTGCAGGACACCGACGCGGCGCTGCGCGAGCTGTACCGGGTGACCAAGCCGGGCGGGCGGGTCGTGATCTGCGAGTTCTCGCACCCCACCTGGGCGCCCTTCCGCACCGTCTACAGCGAGTACCTGATGCGCGCGCTGCCGCCGGTGGCCCGCGCGGTGTCGTCCAGCCCGGACGCGTACGTCTATCTCGCCGAGTCCATCCGGGCGTGGCCCGACCAGCCCGCCCTGGCCGAGCGGCTGCGCACGGCGGGCTGGTCGAACGTGGCATGGCGCAACCTCACCGGCGGCATCGTCGCGCTGCACCGCGGCTTCAAGAAGGACTGACCCGGACCCGGTCAGCCACTGCCCGTCACCGCCCGCTGCGTCCCGTCACAGCGCCAGCCGGTAGCAGTGCGCCTCCCGCTGCGACACCGGCGTGGTGAAGACCTCGGCCAGGTTCATGCCCAGCCGCCGGGTGACCGCGATCGACCGGGTGTTGCCGGAGTCGACCATGGCCACCACCCCGGGCACTCCCGCCGCCCGCACCCGCTCCAGGGTCAGCCGGGCGGCCGCGGTGACATAGCCCCGGCCCCAGTGCTCCCGGCCGAGCCGCCAGCCGATCTCGATCTCACCCCGCGGACCCCAGTCCTGGGGCCACGGCTGGGCGCCCGTGAAACCGATGACCCGGCCCGTGTCGTCGAGCACGGTCCACAGGCAGAAGCCCCGCTCGGCGTCGTGCCGCCGCTGCCGGGCGGTGAGTTCCTCGTAGACGGACAGCCCGGCGGATCTGCCGCCGTAGAACTCCATCACCTCCGGGTGGTCGAAGACCCGGTGCCAGGCGACGGCGTCCTCGTCGGTGGGAACGCGCAACCGTACTGCGGGGAGTGCTCGGTTCACGGGGCAGCCCTTCAGCGGGGTGATCAATCGTGCTGAATAGACTGCCCATGTCCAGTGCCCGTCGGCACGTACATTCCGAACCTTGGGGAGATCCCGCCGTGACCGAGCCCCTCTCCGACAACACCGCCGATGTGATCGTCGTGGGCGCGGGGCCAGCAGGCTCCACGACCGCGTACCACCTGGCCAGGGCCGGGCTCGACGTCCTCCTGCTGGAGAAGACCGCCTTCCCCAGGGAGAAGGTCTGCGGCGACGGCCTCACCCCGCGCGCCGTCAAGCAGCTGGTGGCCATGGGCATCGACATCTCCGAGGAGGCCGGCTGGCTGCGCAACAAGGGCCTGCGGATCGTCGGCGGCGGTGTCCGGCTCCAGCTGGACTGGCCGGATCTCGCCTCCTTCCCGGACTACGGACTGGTCCGCAAGCGCGACGACTTCGACGAGCAGCTGGCCCACCAGGCCCAGAAGGCGGGCGCCCGCCTCTACGAGCGCTGCAACGTCAGCGGTCCCGTCATCGACGACCGCACCGGCCGCATCACCGGCGTCACCGCCAAGCTCGGCGAGGAGAAGCGCGAGGTCACCTTTCACGCGCCGCTGGTCGTCGCCGCGGACGGCAACTCCACCCGGCTCTCCCTGGCGATGGGCCTGCACCGCCGCGAGGACCGCCCGATGGGCGTCGCGGTGCGCACCTACTTCACCTCCCCGCGCCACGAGGACGACTACCTGGAGTCCTGGCTCGAACTGTGGGACCGGCGCGGCGGCCAGGAGCGGCTGCTCCCCGGCTACGGCTGGATCTTCGGCATGGGCGACGGCACCAGCAACGTCGGCCTGGGCGTGCTGAACACCTCGGAGTCCTTCAAGGAGCTGGACTGGCGCGAGGTGCTCAAGGCGTGGTGCGCCTCGATGCCCGAGGACTGGGGCTACACGCCCGAGAACATGACCGGCCCGATCCGCGGCGCCGCCCTGCCGATGGCCTTCAACCGCCAGCCGCACTACACCAAGGGCCTGCTGCTCGTCGGTGACGCGGGCGGCCTGGTGAACCCCTTCAACGGCGAGGGCATCGCCTACGCCATGGAGTCGGGCCAGATCGTCGCCGACGTCATCGTCCAGGCCATGGCCCGCGCCACCCCCGCCCAGCGCGAACTGGCCCTCCAGCACTACCCGAAGATCCTCAAGGACACCTACGGCGGCTACTACACGCTGGGCCGCGGCTTTGTGAAGCTGATCGGCAACCCCAAGGTGATGAAGATCGCCGCGCAGCGCGGCCTGACCCACCCCATGCTGATGAAGTTCACGCTCAAGCTGCTGGCCAACCTGACGGACCCGACGGGCGGCGACGCGATGGACCGGGTCATCAACGGCCTGTCCAAGGTGGCCCCGAAGGCGTAGGTCCGCGTTCTGCCAGAACACCCCGACGCCCCCGCCGTTGTCGGCGGGGGCGTTTCTTGTCAGCTCTGCTGGTCTGTGGCCCTTTGGGGTGAATTTTCGTCCGGGCAGCAGGAAAGGGCCGCCATGCCTTCCGGCACGGCGGCCCTTCAATCCGTGAGCCCGTGGACGCCGTTGACCCGCGTAGACCCCGTAGAGCCCCGGGACGGCACCTCTGACGGCTCAGAGCACGCGGACGGCGCCCGTCGGCGGGTCGTAGGACAGCGGCTTCTCCACGACGCCGCTGGAGGGGTTCTGCGCACCCACGAACATGCCGTCGCCCACATACACGGCCACGTGGTACGCGCTGCCGGAGCTGCCCCAGTAGAGGATGTCGCCCGCCTGGAGGTTGTCCAGCGAGACCTGGGTGCCGACGGTCGACTGGTCCTGGGAGACGCGCGGCAGGTCGACGCCGACCTGCTTGAACGCGGCCTGCACGAGGCCCGAGCAGTCCCACGAGTTCGGGCCGGTGCCGCCGGAGACGTACGCGTCGCCGAGCTGCGCCTTGACGAACGCGATGACCGACGCGGCGGACCCGGTGGCCGTGGACGTGCTCGTCGACGAGGCGGTGTCGGAAGCGGCGGACAGGACGGTGCGCTCGGCGCTGCGGGAGGCGGCGGCCGCCGCCGTCTTGCGCGCGGCCTCGGCCTTGCGCTCGGCCTCGGCGGCCTTCTGCTTGGCCTGCGCGAGGTCTGACTTGGCCTGCTTCGCGGCATTCGCGGCGGCCGAGTCGCGCTCGGCCTGGAGCTGGTAGTTGGCGGCGGTCTGCTGGGTGGCCTCCGCGGACTGGGCGACCTGCGTGGCCATGTCGGCCGTCAGGGTCGGCAGTTCGAGGGTCTGCGTCACCGGCTCGGCGGCATTGGCCGAGGCCGAGGCGCCGGCAACGGCCAGCGTGCTGAGGACGCCACCCGCAACTCCGGCCCGCATCGCGATCGTCGACGCGCTGCGGCTGCGGGGCTTCCGGTGGCTGCGTATGTGAGCGGTGTGGGACATGGGTACAAGCGGTATCAGGGGCTCCTCCATACCTTCAAGAAACGTGTGCTGCGCCACAGTTGTTCAACGGCAGCCCCAAACCCCGGGTGTGGCAGCCTTTATTGACGCCGTAACGGGCATTGCGGACACCTGTGATCAAGCCTGTGATCACGTGTTTTCGTCGTTCTGTCCGGATTGCTCTGCGCTTATCACCGGTCACGACGCATGGCCAAGCCCGCTTTATGGGCCCCTCACACAGGTGTGGCACAGGTCACGGAACGGTCTCCCTTCGGGGTGCGTCCCGCGCACGCACGTCACCTCGCGCCGACCTCGCGGTCACACGCCTTCACGAGTGGTCACGTATGTCCCTGCTTGTGAACGCGTGCACGCGTTCACTCCCGGGCCCGCTCTTCCCTCTCACGTGTGAACGCGCCCCTATATCAAGAGATCCATTCCGGTGGCCAATTTGCATTGAGCGGCTCTTCGCTGATATTGCAAGATGCCCTCGACCTGCGAAGACGAGCGAGAATGTCACCTCTTGGTGATCGCTCGACTGCTTCGCGTATGAAGGTCACCGCTCATCCGACTTCATGATCCTTCGCCAGGTGGTGGAGATCACAAAGGAGGTGCTGACCCCCGTGTCGCAGATCACACATCGCCGGGCATAGGATGCGGGGCAGTTGGGCTTGTGACCTGCTTCACATGTCCGCGATCTTCGCCGGGGCGGGCGGGGTTCGTGGGGCTGGTGGGGCGGGTGTGAGCACAGCGCCACCTCCCCGGGGCCACGGCTCCGCTCGGCCCGGGGAGACCGCCAAGCAGTCAGTGCCGACTGAGAGGAGCGAGGAGCGGTGAACGCGTATGCGCCCATCCTCGTACTGGGAGCCCTCGGGGCAGGCTTTGCGATCTTCTCCGTGGTGATGGCCACGCTGATCGGTCCGAAGCGGTACAACCGCGCGAAGCTCGAGGCCTACGAGTGCGGCATCGAGCCGACCCCCACGCCGGCGGGCGGCGGGCGCTTCCCGATCAAGTACTACCTGACGGCGATGCTCTTCATCGTCTTCGACATCGAGATCGTCTTCCTCTACCCCTGGGCCGTCACCTTCGACGCCCTGGGGATCTTCGGGCTCGTGGAGATGCTGCTCTTCGTGCTCACCGTCTTCGTCGCGTACGCGTACGTATGGCGGCGCGGCGGCCTGGAATGGGACTGAGGGGCCTTTAGTCATGGGACTCGAAGAAAAGCTGCCGAGCGGTTTCCTGCTGACCACCGTGGAGCAGGCCGCGGGCTGGGTGCGCAAGGCCTCGGTCTTCCCCGCCACCTTCGGCCTCGCCTGCTGCGCCATCGAGATGATGACCACCGGAGCCGGCCGCTACGACCTGGCGCGCTTCGGCATGGAGGTGTTCCGCGGCTCGCCCCGGCAGGCGGACCTGATGATCGTCGCCGGACGGGTCAGCCAGAAGATGGCGCCGGTCCTGCGGCAGGTCTACGACCAGATGCCGAACCCCAAGTGGGTGATCTCCATGGGGGTCTGCGCCTCCTCGGGCGGCATGTTCAACAACTACGCGATCGTGCAGGGCGTCGACCACATCGTCCCCGTCGACATCTATCTGCCCGGCTGCCCGCCGCGGCCGGAGATGCTGATGGACGCGATTCTCAAGCTCCACCACAAGATCCAGACCGCCAAGCTCGGCGTCAACGCCGAGGAGGCGGCCCGTGAGGCGGAGGAAGCGGCGCTCAAGGCACTCCCCACGATCGAGATGAAGGGGCTGCTGCGATGAGCGGCGCGAAGAGCAACGGCGCGGGCACGCCGGGCGACGACGCGAAGGGTGCCGCGGCGAACGGCAACGGCGTCAACCCCGAGAAGGACCTCGGCGCGGCCAACCTCCCGGGCATGCGGGGCGAGGGCGGGGAGGAGATCCGCGTCCAGCGCGGCATGTTCGGCGCCCGCAACGGCGGCGACACCTCCGGCTACGGCGGACTGGTCCGTTCCGTCCGGCTCCCCGGCCCCGCCGCCCGGCCCTACGGCGGCTGGTTCGACGAGGTCGCCGACGAACTCGAAGGCGCCCTGGAGGAACAGGGGCTCGCCCCCGGCAGCGCGATCGGGAAGACCGTCGTCGACCGCGACGAGCTGACCTTCCACGTCGAACGCGAGTACCTGGTCACCGTCGCCCGCACCCTCCGCGACGACCCGGCGCTCCGCTTCGAACTGTGCACGGGCGTCAGCGGAGTGCACTACCCCGGCGACAAGGGCCGCGAGCTGCACGCCGTCTACCATCTGCGGTCGATCACCCACAACCGGCTGATCCGGCTTGAGGTGAGCGCCCCCGACGCCGACCCGCACATCCCCTCGCTGGTCCCCGTCTATCCGACGAACGACTGGCACGAGCGGGAGACGTACGACTTCTTCGGCCTGGTCTTCGACGGCCACCCCGCACTGACGCGGATCATGATGCCCGACGACTGGCAGGGCTTCCCGCAGCGCAAGGACTATCCCCTCGGCGGCATCCCCGTCGAGTACAAGGGCGCCCAGATCCCGGCTCCGGACCAGCGGAGGTCGTACTCATGAGCACACAGTCCCCCTCCTCCGCGGCCTCCCGCGAGACCACCGAGGGCATCGTCCACACGGTCACCGGCGGCGACTGGGACGAGGTCGTCCAGTCCGCGGCCCGCGCCGACGACGAGCGCATCGTCGTCAACATGGGCCCCCAGCACCCGTCCACGCACGGGGTGCTGCGGCTGATCCTGGAGATCGACGGCGAGACCGTCACCGAGGCCCGCTGCGGCATCGGCTACCTCCACACCGGTATCGAGAAGAACCTCGAATACCGGACCTGGACCCAGGGCACCACGTTCGTGACGCGCATGGACTATCTGACGCCGTTCTTCAACGAGACGGCGTACTGCCTCGCGGTCGAGAAGCTCCTCGGCATCGAGGACCAGGTCCCCGACCGCGCCACGGTCCTCCGGGTGCTCCTGATGGAGCTGAACCGGATGTCCTCCCACCTGGTGTGCATCGCCACCGGCGGCATGGAACTCGGCGCGACCACCATCATGATCTACGGCTTCCGCGACCGGGAACTGATCCTCGACATCTACGAGCTGATCACCGGCCTGCGGATGAACCACGCCTATGTCCGCCCCGGCGGACTCGCCCAGGACCTCCCGGCCGGCGCGGTCGACCAGATCCGCGAGTTCGTCAAGAAGATGAAGAAGAACCTCCCGGAGTACGACAAGCTCGCCACCGGGAACCCCATCTTCAAGGCCCGTATGCAGGACATCGGCTACCTCGACCTGGCGGGCTGCATGGCCCTCGGCGTCACCGGCCCGATCCTGCGCTCCGCCGGACTCCCGCACGACCTGCGCAAGGCACAGCCCTACTGCGGCTACGAGACCTACGACTTCGACGTCCCGACCGCCGACAGCTGCGACGCCTACGGCCGCTTCCTCATCCGCCTGGAGGAGATGCGGCAGTCGCTGGCGATCATCGAACAGTGCCTGGACCGGCTGGCACCCGGCCCGGTCATGGTCGCCGACAAGAAGATCGCCTGGCCCGCCCAGCTCGCCCTGGGACCGGACGGCCTCGGCAACTCCCTCGACCACATCAAGAAGATCATGGGCACCTCCATGGAGGCCCTGATCCACCACTTCAAGCTGGTGACCGAGGGCTTCCGCGTCCCGCCCGGACAGACCTACGCGGCGGTCGAGTCGCCCAAGGGCGAACTCGGCGTGCACGCGGTCTCCGACGGCGGCACCCGCCCGTACCGGGTCCACTTCCGCGACCCGTCCTTCACCAACCTTCAGGCCATGGCAGCGATGTGCGAGGGCGGCCAGGTCGCCGACGTGATCGTCGCCGTCGCATCCATCGACCCCGTGATGGGAGGCGTCGACCGGTGACCACCAGTTCTTCGGAGCGGGGCGTCAGCCTCGGCATGCCCGAGCCGCCCGCCCCCGCCTACCCGGACGAGGTCCGGGCGCGCCTGGAGCAGGACGCGCGCGAGATCGTCGGACGCTACCCCGACCCGCGCTCCGCCCTGCTGCCGCTGCTGCACCTCGTGCAGTCGGAGGAGGGGCACGTCACCCGCACCGGGATGCGCTTCTGCGCCGACGTCCTCGGCCTGACCACCGCCGAGGTCACCGCCGTAGCCACCTTCTACACCATGTACCGGCGGCGCCCGTCCGGCGACTACCAGGTCGGCGTCTGCACCAACACCCTGTGCGCGGTGATGGGCGGCGACGCCATCTTCTCCGCCCTCCGCGAGCACCTCGGCGTCGGCAACGGCGAGACCACCGACGACGGCAAGGTCACCCTGGAGCACATCGAGTGCAACGCGGCCTGCGACTTCGCGCCGGTCGTGATGGTCAACTGGGAGTTCTTCGACAACCAGACCCCCGACAGCGCCAAGCGCCTCGTCGACGACCTGCGCGCGGGACGGCGGGCCGACCCCACCCGCGGCGCCCCCCTGTGCACCTTCCGGGAGACCGCCCGGATGCTGGCCGGCTTCCCCGACGAACGGGACGGAGCCGTCGACGCCACCGGCGGCGCGGGCCCCGCCTCGCTGGCCGGGCTGCGGCTGGCCAAGGGGGAGGGCACCGCCGCGCGCGTGGTCCACCCCCGGGACGGCGGACCGCAGGACGAGGCACCGGACGCCACCGGGCACCGGCCCTCGCCGACCGAACACCTCAGCTCGCACGACGCCCCGCAGGACACATCGGCCTCCGACCCGGCCCACCCGTCGGGTCCCGTCGCGGAGGAGGGGGAGTGATGACCGTGACCACCGAGGACGGAAAGTTCGAGGGCGGGGGAGAGGGCAGCCCCGAGAAGCTGCTCGCCCCCGTGCTGTCGGCCTTCTGGGACGAGGAGAAGTCCTGGACGCTGGACGTCTACAAGCGCCACGACGGCTACGAGGGACTCCGCAAGGCCCTCGCCATGACCCCCGACGAGGTGATCGCCTACGTCAAGGACTCCGGACTGCGCGGCCGCGGCGGCGCGGGCTTCCCGACCGGGATGAAATGGCAGTTCATCCCCCAGGGCGACGGCAAACCGCACTACCTCGTCGTCAACGCCGACGAGTCGGAGCCCGGCACCTGCAAGGACATCCCGCTCCTCTTCGCCAACCCGCACAGCCTGATCGAGGGCATCGTCATCGCCTGCTACGCCATCAGGTCCTCGCACGCCTTCATCTACCTGCGCGGTGAGGTCGTCCCCGTACTGCGGCGGCTGCACTCCGCCGTCCGCGAGGCGTACGAGGCGGGCTACCTCGGCGAAAACGTCCTCGGCAGCGGACTCGACCTCGAACTCACCGTGCACGCGGGCGCGGGCGCCTACATCTGCGGCGAGGAGACCGCACTGCTCGACTCCCTCGAAGGCCGCCGCGGCCAGCCCCGGCTGCGTCCCCCCTTCCCCGCGGTCGCGGGTCTGTACGCCTGCCCCACCGTGGTGAACAACGTCGAGTCCATCGCGTCGGTTCCCGCGATCCTGCACCGGGGCAAGGAGTGGTTCCGGTCGATGGGCAGCGAGAAGTCCCCCGGCTTCACGCTCTACTCGCTCAGCGGCCATGTCGCAGGACCCGGCCAGTACGAGGCCCCGCTCGGCATCACGCTCCGCCAGCTCCTCGACCTGAGCGGCGGCATGCGGCCCGGCCACCGCCTCAAGTTCTGGACGCCCGGCGGCTCCTCCACACCGATGTTCACCGACGAACACCTCGACGTCCCGCTCGACTACGAGGGCGTGGGCGCCGCCGGATCCATGCTCGGCACCAAGGCCCTCCAGTGCTTCGACGAGACGACCTGCGTGGTCCGCGCCGTCACCCGCTGGACCGAGTTCTACGCCCATGAGTCCTGCGGCAAGTGCACCCCCTGCCGCGAGGGCACGTACTGGCTGGTGCAGCTGCTGCACGACATCGAGGCGGGCAAGGGCACCATGGCCGACCTCGACAAGCTCGCCGACATCGCCGACAACATCAACGGCAAGTCCTTCTGCGCCCTCGGTGACGGCGCCGCCTCACCGATCTTCTCCTCCCTCCAGTACTTCCGCGCGGAGTACGAGGAGCACATCACGGGCCGGGGCTGCCCCTTCGACCCGGCGAAGTCCACGGCCTGGGCCGACAGGCCCGCGGAGGTGACCGCATGACTGTGACCACCAGCGCCCCCACGGGAGGGGGCGCGGCGGCCCTCCCGCCGGAGGACCTCGTCACGCTGACCATCGACGGCATCGAGATCAGCGTGCCCAAGGGCACCCTCGTCATCCGGGCCGCCGAACAGCTCGGCATCGAGATCCCCCGGTTCTGCGACCACCCCCTGCTGGACCCGGTCGGTGCCTGCCGCCAGTGCATCGTCGAGGTCGAGGGCCAGCGCAAGCCCATGGCGTCCTGCACCATCACCTGCACCGACGGCATGGTCGTCAAGACCCAGCTCACCTCACCCGTCGCCGAGAAGGCCCAGAAGGGTGTGATGGAGCTGCTGCTCATCAACCACCCGCTGGACTGCCCGGTCTGCGACAAGGGCGGTGAGTGCCCCCTCCAGAACCAGGCCATGTCGCACGGCAGCGCCGAGTCCCGCTTCGAGGGCCGCAAGCGCACCTACGAGAAGCCCGTCCCGATCTCCACCCAGGTGCTGCTGGACCGCGAGCGGTGCGTGCTGTGCGCCCGCTGCACCCGGTTCTCGAACCAGATCGCGGGCGACCCCATGATCGAGCTGCTGGAGCGGGGCGCGCTCCAGCAGGTCGGCACCGGCGAGGGCGACCCCTTCGAGTCGTACTTCTCCGGGAACACCATCCAGATCTGCCCGGTCGGCGCGCTCACCTCGGCCGCGTACCGCTTCCGCTCCCGCCCCTTCGACCTCGTCTCCTCGCCGTCCGTGTGCGAGCACTGCTCCGGCGGCTGCGCGACCCGCACCGACCACCGGCGCGGCAAGGTCATGCGCCGCCTCGCGGCCAACGACCCCGAGGTCAACGAGGAGTGGATCTGCGACAAGGGACGCTTCGCCTTCCGCTACGCCCAACTCCCGGACCGGCTGGACACCCCGCTGGTGCGGGGCGGGTCCGGCGAACTGGAACCGGCCTCCTGGCCCCAGGCGCTCCAGGCCGCGGCCGAGGGCCTGCTCGCCGCCCGCGGCCGCACCGGCGTACTGACCGGCGGACGGCTCACCGTCGAGGACGCCTACGCCTACAGCAAGTTCGCGCGCGTCGCCCTCACCACCAACGACATCGACTTCCGGGCCCGGGTGCACAGCGGTGAGGAGGCCGACTTCCTGGCCGCCCGGGTCGCCGGGCGCGGCCGCGACCTCGACGGCACCGGAGTCACGTACACCGCCCTGGAGAAGGCACCCGCCGTCCTGCTCGTCGGGTTCGAGGCCGAGGAGGAGGCGCCCGGCGTCTTCCTGCGGCTGCGCAAGGCCTGGCGCGGCCACGGCCAGCAGGTCTTCGCCCTCGCCACCTGCGCCACCCGGGGCCTGGAGAAGGCGGCCGGCACCCTGCTGCCCGCCGCGCCCGGCACCGAGACCGAGTGGCTGGACGCGCTGGCCGGGCGGGTCGGCCTGGAGGAGGACGGCGTACGCGCCGCCGAGGCCCTGCGCACCGAGGGCGCGGTAATCGTCGTCGGCGAGCGGCTCGCCGACACCGCGGGCGGCCTCACCGCCGCCGTCCGCACCGCGGCCGCCACCGGGGCGCAGCTGGTGTGGATCCCGCGGCGGGCGGGCGAGCGCGGTGCCGTCGAGGTGGGCGCCCTGCCCACGCTGCTGCCGGGCGGCCGCCCGGCCACCGACCCGCGCGCCCGGGACGAGGTCGCCGCCGCCTGGGGTGTCGCCGAACTCCCGCAGCGCTTCGGCCGGGACACCGGCCAGATCGTCGACGCCGCAGTCACCGGCGAACTGCGGGCCCTGGTGGTCGCCGGGGTCGAGGTCGCCGACCTGCCCGACCCGGCCCGCGCCCGCGAGGCGCTCGCCGCCGCGGGCTTCCTGGTGTCGCTGGAACAGCGGCCGAGCGAGGTCACCGCACACGCCGATGTGGTGCTGCCGGTCGCGGCCGTCGCCGAGAAGGCCGGGACCTTCCTCAACTGGGAGGGCAGGGCCCGCTTCTTCGAGGCCGCGCTCAAGCCCGACCAGATGACCCGGTCCCTGGCCCCCTCCGACGCCCGTGTGCTCCATATGCTCGCCGACGCCATGGACGTCCATCTGGGACTGCCCGACCTGCGCACCATCCGCACCGAGCTGGACCGGCTCGGCCCCTGGCAGGGACCCCGCGCCGCCAACCCCCTGGAGATCGGCGGCCAGCTGCCCCGCCCGGCCGCCGGGGAGGCGGTGCTCGCCGGTCACCGGCTGCTGCTGGACCGGGGGCGGCTCCAGGACGGCGACGAGGCACTCGCCGGCACCCGCCACGCGGCCCGCGCCCGGGTGTCGCCCGCCACCGCGGCGGAGGCGGGCATCAGGGACGGCGACCCGCTCTCCGTGACCGGCCCCGAAGGGACCGTGGAACTTCCCGTGCAGATCACCGAGATGCCGGACCGGGTGGTCTGGCTCCCGCTGAACTCCACCGGCGGGGGCGTCGCCTCGGACACCGGTGCGCTCCCCGGTGACCTCGTCCGCATCAGCCGGGCGGCACCCGCCGCCGCGGCCCCCGAGGAGGTGGAGGCATGAGCCCGTACCTCGCCGTCGAAGACCTCTCCATGTTCGGCCGCGACCCCTGGTGGCTGGTCGTCGTCAAGGCGGTCTTCTGCTTCGCCTTCCTGATGGTGACCGTGCTGTTCTCCATCGTCTGGGAGCGCAAGGTCGTCGCCTGGATGCAGCTGCGCATCGGCCCCAACCGGCACGGCCCCTGGGGCATGCTCCAGTCGCTGGCCGACGGCGTGAAGCTGATGCTCAAGGAAGACGTCATCGTCAAACGCGCCGACAAGGCGGTCTACATCCTGGCGCCGATCGTCGCGGCCATCCCCGCCTTCATGGCGATCGCGGTGATCCCCTTCGGACCCGCGGGCAACGAGATCTCGGTCTTCGGCCACCGCACCGCGATGCAGCTCACCGACCTGCCGATCGCCATGCTCTACATCCTCGCGATCGCCTCGGTCGGCATCTACGGCATCGTGCTCGCCGGATGGAGCTCCGGATCCACCTATCCGCTCCTCGGCGGCCTGCGCTCCTGCGCGCAGATGATCTCGTACGAGATCGCCATGGGCGCCGCCTTCGCCTCGGTGTTCCTCTACTCGGGGTCGATGTCGACCTCCCGGATCGTCGAACAGCAGCACGACCGCTGGTACATCCTCCTGCTGCCGGTGTCCTTCGTCATCTACATCATCACCATGGTCGGCGAGACCAACCGCGCCCCCTTCGACATGCCGGAGTCCGAGGGCGACCTCGTCGGCGGCTTCAACACCGAGTACTCCTCGATCAAGTTCGCGATGTTCATGCTCGCCGAGTACGTCAACATGGTGACCGTCTCCGCCGTCTCCACCACCCTCTTCCTCGGCGGCTGGCGCGCCCCCTGGCCCATCAGCGGCTTCTGGGCGGGCGCCAACCACGGCTGGTGGCCGCTGCTCTGGTTCGTCATCAAGGTCCAGCTGCTGCTGTTCTTCTTCATCTGGCTGCGCGGCACACTCCCGCGCGTCCGCTACGACCAGCTGATGAAACTCGGCTGGAAGGTCCTCATCCCGGTCTCCGTGGTCTGGCTGATGCTGGTCGCCACCGTGCGGGCACTGCGCAACGAGCACTACGGCTTCTCCGGCATCGCCCTCTCCATCGGGGGCGCGGTGCTCGCGCTGCTGCTGCTGTCCTTCCTCGTCGACATGTTCCGCGAGAAGGCCAAGGAGCCCGAGCGGCCCGCGGCGGGCCCCGCCGCCTTCGACCCGATGGCGGGCGGCTACCCCGTCCCGCCGCTGCCGGGACAGACGCTGCCCCCGGTGCCCAGGCGCCGCTCGCACCGGGACCGGGAGCTGATTGTCAGTGGCGGACCGGACACTGTCAGTGACGGAACTTCGGAGGGAAAGGAGGCGTCCGATGGCTGAGGAACCCCAGGAGTCCGGGCGGACCAAGCCCGGCTTCCAGAACCCCGTGGCCGGCTTCGGCGTGACCTTCAGGGCCATGTTCAAGAAGCGGCTGACGGAGCAGTACCCGGAGCAGAAGAAGACCACCGCCCCGCGGTTCCACGGACGGCACCAGCTCAACCGCCATCCGGACGGCCTGGAGAAGTGCGTCGGCTGCGAGCTGTGCGCCTGGGCCTGCCCCGCCGACGCGATCTACGTGGAAGGCGCGGACAACACCGACGAGGAGCGCTACTCCCCGGGCGAGCGGTACGGCAGGGTCTACCAGATCAACTACGCCCGCTGCATCCTGTGCGGACTGTGCATCGAGGCCTGCCCCACCCGCGCCCTCACCATGACCAACGAGTTCGAACTCGCGGACTCCAGCCGCGCCAACCTGATCTACACCAAGGAGCAGCTGCTCGCCGGGCTCGACGAGGGCATGGTCGACACCCCCCACGCCCTCTACCCGGGCACGGACGAACAGGACTACTACCGGGGCCTGGTGACCGAGGCCGCGCCCGGCACCGAACGCCAGGCCGCCGTCTCCCAGGGCGAGCAGCCCGAGTGTGCCGGCACCCCGGGCCCGGCCGGGGAACGGGGGGCGGACGCATGAACCCCGAACTCGCCGCCTACACCACCTCCACCGGAGAGGCCTTCCAGTTCTGGGTCCTCGGCGCGGTCGCGCTGCTCGGCGCGCTCGGCACCGTCTTCATGAAGAAGGCCGTGCACAGCGCGCTCTCCCTGGCCGGCACCATGATCGTCCTGGCGGTCTTCTACCTCGCCAACGGCGCCTACTTCCTGGGCATCGTGCAGATCGTCGTCTACACCGGCGCGATCATGATGCTGTTCCTGTTCGTGGTGATGCTGGTCGGTGTCACCGCGGCGGACTCCCTCAAGGAGACCATCAAGGGCCAGCGCTGGCTGGCCCTGCTGTGCGGGGCGGGTTTCGGGATCCTGCTGCTCGCGGGCATCGCCAACGCCTCCCTGAAGGACTTCGACGGCCTGGGCGCGGCCAACGCCAACGGCAATGTGGAGGGCCTCGCGGCCCTGATCTTCACCAAATACGTGTTCGCCTTCGAAATCACCGGTGCCCTGCTGATCACGGCCGCGGTCGGCGCCATGGTGCTCACCCACCGCGAGCGCACCGAACGGGCCAGGACCCAGCGCGAGCTGTCCGAGCAGCGGGTGCGCGAGGGCACCCACCTGCCGCCGCTGCCCGCCCCCGGTGTCTACGCCCGGCACAACGCGGTGGACATCGCGGGTCTGCTCCCGGACGGCACCCCGTCCGAGCTGACCGTCAGCAAGACGCTCCGGGACCGCGGGCAGGTCCGCGATGTGTCCGACGAGGCCATCGCCGACCTGAAGGCACTGGAAGAGCGGGCCGCCGCACGCCTGGAGCGGGACGAGGACGAGCGGCCGGCGCTGAAGAGGACCGAGGAGGCGTCGAAGTGAACCCGGTCAACTACCTGTATTTCGCCGCGCTGCTGTTCACCATCGGCGCCACCGGCGTACTGATCCGGCGGAACGCGATCGTGGTGTTCATGTGCATCGAGCTGATGCTCAACGCCTGCAACCTCGCCTTCGTCACCTTCTCCCGGATGCACGGCAATCTCGACGGCCAGATCATCGCCTTCTTCACGATGGTCGTCGCCGCCGCGGAGGTCGTGGTCGGGCTCGCGATCATCGTGTCGCTGTTCCGCACCCGCCACTCGGCCTCGGTCGACGACGCCAGCCTGATGAAGCTGTAAGGGGTCGGAAGAATCGTGGAGAACCTGATCGCGCTGCTGATCGCGGCGCCCCTGCTCGGAGCGGCCGTCCTGCTGTGCGGCGGCAGAAGGCTGGACGCCGTCGGCCACTGGATCGGCACGGCGCTCGCCGCCGCCTCCTTCGCCCTCGGCGTCGTCCTCTTCGCCGGCCTGCTGGGCAAGGCGGCCGACCACCGGACCGTGACCCAGCACCTGTTCAGCTGGATCCCGGTGGCCGGCTTCCAGGCCGACGTCACCTTCCGGCTCGACCAGCTGTCGATGACCTTCGTCCTGCTGATCACCGGCGTCGGCTCGCTCATCCATCTGTACTCGGTGGGGTACATGGAGCACGACGAGCGACGGCGCCGCTTCTTCGGCTATCTCAACCTGTTCCTCGCGGCGATGCTGCTGCTCGTCCTCGCCGACAACTACCTGCTGCTGTACGTCGGCTGGGAGGGCGTCGGTCTCGCCTCCTACCTGCTGATCGGCTTCTGGCAGCACAAGCCCAGCGCGGCGACCGCGGCGAAGAAGGCCTTCCTCGTCAACCGGGTCGGCGACATGGGCCTGTCCATCGCCATCATGCTGATGTTCACGACCTTCGGGACCTTCGCCTTCGGGCCGGTCTTCGACGCCGTCGGCAAGGCCGGTGAGGGCAAGCTCACCGCGATCGCCCTGATGCTGCTGCTGGCCGCCTGCGGCAAGTCAGCCCAGGTGCCGCTCCAGTCCTGGCTCGGGGACGCCATGGAGGGCCCGACCCCGGTCTCCGCCCTCATCCACGCGGCGACCATGGTGACCGCGGGCGTGTATCTGATCGTCCGCTCCGGCGCGGTTTTCAACTCCGCGCCCGACGCCCAGCTGACGGTCACCGTGGTCGGCGCGGTCACCCTGCTCTTCGGTGCGATCGTCGGTTGCGCCAAGGACGACATCAAGAAGGCGCTCGCCGGGTCGACCATGTCGCAGATCGGCTACATGGTGCTGGCCGCGGGCCTCGGCCCCATCGGCTATGTCTTCGCGATCATGCACCTGGTGACCCACGGCTTCTTCAAGGCCGGGCTGTTCCTCGGCGCGGGCTCGGTGATGCACGGCATGAACGACGAGGTCGACATGCGGAAATACGGCGGCCTCCGCACGTACATGCCGGTCACCTTCGTCACCTTCGGCCTCGGCTACCTCGCGATCATCGGCTTCCCCGGCCTGTCCGGCTTCTTCTCCAAGGACAAGATCATCGAGGCGGCGTTCGCCAAGGGCGGCACCGAGGGCTGGATCCTCGGCGGCGCGGCCCTGCTCGGCGCGGCCATCACCGCGTACTACATGACCCGTGTGATGCTCATGACCTTCTTCGGCGAGAAGCGCTGGCAGCCGGACGAGCACGGCCATGAGCCGCACCCGCACGAGTCGCCCAAGGTGATGACGATCCCCATGATCGTGCTGGCCTTCGGGTCGGTGTTCGCGGGCGGCCTCTTCTCCGTCGGCGACCGCTTCCTGCACTGGCTGGAGCCCGTCACCGGGCACGCGGAGGGCCACTCCCCGGTCAGCGCCGGGACGGTCACGGCCGCGACCCTGGTCCTGCTGCTGGTGGGCGCCGGAATCGCCTGGGCCCAGTACGGCCGCCGCCCGGTCCCGGCCGTCGCCCCGCGCGGCTCCCTGCTCACCCGGGCCGCCCGGCGCGATCTCCTCCAGGACGACTTCAACCATGTGGTCCTCGTACGCGGCGGAGCCCATCTCACCCGCTCCCTGGTGTACGTGGACCACACCCTGGTCGACGGTGTCGTCAACGGCACGGCCGCCACGGTCGGCGGCCTGTCCGGACGGCTCCGCCGCCTCCAGAACGGCTACGCACGCTCGTACGCGGTCTCGATGTTCGGCGGTGCGGCGGTGCTCGTCGCCCTGACCCTGCTGATGAGGGCGGTCTGATAGCGATGTCCTTTCCCCTGCTGACAGCGACGGCGGTGCTCCCGGCCGTGGGGGCGATCGCCACGGCCGCGGTCCCCGCCGCCCGGCGCACCACCGCCAAGTGGCTGGCCCTGGTGGTCTCCCTCGCCACACTCGCGCTCGCCGCGGTGACCGGGTTCCGCTTCGAACCCGGCGGCGCCCGCTACCAGTTCACCGAATCGCACTCCTGGATCAGGGACTTCGGGGTGCGCTACGAACTGGGCGTGGACGGCATCGCGGTGGCACTCATCGCGCTGACCGCGCTGCTCATCCCGTTCGTGATCCTGGCGGGCTGGCACGACGCCGACCCGATGGAGACCGGAAGCCGCCGCTGGCGGCCCACCCAGGGCTTCTTCGCCCTGATCCTGGCCGTCGAGGCGATGGTGATCATCTCCTTCGAGGCCACCGACGTCTTCCTCTTCTACATCTTCTTCGAAGCCATGCTCATCCCGATGTACTTCCTCATCGGCGGCTTCGGGGACCACGCCCACGAGCACGGCGAGCAGGCCGCGGCCACCCAGCGCTCCTACGCCGCCGTGAAGTTCCTCCTCTACAACCTGGTCGGCGGCCTGATCATGCTGGCCGCGGTGATCGGCCTCTACGTGCAGGCGGGCAACTTCTCCCTGCCGGAGATCGCGGCGGCCCGGGCGAACGGCTCACTGCACTTGGCGACCGGCACCGAGCGCTGGCTGTTCCTCGGCTTCTTCTTCGCCTTCGCGGTGAAGGCGCCGCTGTGGCCGCTGCACACCTGGCTGCCCAACGCCATGGGGGAGGCCACCGCCCCGGTCGCCGTCCTGATCACGGCGGTCGTCGACAAGGTCGGCACCTTCGCGATGCTCCGCTTCTGCCTCCAGCTGTTCCCGGAGGCCAGCAAGTGGGCCACCCCCGTCATCCTGGTCCTGGCCCTCATCAGCATCATCTACGGGGCCCTGCTCGCGGTCGGCCAGCGGGACATCAAACGGCTGGTGGCCTACGCCTCGATCTCCCACTTCGGCTTCATCGTCCTCGGCATCTTCGCGATGACCAGCCAGGGCCAGTCCGGGGCCACGCTCTACATGGTGAACCACGGCATCTCCACCGCCGCCCTGATGCTGGTCGCCGGGTTCCTGATCACCCGCCGCGGCTCCCGTCTGATCGCGGACTACGGGGGCGTGCAGAAGGTCGCCCCGGTCCTCGCCGGCACCTTCCTGATCGGCGGCCTGGCCACCCTGTCCCTGCCCGGACTCGCACCCTTCGTCAGCGAGTTCCTGGTCCTGGTCGGCACCTTCGCCCGCCATCCGGCGATCGGCATCATCGCCACCCTCGGCATCGTCCTGGCCGCGCTCTACACCCTCGTCCTCTACCAGCGGACCATGACGGGCCCGGTCAAGCCGGAGGTCGCCAGGATGCCCGACCTGCGGGTGCGGGAACTGCTGGTGGTCGCCCCGCTGATCGTTCTGCTGATCTTCCTGGGCGTCTATCCCAAGCCCCTCGCCGACATCGTGAACCCGGCGGTCAAGCAGACCATGTCCGACGTACACAAGACCGATCCCAAGCCCGCGGTGGAGGCGGCCAAGTGAGCACAGCAGCCGTCCACAGCCTGTGGACAACCGCGGCCGACCCGATCTCCAAGATCCAGGCACCGAAGATCGAGTACGGCCAACTGTCACCGACCCTGATCGTCATCGGTGCGGCGCTCGTCGGCGTGCTGATCGAGGCGTTCGTCCCGCGCAGGTCCCGCTACTACGCGCAGGTCTTCGTCTCCGTCGTCGCGCTCGCCGCCGCCTTCGCCGCCGTCGTGGCGCTCGCCGCCGACGGCTACGGCACCACCAGGGCCCACATCGCCGCCATGGGCGCCATCGCCGTCGACGGACCCTCCCTGTTCCTCCAGGGCACGATCCTGCTGGCCGGGCTCCTCGGCGTGTTCACCTTCGCCGAACGGCGCCTCGACCCCGCCGCCCACGGCAACCGCGTCGACTCCTTCGCCGCCCAGGCCGCCTCCGTACCCGGAAGCGAGAGCGAGCAGGCCGCCGTCAAGGCCGGTTTCACCACCACCGAGGCCTTCCCGCTGCTGCTCTTCGCGGTCGGCGGCATGCTCGTCTTCCCCTCCGCCAACGACCTGCTGACCCTCTTCGTGGCCCTGGAAGTCTTCTCCCTGCCGCTGTACCTGCTGTGCGCCCTGGCCCGCCGCAAGCGGCTCATGTCACAGGAAGCCGCGGTCAAGTACTTCCTGCTCGGCGCCTTCGCCTCCGCCTTCACCCTGTTCGGCATCGCCCTGCTGTACGGCTACGCGGGCTCGGTGTCCTACGCGTCGATCGCCCACGTCGTCGACGGCACGGTCACCACCACCGACCCCGCCCTCGCCAACACCATGGGCAACGACGCCCTCCTGCTCATCGGCGCCGCACTGATCACGATGGGCCTGCTCTTCAAGGTCGCCGCCGTGCCCTTCCACATGTGGACACCCGACGTCTACCAGGGCGCACCGACCCCGGTGACCGGCTTCATGGCCGCAGCCACCAAGGTGGCGGCCTTCGGCGCCCTGCTGCGCCTGCTCTACGTGGTCCTGCCGGGGCTGCGCTGGGACTGGCGGCCGGTGATGTGGGCCGTCGCCATCGTCACCATGCTGGGCGGCGCGATCGTCGCGATCACCCAGACCGACATCAAGCGGCTCCTCGCGTACTCGTCGATCGCCCACGCGGGATTCATCCTCGCGGGTGTCATCGCCACCCGCCCCGACGGCATCTCCGCCGTCCTCTTCTACCTGGCCGCGTACTCCTTTGTGACGATCGGCGCCTTCGCCGTCGTGACCCTGGTCCGCGACGCGGGCGGAGAAGCCACCCACCTGTCCAAGTGGGCCGGACTGGGACGCAGGTCACCACTGGTGGCGGCCGTGTTCGCGGTGTTCCTGCTCGCCTTCGCGGGCATCCCGCTGACCTCGGGCTTCGCCGGAAAGTTCGCCGTCTTCAAGGCGGCCGCCGAGGGCGGCGCGGTCCCGCTGGTCGTGATCGGTGTGATCTCGTCGGCGGTCGCGGCCTTCTTCTACATCCGCGTGATCGTCCTGATGTTCTTCAGCGAACCGCGGCCCGAGGGACCCACCGTGGCCGTGCCCTCACCGCTGACGATGACGGCGATCGGGACGGGAGTCGCGGTCACCCTGGTCCTGGGCGTGGCACCCCAGTACTTCCTGAACCTGGCGAGCCAGGCGAGCGTCTTCGTACGCTGACACCCATACCGCCACAGACCACGGCCCGGTGCCCGCTCGGGGGGTGCCGGGCCGTTCCACGCGCCCTACCGGTCCGCCGCGCGGCGCGCCCTGATCGCGGTCAGGTCCAGGTCCATGGTGAAGGGGACGGCCACCTTCATCCGCTCCCGGAAAATGCCCGTGCCGGTGTACGCACCGGTCGCGGGCTCCAGCTCGAAGATATGCACCGCGGCCCGACCCTGCTCGTTCTCGACCCGCCAGTAGTGGGGGATCCCGGCCCGGGCGTACTTCACGGGCTTGGTCTCACGGTCCCGTGACACGGAGTCCTCCGAAACGACCTCGATGGCCAGCACAACGGCGTCCGCGGGAAACCGCGTCTGCTCCGGATCCTCCACCACATCGCCGCGCACGACCACCACGTCAGGCTCGGGCCTGTTCTGGCGGTCGATGTCGATGGTGAACTCGCGGACCACCTCAAGATCCGCAGGAGCGAGGGACTGGAGCTGCCAGTTGAAGAAGTCGACAGCGCGCGCGTGAAAGAGGGTCTGCGGACTCACGAAGACCAGGCTCCCGTCGATCAATTCCGTGTGCGGCGGAAGATTCGGAAGCCGGTCCAGGTCGTCGGCGGTCCAGCCGCCCTCGGGCGGAATCGGCCATGTGGATCCGGACGCCTTCGGTGCGACGCTCATCAGTGCTCCCAGGGGGCGGAGTCTCGTCGGTCCATTCAGACTATCGGCCGGAAACGGGCAGGTCTCCCGCAAACGTGTGAACGACTCTCGTGTCCTTGAACCGGGGAAAAGGGAGCGGTCTGTGGATAACTCCGGGGCTGTCGGCGCGGCCCCCTATGGTGGAGGAGTGGTCGAGGGACGGCACACGGGGGACGGGCGATGGACGGGACGGTAGTGATGGCCGAGGCGGGCGTGAGTCCGGCGCCGGACGAGGAGAGCGAGGCGCTCGGCGTCCTGCACCGGGTCTTCGGATACGAGGCATTCCGCGGTGAGCAGCAGGCGGTCATCGAGCATGTGGTGGCCGGCGGCGACGCCGTGGTCCTCATGCCGACCGGCGGCGGCAAGTCGCTGTGCTACCAGATCCCGGCCCTGGTCAGGCCCGGCACCGGCGTGGTGGTCTCACCGCTGATCGCGCTGATGCAGGACCAGGTGGACGCCCTGCGGGCGCTCGGCGTGCGCGCCGGATTCGTCAACTCCACCCAGGACTTCGACGTGCGGCGCGTGATGGAGGCGCAGTTCCTGGCCGGTGAGCTGGACCTGCTCTATCTGGCCCCCGAGCGGCTGCGCCTGGAGGCCACCCTCGACCTGCTCTCGCGCGGCAAGATCTCGGTGTTCGCCGTCGACGAGGCGCACTGCGTGTCCCAGTGGGGCCACGACTTCCGCCCGGACTATCTGTCCCTGTCCCTGCTCGGCGAGCGCTGGCCGGACGTCCCCCGGATCGCGCTCACGGCGACCGCGACCCACGCCACCCACCAGGAGATCACCCAGCGGCTGAACATGCCGGAGGCCCGCCACTTCGTGGCGAGCTTCGACCGGCCCAACATCCAGTACCGGATCGTCCCCAAGGCCGACCCCAAGAAGCAGCTGCTGGCGTTCCTGCGCGAGGAGCACCCGGGCGAGGCGGGCATCGTCTACTGCCTCTCGCGCAACTCGGTCGAGAAGACCGCGGAATTCCTGACCCGCAGCGGCATCGACGCGGTGCCGTACCACGCGGGCCTGGACGCGGGCACCCGGGCGGAGCACCAGTCCCGGTTCCTGCGCGAGGACGGCCTGGTCGTGGTCGCGACCATCGCGTTCGGCATGGGCATCGACAAGCCGGACGTGCGGTTCGTCGCCCACCTGGACCTGCCGAAGTCGGTCGAGGGCTACTACCAGGAGACCGGCCGCGCGGGCCGCGACGGCCTGCCGTCCACGGCCTGGATGGCCTACGGGCTGAACGACGTCATACAGCAGCGCAAGCTCATCCAGTCCGGTGAGGGGGACGAGGCCTTCCGCCGCCGGGCCCAGTCCCACCTGGACGCGATGCTGGCCCTGTGTGAGACCGCCCACTGCCGCCGCGGCCAGCTCCTCGCCTACTTCGGCCAGGAGCCCGCCCCGAGTGGCTGCGGCAACTGCGACACCTGTCTGGTCCCCCCGGAGACCTGGGACGGGACCGTCGCGGCGCAGAAGGTGCTGTCCACGGTGTGGCGGCTGCACCGGGAGCGGCGGCAGAAGTTCGGCGCGGTGCAGATCGTGGACATCCTGCTGGGGCGCCGCACGGCCAAGGTCATCCAGTTCGACCACGACCAGCTGTCCGTCTTCGGCATCGGCGAGGAGCTGACCGAGGGCGAATGGCGCGGAGTCGTACGGCAGCTGCTGGCCCAGGGCCTGCTGGCCGTCGAGGGTGAGTACGGGACGCTGGTCCTGACCGAGCCGAGCGGGGCGGTGCTGCGGCGGGAGCGCGCGGTGCCGCTGCGCAAGGAGGCCGCCAGGCCCGCGACCGCCCGCGCCGCGACACCCAAGGGCGAACGGCGCCCGAAGGCCGCCGCCGAGCTGCCGCCGGAGCTGGTGCCCGTCTTCGAGGCGCTGCGCTCCTGGCGCGCGGCCCAGGCGAAGGAACAGGGCGTACCGGCCTATGTGATCTTCCACGACGCCACCCTCCGGGAGATCGCCACCGCCCGCCCCACGACGATCACCGAGCTGGGCAGCATCGGCGGCGTCGGCGAGAAGAAGCTCGCCACCTACGGCGAGGGAGTACTCGAAGTCCTCGCATCACTGACCGAAGCCCCCGCACACGCCCCGGCCCCGACGGGCAGCACGACTCCGGGCGCGGCCTCGGCCCCGGTGGGCGGCGCGGCTCCGGTGGGCAGCAGGGAGCGGGCGGGCGGCGGGGCTTCGGCCGGTCACCGGGCTCCGTTCGACGACTGGCCGGACACGGAGCCCGACGAGGAACCGGAGCCGGAACCCGACGACTGGATGTGAGCCGCCGGGCCCGGCCGCGCCGCCGGAACCCGTACCCCTCAGCCCCCCGACACCACCCGTCCCGTGACCTCTCCCAGTCCCACCCGGCTGCCGTCCGGGCCGGGGGCCCAGGCGGTCATGGTCACCGTGTCGCCGTCCTCCAGGAAGGCCCGCTTGCCGTCCGGGAGTTCGAGCGGGTCGCGGCCGTTCCAGGTCAGTTCGAGGAGCGAGCCGCGCTCCTGTTCCGTCGGGCCGCTCACGGTGCCGGAGCCGTAGAGGTCGCCCGTCCGCAGCGAGGCCCCGTTCACCGTCATCTGGGCCAGCTGCTGGGCGGCCGTCCAGTACATGGTGGAGAACGGCGGCTCGGAAACCGTATGGCCGTTGATCGCGACGGAGATGCGCAGGTCGTAGCCCGCGGGCTCCTCGTGCGCGTCGTCCAGGTACGGCAGCAGCGGCTCGGTGCGGCCGGGGGGTGCGATCCGGGCCTCCTCCAGGGCCTCCAGCGGGGTGATCCACGCGGAGACGGAGGTGGCGAAGGACTTGCCGAGGAAGGGGCCGAGCGGCACGTACTCCCAGGCCTGGATGTCCCGCGCCGACCAGTCGTTGAGCAGGCAGAGCCCGAAGACATGGTCGCGGAAGGCCGACAGCGGTACGGGGCGGCCCAGTTGCGAGGGCACGCCCACCACGAAGCCCACCTCCGCCTCGATGTCCAGGCGGATCGAGGGTCCGAAGACCGGGGACGGGTCCGTGGGCGCCTTGCGCTGCCCTTGGGGCCGCACGACGTCCGTGCCGGACACCACGACCGTGCCCGCCCGGCCGTGGTAACCGATCGGCAGATGCTTCCAGTTGGGGGTCAGGGAGTCGGCCGCGTCCGGGCGGAAGATCCGGCCGACATTGCGGGCGTGGTTCTCGGAGGCGTAGAAGTCGACGTAGTCCGCGACCTCGAAAGGCAGATGCAGGGCCACCTCGGAGAGCGGGTGCATCAGGGGCGCGACGGTTTCCCGGTGTGCGGGCTCGGTCAGCCATGCCGTCAGGGCCCGGCGCACCTCAGACCAGGCGGCGCGGCCCGCCGCCAGCAGGGGGCCCAGAGAGGGCGCCGCCAACAGGGAGGCATGCGGGGAGCCGAGCGCCCGTGCGGCCGCGCCCGCGTCGAGCACCTGGTCGCCCAGCCGGACGCCGACCCTCCGCTCGTCGGAGCCGACGGGCGAGAACACGCCGTAGGGAAGGTTGTGCGGTCCGAAGGGGTGGCCTTCGGGGACGTCGAAGGGGGGCATGGGTTGCTGCCTCGCTTTCGTGCACGTCGCAAGTGCCGTGCAGGGGGGTGCGTGCCATGTGGTCGCCGCACACGTTACGGGTGAGTCGCTGGTCTTGGGCAGGGGCTAAAGAGTTCGCAATGTCCGAAAGGGCCTTGTCGGAGCGTGCAATTCCGGCTTAGCGTCCTTTGGGGACACGGACGGGGTGGGTCCGGTCCGTAGAGGGGGACACGTGGGGGGACCCGTGGCCAGCAGCACCGGCATGCCGTTCGACGCGGCGCGCGAGGTGCCCGGGCTCATTGTGAAGTTCGGCGACTATCCACTGCATCACGGCGGAGTGGGGGCCATCCGGAGCCTGGGGCGGCTCGGCATACCCATGTACGCGATCACCGAGGACCGGTACACACCGGCCGCGCTCTCCCGCTATCTGCGGCGGGCCTTCGTCTGGCCGACCACGGGCACGGAGGAACCGGAACGCCTGGTGGAGGGACTGCTGCGCATCGGGCGCCGTATCGGCCGGCCGACCGTGCTCATTCCCACCGACGAGGAGGCCGCCGTGCTGATCGCCGAGCATCAGGACATGCTCGACGGCGCCTTCCTCTTCCCGAAAGTGGACGCCAAGCTTCCGCGCCGTCTCGCCAGCAAGCAGGGCCTGCACGAACTATGCGTGGAACACGGAGTCCCCAGCCCGCAGGCCGCCTTCCCGCAGTCGTACGAGGACATCGTGCGCTTCGCCGAGAAGGCCCGTTTCCCGCTGGTGGCCAAGAACCGCGAGGCGTTCGTACGCCGTGAACGGCCCGCGGTGAACGGCACCACCAGGATCACCACCCGCGAGGGCCTGCTCGCGCTGGCCCGCGGCTGGGGCGAGCGCCCCGGAGTGATCCTCCAGGAGTATCTGCCGCGGGAGGAGGCCGAGGACTGGATCGTGCACGCCTACTTCGGCCAGGACTCCAGCCCGCTCGCCCTGTTCACCGGCGTCAAGGTCCGCTCCTGGCCGCCGCACGCAGGCATGACGGCGAACGCGTATGTGGTCGACAACCCGGAACTCGCGGACCTCGCCGCGCGTTTCGTCAAGCAGATCGGCTTCACCGGCATCGTCGATCTGGATCTGCGCTTCGACCGCCGCGACGGACGCTACAAACTGCTCGACTTCAACCCGCGGATGGGCGCCCAGTTCCGCCTCTTCGAGAACGAGGCGGGGGTGGACGTCGTCCGCGCCATGCATCTCGACCTGACCGGCCGCCCGGTCCCGGAGGGGGAACAGCGCGCCGGCCACCGGTACATCGTGGAGAACATCGACCTGCCGGCCCTGCTCGCCTACCGGCGCGGCGGCTATACGACGCCGCACGCACCGGCCCGCGCGAGCGGTACGGAACTGGCCTGGTTCGCGGGCGACGACCCGCGGCCCTTCTTCACGATGCTCGCACGCTTCGTGCGGCCGGGCGCGAAGCACCTCTATCAGCTGTGGCGGACCAACCGCCGCGGCTCGACCACCCGTACGCCCCCGCGCGTACGGCCGCAGCCGCCGGATACGCCCTAGCGCGTACGGCCGCAACCACCAGGTACGCCCAGCGCGTACGGCTCCAGCACGAAGTAGGCACATGCGTCCTTGGGGAGGGACTTCGTGATTCAACCTGTAGCAGTCATCGGTGCCGGGCCGTTCGGTCTGTCCACCGCCGCCCATCTGCGGGCCCGCGGTCTCCCGGTCCGTGTCTTCGGCGAACCCATGGTCAGCTGGCGCGACCACATGCCCGAGGGCATGCTGCTGAAGTCGACCCCGGCCGCCTCGAACCTCGACGCCCCCCAGCGCGGCCACACCCTGGCCGACTACTGCGACGCGGCGGGCATACCCCGGCTGGTGACCGACGAGGACATCATCCCGGTGGAGACGTTCATCGCCTACGGCGAGTGGTTCCAGCAGAAGCTGGTGCCCGAGCTGGAGCGGGTCCGGGTCGTCTCCGTGGACCGCCGCCCGGGCGGCGGCTTCGAACTGAAGCTGGACTCGGGCGAGCAGTTCGCGGCGCGGGCGGTGGTGGTGGCCACCGGTCTGTCGGGCCTGGCCCACCTTCCGCGGGAGCTGGCCGCCGCCGCGCCGGACGGCCCCGCCCCCACCGCACCCGTCTCCCACAGCTCCCAGCACCATGACCTCACCCGCTTCTCCGGCAAGGATCTGCTGGTCGTCGGGGCGGGGCAGTCCGCCCTGGAGACCGCCGCGCTGGCGGCCGAGGCCGGGGCGCGGGTCCGGGTGGTCGCCCGCGGACAGGGCACCGTGGCCTTCGGTTCGGCGCCGTGGGCCCAGCCGAAGTTCCGCCCCGAGTCGCCCTTCGGGCGCGCCTGGTCGCTGTGGGCGCTGAGCCACTACCCGCAGCCGTACCGGTTCCTCCCGGCCGGGACCCGGCACTACCTGGTCCGCCGGGTCCTCGGACCGCTCGGCGCCTGGTGGCTGCGCGACCGCTTCCAGAGCACGGTGCAGGTGCGCGAGATCGACCGCGTGGTCGGTGCGGCAGCCCCGGACGGGAGCCCCGTGCTGACGGTGCGGACGCACACCGGCCGCACGGAGGAACTCACGGCGGACCATGTGATCGCCGCGACCGGATACCGCGTGGACATCGCGGCGATGGACTTCCTGGGCCATGAACTGCGGACCGGACTGGCGGTGAGCCGGGGCGCGCCGAAGCTCGGCGCGGGCTATGCGTCCTCGGTGCCGGGCCTGTACTTCACGGGTCTGCCCGCGGCGTCCTCGTACGGGCCGGTGATGCGTTTCGTGTGCGGTACGGAGTTCGCCTCACCCCGGCTGGCCGGGCATCTGGCGGCGGCACACGGCTGACGGTACGGGTGGGAGGCTCCGGGTGGGAGCCTCCCACCCATCCGGCCTCCCCACCCAACCGGCCTGCGGGGCACGGGCGGGACATGTCCGGCGGGAGGGCGCCGCGGGATGTCCTGCGGGGTGGGGTGCCGGGGTACGTCGTCGCGGGGTGGGGGCCGGGGCGCGTCGTGCGGGATGAGCGCCCGGGTACGTGGTTCGGGAAGAGTGCCGGGGTACGTCGTTCGGGAAGGGTGCCGGGGTGTGCCGGGCCGTGCGCTGGTGGGGCAACTCCGTTTTCGGCGCATGGGAGTTCGGGGCGTGCGGGACGGCGGACGTCGTCCGGTTCGCGCCGAGTCGCGGGGGCGTTCCATCCGTATTCTCTGATCATGGCCGCACCCCTCGCATATGCACTCATCGCCACCGACCTGGACGGAACGCTGCTGCGTGACGACGACACGCTCTCCGACCGGTCGAGGGCCGCGCTGGCGCGGGCCATGGCGGCAGGCGCCCAGCACCTCGTCGTGACGGGGCGCCCGGCGCCCAGGACGCGGCCGCTGCTGGACGACCTCGGCAGTACGGGGCTCGCGGTGTGCGGGCAGGGCGCGCAGGTGTACGACGCCGGTGCGAACCGGCTGCTGTTCTCCATCACCCTGGACCGGGAGTTGGCGGAGACGGCGCTCGGCAAGATCGAGGCCGAGGTGGGGCAGGTGTACGCGGCCGTGGACCAGGACGGAGTGGACGGGCTCACCCTGATCGAGCCCGGTTACCGGATGCCGCACCCCACCCTGCCCGCGGTACGGGTCGAGCGGCGCGACGACCTGTGGTGCGAGCCGATCAGCAAGGTGCTGCTGCGCCATCACGCCCTGTCGGACGACGAGTTGGCCACGGCGGCGCGGGCCGCGGTCGGTTCCCTCGCGACGGTCACCATGTCCGGGCCCGGCACGGTCGAGCTCCAGCCGTGCGGCATCACCAAGGCGACGGGGCTCGCCCTGGCCGCCGACCACTTGGGCCTCGGCCCGCTGGACACCATCGCCTTCGGCGACATGCCGAACGATGTGCCGATGTTCGACTGGGCCGCGTACGGGGTGGCGATGGCCAATGCCCACCTCGAACTCAAGGCCGTGGCGGACGAGATCACCCTGTCCAACGAGGACGACGGTATCGCCGTCGTCCTCGAAAGGCTCTTCGGCCGCGAGGGCCGCGAGGGCCGCGAGGGCTACGACGGACCGCCGGCCGAGCGCGTCGGCCGGCGGTCCGTCGGACACTGCCGGGACTACTAGCGGGGTGCCAGCGGAGTACTGGCGGAGCTACTAGTACGCGCTGTTGACGTTGTCGATCGAGCCGTACCGGTGGGCGGCGTAGTTGCACGCGGCGGTGATGTTGGCCACCGGGTCGTAGGGGTCGTACGACGTGCCGGGCACGTGGTACGTGGCGAAGGTCGGGTCGATGACCTGGAGCAGGCCCTTCGACGGGATGCCCGCGCGGGCGTTGGAGTCCCAGAGGTTGATGGCCCTGGGGTTGCCGGACGACTCGCGCATCACATTGCGGTAGATGCCGTTGTACGTACCGGGGATCCCGTGCTGGGCCATGACCTCGAGCGACTGGCGTATCCAGCTGTCGAGGGTGGTGCCCTGGGTCTTCACGGTGCTGACGGTGGACGTGGTGGCGGCAGGGGCCGCCGCCGGTGCGCCGGGTGCGGCGGAAGCGCTGGTGGCTCCGAGGACCGGCATGGCGAGAACGGCGGCACCCGTCCCCGCGATGGCGAGGGCACGGGTGAGACGGGTGGCCTTGGAGCCACGGTCCCGGCGGCGTGCGGGCAGTGCGAAAGCGGACATGTCGTATTCCTCTCCGGCGCCTGCGAGGTGAGCTGTCGGGTTCGGGCGGAAAGGTGCCCGGCCATGTCCTCGTTGCCGAGGCCGCGGCTTCACCCCAAGCCGTTCCGTGTGTGTCCGGACCGGCGGCTTACCTGGGTCCCCCGCTCCTGCCGTCGGGGTCGGTGGGTTCTCGAGCGGCGGCAGGATTCGGCGTTCCGCTCGGATCGATGGGAAGGTATGCGACAGCACATGTCGGGAACAAGCCCTGAAGTCACAGTCCTTCCGAATCGACCTTGAAGTGCGGGAATAGGGCCGATGATCCAGTTTGTTGAGCAAAGCTCAAGTTGCCGTTAGCAAAGCGGGAGTTGATGGCATCGCCGCGATGGCCCCCATGTCGCGCACGTGAGCTATGTCACTGCCGTCGCCGGGGGTTGATGCTGGACTTACTCGCGTAAGTGGCATATACGGATAAAACGGACAGAAGGCAAGGTGATTTCCCGGGCGGCGGGCGCACCTTCGGCCGTGTGTGCGGAGGGTCCGGACGGGCAGTCGTGGGGGTGGTGGTGGCGTCCGGCGCCGCTCGCAATCCGGGCGTCGGCCTCCATGTGCCCGCAGGGGGTGGGTATGGGCTATGTCAGGGGATGTCTGGTCGTATCAGATGATCAAGAACATACCGTTCGTGATCCGATACCACCCGGCCTGGAACAGTGGGCGCTAGCGGTGATCGAAACGTGACCGGATACGCTGACTTGAGTGAGGGCGACGACAGATCGACAAACGCGATAAGCCGTGTCGACGGGCGGCGTCATCGACCGAGTGACCGTCCTTGAGACCGACCGTGATCGTCAGCAGACGTCAGCAGACAGGAGACCCCACGTGACCGTCGTCGGGCCGTTCGGGCTGAGCGTGCGGGACCAGGCTCTGGAGGCCGATGTCCAGGCCGGACTGGCCGCTGTCGAGGAAGGGTTGCTCGAAGCCACCAAGAGCGAGGTCCCCTTCATCACGGAGGCGGCCCAGCATCTGGTGCGCGCGGGCGGGAAGCGGTTCCGGCCGCTGCTCGTGATGCTCGCCGCGCAGTTCGGCGACCCGTATGCGCCCGGGATCGTGCCCTCGGCCGTGGTCGTGGAGCTGACCCACCTCGCCACGCTCTACCACGACGACGTCATGGACGAGGCCGAGGTGCGGCGCGGGGTCGACAGCGCGAACACCCGCTGGGGCAACTCGGTCGCGGTCCTCACGGGTGACTTCCTCTTCGCCAGGGCGTCGCACATCCTGGCCGACCTCGGCCCGGAGGCGGTGCGGATCCAGGCGGAGGCGTTCGAACGGCTGGTCACGGGCCAGATCCTGGAGACCGCGGGCCCCCGTGACGGCCGCGACCCGGTGGAGCACTACCTCGACGTCCTGAGCGGCAAGACCGGCTCGCTGGTGGCGGTGGCCTGCCGCTTCGGGGCGATGATGTCGGGCGCCGATGAAACGGTGGTGGACGTGCTCACCCAGTACGGCGAGCGGCTGGGTGTGGCGTTCCAGCTGGCGGACGACGTCCTGGACATCGCCTCGGACTCGCACGAGTCCGGAAAGACCCCGGGGACCGACCTCCGTGAGGGCATCCCCACCCTCCCCGTGCTGCGTCTGCGTGAGCGGGCGGAGCGCCTGGGGCTGCCCGAGGACATCGCCCTGTGCGCGCTTCTGGACTCCGACCTCACCGATGACGCCCGGCACGCCGAGGCCCTCGCGCTGCTGCGGGCCCACCCGGCCCTGGAGCAGGCGCGCCGCGACATGGTCCGCTATGTGGAGGACGCCCGCGCGGGCCTGGCCCCGCTGCCGGAGTGCGACGCGAAGGCGGCCCTGGTGGAGCTGTGCGACGTCGTGGTGCACCGGGTGAGCTGAGGCCGCGGGCGGCCCGTCACGGTCCGCGACCGCTCCCGCACCGCGTGCTCCTCGTGTTCCGCGTGTGACTCTCCGTGCCTGGCGCGGCCTCTCCGTCGAGCCCCCGGCGCCCGCGTCGCCGTAGAACCCCTACGGGTCGGAGCAGGTGCCGGGCCCGCGGTGTCATACCCCAGGATTACGCGGAGTTGAGCCCGCGGTCTGACGCATCTGCCGCGCCGATTTGGTCAGATGGGAGACACCACCTCACAGGAGTTCGGGTGAGAATGGCGGCACAGGGGTGGGCCGGGGCATGGATGGCAGGCCGCCGCCGATGACGGAGGTAAGGCACACATGGCACCGTACGAATCCGAAGGCAGCACGCCCGCGGGTGAGGCCGAGGACGTACGCGACGGGCGGCGCGCGGCCGCCCGGTACGTCGTTCCGGTTGCGGTGGTGGGGGTGGCGGCCGCGACGATCGGGCTCGTCCCGGCGTTCGCCGGATCCGGGGACCCCGACCTGCCGAAGATCAGCGCGCAGCAGCTCATCGAGAAGATCGCAAAGTCGGACGTCCAGCAGCTGTCCGGCACGGTGAAGATCAGCACCGATCTCGGCCTGCCCGACCTGGGCGGCCTGGAGGGCGGTCTCGCCTCCGGCGCGCTGGGGCAGGGCGCGGGCGGCAAGGGCGGCTCGACCGCCGACCCGAGCGCCAAGCTGATGGAACTGGCGTCCGGCACCCACACCCTGCGGGTCGCCGCCGACGGCCAGGACCGCCAGAAGGTCTCCCTCGTCGAGAAGGCCGCCGAGTACAGCGTCATCCGCAACGGCGACCAGGTGTGGGCGTACGACAGCGCCTCCAACGAGGCGTACCACTCGACCGGCGCGGGCGACCACAAGGGCGCGAAGGCGGCCCCCGAGGACATGCGGGCCACCCCGAAGGACCTGGCCGAGGAGGCCCTGAAGGCCGCCGACAAGACCACCTCGGTCACGGTCGACGGCACCGCTCAGGTCGCGGGCCGGGACGCCTACAAGCTGCTCATCAAGCCCAGGCAGTCCGGTACGACCGTCGGCGCCATCAGCATCGCGGTCGACGCGAAGACCGGGCTGCCGCTGAAGTTCACCCTGACCCCGGCGACGGGCGGCGCTGCCGTCGTCGACGCGGGCTTCACCCAGGTGTCCTTCACCAAGCCGTCCGCATCGACGTTCGACTTCACCCCGCCCAAGGGCGCCAAGGTCACCCAGGACGACGACCTGAAGCACCAGGGCACGGCGCCGTCCCAGGGCGGTGGCGGCAAGGCCGGGCACGGCCCGGGGAACGGCCTTGAGAAGGGTGCCCGTGGCACCGGCCCCAGGACCGTCGGCGAGGGCTGGACCTCGATCGTCGTCCTCGACACCGGCGCCAAGGGCGGCGTGCCCTCGGGCGCCTCGTCCAAGAACGACCTGGCCTCCGGCTTCATGGGGTCCCTCGGCGACAAGGTCAAGGGCAAGTTCGGCTCGGGCACGGTCTTCTCGACCCGCCTGGTCAACGCCCTGATGACGGACGACGGCAGGGTCTACGCGGGCGCGGTCACCAAGGACACGCTGATCAAGGCGGCCGACGCAGGCAAGTAGGCCCGTCCGGATCCCGCACGGCACGAACGGCTGGAGCAGGAGAAGGCATGGAGGAACTGTCCGCCGCGGAAGCCGCAGAGGGGGAGTCGAAGGACTCCGGGCCGGGCAGGGCGGCCGACCGGGACACCCCGGTCATCGCCACCCGCGCCCTCACCAAGCGCTACCGCGGCGGACAGCTCGCCGTGGACGGACTCGACCTGACCGTCCCGGCGGGCAGTGTCTTCGGCTTCCTCGGGCCGAACGGCTCCGGCAAGACCACCACCATTCGCATGCTGATGGGCCTGATCGAGCCCACCTCGGGCACGGCACGCGTGCTGGGGCGGCCCATGCCCCGTGCGGCGCGCACCGTACTCCCGCAGGTCGGCGCCCTGATCGAGGGCCCGGCGCTCTACGGCTTCCTGTCCGGCCGCGACAATCTCCTGCGCTACGACGCCGCCGACCCGACCGCCGATCCGCGCACCCGGCGCGCACGCGTCGGGGCCGCACTGGACCGGGTGGGCCTGACGTCGGCGGCTGCCAAGAAGGCGAGGGCGTACTCCCTGGGGATGAAGCAGCGCCTGGGTCTCGCGGCCGCCCTGCTCCAGCCCCGTCGGCTCCTCGTCCTGGACGAGCCGACCAATGGCCTGGACCCGCAGGGCATGCGTGAGATCCGCACCCTGGTCAGGGAACTCGCGTCCGACGGTACGACCGTCTTCCTCTCCTCCCATCTGCTCGACGAGATCGAACAGGTCTGCACCCACGCCGCCGTGATGGCACGCGGCCGGCTGATCGCGCAGGGCGCGGTGGCGGACCTGGCGGCCGGGGCGCGCGGACGGCTCGTCGTGACCACCCCGGACGTGGCGGAGGCGGCCCGCGTCCTGAAGGAGCGGGGCATCGCCGAGGTGGTGGCGGGGGAGGGCCGGGTGACGGGGGAGCCCCCGGAGGGCGAGACGGCGGATGTGAACGCCGCGCTGGTCACCGCGGGCGTCCGGGTGCGCGGCTTCACCGTCGAACAGGCCTCCCTGGAGGACGCGTTCGTGGCGCTGACGGGAGAGGGATTCGATGTCGCGGGGTGAGCAGGGACGGCAGACCGACCGGGCCGGGCGGCCCGACATCGGTTGGGCCGAGCGGGCCAACCGGGCCGACCGGATTCAGCGGCTGGAGAAGGCTGAACGGCCCTCGGCCGCGCCGAGGACCGGCCCGTTGTGGACGCTCGGGCTGCTGCGCAGCGAGCTGGTGACGACCCTGCGGCGCTGGCGCACGCTCGCGCTGCTCGGCGTACTGGCGGCCGTACCGGTCCTGGTGGGGGTCGCCGTCAAGGTGCAGACGGGCGGCGGCTCCGGTGGCGGCGGGCGGGGCGGCGACGGCGGTCCCGCGTTCATCGCGCAGATCACCAACAACGGGCTGTTCCTGGTCTTCACGGCACTCGCCGTCACGCTGCCGTTCTTCCTGCCGATGGCGGTCGGTGTCATCGCGGGGGACGCGATCGCGGGCGAGGCCAACTCCGGCACACTGCGCTATCTCCTGGTCGCCCCCGCGGGCCGCACCCGCCTCCTCCTCGTCAAATACGCGACCACGGCGGCCTTCTGCCTGCTCGCCACACTCGTCGTCGCCCTCTCGGCGCTCGCGGTGGGCGCCCTGCTCTTCCCGCTGGGTGATCCGACGACGATCTCGGGCACCCGCATCGGCCTGGGCGACGGACTGCTCCGCGCCCTGCTCATCGCCCTGACCGTGGCCGCGTCCCTGCTCGGCCTCGCGGCCCTGGGCCTGTTCGTCTCCACCCTCACCAACAGCGGGATCGGGGCCATGGCGACCACCGTTGGCCTGGTGATCACCGTGCAGATCCTCGACCAGATCCCCCAACTGCACGCGTTCCAGTTGTACTTCTTCCCGCACTACTGGATGTCCTTCGCGGACCTCATGCGCGACCCCGTCTACTGGGACGACCTGGTCCGCAACCTCGAACTCCAGGCCCTGTACGCGGCCGTCTTCGGCTCGGCGGCCTGGGCGCGCTTCACCACGAAGGACATCACGGCCTGAAGGCGCCCGGCGGCCCCCACAGGGGTGTGGGGGCCGGGGGGAATCAGACGAGTGCCGTCTCGTAGGGGAAGCGGGCGAGCGGCGCCTGCTGCCCGAAGAACGTTTCGGCCCGGTCCAGTGCCCGGGTGTCGTGCAGTACGTCGCCGGGCTTGCTGCCGTTGCCGAGCAGGACCCCGCCGAAGCGCATGCCCAGATAGGCGGCCGAGTTGTTGAGCGTGCCGACCAGGGGAGCCGCTACGTCCTGCTCCTCGTCGGCGAGTGCGGTGACACCCCACAGGGTGCGGCCCGCCATGGCCTTCTTGAAGTCGAGCCCGGGCACGCGGAGCCAGCCCGACCAGTGGTCCAGATAGCGCTTGGTCTGCGCGGACACCGAGTACCAGTACAGCGGCGACGCGATCACCAGGTCCGTCGCCGCGAGCGTGGCCTCCAGCAGCATCGCCGTAGTGCCCTCGGTGGGGGGCGGGTAGTCGCCGTCGTGCCGTGGATCGGAGAAATCGGGCAGCGGGTGCTCGATCAGGCTGATCCACTGCTGCTCGACCTCGCGGGGCAGGTGCTCGGCGGCGCGGCGCGCGAGCAGCTCGGTGTTGCCTTCGCTGCGGGAGCTGCCCAGTACGAAGAGAAAACGGCGACTCATGAGGACCCCTGAGAGACGACGGTACGCGGTCTGTACGTGCACACACATTAAATGCGCGTGCAATTAATAGCAAGGGGTGGCCGGGCGATGGGTGCGGGGTGCGGGTGAGGGGTCCGGCGGTGGGGGGGTGACGCGGCGTACCGCTGGGACAGGCCTGTGACGCTGCGGTGACGCCGGGCGGGCACGGCAGCCGGACACTTGTGTGTAGATGCCCGGGACCATGTCCGGGCCGAGGCGGGAGGGAACAGAGGATGACGCGTACGGCGCGTGAGGCGCCCAGGTCGGCCGCGGGGCGCGGGGCGCACTGTGCCCCGCCGGGTCCGCGTACGCTTGCCTGCCGGATGCCCGTCGCCGCGGGCGCCCGCACCCCCGCGTTCTCCTCGACGGTCCGACCCGAATGAGGGGAACGATGTCTCGACCCAGCCGCGCACACGAGCGGGGACGCTCCGCCTCCGCGGCCGCGTCCACGCAGGGAACGGAGCCCGCGATGACGCCGATCGAGGTCCATGTACCGGCCGGTGGCCGCGACGGGGGCGAGACGGGCGCCGGGGCGACCGTCGGCGGGGCACCGCTGGTCGTGGCGCCCGGGCAGTCGGTCCAGCAGGCCGTCCTGAACCACCTCCACCGTCTCGCCCTCACCGCGGGCCGCCCCGTCCTTGCCGCCGTCCGCGACGAGCGGATCGGCTATGTGATGCCGGTCCGGGTGCTGGTGGACGGGTCGAGCGAGTTCACGCAGGAGCCGATCCCGCTGACCGAGGACACCACGGCGGACGCGGACACCACGGCGGACGCAACGGTTGACGCCCCCGAGCCTCTCGGCGGCGGCGTCACCACCTGCATGGTGCAGCGGGCGCCCGAACGGCTCCCGTTGATCAACGCCACCTCGGGACCGGCCCAGGTGTGGCCGCGGGCCGGAGCCGTCGTCCCGGACCTGGGGCAGGGCCCGGCGGGTCCGGCGTCCGCCCCGGCCGCTCCCGTATGGCCGGCGGCACCGGAAGGACCGGACGAACCGCAACTCTCCGAGGCGCTGCTGCCCGAGCCGCTGACGGGCGAGGCACAGACGTCCGAGCCGCTCACCGGCGGAACGCACCTGTCCGACGACCCGTACGCTCCGTCCGGCCGGGGCCCCTCCCCGGCTCCCTGGCTCGCCTCCGGCGCCGAGGCCCATGCCGAGGAGGAGCCCAAGGAGCCGCCGGTACGCGAGTTCGACTCCGTCGCCGAGGCCGTGCTCGCGCCGGACTCGGGCATGGGCGGTCCCCTCGCCGGGCCCCTGGCCCGGATCAGCGAGGCCGTGCAGCAGGGGCGGCTCGCGGAGGCCTCCGGGACGGCCGAGCGGACCCTCGCCGAAGCGTCCCGTGCTCTCGGCGGCGACCACCCCGACGCACTCCACCTGCGCGAACTCTCCGCCTATATCGCCTACCTGGCGGACGAGCCGCTGCGCTCGTTCCGCTTCTCGATCGACCTGGCCCGGCTCCGCCACCGTATGGGTGACCGGCGTGGCGCGTACGGTGATGTCCAGAGCGCGGCCGCCGCCTGGCGCGCCGTCCGCGACCCGCTCCAGGGACTGGATCTCGGCCGGGAACTCATCGGCGTATGGACCGAACTCGTCGCCGCTCCGGGCCCCGCCGCGGACGACGTGGCGCAGTTGGAGCGCGCCCGCACCCGCATGGGACGCCTGACCGAGCGCGCCCGCACCGCGGCCGACGCGGGAGCCCCGCACTCCTGCTGACCGCCGGGCCCCAGGCCCCTGGGGCCCGTCCCGCGGTCTACGGCCTGGCGTCCACCGGATCGGGGCCGGGACCCGCCACCCTGTCCTCGGGCTGCTGCGCCACGGCCGTGGTCGCGGCCGCCGCGAGCGCGGAGGCGGGGTCCGCGGAACGGTCCCGGAGTGCGCGCGCCGTCGCCCGCGCCGTGCGCAGGGCGTCGCCGGTCAGCATGATCAGCGCGAGCCAGACCAGTGCGAAGCCCGCCCACCGCTCGGGCGGCATCGCCTCGTGGAAGTACAGGATGCCCAGCAGGAACTGGAACACCGGCGCCAGATACTGGAGCAGCCCGAGCGTGGACAGCGGCACCCGGATCGCGGCGGCGCCGAAGCAGACGAGGGGGAGCGCGGTGACCACCCCGGTGGCGGCGAGCAGCGCCGCGTGCCCGGCGCCATGGGACGCGAACGTCGCGCTGCCCTGCGCCGACAGCCACAGCAGATAGCCGAGCGCCGGTACGAACTGCACGGCGGTCTCCGCGGCCAGCGACTCGATACCGCCCATGCCGACCTTCTTCTTCACCAGCCCATAGATGGCGAACGAGAAGGCCAGGCACAGGGAGATCCACGGCGGGCGGCCGTATCCGATCGTCAGGACCAGTACGGCGAGGAAGCCGACCGCGACCGCCGTCCACTGGACGGGCCGCAGCCGTTCCTTGAGGAGCAGTACGCCCATCGCGATGGTGACGAGCGGGTTGATGAAGTAGCCGAGCGAGGCCTCCACCACATGGCCGCTGTTCACGGCCCAGATGTAGATGCCCCAGTTGACCGTGATGACCGCCGCGGCGATGGCGATCAGCCCCAGCTTGCGGGGCTGCCGCAGCAGTTCGCCCGCCCAGGCCCAGCGCCGCATCACCAGCAGCACCACGGTGACCAGACCCAGCGACCACACCATCCGCTGCGCGAGGATCTCCATCGCTCCCGCGGGCTTCAGCAGCGGCCAGAAGAGGGGGACGAGCCCCCACATCCCGTACGCCGCGAAGCCGTTCAGCAGACCTGTCCGCTGTTCACCCCTCGACCTGTCGGCCACAGGCCCTCCCCGCTCGCTCAACCGTTTCCGCCCAGCATCCACGAACGTAACGCGAGCACCCTCGCCCGTCATTCCCGTTTCGCCATACGGTCATGACAGAGGCGGGTGACGTGCGGTACATCCCGGCGGGCGGGCACCACACCCCGGTCCCGGTAGTTGGGAAGACCGGAGACCGGAGACCGGAGACCGGAGACCGGAGAGCGGAGACCGGAGACCGGACAGGACCCGCCCGGCCGGTTCTCAGCCTTTGAGCGCCGCGCCGATCGACTCTGCGATCGGCGTGGCCGGGCGGCCGATGAGGCGGGAGAGGTCGCCGGTGGTGACGGCCAGCTCGCCCTGTTCGATGGAGACGTCCACCCCGGCCAGGATCGCGGCCAGGGGGCCGGGGAGCCCGGCGCCGGTCAGGATGCCGGTGTAGACATCCAGCGGTACGGAGTTGTAGGCGATCTCCCGGCCGGTCCGCCCGCTCAGTTCGGCGGCGTACTCGGCGAAGCTCCACGCCGTGTCGCCGCTCAGCTCGTAGACGGCGTTCTCATGGCCCTCGCTGGTCAGCACCGCCACGGCGGCGGCCGCGTAGTCGGCGCGGGAGGCGGAGGCTACCCGGCCCGCACCGGCGGCCTGCACGACGGCGCCGTGCTCCAGTACGGGGGCCAGGTTCTCGGTGTAGTTCTCGTGGTACCAGCGTTGCGCAGCAGGACGTACGGCACGCCCGACGCGAGGATCAGCTGCTCGGTGGCCCGGTGGTCGTCCGCCAGCGCGGCCGTCAGGCTCCCGAGGGCGCTGGTGTACGCGAACAGCGCGACCCCGGCCGCCGCGGCGGCGTCCAGGACGGCCTTGTGCTGGGCGACCCGGCCCTTGTCGAACTCGGTGCCCGAGATCAGCAGCACCGTGTCGCCGGCCGTGAAGAGGCCGTCGAAGGTCTCGGGGGCGTTGTAGTCGGCGACGGCGATGCGCACACCGCGGTCGCGCAGGTCGGCGGCCTTCTCCGGGCTGCGGACCACCGCGGTGACCGAGTCCGCCGGTCCGCGCGCTGGCCCGGTGGACACAGGAGCGCATGCCCGAGGTCGAACGCGCCCGCGACGCATACGACGAGGCCCGGGCGCAGCGGGCCCGGGCCTCGTCGATCGGTGGCGCCTCCGGCTCCGGTCGCTAGCCGACCACCGTCCAGGTGTCCCCGCCCGCGAGAAGCGCGGCCAGGTCGCCCTTGCCGTTCTGTTCGATGGCGGCATCGAGCTGGTCGGTCATCTGCGCGTCGTAGACGGGCCGGTGCACGGAGCGGAAGACCCCGATCGGGGTGTGGTGCAGGGTCTCCGGATCGGCCAGCCGGGACAGGGCGAACGCCGTCGTGGGCGAATCGGCGTGCGCGTCGTGGATCAGGACCTCCGCCTCGTTCTCCGGAGTGACCGGCACCGTCCTCAGGTCGCCGGTGCGGGGGTCGCGGAAGACACCGCGCGAGCCGTCCGGCCCGAACCTGATCGGCTGCCCGTGCTCCAGTCGGATCACCGCCTCCTCGGCGGTCTGCTGGTCCTTGAGGGCGTCGAAGGCACCGTCGTTGAAGATGTTGCAGTTCTGGTAGATCTCCACCAGGGCCGTGCCCGGATGGGCGGCCGCCTCGCGCAGCACCCCGGTCAGATGCTTGCGGTCGGAGTCGACCGTACGGGCCACGAAGGACGCCTCGGCGCCGATCGCCAGCGACACCGGGTTGAAGGGCGCGTCCAGCGACCCCATCGGGGTCGACTTGGTGATTTTGCCGACCTCGGAGGTGGGCGAGTACTGGCCCTTGGTCAGCCCGTAGATCCGGTTGTTGAACAGCAGGATCTTCAGATTGACGTTGCGGCGCAGGGCGTGGATGAGGTGATTGCCGCCGATGGAGAGGGCGTCGCCGTCACCGGTGACCACCCATACCGACAGATCGCGGCGGGAGGAGGCGAGCCCGGTCGCGATCGCGGGGGCGCGGCCGTGGATGGAGTGCATACCGTACGTGTTCATGTAGTACGGGAAGCGCGACGAACAGCCGATGCCCGAGACGAAGACGATGTTCTCCCTGGCCAGGCCCAGTTCCGGCATGAAGCCCTGGACCGCGGCGAGGATCGCGTAGTCCCCGCAGCCGGGGCACCAGCGGACTTCCTGGTCGGACTTGAAGTCCTTCATGGACTGCCGGGCCGCCGACTTGGGCACGAGGGAAAGCGCCTCGATCGTATCCGTGCCTTCCATGGTCGTCTCAGCCATCGATGGCCTCCTTGAGAGCCGCGGCGAGCTGCTCGGCCTTGAACGGCATCCCGTTCACCTGGTTGTACGAATGGGCGTCCACCAGGTACTTCGCCCGGATGAGCAGGGCGAGCTGGCCGAGGTTCATCTCGGGGATCACCACCTTGTCGTAACGCTTGAGCACCGGGCCGAGATTCCGCGGGAACGGGTTGAGGTGCCGCAGATGGGCCTGTGCGATCGACTCGCCCGCGGTACGCAGCCGCCGGACCGCCGCGGTGATCGGGCCGTACGTCGACCCCCAGCCGAGCACCAGGGTGCGCGCCCCGTGCGGATCGTCCACCTCCACCTCGGGGACCTCGATCCCGTCGATCTTCGCCTGGCGGGTGCGCACCATGAAGTCGTGGTTGGCCGGGTCGTAGGAGATGTTGCCCGTGCCGTCCTGCTTCTCGATGCCGCCGATCCGGTGCTCCAGGCCCGGGGTGCCGGGGACGGCCCACGGGCGGGCCAGGGTGCGGGGGTCGCGCTTGTAGGGCCAGAACACCTCGGTGCCGTCGTCCAGCCTATGGTTCGGCCCCTGGGCGAACTGCACCCTCAGATCCGGCAGCTCGTCCAGCTCGGGGATGCGCCAGGGCTCGGAGCCATTGGCCAGGTAGCCGTCGGACAGCAGGAACACGGGAGTGCGGTAGGAGAGGGCGATCCGGGCCGCCTCCAGGGCCGCGTCGAAGCAGTCGGCCGGGGTGCAGGGGGCGATCACCGGCACGGGCGCCTCGCCGTTCCGCCCGTACATCGCCTGGAGCAGGTCGGCCTGCTCGGTCTTGGTCGGCAGGCCCGTGGACGGGCCGCCGCGCTGGATGTCGACGACCAGCAGCGGCAGCTCCAGGGACACCGCCAGGCCGATGGTCTCGCTCTTCAGGGCCACCCCGGGCCCGGAGGTCGTGGTGACCGCCAGCGACCCGCCGAACGCCGCCCCCAGCGCGGCACCGATACCCGCGATCTCGTCCTCGGCCTGGAAGGTCCGCACACCGAAGTTCTTGTGCCGGGACAGCTCGTGCAGGATGTCCGAGGCCGGGGTGATCGGATAGGAACCGAGGAACAGCGGCAGATCCGCCTGCCGGGAGGCGCTGATCAGGCCGTAGGAGAGGGCCAGATTCCCGGAGATGTTGCGGTACGTGCCCACCGGGAAGGCCTGGGTGGCCGGTGCGACCTCGTACGAGACCGCGAAGTCCTCCGTCGTCTCGCCGAAGTTCCACCCGGCGCGGAAGGCGGCGATATTGGCGGCCGCGATCTCCGGCTTCTTCGCGAACTTCGAACTCAGGAACTTCTCGGTGCCCTCGGTCGGCCGGTGGTACATCCACGACAGCAGCCCCAGCGCGAACATGTTCTTGCTGCGCTCGGCCTCCTTGCGGCTGAGGTCGAACTCCTTGAGCGCCTCGACGGTGAGAGTGGTGAGCGGCACCGGGTGGACGCTGTAGCCGTCCAGCGTGCCGTCCTCCAGCGGGCTGGCGGCATAGCCCACCTTCTGCATCGCCCGCTTGGTGAACTCGTCGGTGTTCACGATGATCTCCGCGCCGCGCGGCAGGTCGCCGACGTTCGCCTTGAGGGCGGCCGGGTTCATGGCCACCAGGACATTGGGCGCGTCACCCGGGGTGAGGATGTCGTGGTCCGCGAAGTGCAGCTGGAACGACGAGACACCCGGCAGGGTGCCGGCGGGGGCACGGATCTCGGCGGGGAAGTTCGGCAGGGTGGACAGGTCGTTCCCGAAGGACGCCGTCTCCGAGGTGAAACGGTCACCGGTGAGCTGCATCCCGTCACCCGAGTCGCCCGCGAAGCGGATGATCACCCGGTCGAGCGTGCGCACATCCTTGGTGCCCGCCGGTCTGCGCTGTTCTCCTACGACGGCTCCGTCGGCCTGCTCCGCTGTTCTGCTGACCTGGCTGGTCACTGAACTGGACCTCCTTCGAGGCAGCTGTCCGGGCCTGGCCGTCCCGACGGCCTTCCCGCCATCAACCCTACGTCGGTAAGGGCCGCCGTCCCCTGGTGATGCGTACGAGGAACACCACCGCAGGACAGCCCGCCGCCCTGATTTCCCATGATTTATCCGCCTCCCGGCGCTGCTTTCTCAGACGCTCCCTGTTCATCCTTTGGTGCTGGTCCTTCGGGGGTATAGCGGCCGGACCGCGCCGGTGCCCGGTCCGGCCCCGGAGGGCGTCGGACCGGCGCGCACGGGTGCTGTCGCCTGACACAGTGTCGGCCGATCAGGAGTTGAGGTAGGTGAGCACGGCCAGAACACGCCGGTGATCCCCGTCGCTCTGCGACAGGCCCAGCTTCTGGAAGATATTGCTGACGTGCTTCTCCACCGCGCCGTCGCTCACGACGAGCTGGCGGGCGATCGCGGAGTTCGTCCGCCCCTCGGCCATCAGTCCCAGGACCTCACGCTCGCGCGGGGTGAGCGCGGCGAGCACGTCCTGCTTGCGGCTGCGCCCGAGCAGCTGCGCGACCACCTCCGGGTCCAGCGCCGTACCCCCCTGGGCCACCCGGACCACGGCGTCCACGAACTCACGCACCTCGGCCACCCGGTCCTTGAGCAGATAGCCCACGCCCCGGCTGGAATCGGCCAGCAGTTCGGTGGCGTACCGCTCCTCGACGTACTGCGACAGCACCAGCACCCCGAGCCCGGGATGCGCCTTGCGCAGCCGGACCGCGGCCCGGACGCCCTCGTCCGTATGGGTCGGCGGCATCCGTACATCGGCCACCACCACATCGGGCAGCTCGCCGCTGTCCGCCAACTCGGTGATGGTCTTGATCAGCGCTTCCCCGTCCCCGACACCGGCGACGACATCATGCCCGCGGTCGGTCAGCAGCCGGGTCAGGCCCTCCCTGAGCAGCACTGAATCCTCGGCGATGACCACCCGCACCCTGTCCTCCACGATCCTCGGCCCCCCGTGCCCCTCGTCTTCGGCCGTGCGTCCGCGCGACCGGCGGTGTCCCGGGCGCCTGCCGCCCGGCCCGTCCTCGGCAGTCAGTATCGCGCGATCCACACTTCCATAGGGGGCCTGTGGAAAAGCCTTCCACGGCCGTGTTGAGGGGCGATTCGACGCGGGGGCGGGGGTGTGAGGGGTTGGGGTGCGAGGGGGTGGGGGTGTCCGGGGCGGGGGTGTCCGGGGGGAGGCTCTTTGGAGGTGCGGGTCCTTCGGCCGCGCGGGTGGAGCGGCCGCGGGGGGTCCGTTTGGGAGGGGAGGCCGGTGGTCGGGGGCCGGTGGCCGTTGGCCGGGGGTCTGTGGCGGTCGGTCAGGGCGTTCGCCAGGGCAGTTCGGCGGTGATGCGGGTGGGGCCGCCGGGCGGCGAGTCCACCAGCAGGATTCCGTCCACCGCGCCGAGGCGCTCCGCCAGCCCGGCCAGCCCCGAACCTCCCGAGGCCACCGCGCCTCCCCGCCCGTCGTCCGTCACCTGGAGCAGCAGCCGGTCCTCACTGCGCCATACGTCCACGGAGGCCGACGTCGCCCGGCTGTGCTTGCTGACGTTCTGAAGCAGCTCCGACACGGTGAAGTAGGCGATCCCCTCTATCGCCGGTGCCGGGCGCGCCGGCAGGTCCACCTCCACCCGTACCGGCACGGTGCACCGGGAGGCCACCGCCGACAGTGCCGCGTCCAGGCCTCGGTCCGTCAGTACCGCCGGATGGATCCCCCGTGCCAGGTCCCGCAGCTCCTGAAGCGCCGTCTTGACCTCGCCGTGTGCCTCCTCCACCATCCGTGCCGCCGCCTGGGGATCCTGCGTCAGCTTCTCCTTGGCCAGCCCCAGGTCCATGGCCAGGGCCACCAGCCGGGCCTGCGCCCCGTCGTGCAGATCCCGCTCGATGCGCTGGAGGTCGGCCGCCGCCGTGTCGACCACCACCCCGCGGTCCGACTCCAGCTCCACCACCCGGGTAGCCAGCCGCGACGGGCCGAGAAGCCCCTCCACCAGCAGCCCGTGCACGGTCGTCAGCCCCCGGATGATCCAGGGTGTGGCCAGCGTGAGCAGCAGCCCGGCCGCCGCGGTGACCGCGATCTCGAACGGGGTGTCGAGGTAGACGCGGTGTGTCGCGTCGCCGTAGAGCTGGATCCCGCCCTGACCGGCGTACGCGGGGAACACCCAGAACCACAGTGGATAGGTGAGCAGTGTCCAGCCGCAGATCCAGAAGGGGAGGCCCACGGCGAACGAGAAGACCGCCCACGGGAACTGGATCACCGCGTACAGCAGATGCCGCCAAGAGGTCCCGCTCCTGAGCATCGCCCCGACCCAGGCCATCGGCCCCTGCCGCTTCACCGTCAACGGCTCGGGGTCGGCCACCTCCAGGCCCAGCAGCCCGCGTGCCCGGGCCCGCTCCAGCGCCCCGAAGCCGCGGCATCCGGCGAGCGCCCCCGCGAGGATCGGTATCCCCAGGAAGGTCACCAGCATGCCGGCGCCGAGCGAGAGCATGGTGACGCCGTAGACGAACATCAGGATCCCGAGGGGCAGGCTCAGCAGCAGATAGCACAGCTCACCCCAGCTGCGTCCCTCCAGTGGTGCGCGCAGCACCGCAGGAAGCCGGTGCCCCCGCTGTTCGCCGTCCCGGGATCCCGGGGCGTCCCACTCTCCGTACCCCTGCCTGTACTGCGTGGCCATCGGTGTCGTCCGTTCTCCTCGTCGTCCGCCCCGGCGCGGTCGGGCGCTCGGCCCTCTCCGGGTTCATAGGTCCACCCTCCCGGTCCCGTGCTCCCGGGACCATGGAGCGCGTCGGCCTGTTGGGGCGGGGGTTTTCCCCACCCCCGTGCTCCGGGACGTCGCTCCGCAGCGAGCCGGAACAGGGCCGGGTACGCGGAAGCGGCCGCACACGCGCCCGCGTGCAGCCGCTTCCCGCCCCGGAATCTCCGGGTGGCCGCCTACCGGCGGTGCCCCTCGTCCCCGCGGTTCCGCCAGGGCAGCTCCGCCGTGACCGTGGTGGGGCCGCCCGTCGGCGACTCCACGACGAACAGGCCGTCCACCGCGCCCAGCCGGTCCGCCAGCCCTGCCATGCCCGTGCCGCGGTCCAGGCGGGCACCACCGCGGCCGTCGTCCCACACCTGTATCAGCAGCCGCTGCTCGGACCGCCACACATCGACGGAGGCCGACTTCGCCGCACTGTGCTTACTGACGTTCTGAAGCAGCTCGGAGACCGTGAAGTAGGCGATGCCCTCGATCGCCGCCGCCGGTCTGGTGTCCAGGTCCACGCTCACCTTCACCGGCACCGTGCACCGTGCCGCGACCGAGGACAGCGCCGCGTCCAGGCCCCGGTCGGTCAGCACCGCGGGGTGGATGCCCCGCGCCAGGTCCCGCAGCTCCTGGAGCGCCAGCTTCACCTCGCCGTGCGCCTCCTCGACCATCGCCGCCGCTGTGTCGGGGTCCTCCAGCAGCTTCTCCTTTGCCAGTCCGAGCCCCATCGCCAGATGCACCAGCCGTGCCTGCGCCCCGTCGTGCAGATCCCGCTCGATACGCCGCAGATCGGCGGCCGCCGTGTCCACGACCACCCCGCGGTCGGACTCCAGCTCGGCGATGCGTCGCTCCAACTCGTCGGAGGGGGACAGCAGGCCCCGCACCATCGCCCGGTCCACGTTCGCCATCCCGCGTGCCAGGAACGGCAGGACCGGCCACAGCACGAACAGGGACACCAGCGTCACCGTGAAGGTCAGGATCCCCCAGGGCAGCCGTATGAAGCCGTACAGCATCGTCCGCCAGCCGACGGGATCCTTCAGCGCCATCCACAGACGCTGGAACAGTCCGCCGCTCCGGAGCAGCGGCAGCGGCGTCGGCTCGTCCACCTGCATCCCGAGCAGCACCCTGGCCCGGGCCCGCTCCAGCTTGCCGAGCTGCCGCCCGCCCACCAGCCCGGCCGCCAGCAGCGGCAGGCCGATCACGGTCACCGTCAGCCCGGCACCCGTGGACAGCACCACCACCACGTAGACGAATCCCACCAGCGACATCGGCAGGTTCAGGAGCAGATGTGCGACTTCCCGCAGGGTGTGCCTGTCCAGGGCGAAGCGCGGGGGCGGCGGATGTCCGTCGCCGTCCTGGGAGCCGTGGATCGTCATGCCTTCGGTCATATCTGCCGGCCTCGTTCGGTCATGTCGTTCAGCCTGCCGTGCCGACCGCCTCCACACCATGAGGCGGTCCGCCGCGCTGCGGTGGGGGAAACCCCACCACGGGCAGCGCCGGGGCCTGTTCCAGCGGCCCCGGCCCGTTCCGCCGGTCCCGGGCCCGTTCCAGCGGTCCCGGGCTTGCTTCCAGGGATGTTCGAGGTGCACCACAGGGGCGTAGGGATGCATTGCGGGGGGCGTGCGGCGCCCGAGCGCGGCCGTGCCCGATCCGTGCACGGAGTCGCACCATGGGTACGTGATCGAAGCGCACGGGCGGGACCGGCGCATCCCAAGGGGCGACGGTCTGCTTACGCTCTCTTTAGCAGGGCCTAGACTCCCGTGCGTACAGATCGTCGAACACAAGGTCCATCAGGGTCACGAGGTCAGGGAGTGAGGGGCTGACGTGCCGGATCCGACCGCCGTTGCCGTCATGGCGGAGACCGGGAGCGCGGGGACTGCCGGACATGCGGGGAACGTCGTCGCGGCGGGCTACTTCCAGTCGTACTCCGTCGTCGGGCTGCTCGCCGTCATCGGTGTCCTCTTCGTTGCCGTCGCCTTCGGGGCGGGACGTCTGCTGCGGCCCGTCGTGCCCACCCCGGAGAAGCTCCTGACGTACGAGTGCGGCGTCGACCCCGTCGGTGAGGGCTGGGCCCACACACAGGTCCGCTACTACGTCTATGCGTTCCTCTATGTGATCTTCGCGGTCGACTCGATCTTCCTCTTCCCCTGGGCGACGGTCTTCGCCGCCCCCGGCTACGGCGCGGCGACGCTCGTGGAGATGTTCATCTTCCTCGGCTTCCTGGCCGTTGGCCTGCTGTACGCATACAAGAAGGGCGTCCTGGCATGGACGTGAACCCCTCGCCCGACTCCGCCGCGCTCCCGGCCGCGGTGGCACCCGAGTCGGTGCTGCTGCCCGAGCCGAAGCGGCTCGGCGCGCTCGCCCGACTCGCCCCCGAGCCGATGAAGGTGGTCCTGAACTGGGGCCGCCGCTACTCGCTGTGGGTCTTCAACTTCGGCCTCGCCTGCTGCGCGATCGAGTTCATCGCCGCGTCGATGGCCCGGCACGACTTCATCCGCCTCGGGGTGATCCCCTTCGCGCCGGGGCCGCGCCAGGCCGACCTGATGGTGGTCTCGGGCACGGTCACGGACAAGATGGCTCCTGCGGTCAAACGCCTGTACGAGCAGATGCCCGAGCCGAAGTACGTCATCTCCTTCGGCGCCTGCTCCAACTGCGGCGGCCCCTACTGGGACTCGTACTCGGTCACCAAGGGCGTCGACCAGATCATCCCGGTGGACGTCTATGTCCCCGGCTGCCCGCCGCGCCCGGAGGCGCTGCTCCAGGGCATCCTCAAGCTCCAGGAGAAGATCGCCCGCGAGTCGCTGGGGGAGCGGTACGGCACCGCGCGCCCGTCCGCCGCGGCTTTGCAGAGCGGGCTGGTGCAGCCGCCGTCGGCATCGCCGGTTCCGGGTTCGGGAACGGCCGGGGGGCCGGGCGCGGGCTCGAATACGGGCCCGGACGCGGAGGGGCGCTCGGACACGGGCTCGGGCTCCGGTGCGGATGTGGGCTCGGATACGGGTTCGGATGCGGGTTCCGGGGAGGGGCGATGACCGCCGTCGGCTGGCTGCCCGTATCCGTCGAGGACCTCTTCGGACCGGAGGCCACGGCCGAGGAGTCCTACGAGGTCCTGACGGTCGACGTTCCGCCCGCGAACTGGACGGAAGCGCTCCGGACCGCCCGCGACGAGCTGGGCTGCACCTATTTCGACTGGCTGAGCGCGGTCGACGAACCGGGCACCGGACTGCGGGTCTCGGCGCATGTGGTGGCCCTTGCCCCGGTCCGCCGCCTCCTGGTGCGGACCACGGTCCCCCACGGGACTCCCGCTCTTGCCTCGGCCGTGGAGATCTACGCGGGGGCCGCCTGGCACGAACGCGAGACCCACGAGATGTTCGGCATCACGTTCGAGGGTCACCCGGCGCTGGACCATCTGCTGCTCCCCGAGGGCTTCGAGGGCCACCCCCTGCGCAAGGACTTCGTCCTCGCGGCCCGGGTCGCCAAGGCCTGGCCCGGCGCCAAGGAACCGGGCGAGTCCGACCACGGCGGCCCCAAGCGCCGCCAGATGCTCCCCCCGGGCGTGCCCGACCCCAATGAGTGGGGGCCCCTCAAGGGGCAGCTGCCCCCGGCTCCCGCCCGCCCGGCCCGAGGCGCGGGCCGCGCGGCGGGCGAACGCCCGGTGCGACGCACCCGCGCGGCGGCCGAGGGCTCAGCGAGCCAGGCCCCGGCAGCCGCCGAAGCGACGGAGGCCGCACCCGCGCCGCGCCGTGCCCGCACTGTCTCGGAGGGCTCGGCCTCGCAGCGCGGGGCGGAGGCCGACACGTCATCCGCGGCCCCGGCAGGCCCGCGCCGCGCCCGGAGCGCCTCGCAGGGCTCGGCTTCGCAGCGCGCGGGGAGCGACGACGGCGCAACGGCTGGTCCTCCGGACCCCTCTTCGCCCACCGAGTCCTCCTCACCCACCGTTTCCTCCTCACCCACCGATTCCGCTCCATCTCCTGACTCCACTGCTTCTCCGTCCGGTGCCCGTCGGTCGCGCAGTGCCTCGGGAGGCTCTGCCTCCCAGCGGGCGGCTGCCCCGGCGGCCGCTGATGACGCCGATACCGGTGCGGACCGCAAACCCCCCACCGCCCCGCACAGCGCGGACGCCCCGTGGCACCACGCCCGCCCGGCCTTCGACGATCCCGCGCGCCCGGCGAAGCCCGAGTCCGCACCGGAGGCAGGAGCCCCCGACAAGCAACCCCACCCCGGCGAAGAAACCACTCAAAACGACCCCGCCCCCCACGACCCTGCCTCCCAAGAACCCACCCCCGGCGAACCCACCCCCGAAGAAGATCCCGCCCCCGAAGACCCCACCCCCGACGACCCCACCGGAGGCACGCAGTGAACGGCGCTTTCGACGTCGCTCTGCGGCTCCTCGTCGTGTTCGTCGTCTTCCTGACCTTCCCCCTGATCGTCGGGCAGACCGAGCACAAGGTCATGGCTCATATGCAGGGCCGCCTCGGCCCCATGTACGCGGGCGGCTTCCACGGCTGGGCCCAGCTCGTCGCCGACGGTGTGAAGTTCGCCCAGAAGGAAGACGTGGTGCCGGCGGGTGCCGACCGCCGCATCTTCCAACTGGCCCCGGCCGTCGCCCTGCTGCCCTACCTCCTTGTGCTGCTGGCCATCCCGATCGGGCCCGGCGAGGGCGCGGTCGGACAGGTCGTCGACGCCGGGATCTTCTTCGTGCTGGCCGTCATGGGCGTCGGTGTCCTCGGCTCGCTGATGGCCGGCTGGGCCTCCGCGAACAAGTTCTCCCTCCTCGGCGGCCTCCGCACCGCCGCACAGCTCCTCTCCTACGAACTCCCCATGCTGCTCGCCGCCGCCTCGGTGGCCATGGCGGCGGGCACCGTCTCCCTGCCCGGCATCCTCGACGCCTTCGCGTGGTGGTGGGTGCCCTGGCAGATCGTCGGGGCCTTCGTCTTCTTCGTCGCGGGCCTCGCGGAGCTTCAGCGGCCGCCCTTCGACATGCCCGTGGCCGACTCGGAGATCATCTTCGGCGCGTACACCGAGTACACGGGTCTCCGTTTCGCCCTGTTCCTGCTCGCCGAGTACGCCGGAATCGTCGTGCTGTGCGGGCTGACCACCGTTCTCTTCCTGGGCGGCTGGCACGGCCCATGGGGTGCCGACGGCCTCGGCTGGCTCTGGACCCTGCTGAAGACCGCGATCCTCGCGTTCGTGGTCATCTGGCTGCGCGTCACCTACCCGCGTCTGCGTGAGGACCAGCTCCAGAAGTTCTCCTGGACCCTCCTCGTCCCCCTCTCCCTCGCCCAGATCGCCCTCACCGGCATCGTCAAGGTGGTGATCTCCTAACCATGTCCCGCACCCCGTCCGACCACCGCTCCTCGACGACGCCCCCCGAAAGGCCCCGGATGTCGTTCCCCGGTTCCGGCCTCGCCAAGGGACTGGCCGTCACCCTGCGCACCATGACGAGGAAGTCCGTCACCGAGCAGTACCCGGAGGCCCAGCCCGCCCTGCCGCCCCGCAGCCGCGGTGTCATCGGTCTGTTCGAGGAGAACTGCACCGTCTGCATGCTGTGCGCCCGCGAGTGCCCGGACTGGTGCATCTACATCGACTCCCACAAGGAGACGGTCCCGGCCGCCGCCCCCGGCGGCCGCGAGCGCAGCCGCAATGTCCTCGACCGCTTCGCCATCGACTTCTCCCTCTGCATGTACTGCGGTATCTGCATCGAGGTCTGCCCCTTCGACGCCCTGTTCTGGTCCCCGGAGTTCGAATACGCCGAGACCGACATCCGCGAACTCACCCACGAGCGCGACAAGCTCCGCGAGTGGATGTGGACCGTGCCGGCCCCGCCCGCCCTCGACCCCGGTGCCGAGGAGCCCAAGGAGATCGCCGCCGCCCGCAAGAGCGCCGAGAAGCTGGCCGCCGCCCAGGCGGAGCCGACAGAACCCGCCGGTCCCGGCGCCCCCGCCGACCCGCAGGAAGGAGCGTCGTGAGCCTCGTCTCCGCCGCGGCGGCCGCGGCGGCCGCCCCCACGCACGGCTTCCTCACCCCGACCGGCGTGGAGGTCGCCTTCCTCCTCGTCGGCCTGGTCACCTTCGGCGCCGGGCTGGTCACCGTCACCACCCGGCAGCTGGTGCACGCCGCCCTGTGGCTGGTGGTGGCCCTCGGCGGGCTCGCCGTCGAATACCTCCTGCTCACCGCCGAGTTCATCGCCTGGGTGCAGGTCCTCATCTATGTCGGTTCCGTCGTCGTCCTCCTGCTGTTCGGTCTGATGCTCACCAGGGCGCCCATCGGCCGTTCCCCGGACGCCGACTCCGGCAACCGCTGGGCCGCCCTCACCGTGGCCGTCGCCGCCGCTGCCGCACTCGTGTGGGTGGTGACCGACGCCTTCCGGTCGACCTGGATCGACCTCGGCGGCGCCGCCTCCGGCTCCACCAAGGTCACGGGCGCCAGCCTCTTCCAGAACTGGGTCCTCCCCTTCGAGGCCCTCTCCGTCCTCCTTCTCGCCGCCCTGGTCGGCGCGATCGTCCTGTCCCGCAAGGCCAAGGCGGACGCGGCGGCCGGTACCGCGGACACCCCGGCCGTCCCCGCCGGCCGGAGCGAGAAGGAAGGCGTCCGCTGATGCACCTCGCCTATCCCGCCGTACTCTCCGCCCTCCTGTTCTGCACCGGCCTCTACGGCGTCCTCGCCCGCCGCAACGCGATCCTCGTCCTGATGTCGGTCGAGCTGATGCTCAACGCCGTCAACCTCAACCTGGTCGCCTTCGACGTCTGGCTGAGCCGGACCGCCCGCGACACGCTGCACTCCGGCCAGGCCCTGACCCTGTTCACCATCGCCATCGCCGCCGCCGAGATCGGCATCGGCCTGGCGATCGTCCTCGCCGTCTACCGCAACCGCGGCACCTCGGACATCGACCGGCTCCGCGACACCGCCGAGGGCCACGACACCCCCGCGGCCGAGAAGGCTGAGGCCACCGCGTGACCACGACCACCCTCGCCGTCCTCGTCCCCCTTCTCCCGTTCCTCGGTGCCGCGGCCGGACTGCTGCTCGGCCGTACGGCACCCGGATTCGTCCGCCCCCTCGCGGTGCTGCCCACCCTCGTCTCCCTTGCGCTGGCCGTGCTGGTGGCCGCGCGCCAGGGCGGCGGTCCGGCCGTCGACTCCGCCACCGAGCTGACACCCACCGGCTCGGTCCCCGTCGAACTCGCCCTGCACATCGACGGTTTCGCCGCCCTCGTCGCCGTCCTGGTCGGCGTGGTCGCCACTGGTGTGCAGATCTACTCGACGGGCTATCTGCGCGACGACCCGCGCTACCCCTCGTACGCCGCTCTCGTCTCCCTCTTCACCTCCGCGATGCTCCTGGTCGTCTACTCGGGCGACCTGATCGTGCTGCTGGTGGGCTGGGAAGTCATGGGCATCTGCTCCTACTTCCTGGTCGGCCACTACTGGGAGACCCCGGAGGCCCGCGCCGCCTCCCTCAAGGCCTTCCTCGTCACCAAACTGGGCGACGTCCCCTTCCTCATCGGGCTGTTCGCGCTCGGCACCGACGCCGGGTCCTTCCGCATCACCCGGATCCTCGGCACCACGGCGAGCGGCGGACTGCACCACCCCACCCTGATCGCCCTGCTGCTCCTGGCCGGAGTGGCGGGCAAGTCGGCGCAGTTCCCGCTGCACACCTGGCTCCCCGACGCTATGGCGGGCCCCACCCCCGTCTCCGCGCTGATCCACGCGGCGACCATGGTCGCCGCCGGTGTCTACTTCGTCGCCCGTCTCCTCCCGGTGTTCGAGGCCTCCTCGGCCGCGATGGTGGTGCTCGCCGTGATGGCCGCCGTGACGATGGCCGGGTCGGCACTCGCCGCGCTCGCCCAGGACGACATCAAGCGCGTCCTCGCCTACTCGACGATCGGCCAGCTCGGCTATATGACCGGTGCCCTCGCCGTCGGCGACCGCGGAGCCGCCGTCTTCCACCTCCTGGCGCACGGCGCCTTCAAGGCACTGCTGTTCCTCGCCGCGGGCGTGCTCATCCACGCCGCGGGCACCAACTCGCTGGCCGCCATGTCCCGGATGAAGGACCTGCGGGCCCGCGTCCCCGACGCCTACTGGACGATGACCGTGGCGCTGCTGTCGCTCGCCGCGATCCCGCCGTTCGCGGGCTTCTTCTCCAAGGAGTCCGTCCTCGGTGCCGCCGAGCACACCGCCACCGGCCACACCGGCCACGCGCCCGGTGCCGCGGGCTGGATCGTCCTCGTCTCCGGTCTGGTCACCGCCCTGCTGACCGCCGCCTATGCGACCCGCCTGTGGCTGCTCGCCTTCCGCGGCCACGGCCCCGAGGCACCCGACCACGGCAGGCAGCCCCTCTCCATGAACGCCGTGCTCTGGGTGCTCGCCGTCCCTTCGCTCGCCTTCGGCCTCGCCTACAGGGAACTGCCCGGCTGGTTCGACGGACGCTCCCTCACCCCGGCGCTCACCACCTCCGTCCTCGGCACGGGACTCGCCCTGGCCGGAGTGCTCGTGACCTACGGGGCCTGGCGGCACACCACCGCCCTGGCGGCCCGCGTACCGCTGGGCGCGGTCGCGGCGCATCCCGAGGCGGACGCCGGACTGGTGGAAGCCGAAGCGATCGCCACCCACGCAGCCGCGTACGGAAGCGTCGCCTACGCGCCCGACCCGGCGGACCCGGGCCGTCTCCTGCTCGGCCCGCTGCACCGCCACGCGGCCGTCGGATTCCACCTGGACGCCCTGTACGAGACGCTCTTCGTCCGCCCGGTCGCGGCCGCGGCCGCCCTCGTCAGGTTCCTGGACCGCGAGGTCGTCGAGACCTATGTGCTCGGCGCGGGCGCCGTGCCGCGCCTCTTCGGTGCGGCCGTGCGCCGAGCCCAGACCGGCAATGTGCAGACCTATGTGAGCGCGCTGCTCGCCGGCACCGTCGTCCTGACGGTGGCCGCCCTCCTCGTCGCCACGGGAGTGTGAGCAGACGTGATCGATATCAGCGAGTCCGTGATGCAGTTCCTTCTGGCATTCATCGTCGTCGTGCCGCTCATCGGTGCGCTCGCCGCCCTGCTGCCCGCCCCGCCCGGACTGAAAGGAACGTCACCGGAACAGGCCGTGCTGCGGCACGGGGTCACCGTCACCGGCGCCGTCCTCATCGCCGCGATCGCCCTCGCGCTCGGCTTCGACCACGACCACCCGTCGAAGATGCAGGCCACGACCGACATCAGCTGGATCCCGGCACTCGATGTGCGGATCCACCTCGGCATCGACGGCATCTCGCTCCCCCTTCTGGTCCTGACCGCGCTGCTGACCTTCCTCTGCGCGCTCTACTCGTACTTCAAGCCGCCTGCGGGACCGTCCCCGAAGGCCTTTGTCGCCCTGCTGCTCGTCCTCGAGTCCGGCACCCTCGCCAGCTTCGCCGTCCTCGACCTGCTGCTGTTCTTCCTCGCCTTCGAGACGGTCCTCGTCCCGATGTACTTCCTGATCGCCCGCTGGGGCGGTGAGGGGCGGACCCGGGCCGCGTGGCGGTTCATCCTCTTCACGCTGCTCGGCTCCGTCGTCATGCTGCTGGGCCTGCTCCTGATCGGACTCAAGGCAGGCACTTTCGACATGGTGGCACTCGCCACTGACAACGGCCGGTCACTCACTGCATCCGTGCAGGTCATCGCCGTTCTGGCGATCGGGATCGGGCTCGCGGTCAAGGCCCCGATGTGGCCGCTGCACAGCTGGCTGCCCGACGCCCACACCTCGGCACCCACCGTCGGCTCCGTCCTGCTGGCCGGAGTGCTGCTGAAAATGGGCACCTACGGTTTTGTCCGCATCCTGCTGCCGGTCGCGCCGCACGGATTCCACACCTTCGCGCCCTACCTCGCGGCCTTCGCCGTCGTAGGGATCATCTACGGCTCCCTGGCCTGTCTCGCCCTCGCCAAACGGGGCGCCAAGGGCGACCTGAAGCGGCTCATCGCCTACTCCTCCGTCGGACACATGGGCTTCGTGCTGCTCGGCATCGCGACGGCCACCCCGACCGGAGTGAACGGCGCCCTCTTCGCCAACATCGCCCACGGCCTCATCACCGGCCTGCTCTTCTTCCTCGTCGGGGCGCTGAAGGACCGTACCGGCACCACCGACCTCGACACCCTCGCCGAGGAGACCGGCGCCGCCCTCTACGCCAAGGCCCCCCGCCTCGGCGGTCTGCTCGCCTTCGCGGCCGTGGCCTCGCTCGGACTGCCCGGCCTGGCCGGGTTCTGGGGCGAGATGCTCGCCATGTTCGGGGCTTTCAGGCCTGCCGCCGACCTCAGCCGCCCGGCCTACCTCACCTTCATGTCGGTCGCCGCCTTCGGCACCCTGCTCACCGCCGCGTACATGCTCGTGGTGGTGCGGCGGGTCTGCATGGGCGCCGTGACGCAGGAGACCCCGCGCCTCGCCGACGTCCACACGTACGAATTCGCGTCCTGGACGCCGCTCGTCGTCCTCACCGTCGCCGCCGGCCTGTGGCCCAGGGCCCTGCTCGGCCTGACCGACCCGGCCGTGCAGCAGCTCCTCGCAGGAGGCACCCGATGAGCTCCCTCGTCCAGTCCGTCGACTGGCTGGCCGTCGCACCGCCCACCATCACGGCGGTCGTCGGGCTCGGCGTCCTCGTCGCCGACCTCTTCACCGGCGAGCGCGGCAAGGCCCTCCTCGGCTGGGTCTCGGTCGCCGGGCTCGCCGCCGCCACGCTCATGCTGCTGCCCCTCCTGGACGGCGACCGCGCCACCTTCTGCCTGACCGGGGACCCGCGCCTGTGCAGCTACACGGCGGACCGTTTCACCCTCGTCGTCCAGTTGCTCGTCCTCGTCGGCGCCCTCCTCGCGGCCCTGCTGTCCGTCACCTCCCTGAAGGACGCCCGCGAGGAGATCCCCGAGGGGGAGTTCTGGTTCCTGCTCCTCTCCTCCGCGGCCGGAGCCGCCCTGCTGCCCGCCTCCCGCGACCTGGCGACCCTGATCGTCGCCCTGGAGGTCGCCTCCCTGCCCGCGTTCGCGCTCGTCGGCATCCGGTACGGCGATCGGAAATCCTCCGAAGCGGCCCTGAAGTTCTTCCTGTCGTCCGTCACCGCGACCGCGGTGAGCCTCATGGGCATCAGCTTCGTCTACGCCTCCACCGGCAGCCTGTACCTCGTCCGGATCGCCGACCGGATCCAGCACGTGGACGGCCAGCTGCACACCCTCACCCAGGCAGGAGTCGTCCTCACCCTGGTCGGCTTCGCCTTCAAGACGGCCGCCGTACCGTTCCACTTCTGGGTCCCCGACACCTATGCGGGCGCGCCCCTGCCGGTCGCCGCCTATCTGTCGGTCGTCGGCAAGGCGGTCGGCTTCACCGGCCTGATCCTCGTCACCGTGGTGGCCGTTCCGTCGTACTCCGACGTCTGGGGACCGGCGCTCGCCGCCCTGGCCGCCCTCACCATGACCGTGGGCAACGTCGGTGCCCTGCGCCAGCAGGCCGGGCGCGCGCACAGCGCCGTACGCCTGCTCGCCTGGTCCTCCGTCGGCCAGGCCGGATACCTCCTGGTGCCGATCGCGGCGGCCGCCTATTCCAAGGACGCCCAGAAGGCGGTCGGCTCCACCATCGCGTACGCACTGATGTACGGGGCGGTGAACCTCGGCGCCTTCGCCGTGGCCGCGCTCGTGGGCCGCAGAAAGCCCCTGAACCGGCTCGCCGACTACCGCGGCCTGTACGCCTCCCACCCCCTCGCCGCGCTGCTGCTGGCGTTCTTCCTGCTCTGCCTGGCCGGTCTGCCGCCGGGCATCATCGGTCTCTTCGCGAAGGTCACCGTGTTCTCCGCGGCCGTCGACGCCGGGCTGGGCTGGCTCGCCGTGGTCATGGCCGTCAATGTGGTGATCGCGCTCTTCTACTACCTCCAGTGGACGGCCCTGCTCTTCCGCGCCCCCGAGGCCGAGCCCGAGAAGCACCGCGTCCCGGCCCCGCTCACGGCGGCCCTCGCCCTGACCGCCGTCCTGGGCATCGTCCTGTCCGGAGCGCCGCAGCTGGTGCTCCGCTTCTCGGCCGCCGCCCTCTTCTGACCGCCGCCCCTCGCGCGGGCGCCCCACACCAGGCCCGCGCGGGGAGGCCACCGTGTCACCCGGACGGCCTACGCGCCCCGGTGCCCGCACAAGGGAACTTGCGCTCCCCGCCTGGCGTTGACCAGTACGGGAGGGTCCACTGAGAGGTGGAGTCAGCAGCATCCGCAGACAAGCAGACAAAGGGTTCCCCTGCCGCACCACTTGGAGGGCGTACCGTGCACCGCCGGCACAACGGGCTCAGGACCGCAGTACTCCTCGGGGGGCTGTCCGCGCTCATCATCCTCATCGGCAGCTTCTTCGGGCGTACGGGTCTCGTCGTGGCGCTTCTCGTGGCGCTCGGCACCAATGCCTACGCGTACTGGAACAGCGACAAGCTGGCTCTGCGCGCCATGCGCGCGCGCCCGGTGAGCGAATTCGAGGCCCCCGGGCTCTACCGCATGGTCCGAGAGCTGTCCAACCAGGCCCGCCAGCCCATGCCCCGGCTCTACATCTCGCCGACGGAGGCGCCGAACGCCTTCGCGACGGGCCGCAATCCGCGCAACGCGGCCGTGTGCTGCACCGAGGGCATCCTGCGCATCCTCGACGAGCGCGAGCTCCGCGGCGTGATCGGACACGAGCTGAGCCATGTCTACAACCGGGACATCCTCATCTCGTCGGTCGCCGGAGCCCTCGCTTCCGTGATCATGTTCCTGGTGAACTTCGCCTGGCTGATCCCCGTGGGCCGCTCGGACGACGACGAGGGCCCGGGTCTGCTGGGCATGCTCCTGATCATGATCCTGGGCCCGCTCGCCGCGAGCCTCATCCAGCTCGCCATCAGCCGCTCCCGGGAGTACGAGGCGGACGCCTCCGGCGCACAGCTGACCGGCGACCCCCTCGCCCTCGCCAGCGCCCTGCGCAAGCTGGAGGCGGGCACCAGGCAGCTCCCGTTGCCGCCCGAGCCGCGGATCGAGACCGCGAGCCACATGATGATCGCGAACCCCTTCCGCCCGGGCCAGGGAGTGTCCAAGATGTTCTCGACGCACCCGCCGATGGCGGAGCGCATTGCCCGGCTCGAACAGATGGCAGGTCGCCACCGTTGAAGACAATCCTGAACGTCATATGGCTCGTGCTGAGCGGCTTCTGGCTGTTCCTCGGCTATCTGCTCGCGGGCGTGCTGCTGTGCATCACGATCATCGGAATACCCTTCGGTATCGCGGCCTTCCGTATCGGCGTCTATGCGCTGTGGCCCTTCGGCTACACCACCGTCGAGCGCCGTGACGCGGGCGCGCCCTCCTGCGTCGGCAACGTCCTGTGGCTGATCCTGGCGGGCTGGTGGCTCGCCCTCGCCCACATCGTCACGGGCATCGCCCTGTGCGTCACGATCATCGGCATTCCGTTCGGCATCGCCAACTTCAAGCTCATCCCGGTCTCGCTGCTGCCGCTGGGCCGCGACATCGTGCCCACGGACCAGCCCTTCTCGGCACGCTGAGGACGTCGCAGAGGGCGGGCGGCCGGGGTTTTCCACAGGCCGCCCGCATGTCAGAGGCGCCCTGCATCATGAACCCATGACCGAGACCGAGCAGTTGCTGGACCGGGTGGCGGAGAAGGCCCGCAGCATCCGCCCGCTTCCCGCCCCCGTGGACAGGGCCGCACTCGCCCGTGCCGAGGAGGCCCTGGGGTTCTGCCTGCCGCCGCTGCTCGCCGAGTTGTACGTACGGATGGCCGACGGCGGCTTCGGCCCGGAGTACGGTCTGCTGCCCCTGCTCGAAGGCCCCCGGCCCGGCGCACCGGCCGCCGTCCCGCAGTACCTCGCCCACCGCGAGAGCGCCCGTCAGGGCCCCGAGTGGCCCTGGCCCGAGGGCGTCCTGCCGATATCCCCCTGGGGCTGCGGCATGTCGCCTGCGTGGACTGCCACAGCCCGCAGGGCACGGTCCTGCTCTACGAGCCGAACGCGGACAGCGCAGACCACGCCTGGTATGTGGACGCCCCGGACCTCGCGGAGTGGCTCCGAGCCTGGCTCGACGGCACCGGCTGGTATGAACAGTCCCCCGACAGCCCGGACCCGGTCCCCTGGCCGGACTTCCGCATACGCACGGCCGCCCCCACACGGACGGCATGGGCGGCCCCGTCCGCGCACCGGGTCCGTGCCGCACCCCGGGCTGCGCCACGGACCGCATCGAGCCACTCGCAACCGCGGACGCCTCCGGTGGCGTCCTCCCCGGTGACGGACACGGCCGCAGGAACAGCGCGACCAGCAGCAACAGGCGGCGACGCCAACGCATGCACAAGGCCTGGCCGGAGCAGGAGCACAGCACAGGCAGAGCGTGGAGAGGCAGGTTCAGGGCATGAGCATCGTCGGCTGGATCATTCTGGGACTGTTGGCGGGCGCCATCGCGAAGTTTCTGCTGCCGGGCAAGGACCCCGGCGGCTTCATCGGCACGACCCTCATCGGGATCGCGGGCGCGTTCATCGGAGGCTGGATCTCCTCCCGCTGGCTGCACCACCCGATCGCCAAGCACTTCTACGACGGCCCGACCTGGGCGGCCGCGATCGGCGGCTCCCTGGTGCTGCTGATCCTCTACCGCGTCCTCTTCGGCGACTCACGGCGCTGACCGCGCCCCCGAAGCCGCAGGCCGACCGGGCAGCGAAGAAGGGCGGGCACCCCGTGCAGGGATGCCCGCCCTTCTCGTACCGGCCGTAGCGGCCCGACCGGCCGGGCTGGTCGTACCGGGCTTCCGACCCCCTGGAGGACCGAGAGCCGGACAGCTGGACCTAGCGGTAGTTCACAAACTGAAGCGCGAAGTCGAAGTCCTTGCCCTTCAGCAGGGCGATCACGGCCTGGAGGTCGTCGCGGCTCTTGGAGGTGACCCGCAGCTCGTCGCCCTGGACCTGCGCCTTGATGCCCTTCGGGCCCTCATCGCGGATGATCTTCGCCACCTTCTTCGCGTTCTCCTGGGAGATGCCCTCCTCAATGGACGCGAAGATCTTGTACTCCTTGCCGGAGAGCTGCGGCTCGCCGGTGTCCAGGGACTTCAGCGAGATCCCGCGCTTGACCAGCTTCGACTCGAAGACGTCGAGGACGGCCTTCACCCGGTCCTCGGAGTTGGCCTGCATCAGGATCTTGTCGCCGGACCAGGAGATGGAAGCGCCGACGTTCTTGAAGTCGTAGCGCTGGGAGATCTCCTTGCCGGCCTGGTTGAGGGCGTTGTCGACCTCCTGCCGCTCGACCTTCGAGACGATGTCGAAACTGGAGTCGGCCATGTCCTGTGGCTCCTTGTATCGGGATGGATCGGGGTGCGTATCGGCGTGCGGGAGCGCGGCCGCGTGGCCCGGTTCCGACGCCGGGCCGCATCCGCTTAAGCCTAGTCACCCCGCCCCGCTCCGGACGCCGATCTATCGGGTGGCGAAGCACCCCTACCCATCAGGTATCGTTTACGTCGTTGCCGAGGAACACCGCCGAAAAGCGGCTCCCCGGCGGCAACCCCTGGCGGTGTGCCCGAGCGGCCAAAGGGAGCAGACTGTAAATCTGCCGGCTTCGCCTTCCTAGGTTCGAATCCTAGCGCCGCCACTTTGGGGAAGACCCCCTCTGACCTGTGGAAACACAGGTCAGAGGGGGTCTTTGCGTTGAGGTGTACGGCGCTTTGGGCGGGTAGAGTCCGCCGTCTGCGGCTTCGCCTCGGCTGCCGGGTTTCCCGTCCGGAGCGGCCCGCTGTTCCGCATTCTCCGGACGTTGCGGGTGCCTGGCCGTGGGGGCGCGTTCCGTAGGCTTGGGGGCATGTCGTCGCGTCGTAGGAGCTGTCCCGAGTGTCACCGGGAAATCGCCGTTGTGGCGGGGCGGTTCGCGCGGCATGATCCGCCGGGGGCGCGTGCCGAGGGGGCCATGGTGTCGTGCCCCGGGTCCCGTCGGCTCGCGCACGCCGATGCCGCCCAGCCCACGCTGGACGGGTACGTCGTACCGGAGTTCCCAGGTCAGCTGCCGCTCTTCTGATCTGCCGGTCGGCGGCTGTACGGCGGCCGCACGGCGACGCTTCCGATGCCCCGTCAGCCGCCGCTCGGGAGGCGTCAGTTGCCCGCCACGGACTTCACCGCGACCGACACGGGCGTGGAGCCGCTGATCAGTTCCAGGGTCAGGCCGGTGGTCGCGGGGGTGTCGATGAGTTCCGCGAGAACCGCCGCCACGTCGTCGCGCGGGACCGGGCCGCGGCCGGTGTGGGCCTCCAGGCGGACCAGGCCCTTGCCTGCGTCGTTCGTCAGCGCCCCGGGGCGCAGGACCGTCCAGTCAAGGGACTTGTGGGCGCGGACATAGGCGTCGGCCTCGCCCTTGGCCCGCAGATACACGTCGAAGATGTCGTCGCCGGGGTGCTCCGGGTCCGCGCCCATCGAGGAGACGATGACGAAGCGTCGTACGCCCGCACGTTCCGCCGCGTCCGCGAACTTGATCGCCGCATCCCGGTCCACCGTGTGCTTGCGCTCCGCGCCACTGCCCGGGCCCGCTCCCGCCGCGAAGACGGCCGCGTCGGCCCCTTCCAGCCGTGCCGCGACCTCCTCCACCGGCGCCGACTCCAGGTCGCAGACGATCGGTTCGGCACCCGCCGACCGCAGATCGTCGGCCTGTTCCGGCCGGCGGATGACGCCCGCGACCTCGTCACCGCGCGCGGCGAGCAGGCGCTCCAGCCGCAACGCGATCTGACCATGACCACCAGCGATGACAATGCGCATGTTTCCGACCGTACGCCCGCGGGGGCGCCTCTGCCGCACGACCTCCCAAACGGCCCGGGAGGGCCCTCGCGTCCCGCCGCGTCACACCCGAAGGCTGTTACGGCCCCGCGCCGCTCCCGCGTCCCGTCGGACGCGGCCCCGCCGTCCCGCCAGGACGCCCCGGGTCACGGCCCGGCAGAGGCACAGCGCCGCATCAAGCCGCACCACGCGGTGCCCCGCCCCATCCGAAAGCCCGGCGGCACGGCCCCCGCCCGTCCTCAGGAAGGCTGGACCCGGCCCTGGCGTGGTAGGTCCAGGGCCACTGCCGCCGAGCCGCAGTACTCGCGTACCGCGCTGGTGCGGGCGACCACGCGGCCCCGGTGCACCACGATCCGGCTGTAGGCGAGCGACAGGGCCCCCGACAGCCGCTCGCCGCGCACGGCGAGCAACTCCGCCGGGAAGCCCGCCTCCACCCGCACCTCCGGCAGCCCGAGCGCGGCCCGGGCGGCGGCGCTCACCGTGTCGTAGGCCTCCTCGGGGCGGAGCCCGTAGCGCGACGCCAGCAGATAGGCGGCCTCCAGCGGATCCCCCCGCCCCACCGGGTTCGAGACGTCCCTGAGCGACCCGCTGCCCGCGGTCACCCGCACCCCGGCCGACCGCAGCAGCCGTACCGGAGCCGTGTCGCGCCGCTCGGCGCCGCCGCAGCCGCCCTGGGGCAGGCAGACCACCGTCACCCCGGCGGCGGCGAGCAGGTCCGCGGTGCGGGCGGCCGTGCCCTCCGGGAGCCGGGCCAGCCCCCCGCACGGGCCCAGCGCCACCCCGGGGCGCAGCCCGCCCGCCATGGTCGCGATCCGGGCGAGCCGGGCCGGGTCGTCGGCGTCCGTGTGCAGGTCGACGGGGCAGCCGTACTCGGAGGCCAGCTCGAGAACGGTCTCCACATAGCCCGAGGGATCGGGGTCCATGTCCGGGCAGCCGCCGACCACCGTGGCGCCCATCTTGACCGCGTCCCGCAGCATCGCCAGCCCGTCCGCCCCTGCGGCCCCGGTCAGCACCCGGGGCATCGCCACCGTCGTCAGCTCGGCGAGCCCGCTCAGGGAGTGCCGCGCCTGGAGCACCGCCTCCAGCCCCTCAAGACCCTGGACGTCGCCGATGTGCACATGGGAGCGCAGGGCCGTCGCACCGTGCCCGAGCTGGAGCAGCGCGGCCTCGGTGGCGCGCCGCTGCACCTCCTCGGGGTGATGCGAGACCGGCCCGTCGTCGTCCGCGGACAGGGCGGCGTCCCCGTGGGCGTGGGGCTCGGCGGGAGCCGGCAGCAGCAGATAGCCCCGGAGGTCGACCCGGGTGCCCGCCGCTCCCGCCGCGAGGCTGCCCGCGGTGCCGACGGCCTCGATGCGCCCGCCGCCCAGCCGCACGTCCACCGTCCGCCCGTCGGTGAGCCGCGCTCCGCAGAGCAGCAGCGGATTCGGGTCGGCCGGTCCCGACGGCGGCGGCGAGGAGTGGGGCGGCTGCGGTCGGCTGTCGGGCATCGCGCTCCTGTGGCTCGGGCGGCTGCGCACCAGGGGGCAAGATCACGGAGAGTGAGTCGAGCCTAGGGTGGCGACCGGGCCGGGGCGGGGAGGAGCGCAATAGTCGTACCGGTGTGGTGCTGGCCGCCGGGGCGCTGCGGAGGGTCGTGGAGGGGCCGGTGCAATGGATTTGGGCGAACGGCGGACGACCGTGTAATGTCTTCATCGCTCGCCCCAATAGCTCAGTCGGCAGAGCGTCTCCATGGTAAGGAGAAGGTCAACGGTTCGATTCCGTTTTGGGGCTCTGATGTGAGAGGTTCCCGTCGCAAGACGGGGCCCGATCGCATCGCAGCGGTGTAGCTCAGTCGGTAGAGCAAGCGGCTCATAATCGCTGTGTCACCGGTTCAAGTCCGGTCACCGCTACTAATAGTAGCCGATTGCGGGGTCGGTCCTTCGATCGGCTACTCTTTTTGCATTACCTCCGTCAATCCGTTCGTCAAGGAGCACTCACGTGGCTGCCACCGACGTCCGCCCGAAGATCACGCTGGCCTGCGTGGAGTGCAAGGAGCGGAACTACATCACCAAGAAGAACCGGCGTAACAACCCGGATCGTCTGGAGATGAAGAAGCACTGCCCGCGTTGCAATGCGCACACCGCGCACCGCGAAACGCGATAAATCAGGCTCGTATGTGAGGCCGTCCCCATTCGTGGGGACGGCCTCACGTCGTTGAGGCCCACGGAGCCGCGGGCCGCCCGACCGGGACCCGAGCATGCCGGACCGGCCGTTGTGTGACTCCCGTCGGCCACAGGCCGCCGGACCGGCCGGCCGAACGGCGAACCCGCCGCCGCGGCCCCGGCGTCCCCCGTGAGGCCAGAAACCGCAGAACAACCAGGAGGTGCCGAGCCCATGGCGCTCGACCAGTCCTTCGTGGGGCGGTCCTACCCGCCCACCGACCCCTACGAGGTGGGCCGGGAGAAGATCCGCGAGTTCGCGGAGGCGATCGGGGACGCCAACCCGGCCTACACCGACCCGGACGCCGCCAAGGAACTCGGTCACCCGGATGTGATCGCCCCGCCGACCTTTGTCTTCGCGATCACGTACCGGGCCGCCGGTCAGGTCGTCCAGGACCCCCAACTCGGCCTGGACTACAGCCGGGTCGTGCACGGCGACCAGAAGTTCGCCTACACCCGCCCGGTGCGCGCCGGGGACCGGCTGAGCGTGACCTCGACCATCGAGTCGATCAAGTCGCTGGCCGGCAACGACGTTCTCGACATCCGCGGCGAGGTCCACGACGAGGCCGGGGAGCATGTGGTGACCGCCTGGACCAAGCTCGTCGCCCGCGCGGCGGAAGAGGAGGCGTGACCCCCATGACCGCGAAGATCGCGTACGACACCGTCGAGGTCGGCACGGAACTGCCCGCGCAGACCTTCCCCGTCACCCGCGCCACGCTCGTGCGGTACGCGGGAGCCTCCGGGGACTTCAACCCGATCCACTGGAACGAGAAGTTCGCCAAGGAGGTGGGCCTGCCGGACGTCATCGCACACGGCATGTTCACCATGGCCGAGGCGGCCCGTGTGGTGACCGACTGGGTGGGCGACCCGGGAGCGGTCCTGGAGTACGGGGTCCGCTTCACCCGGCCCGTCGTCGTCCCCAACGACGACCAGGGCGCCGTCGTCGAGGTCAGCGGCAAGGTCGCGGCCAAGTTCGACGACGGAACCGTCCGCGTCGACCTCACGGCCACCAGCGCGGGCCAGAAGGTCCTCGGCATGTCCCGGGCGGTCGTACGACTGGCCTGAGAGCCCTGTCCGGCCCCGCATCAGTCCATGGGTGCGGGGTCGGCCCCCGAGCACGGTCGTGCCGGGGCTGTCGGTGGTGTCTCGTAGTCTTGGGCGCGTGCAGGAACACCATGACGCCCCGCTCGCCCCGCTGACCACCTTCCGCCTCGGTGGCCCGGCCACCCGCCTGATCACCGCGACCACCGACGCCGAGGTGATCGACGCGGTCCGCGAGGCCGACGACTCCGGCACCCCGCTGCTGCTGATCGGCGGCGGATCCAACCTGGTCATCGGCGACAAGGGCTTCGACGGCACCGCCCTGCGCATCGCCACCGAGGGCTTCTCGCTCGACGGCACGGCGCTGGAGCTGGCCGCGGGCGAGGTGTGGACCGACGCCGTCGCCCACACCGTGGAGGCCGGACTCGCCGGGATCGAGTGCCTCGCCGGAATCCCCGGCTCCGCGGGCGCCACCCCGATCCAGAACGTGGGGGCGTACGGCCAGGAGGTCTCCGCCACGATCACCGAGGTGGTCGCCTACGACCGCACGGCCCGCGAGACGGTCACGCTTTCGAACGCCGAGTGCGCGTTCTCCTACCGCCACAGCCGCTTCAAGGCCGAGCCCGAGCGCTATGTGGTGCTGCGCGTCCGTTTCGCGCTGGAGGACGCCCAGGGGCTGTCCGGCCCGGTCAAGTACGCCGAGACGGCCCGCGCCCTCGGTGTTGCGCCGGGGGAGCGGGTGCCGCTGGCCGCCGCCCGCGAGACCGTCCTCAAGCTGCGCGCCGGGAAGGGCATGGTGCTGGACCCCGAGGACCACGACACCTGGTCGGCGGGTTCCTTCTTCACCAACCCGATCCTCGGCGACGAGGAGTTCGCCGCCTTCCGGGCACGGGCGAAGCAGCGCCTGGGCGAGGACACCGAGCCCCCCGCCTACCCGGCCGGTGACGGGCACACCAAGACCTCTGCGGCCTGGCTCATCGACAAGGCGGGCTTCACCAAGGGATACGGCACCGGCCCGGCCCGTATCTCCACCAAGCACACGCTGGCGCTCACCAACCGGGGCGCCGCCACCACCGAGGACCTGCTGGCCCTGGCCCGCGAGGTGGTCGCCGGGGTCCGCGAGGCCTTCGGTGTCACGCTGGTCAACGAACCGGTGACGGTCGGCGTGACCCTGTGAAGCCTCACCCTGCGAAGCGCTGACTTCCGAAGCCCTACCCTGCGAAGCTCCACCCTCTGAAGCCCGACCTCCGGGCCGACCGGAGCGGCGCTGACCACCAGCAGCCGCCGCGCCCCCTCCGCCGCCATGGCGTCCAGCACCGTCCGGGTCAGCCGGGTGGCGACCCCGGCGTCCTTCCGGCTGCGCGCGCCGAGCCCCGACAGCACCGCGTCCCGGCCCCGGACGGCGGCGCGGGCCTCCTCCTGGTCCGCCAGAGCGGTGCGGACCACTGTCAGGCCCACCGAAAACGGTGAGCTCATGAGTACCTCCGCACCCCGTACTCCGTCGCAGATCACGGATGGATGGTCAGGTGTCCACCCGACCGGCGGCGGCACACAACGGCCCCCGGCGACGGTCCTCGGCGACGGCCCCCGGCCCGCCTCCGCGCGGCCGCCACCGCCGCGCGCCCCCTCACCCCCCGCTCCCCAGCCACGCGTCCACCCCCGCCAGCAGCCGCGCCCGTACGTCCTCGGGGGCCGCGGAGGCGCGGAGCGACTGCCGGGCCAGTTCCGCCAGTTCCGCGTCGGAGAAGCCGTGGTCGCGGCGGGCGATCTCGTACTGGGCCGCGAGACGCGAGCCGAACAGCAGCGGGTCGTCCGCGCCCAGGGCCATCGGGACGCCCGCGTCGAACAGCTTTCGCAGGGGTACGTCCTCGGGCTTCTCGTAGACGCCCAGGGCGACATTGGACGCCGGGCACACCTCGCAGGTCACCCCGCGGTCCGCCAGCCGCTTCAGCAGGCGCGGGTCCTCGGCCGCGCGCACCCCGTGGCCCACCCGGTCGGCGTGCAGATCGTCCAGGCAGTCGCGCACCGACGACGGCCCGGTCAGCTCGCCGCCGTGCGGGGCGGAGAGCAGTCCGCCCTCACGGGCGATGGCGAAGGCGCGGTCGAAGTCCCGGGCCATGCCCCGGCGTTCGTCGTTCGACAGGCCGAAGCCCACCACCCCGCGGTCGCGGAACCGCACCGCCAGGCGCGCCAGGGTGCGGGCGTCCAGCGGGTGCTTCATCCGGTTCGCGGCGACCAGCACCCGCATCCCGAGCCCGGTCTCCCGCATCGCCGAGTCCACCGCGTCCAGGATGATCTCCAGCGCCGGGATCAGACCGCCCAGGCGCGGCGCGTACGAGGTGGGATCGACCTGGATCTCCAGCCACCCCGAGCCGTCCCGCACATCCTCCTCCGCGGCCTCCCGCACCAGCCGCTGGATGTCCTCCGGCTCCCTCAGGCACGAGCGGGCCGCGTCGTACAGCCGCTGGAAGCGGAACCAGCCCCGCTCGTCCGTCGCCCGCAACCGCGGCGGCTCCCCGCTGACCAGCGCCCCGGTCAGCGCGTCGGGCAGCCGTACGCCGTGTTTGTCGGCCAGTTCCAGCAGGGTGGAGGGCCGCATCGACCCGGTGAAGTGGAGGTGGAGGTGGGCCTTCGGCAGCTGAGAGACATCACGTACGTGCTCCATCCCAGGATCCTGCCGCACGTCCCGGCCGTCCCGGAAGCGGTTTCCCCGGACGTGGTCTTGCTCGCACAAACGACGGGGGCGGGGGGGGGGGCCCCCCCCCCCCCCCCCCCCCCCCCCCCCCCCCCCCCGGGCCCCCCCCCCCCCCCCCCCCCCCCCCCCGCCGCGCGCGGGGCCCCCCCCCCCCCAC